>NZ_JJNZ01000044.1 GCF_000690055.1 Pseudoalteromonas fuliginea
ACTGAAAAGTTAAAGCCCTCTAAATACATTAGCCATACGCCACCAATCATTGCCAGTGGCAACGTAGCCATAATAATAGTGACCTCAGCAAAGCTTCTAAAATTAAGGTAAAGCAACACAATAATTATTGCTAATGTAAGTGGTAATACATAAGTCAGTTTGTCTTTAGCGCGCTGCATGTATTCATACTGCCCAGCCCACGTAATTGAGTAGCCAGCTGGTAGTATTAGGTCTTTATCGAGCACTTGCTGAGCGTGCTCAACGTAAGTACCAATATCAACGCCATCTATATCAATAAAGCTCCAACCGTTTAAACGTGCATTTTCGCTTTTTATACCAGGCGGTCCATCTTCAATAAATACATTGGCTACATCACCAAGTGCTATACGCTGCCCTGTAGGCGTTACAATGGGTAACAACATTAGTTCTTCTGGCGAGTCTCTGTATGCTTGCGGGTAACGCAAATTAACTGGGTAGCGCTCTTGCCCTTCTACGGTTTGTGTTACGTTTGTACCACCAATTGCTGTAGATACAACTTGCTGTACGTCGCTAATGTTTAAACTATAACGCGCCGCTTTTTCACGATTTATATCTACTTTTATATAACGCCCACCTGCTACTCGCTCTGAGTAAACCGATGCGGTGCCTTGCACATCTTTTAAAAGCACTTCTATTTGTTGACCAATTTTTTGAATTTCACTCAACTTTGGTCCCGCAACTTTAATGCCCACAGGGGTTTTAATACCGGTTGCGAGCATATCAATACGTGTTTTAATTGGCATTACCCACGCGTTCGTCAACCCCGGAAACTTAACCAAACCGTCGAGTTCTTTTTTTAGTTTTTCAAGGGTCATACCCTCGCGCCATTCGTTTTTTGGTTTTAACTGAATAAACGTCTCTATCATTGTAAGCGGTGCAGGATCTGTTGCTGTTTCTGCTCGCCCAACTTTACCAAATACTGTTTTAACCTCGGGTACTGTGGCAATTAGCTTGTCGGTTTGCTGTAGTATTTCGCGCGCTTTACCTACCGATAAACCAGGATACGTTGTGGGCATATACATTAAATCGCCCTCATCGAGTGGCGGAATAAATTCACTGCCTATTTTGTTTACCGGGTAAAAGCCAATAACAGAAACAACCACCGCGAGTACCAATGTCATTTTTGGAGATTTAAGCACCCAGTTAAGTAGTGGGCGATACGCTGCGACGAGTAATCGGTTAACTGGATTTTTTTGCTCCGAAATAACTTTACCTCTAATAAAGTAACCCATTAATACCGGCACTAAGGTAATCGCAAGCCCAGCAGACGCTGCCATAGCATAGGTTTTAGTGTAAGCCAGTGGCGCAAACATACGTCCTTCTTGCGCTTCTAAAATAAATACCGGCATAAAGCTGACGGTAATAATTAATAAACTAAAAAATAATGCAGGACCCACTTCACTCGCCGATTTAGCCACAACTTCCCAGCGGTTTTCGCTGGTAAGTGGCGTTTTTTCCATATGTTTGTGCATATTTTCAATCATGACGATAGCGCCGTCGGTCATTGCGCCTATCGCTATTGCAATTCCCCCTAAAGACATAATATTGGCGTTAATCCCCTGCCAATACATAATTATAAATGCCGTTAAAATGCCAAGCGGTAACGTAATAATTGCCACCAATGATGAGCGCACATGAAACAAAAACACCACACACACTAAAGCAACTACAATCAGCTCTTCAATTAGCTTACTTGTTAGATTATCTACCGCGTTATTTATTAAGTTGGAGCGATCGTACACAGGGACTATTTCAACGCCCTCTGGCAATCCCTTTTTAAGCGATTCTAATTTTGCTTTTACCAGCTCAATGGTTTTTTGTGCATTTTCGCCATAGCGCATAATAACGATGCCACCGGTTACTTCGCCTTCGCCATTAAGCTCTGCAATACCACGGCGCATTTGCGGCCCGACTCTAATATCGGCTACATCACGCAATTGCAGCGCAGTACCATTAGCGTTTACACCAAGCGGAATAGCTTCCAAATCGGCAACACTTTTAATGTAGCCTGTGCTTGTTACCATGTATTCAGCTTCAGCCATTTCAACTACTGAGGCACCCATCTCTTGGTTGCCTTGTTGAATCGCCGTTTGAATAAGGCTAAGCGGGATACCATAAGCACGTAATTTATCAGGCTCTACATTAACTTGATATTGCTTAACCATGCCACCAACAGCAGCCACTTCAGAGACTCCTGATACGGTTTGTAGCTCAAACTTTAAAAACCAATCTTGTAAGCTTCGTAGCTGACTAATATCGTGTTTATTTGTTTTATCAATTAGTGCGTATAAGTAAATCCAACCTACGCCTGTTGCATCAGGGCCAAGCTCTGGCGTAGCGCTATCGGGTAATCGGTTTGCTGCTTGGCTTAGGTATTCTTGTACTCGGCTACGCGCCCAATACAAATCAGTTTTTTCATCAAAAATAACGTAAACGTACGAGTCACCAAAAAACGAAAAACCCCTTACAGTTTGTGCACCCGGCACAGAAAGCATTGCAGTGGTGAGCGGAAATGTGACTTGGTCTTGCACTACTTGCGGCGCTTGCCCCGGGTAAGTAGTTTTTATAATGACCTGAACATCAGATAAGTCAGGCAAGGCATCCACGGGCGTATTTTTTATCGCAAACAACCCTCCACCTAGTAAAATTAATGTAAGCAACAACACAAAAAAGCGATTGCCAACAGACCAGCGAATAATGGCAGTTATCATAATGGCTCCTAGTGAGAACTGTGTTGCATAGGTTGCATAGGTTGCATAGGTTGCATAGGTTGCATAGGTTGCATAGGTTGCATAGTAGAATGATCAATCAGCTCTGCGTTTTGCGCTTTAGTAATTACAAATTCATCGTTAATAATGCTAAAAGTAAAATTAATATACTGGGCATTTTCAAACTGACTAATATCAATATCTGGCGCTAATACAAAGTCCATTGTGGCGGGTTCTCGATTCCATTTTTCAATGGCTTCTCGACTAATATTTATAATGCGATTTTGTATATCTATGGCATTAATAGTGCCGTTAACCGTGGCGCTTTGTGGCTGCATATCCATGTTCATATTAGAGCCTGAACCAGAATCCGACCCCATACCTGAGCTAATACCAGAACTAGGTATTTCCATTCGTTTAAAGTCGGAGCTTTTACTCGACTCAGAATCTATTAAAAATTGCGCTGAGGTCACTACCGTGTCACCTGTCGTCACGCCTGACAAAATGACCGCTTCATTACTATTAATTTGCCCAACTTCGACTTCTACCGATTTAAAACGACCCCCACCTAATGCAATAACTACACGGTTTTGATGCTGCGTGCGAATTACCGCTTCTTTTGGTACTGTAAATTGCGCCTTACTCGCTTTAGCGTGAATGCTCACTTGTGCAAACATATTTGGTTTTAACCGATGATCTGCATTTTCAAACCTAAGCCTTACACGCAGCGTTCGGTTTTTAGCATCAAGCGCGGGGTAAATGTAATCAACCTTGCCTTCCCACTTTTGACCTTTTAAGTAATCAAGCGTCATTGTAACGGGCAAGCCCACGCTAACCTGTTCTGATTGGCGCTCGAATACTTCTGCCTCTACCCAAATTTCATCAAGCTGAGCAATACTCATCATTGATGTGCCTGGTTTAACGTAAAAGCCTTCTCGTACTGTTAGCTCATCTACCACACCACTTTGCTTTGCGTAAAAAGTAATGTTTTGCATTATCTTTTTATTTTTTTGTAAGCGCTCGATAAATCCATCAGACACATTTAACGACTCTAAACGTGCCTTTGCTGCGCGAATTAACACGGTATTATTACGATTCACCGCCAATAAAAACTCTTCCTGTGCATTCACCAATTGTGGTGAATACAAAGTATATAAAGGCTCACCGGCTTTAACTTGTGCTCCTTGCGCTTTAACGTACAAGCTTTCAATCCAGCCCTCTACACGCGGATGAATGTGAATAAGTTGGTCTTGGTTATATTGCACATACCCTACAGTATTTATATCGCTGTGAAGTGTTTTAAGCTGCACTTTGGCGGTTCTTACCCCCAAGTTATTAACTACTGCAGGCGAAATAGTTACTGCACCTGGTCCATCCTGAGCATTGCTATCGTTTTCATATACAGGGACTAAATCCATTCCCATTGGCGACAGCCCTGGCGCGTCACGCCTGTAATTACTATCCATAGGGGCTACCCAATATAAGGGCTGTTTTTCAGCACTTTGCTGTTCATGCATTGCCGAGTTACTAGGTAAAAACTGCATTACTAAGGCGCCAATTAACGCAAATGCGCCCGCACCAACTAAGGCAGCAACAAGTAACTTTAAATTAGTATTCATTGTGTAATTCTCCAGTTTGCTCGCTCATTACTTGGGGGTCTAAGCTACTTGCATAATAATTAAGGCGAGCGGTAATAATATGCTGATCTACTTGAATATTAAGCGCGTCTATTTTGGCGTTAAGCTCACTAATACGCGCGCGCATCACGTCAGAAAAATCCCCATCGTCGCGCGTATAAGCATTAAGTGTTGCTTGAGATTGCTCTGACATTTGCGGTAATAACGTACTTTGATAAAGCGCATCGCGTTTTTGCAAACGAGCGAGTTGGCTAAACTCCTTAAAGTACATGCCTTTGAGTTTTTGAAGCGCCACCAGCTTTTGTGTTTTAGTAGCTTCTGCACTAGCAATAGCCGATTTAACCTGTTGATCTTGTCTGTTATCAGTAAACAATGGCAAATCAATGCTAAATCCTACTGAAAGTAAATCAGCTCGCGACTCCCCCATCGGCGTATCATCTCGGTAACCATAACCCACATTAACGCCCATTTGAGGTTTGTAACTTTGCTTGGCGAGTGCAACTTCGGTTTGCTTTGCGGTGACGGTTTTGTCTATCGCAATAATTGCGGGATGCGCCATAAGCAACTGTATTAATTTATCAAATTCAAGGTTTGCAAAATCAACCAGCCCTGTGGTTTTAGTAAATTCGGCATTTAAAGGCTGCATAAGCATATTCATAGGTAACCACTGTGCTAAACGGTTTTTAGCACTTTCAAATTGCTGCTCAAGCATAACCAGCTTATCTTCAAGGCGAGTGAGTTCTAATTGCGCACGAATAATATCTTGCTGGCGTGTTTTACCTAAGGTACTTGCGTAGCTTGCTTCGGTAATTTCAATAAGCTGAGTAAATAATCCTTTATCTTGCTCAATTAAAGCAATACTTCGCTGAGCACGATACGCGTTTAACCACGACTCAATCACAATTGCTTTTACTTGTGCTAGGCGATCGGCGCGCTGCCAAGGATATTGTTGAGCAGACTGAGCTAATGCCTTTTGTTTAAGTGCTAAACTATTCCCTCGGCTAAACTTTTGGCTCAAATCGACTTTAAGCTGCGTCATCCCTTCTTGATCAAATGCATAACCGTTAGTAGGCAAGTTAAGTAAGCCAACCGTTAAAACAGGATCGGGTAAGGTGCCTGCGGCAATACTTTGCGCTATTGCGGCATCTTCTTGGTAGCCACTCGCTTTTAGCCATGGCTCATGCGTTAGTGCATAATTAAGCGCTTGCGTTAAGCTAAGCGTTTGCTCATTGCGGGCTTGCTTTAGCGTATCGATATTTAGGTTATTTGAATTTTTTTGCGCATTAACAGCTGTGCTAAATAACACAACACTACATAATACGGCTTTAATACTTACAGCGTGGTTCATCACCTGCTCCATCTAAAAATAAAAGAAATTCTTAAATTAGGAAGCAAAAAAGGTGTTTAGGAGTTTTACAAAAACCTTTTATATCAATTGCATTGAATTAATAATCTATTATTGCGGTAGGAAAATAGCTCTATAACAAGGAAAAAATTACGCAGTATAGTTACTTTATATAAGTAATTTTTAACGCAGTTAGAGAGGTATTTAACTCGCGAGAATGAGCATGTTTTCAATAAAATTGATATTACACCTATCCTGCTATTAAGCAGACATAGGAGGGCGGTAGAGTGAACGAGGTATATTAATTTGTGTAGTAAATACACTTATATTTACTTTTTCAGATTCAAGTAAAATAACGCGAAATAAAGTATCAACATTAACCATTGAATTAGCAGCGCAGCCACTAATAGGGCATTTGCAATCATTTTGTGGCGTACTTTCGTCGTCGCAACAATCCATCTGCATCATATTTTCAGACATGCTAGCGACAGCTGTTGTATCACTACTTTGTGTCATTGGCATTTGGGCATGCATTGCTGTTTTCGTTGGCATATGTGGCATTTCGCATACCATAGCTACAGACGCAACTGCCTGACCCACAAAAATGAGCAGTAAAGTTATCATGAGTAAACTAGAGTAAAAACGTTGCAACATTATGCCTTTTAATAAATTTTAAAATGATTGTAAGATAACCTAACGGCAACCACAAATACTTTAATTATGTAAACTGCGGTTTATCAGGTGTTTTAATTAAGTTACTCGCTATAATTGCAAATATACAATATGCGCTAAAATACCAAAAGCCCTCACCAAATTGTGCATTCATAACAAGTAGCTCACCACTTTTACCATGAGCGTTACCTGCTAGATAAGTCACTATTAATGCAATAACAAATACATCAACCATGCTCCACTTACTTAATGCACAAATAACCAGACCGAGCTTTTGCTTAAACCCATTCAAAGGTAGGCAACAATAAAGCAATTGTAATAGCAGCTTCAAGCTTGGAATAACAATAGAAAACAACCCCACTAAAGCAGCTACAAGTAAATTGTTATTATTAGCAAGTTCTTTAACTGTACCTAAAATACTTTGTGTTTTGTTATAGGCGCTAATCTCGCCCTCTAACTTATCAAGCCCTAGCATATTCGAGAACATCATTAGCATGCTGCGAGTCCGGCCATCGCCCTCTTCAGCCAGCATTTCAATACCCGCTTGCGCTAACTTTGATTTATCTATGTTGCCCTCTATTGTTAATACTGGTTTTGTAATACCAGGAAACAATAAACAAAGAGCAACCACTACACTTATAACCGACAACCAATTACGCATATTTAATCAACCACAACCTCTATTACATCATCACTATAAAGCATCGACTCTAAAACAAAGTTATAAAGTTTCTCAATTGGGAGCTGTGGATTGATTTCTTTTAAGGTTGTATCAACTAATGACCAGTTTTTATTTTCAATAGCTTTGGCAAGGATTAAGCAATCGCCTAGCACCCCAGAGCCATATAATAAGGCATCAGTGATATCTTTGTTTAGTGTAAATTCTTTAACAATACTATTTAATTCAATATCCAAAATGGCATCAAGCATTGAGAACAACCCAACTAAATAGCCTTGCTGAGCCAAATCACGACTTTCTTCAGTTAAAATTAACTCTATTAACCTTGCTCGCACAAGTGCAAATTTAGTGAGCTCCGTCGGTTTATCTATACCTAAGTCACTGAGAGCTAGTACGCGGACAAACTGGCGAATAACGTCTTCGCCTAGATACACTACAGCTTGCGAAATAGACGTAATTACTAAATTACTATTTCCTGAGCGTGCATTAGCTAATTTCAAAATACGCGTGGTAATACCAACATCTCTCGCTACACGCTGATGTATCTCCTCAAAACATAAAGACTCTTTTGACGTTGATTTAAGTAAATCAAACACAGTAACTTTTGAAGGATCGATACCACTGTAAGTTAGCATTTCTGGACGAGCAAAAAAGAATCCCTGAAATAAGTCACATCCAGCAGTTTTTAGTACTTTAAACTGCTCGTGTGTCTCTATACGCTCAACAATAATTTTACAGTGAGGGTATTTACGCTTAAGCTTTTTTACGTGCATATTAGTTTTTATTATGGGCTCATCGGCCTCTATTTTTATATAACTAACAAGTGCTAATAATGGCTCCCACTTTGCATCGCCATCATAATCATCAAGTGCAAAAGTGTATCCCTCTTTTTTTAATGACGTAACACGTTTAGCTACTTCATCTATATTCACTGTGCGTTCTACAATTTCAATAACCGTCATTTCAGGATTTAATAATTTAGGGAAGTCATCGAGTAATGCATCCGTTGATAAATTAATAAATGCCAGTTGATGCGCAGTAAGCTTTTCAGCACCTACCAACATAAGCGTATTAAAAAATAAACGGCTCGTTGCATGTTCATCACTTGTACCTACTGGAAAGGCGTTATTTGATGAATTCCTATACAGCAACTCATACGCAAAAACCTCTTTTTCAGCATTAAATATGGGTTGTCTTGCTACATACTGCGTAAGCGTAAGAGTAGGAGTTAAAGTTGGTGTATTAGACACTTTCAATAGGTTTAGCCTGTAAGTTCATGTGTGCAATTAGCACTTATATAGTTACTTTAATACATGTGACAAATTAAAAGTATAGTAAAAATATCTTAATCATTGCAAACAACTAAAAGTAAATCATATAAAAGGATGCTCAACTAAATATAAAATAGCGATCTATTGCCATCGTTTTTATTATCAAACCTCCCGCAGACACATTACACATATTGCATAAACGCCTTACAAAAAGAATAAACAACTGGGCTTGTTGACCTTTGTGGATTGAAATTTGTTCAATCGTGGGGCTATTTATGAGAATAACCACACACCATAGGCTCTGCCTCGCCTAAATACCAAACTGACTGCTGTAAATTTAACCTCGAAAGATAAGCAGACCTAGGGTTCAGAAATTAAAAACCCCCGCATGAATAATATACCCTTACAAAACCAAGGGGCTTATAGCGTTCAGCAGCCCTGCTAGGGTATAATAACGCCAAATGTAAACTTCACTTAAATAAGAACCTTCATGAGTATTGAAAAAGCCTTAATTGAACGCAGTAGTAATCAATGTGAATTATGTGCAGCAACCGAAAACCTTTCTGTATACGAAGTACCTCCTGTGACAGAAACTCATTCAGATAAATGTATTTACACATGTCAAACCTGTAAAGATCAAATCGAAAACAGTAGCGAATTAACACCAACACATTGGCACTGTTTAAATGACAGCATGTGGAGCCAAACACCCGCAGTACAAGTTGTAGCTTACAGAATGCTTTCGCGCTTAGCGCCTGATAATGGCTGGGCACAAGACGCACTCGACATGATTTACCTTGAAGAAGATACACTTGCTTGGGCTAAAAAAGCACTTGCGGAAGATGACGATGTTAAACATGTTGATAGCAACGGTGTGGTACTTCAAGCTGGCGATACCGTTACACTTATTAAAGATTTAGACGTTAAAGGCAGTAGCCTTACCGCTAAACGCGGTACCGCAGTACGCAATATTGGCTTAACGAGTAATCCTGAACATATTGAAGGGCGAGTTGATGGTCAACGTATTGTTATTTTAACTAAATACGTTAAAAAATAAGGCATAAAAATAAGCGCTGTATTGCACAGCGCTTTTTATTTAACATTTCAGCTATTCATTTACTAATTGTTCACTACGATAAAAGCCACTCGGCTTGCTTAATAAAGTCATGAGCTCTGGTAGCACTGCATCCATAGTTTGCTTTAGTTTCCATGGCGGATTAATGACTATCATGCCAGATGCGGTCATGCCGTGTACATCGGTGTCATCTTCAGTGCCCAATTCAAATAATTGAATATTACGCATACCTGAATCTATTAAACCTTGCTCCATATTATCAATACGTTCCCTATCCACTACAGGATACCAAATCATATAAGTACCTGTCGAAAAACGCTGGTACGCTTTGATTAAAGTAGTAACAACCGTTTCATAATCATCCTTAATTTCATATGGTGGGTCGATCAATACACATGCTCTGCGTGAAGCAGGTGGCAAAAGGCCTACCAATCCAGTAAATCCATTCTCACCACGTACACGAATAGATCGTTTACCTTGCATATTCTCTTCAAGTAATAACAAATCGCGCGGATGCAGCTCAAAAAACCATCCTTTATCGTGACGACGTAAAAAGTGCTCAGCAATCTTTGGTGAGCCCGGATAAAATGCAAGTTCATCTGTTTCATTAAACGATTTAATTAACGCTATATATTCATTAAGCGCAGCGTGTTCACTTTTATGCTGCCACAACTTTTCTATACCATCTTGATATTCTTGTGTTTTTTGCGAATCAGCTGCGGCTAATTCAAAAAAACCTGCGCCTGAGTGTGTGTCTATGTAATCAAGTGGTTTATCTTTAATTGTTTGATAACCTAGTACTTGCGCTAACACTAAATGTTTGAGTACATCGGCAGGGTTACCAGCATGAAATGAGTGTCTATAACTAAGCATTATTTATTTTCGCCATACGCTATTTAATAAAAAACAGTGAACCATAAGCACTATACTTTGGCAACTGAGAGTGAACCATTTATGAATGAAAAAGCCTTCACGCTGAATTATCCCTTAACGCAGAAGAAAAATCAGCTAAAACCACCGTAAATGCTGGCAAATCAATACACTTTGCTTTACATTTGCATGACATTAATTACAGTTATATGAGCGCCTTTATGAATAACAATACTCTTCAACAACTCGAACAACTGATCGATTCACTAATTGATCGTAATAATCAATTGCTAACTGATGTTTCAAACTTAAAAGAACAAAATAGCAAACTAGCAGATGAAAACGAACTATTACAGCTAGAAGCTATTGAAAACGAAGAAAAACAAAAAGATGCCAGCACAACTTTATCTGGTCTTCTTGATAAATTACAAAGTGCACAACAGGCTAGCTAATGTCTGAGCTGCAAAACCAGCGGGTCACTGTTGAGTTGCTAGGTCAAGAGCAGCAATTTGCTTGTCCTGAAGGACAAGAAGAGGCACTAATAGCAGCAGCTAAAAACCTTAATGATTTGGTGGAGCAAATGAAACAACGCTCTTCAGTTCGAAATGATCAAAAAGCCTTACTTATGGCAGCGTTAAACTTAAGCCACGAATTGCTAGAAGCAAAAACACAGGCTACAGTTGAGCAGCAGCAACAAGACCAACTCGTTGACAAACTAAGTCAGCATTTGGCAAGTGACCCCACACATCAAAAATAAAAAGCGCAAACTGCGCTTTTTGTTTATTATTAGCATAATTAAATAATAGCGTAGAGACACAGGATGAAGTTAAACCTATCTTATATAATCGCTTCATGTAAATACTTACTACTAGCATGTTCTTTATTACTCGTAGCGCCAACAACTTATGGCGCAGTCAATTGGGTAACTATTAATGCTAATATCCAATTTTTAGAACAAGAAAAAAAGCTGCGTTTTTACGACTCTAACCAAGTACTTATCGAAGGTGACAAGTGTGCACTACTTGTTGATGCAAGCGGTAATTTTGCTGCTGTGGAACAGCTAGCTAATGACCTAAAAAAACACCTAAAAACACCATTATGCTACTTAGTTGCTTCGCATTACCACGATGATCATTTACTCGGTATGGCGGTTATGCAACACTTCTACCCTGATGCAAAACTAATTGTGCATCAGCAAGTAAATAGCGATTTTAATCGCTATCAAAAAGCATTTAATGACCAACTCGATAGTTACGAAAAAAGTATAGAGCTGAGTTACCAACGCTTAGCCGGTATTTCAAAAGCAGAACAAGCACAATGGCGTGAAAAGTTGGAGCTTGCAAAAAAACGCCTTTTTCGCTGGCAAGAATATCAACTAAAGTCGCCAGAAATTATTATTGATGAAAATAAAACACTTGATTTAGGGGGTTTTAAAGTAACCTTAAACGCCCATAAAGCCCACACAAGTGGTGACTTAACACTCACAACTAATAGCGGTCGTGTTTTAATTGGTGGCGACATTGTTGACTGGCTCCCTTATCCTGGGCACGGCGAATTTAAAAGCTGGCAAACGCTGCTTAAACAATACATTGACGATGAAAATCTTGCGCTGATTATACCAGGGCATGGTGGTATACTTGATAGAGCTCAACTCAAACAGCCGTTAGCATTTCTAACCGCTATTACTGAGCATGTGAACAAAAACAACGATCAAACGATAGAACAACTTGTGTTATCGTTTCCTGAAAAAGTAATGAAACCTTACACAGAAGAATCTTTAAATGCAAAATCGAGCAATTTGTTTTTGCAATCAGGATTAGCTCGCGCGAAAAACGCAAAATAACCCAACACAATGGACTGTGTTAAAATAGTAAAAGGAATTTACAAAAGTGAATATTATGCGCAGCTTGTCTCTCTGTTTTTTAGTTTTATTTCTATTCGGTTGTGAAACAACTGAATCAGAAATTCAAGAAACGCCAAAAATATTTACTCACTTTGAGCCAAAACACACTTTTTTAGACAAATCGGATCAACGCATAATTGAAGATGCTCAAGTAAAGCCTCAGAACACAGTATTACTACATAAAAAAGTAAACATTAAAAAGCCATCTCCCAAAGCAACTGACTTATGGGTTCACATTGCCGAGAACCTGCATTTTAAAATTGATCAAAACCGAGCTTTAAAGCAACGTATAAATTGGTATTTAAAGCAACCCAATTACTTACGTGCTGTAAACAAACGCGCAGCGCCGTACCTGTATCACATCGTAAAAAAAATTGAGCAAAAGCAACTACCTATGGAGCTCGCTTTACTACCATTTGTAGAAAGCGATTTTAGACCAACGATAGCCTCATCACAGCAAGCTGTTGGTGTTTGGCAGTTAGTTGGCGCAACGGCGCATCACTTTGGTGTTAAGTCAGACCAATGGTACGACGGCCGCCAAGACGTACTTGCTTCAACCGATGCTGCACTTGATTACTTAAGTTACTTACATAAACGCTTTGATGGTAATTGGCTACACGCTTTGGCCGCTTATAACAGTGGTGAGGGCCGTGTTAAACGCGCAATCGAAAAAAACAAAAAGCGCGGTAAAAGCACCGATTACTGGTCGCTAAGCCTACCAAAAGAAACCGCTGACTACGTCCCCAAGTTACTCGCTTTAAGCTATTTAGTTAAACACCCACAAAAAGGCATTAAGCGCCCAAAGCTTGCATATAAGCCATTTACAACACAGATGAATATAGGCCAGCAGTTTGACTTTTCAGTTATTGCTAAGCTCTCTGGTATAGGCTCCAAGCAGTTACATGCAATCAATCAGGGGTACTTAAAAAATCAAAGCTCACCTAACGGGCCGCACACTTTACTGCTTCCTATAGGGCAAGAGGCATTATTAAAAAGTCAGTTTTTTAAATCAAACTTTGCTGGAGAGTACATCGTTAAACAAAACGACACGCTTTATGGTATCGCTAAGCGTTTTAGTATGTCGGTAAAAGCTCTAAAACAACTTAATAATAAAAATAATAATTTAATCGGCGTTGGAGAAAAGTTATTAGTTGGACAACCTAAAACTCTGCCAAGCACATTAACTGTTGATTACAAAATTAGCCCTTATTTAGAGCACCAAGAGATTGCGATTCCCACCATTGAAATAGATTACGAAGTTAAGTCAGGCGATAGCCTTTGGAGTATAAGTCAGCTTTATGATGTCCCTCATAGCGACTTGGCAAAATGGAATAAGCTCTCTGCATCAAGCATTTTAAAGCCAGGCACTCAATTAGTGCTGTTTATACCCCAGGCTGAAAAGCAAAAAGCAGCACCAATAAAAAAAGATTTACTGCTAGATTTACAAAAAACACTAAATCAGCCACGTTAAGTTTATAAACAAGTATATTTCGCGTAAAATCAGCCTCAACATAGTCAAATTTAAAGAGATAAGCATGCAAATCAGTAAAAATTCAGCTGTTGAATTTCACTACACACTCAGTGAAGGCACTGAACAAGTAGAAAGCAGCACAAACGAAGCACCACTCACTTACATTCATGGTAGCGAAGGCATGCTTCCTGGTTTAGAAAAAGCACTTGAAGGCAAACAAGCTGGTGAGAAGTTTAGTGTAACGCTAGAGCCAAGTGAATCGTACGGCGAGCGTGTTGATGACTTAATTCAACGCATCCCGCTTAAGCACTTACAAGGCGACGTTAAAGTATGGAAACCAGGTATGACAGCAATGGTAAGTTCTAACCAAGGTCGTCATCAAGTGACTATTGTTAAAGTAGGTCGCTTTAACGCAGATTGTGATTTAAACCACCCATTTGCGGGTAAAACGCTAACATTTGATGTGGAAATCATCTCTGTACGTGAAGCAACAAGTGAAGAAGTTTCTCACGGACATGTGCACGCTGAAGGCGGCTGTGGCCACTCTCACTAATCACCTTTACTAATTAGGATCAAATATGGCTAAAGTTGCTATTGTTACTGGCGGAACAAAAGGCATTGGTTTAGCAGTAATTAAACGCTTGCTAAACAGTGGTTACCAAGTTCATAACCTCGATATAGAGCCTAGTGAATACGGTATATTCCATCAGTGCGATGTCAGTGATGTAACAGCCGTACGTAGCTGTATTAATATTATATACGAGCAATCGCAACGAATAGACGTACTTGTTTCTAATGCAGGAAAGCATTTAAGCGCAAATATACAAAGCACCGACGAGCAAACTCTCGATGCACTGTTTGCGCTTAATGTTAAAGGCGCTTATGCGGCAGTACAAAGTGTATTGCCTAGCATGAAAGCGCAAAATAACGGCGTTATTATATTAGTCGCTTCCGATCAGGCGCTTATAGGTAAGCAAAACTCTTTTGCGTATAACCTGACCAAACACGCCCTTGCCTCTATGGCAAAAACAACAGCGCTTGATTACGCGAGTTTCAATATTAGAGCAAATGCCGTATGCCCTGGCACGATAGAGACCCCGCTATTTCATAACGCAATAGATGCGTACTGTAAAAAAAGTGGTGCAAACAAGGCCGAGATAGTTGCCGAAGAAGCAAGCCTTCAACCGCTTAACCGATTGGGGCAAGCCGACGAAGTTGCCGCTCTTGTGAGCTTTTTAGCAAGCGACGATGCCAGCTTTATTACTGGCAGCCTACAAAGTATTGACGGTGGCTATACTGCCCAATGAGTAAAAAAATAATTGACCCGCATGTCCATTTCTTTAATTTAATTGAGGGTCAGTATTTATGGTTGCAGGGCGCCAATCCGCCAACATGGACAAATTTAGATAAAATAAAACAGCAAATTAGCGCAGAACAACTTATTGAAAGCACTGATTTCGAACTTTCTGGCTTAGTGCATATAGAAGCTGGATTTGATAACAGCGCACCTATTAATGAGTTAAAATGGCTTGATAAACACTTAAGTAATATTGCCTATAAAGCGATTAGCTTTATACAAATTGATCAAGACAGTGAGTCATTTGAACGTACGCTAAAAAACCTTATACACCCAACGTTAGCCGGGATCCGAGATATTACCGAAGGCAATGATGCAGCACGCTTATTAAACAGTTTTTGCTTAGATAATCTTAAAATATTAAGCCACTTGAATCTGCATTTTGAAGCGCAGCTTGAGCTTGAAAATATACCAATAGTAAAAAAATTAGCGTATTACGCGAAGCAACTCCCACATCTACAGATTGTAATTAATCATGCTGGATTACCAAGCAATATAATACTTTGGCAACAAGGTATTGAACTATTAGCCAAAAATTGTAACGTTGCAATTAAGTTTTCAGGGTTTGAGCTTCTGTCGCTAAATAACCAACAGCAAATTACGTGTTTTGATATTATTTTTCAGCATTTTGGTGAGCAACGGATTATGTTTGCCAGTAATTTCCCCGTTTGCCAAATTAACTCCAGCTATAACAATTTATGGCATGCTCATTTGGGGTTGTGTAACAGCGATCACATCTGGCACCATTTAAGCTACAAAAATGCCAAACATCTCTATCTAGTATAAATAAAAACCGCTATATTTACGTAATAGTATAAAAAGCGAGCCTTCACATGTTCATTCCTACGAAGTTAAATATTGCAAAAACCATTCTGCCTTTAACACTTATTAGCATCTTAAGCGCATGTGGCGGTGGCGGAAGTTTAAATGACAGTAATAGTGTCACTCCTATTGGCTCAAATACAACAACTTGGACCGCCAATGAATTTGCTCGCGCTAGTCAATTTAAAGGCCAGTGCCAAGCAAGTGATGAGAAGAACTGGCTACGTTCATGGAGTAACGAAACATACCTTTGGTATGATGAAATTATCGACACTGACCCAGCTCTTACGAGTGGAGTCCTTGATTACTTTGAACAACTAAAAACCAATGAACTCACCGAATCGGGTGCAAAAAAGGATAACTTTCATTTTAATTTACCTACCGATGAGTGGGAACGCCAAAATCAAGCAGGCGTAAGTTATGGCTACGGTTTCAATATAAAAATTCTAGCGTCTAGCGCACCTCGCCAAGCCATAATAAGTTATACGCAGCCCAATACTCCGGCAAGTAACCAAAACCTAACACGTGGATTTGAGTTAGTTGAAGTAGATGGTATTGATTTTGTAAATACCAACTCATCAAATGATGTTAGTGTTATTAATGCAGGTTTATTCCCTACGCAAACAGGTAAAGTAACTGAGTTTGTATTTAAAGATATCAACACCAACGAAAACCGTACTGTTACCCTCACGTCGCAAAATATAACCTCGCAACCGGTAAGTAATGTACGGACTGACTTAGCAAATGGAGAGGTTGGATATTTTCAATTTAATAGCCATAATGCAATTGCTGAAGAGCAACTATACAACGCATTTAACCAACTTGCTGCAAGCGACATTAAAGACTTAGTCATCGATATACGCTATAACGGTGGTGGGCTTTTACAAATGGCAAGCCAAATTGCTTATATGATTGCAGGTAATAGTAATACACAAGGTAAGGTTTTTGAACGTACTATTTTTAACGATAAAAACCCAAATACCAACCCAATAACAGGGCAAGCACTTACCCCAATGTCTTTTACCAATCAATTTGTGGGATTTGAGAGCAACCCAAGTATTACACCGGGTACACCTTTGCCAACACTTAACTTAAATCGTGTATTTGTGCTTACAACCAGCAGCACTTGCTCTGCCAGTGAAGCCATTATTAATGGTCTACGCGGCGCAGATGTAGAGGTGATTCAAGTGGGTTCAGGTACTTGTGGAAAACCATATGGCTTTTACCCAACAGATAATTGCGATACAACTTATTTCACCATTCAATTTACCGGCGAGAACAATAAAGGCTTTGGTGAATTTTCAGATGGTTTTGCACCACAAAATACATTAGATAACGCACTCCAGCCTGTATTAATAGCAGGCTGTGCCGTTGCAGATGATTTTACTACTTCCTTAGGTGATGCTAATGAAGCACTACTCAAAACGGCACTTAGCTATCGCACAACAGAAAGCTGTCCTGCGCCAAGCTCTACCAGTAGCAAGCAGGGTTTTGCTCCATCAATTGTAGATGATTCACCAAAGGTAGAAGATACCCGAGTGCAAACCATGCTTAATCAAAATATTATTCTCAGCGATAACATAAGGTAGGCTATGCAAATGCGTTTACTAATAATCACAGCTATCATAATGTGTACGCTTACTGGGTGCTCAGCACAAAGCTCTGAGTCGACACCTAAGCTGCAACATGCATTATTGGTAGAGCCAAATAGTGAGGCTGTAGCCGAGGTTATAGCTCTACTACTTCATAGTCAGCAGATACAATTAGCTGATGACGTATTTTTAACAAGTAGTACGGTAACGCTCGATAGACTTAATCAAAAAGACACTTTGGGTAACCCGATTATAGGCAAGCAACTCAACATGCCCGATCAATTTGAGTTAATGATTAAAAACGAGCAATGTTTTGTACGTCACCTTGATAGTAAGGCAACCAAAGTCATAAATGATGTTAATTGCCGAGTAAATAACTAGTTTGCTCAATGGCAATTTATGTATAAAAAACGCTATGCTCACTGGAGTATATGTTTTACCTAAGCGCAGGTTATTTAACCTGTAAAACAACTATAATGACATTTATTAACCCTAAAACAGGATATTAAAATGAATAATCTTAGCTTTCGAGTTATTCCTACAGAAAATGGACAATGGAACATTTTTAGCCCTACGGGCGGAGAGAGTGAAAATATTTGTATTGATTATAAAGCATTAAAGGCAGGCCAAGCCGTCAATTTATATTATGAATTGGTTGATTGTCTAGGATGGGAATTCGCTGAAAATGGCACCTATTTCTCTGATGCTAAAGATAATTTTAATTATCAATTAACAAGTATAGTGGCCAATAGCGGTCAATCACTTATAGTGTCTATCTCAAGTATCATTCCTGCCCACGCATTACCTGCTCAGCTAGCAACAGAACTTGCTAACAATCCAGACGAAGCTGTTTCAGGTATGCTAAGTGAGAGCGCAGACTATGAAGTAAACTTCCGTCTTGTCGCTAAAAACACAGCTAATCAAGAACCAACAATGCGTTATTTTTCTCAAGATCCGCGAGTGATTCTTCAAGACATGGAACCACACTAGGAATTTTATGTACAGAGAGAATCATAATTCTCTTTGCCTAAGAGTTTTTGAAACTTACTCTCTGTACATAACGGTTTAAACCAACCAAGTCGATAAAAAGTGGGGCTCCATCCCTTTTTAATACTTTGCTCTACAGATGCAACCGCTGAGTACTTCTCTCCTAAAATGGCCTGAATCATAGCTTTCACAAAGTATACTTCGCTTAATTCAGAACTTTGAGCTAAAGCACGATCGATACTGATCATCGCTTCTTGCCCTTTATTCAAATGAACCTGGGCTTGCGCTTTTTCTAATAATAACTCAACAACTTGTGTATCGTCTGCTATCTGTCGATCTATCTTTTTATAAATATCAAAAGCCAGTTCCTTTTTATCTAACATATATAAAATATCAGCTAGATTGAGCTGTTGCGTACTATTTATAGAGGAGAGTTCTGCTGCCTTTTGGGCATGGTGTAATGCATCTTTTAACTCCCCTTTTAAAGACAACACAATAGAGTAATTTGAATATGTTGATGAAATAGCAGTCCCTGCTGAAATTAATCGCTGGTAGTTAATTTCAGCTTCCGCTAGGTCACCTGATAACAATGAAATATCTGCGAGCGTTTGTAGCGTAATAAAATCATTAGGTGTGTAGGTAAGTATTTTTGATAAATACTCTGCTGCTTTTTGATTATTGCCTTGCATAAGGTGGGCAATAGCTAGATTCCGTGTTGCAACAAGTGTTGGCCTTATTTTATAAGCGAGCTTTGCATGCGTTAAGGAACGCGCTAAATCACCATTTCTTTTATAGTAAATTGCTAGTAATGTTTGTTTTTGAAACTCTTCAAGATCTGACTCCTGAATTTTTTGTATCACAATTTCCGCATTATACTTATCTTTAACATGCTGATGAACTTCTAACATATCAATTAAGTAAGCAGCACTATTACGATAAGTACGAGGTAAAGTATTTAAGGTTTGTTTTAATTTTTTTATAATTTCGGGATCATGTGTTTTATCATACTGACGAAGTACGATTTTACGATACAGTGGATATAGAGGTGTAAACTCGGGACTGTGTAAAATCAAATTCTCAGCATCTGCCATTAAAGATTCCGCATCACGTGAATTATTTGACACTACGCGTACTAAATTCACATATTGATCTAAAAACTCACTCTCTTTTTTTAGTGTTTGCCTACTCGCAACATTACCTGTGTATAATTTTTCAACAAAACTACTCGCTAAATTATAAATTCCCATGTAATTTTCAGTATCACTTGCACTTCTTTCTTCACGAATTAGCGTCGCATTTCCCCCATTCAGTAGGCTTAAGTTGATATCACAAGAAAGTGGAGTGCAATCTAAGTGCGTAACAAGTAATTGATCCGAATTAAGTGCTTGGCCTAAAGTGGCTAAATTTGTGTCTTTGCCTAATAATTTTTGAGTTTGTCGTATTTCAGTTTTTGAGATTAATGCATAATCAGAGTGATTTAATAAGTAATGCGCTATAGCATCATTAATTGCCAAGTTAAGCACTTGCTTTTGAGCATCTAAGAGTTTGGTTGTTTTACTAAATTCGACAGGTAACACTGCAACGTAAGTTTTGGGTTTATTTGCTTGCCAATACCAAATGCTCACACTGAGTAAACTGATGGTAATACATGACAATAATGCAAAAATGCCCCACTTATTCCTTTGTTTGTGTTTGCTAGCTAAATGAATGTCTGCCATAGAAATAGTTTCACTATTACCATTTAACGACAATAAAATACGTTTTAATTCATCAGTAACTTCTACGCAAGATGACGGTCGGTGTTTTACATTATAAGAAAGAAGACGGTTTATAAGTAGCCCCAATGGTTCTGGGATACCCGTAATAGCGCATGCATTAGCGCTGCATTTATTATTTTTTATTTGCTCTGCTATAGACTTATTAGTAAGGTCAGAAGACTGCGCACTATATGGATGTTGATTAGCGAATAATTGATAAGCAATTAATCCAAATGAAAACAAATCACTTCTAAAGTCTAACGGTTGATCATTTAGCTGCTCTGGAGACATTGCTGTTAAACTGCCAAAGCTCATGTTTTCTTCCGATTGCAAAGTATCTTTTATCTGTGAAATACCAAAATCAGCGATTTTAGCTGAACCACTTTCATTGACCAAAACGTTGCTTGGCTTCAAATCAAGGTGCAAAATATTTTGCTGGTGAATGGTTAACAACCCTTCACTTATATCAATTAATAATGCTAGCTTTTCTTGTGCAGTTAATACTTGTTTTTTTAACAAACGTTCAAGTGTTGTACCTTTAACATATTCCATTTCAAGAACCAATTGCTCACCATACTGGATGGTCTTATAAATCTGGACTATGTTTGGATGATTAAAACAAGCTAATAATTTAGCCTCTAATAGTATTTGATCTGTAACTGAAGATGATAAATCGATTACTTTGAGCGCAACTTGGCGATCTAACTTTAAATCAGTAGCAAGGTAGACTTTGCTCATACCTCCTTGTGCTAAAACGTTTAGCTTATGGTAATGCTCTTCTAATTTAAACACACTGCAACTCAATAATATTTACATTTTAATGGTTAGTGTAACTTCAAAGATTAAATAATTACAATCTATTGATATTATTTAAGTATAATAAATTATATCAATAAGAAAAAACGGATGAACCATGGCTGTTTTAAAACATATAGAATCCCAGAGTAAATTCTATTTACGTGCTTTCCACCGCTTTGGTAGATTAGTACACTCTGTAGATACTTTGCTTGATTTTCCTGAAATTACACGTATTCATGCCGTAATTGAATGGCTAAATGAGCAATGGTGTATAAATGATTTAAGCAAAAATGGCGTTTGGTTAAACGATAAAAAAATCAGTAAAAATCAAAATATACCTTTAAAAAAAGGCGATAATATCCGTTTTTCTGAAGTAAATAATGCGGTGTATCAAGTTATTTGCGTCGACCCACCAAGAGACTTATTGTTACCAGAAAATGCCTCGCATGAAGACGTCATTTTTCTAGAGCAATACCATTTTTTACCTGACAATAAGCAACCTGAAGTGATTGTCTTTTTCGACTCACAGCAGCACTGTTGGTATTATGAAACTATGCAAGATCACCTTCTGACCCTAATGAGTGATGGTCAAAATTTATATATTGGCGGACAAAGTTGGTACTTATTTCAGGCTGAATCCACCATGCAAGAAAAAACAGTTGAACTCAAAAGACAGCCTAATAATAATTTAGAGTTCATTTTTAGCCTAAGCCTCGATGAAGAATTAGCCGAACTAAAAATCAAAAAAAATAAAGTTACATTAGACTTTGATGTGCGTTCTCATCATTATTTAACCTTGCTATTAGCACGATATAAATTAAATGACATGCAAAATAATTTTGAGGCTGATGTACAGGGTTGGGTGCAAGTAAAAAAACTAGCAAAAGATTTAGGTATTAGTGAAAGTCACGTTAATATTCAAATCCATCGCGCACGAAAGCAATTTGTTGAAATACTTAATAATGAAATAATACCCAGTGCATTGATAGAACGTAAACGCGGAAAAGTCCGCTTTGGCGGAAAAACGTTTACTATTTATAAAGGAAAAAAAATAGAGTCTTCAAATTTAGAAGACAATGTAGAGTGAGCAGCAGATCATACAATAAAAAGCACTAGTGACATTTTTAGTAATAAATTAGACCGGCTGAAATAGTCGGTCTAACTTATTTTTAATAGTTTATTTTTTAAAGTGTAATATTATCAATCTCAACGCATTGGCTACTTAATTTCAACTCGCTGAGAGCGCATAACAATCTCGTCATTTAGCTCAATACCCAACCCTGGCTCTTCTGACACTTCAAAGAAACCATTTTTAGGTTGTGGGTCTTGTAAACATAACTCGCGGTTCCACTTTTTAATCGCATAAGTGTGGTGCTCATGAATCAAAAAGTTAGGGATAGCCGTTTCTAAGTGCAGTGATGCTGCTGTTGCAACAGGCCCGCCACATACGTGAGCCTGAATACGCACATCAAAGATATCTGCGTAATCACATACTTTTTTAGTTTCGGTAAAGCCACCACATAAACCAATATCAGGTTGCAGAACATCAATACTTTGATCTTCTAAATACGGGCGCACACCCCAGCGATTATACAAACGTTCACCACCAGCAATTGGCACATTAACTTTATCTGCTACTTTTGCATGCAATGAATGGTTTAGGTAGTTAACTGGCTCTTCAAAGTACATACAGTCAAATTCTTCTGCAATTTCACCCAACTGAATGGCTGTTGTCACGCCTGGTAAACTGTGGCATTCAAAAATAATGTCTACTTCGTCGCCTACTGCTTCGCGAATAGCTTGCATGCGCGCACGGTATAGCTTCATTTCAGTACGTGAAATTATTTTTGTACGGTCATAATAAGTATTACCGTCTTTATCGTACTGAATTGGATCTACTTTTACTGCATCGTAACCTTCGGCCATCGCCTTTAAAGCCGCTTCTGCATATTCTTGCGGTTGTACTAGCGCTTTAAATTCGCTATCCCAGTCAAACTGTAATTGCGATGCGTAAGTGCGTAGTTTGTCGTTAACTTTACCGCCTAATAACTGGTATACAGGTAAACCAAGCGCTTTACCTTTTATATCCCAAAGTGCGGTATCAATTGCGCTCATTGCAGCATATACAACAGGTCCGCCGCCTAAACCCCAAAAGCTTTCACGTAACATACGTGACCATAGTTTTTCTGTTTGAAATGGGTCGTGGCCGATTAAAAAGGCGTCGGCCATTTCTTTAATCATAGCCGCTGCAGCACTGTGGCCTAAATCGTAAGCAAGGCCGGCTTCGCCAACACCACTAATACCTTCGTCAGTATGAATTCGTACAAACACAGGTGTCCAAGAAGGCCTATCAGGACAGTGAATATCAAATACTTCAACGCGATTTACTTTCATTAAAATTCCTTATTAACCGCTATGGGTTATTTTGCAAAACTAGGGTCAAGTCGATACGCTTTTCGTAACATTGCAGGCCACGCAAGTTGCCCGCCGGTGCTGCCACTGTGTACTACGTTTGCTTGATTATAAATATTGTCGATTATAGGTTGCGGTACTTCAATCACCTCTTGCGAGCTTGATTGTAGCGCTAGTTGAATTTCACACGCTCGCTGTAAATCATAAAAGCGCATAAACGCATCGCCTACCGTTGGGCCTACTGTTAAGCCACCGTGATTTACCAATAACATATGGTTAGTGCTGCCCAAATCATCTTGCAGCACTTTTCGCTCGTCGTCGTTTACTGCAAGCCCTTCGTAGCCATGATAAGAAAGCGATGGCAGTGAAAACATTGAATATTGGCTAAGCGGTAATAAACCATTTTTTTGTGTAGCGACTGCGATTGTTTCTTTAGTATGAAGGTGAATAACACAATGAGCGTCTTCGCGTACCTCGTGAATCGCACTGTGAATAGTAAAACCAGCTGGATTAATACTAAATGGCGTATCGTCAATAATGTTGCCGTCTAAGTCGACCTTCACTAAATTAGAGGCAGTTACTTCATCAAAGGTTAAACCAAAGGCATTCACTAAGTAGTGGTCGGTGCCAGGCAAACGTGCTGATAAATGCGTATAGATTAAATCCCCCCAACGAAAGTGCTCTACCAGTCTATAACATGCGGCTAAATCAACACGAAGTTGCCACTCTTGTGCTGATACTTTATTTTTTAAATCGAGTTGGGGTAAATCAAACATAATAAGCCTTTTAAAACGTACATTATCAATCTGTACGAACAGATGTTTAGAAGTCTAAAGCAGTCTCTATTTTATAGCAAACACCAAACAAAACAGCCACACTATTGTGTGGCTGTTTATAAAGCTAAAATACCAATTGCATTCAAATGGTATAACTGCGTAAATTATTTTACGTTAGCGAGGTAATCTGCAATTGCGTCAAACTCTTCATCTGTTACTGTTGCAACCATGGCTTTCATGGCCATGGTCATACCGTTGTTACGTGCACCTGATTTAATGTCTTTCATTTGCGCTACTAAGTAGTCTTTATTTTGACCATTTAGCTTAGGGTACATACCCATAATTGGTGCTTTACCTTCAGCGCCATGACAGGTTTGACAATTTTTAGCGGTATAAAGTGCAGCGCCATCAGCAGCAGCTGCATTAAACGAAAAGCTTGCAGCTAAAGTAATACCTGCACCTAATAGTAGTGTTTTCATCTTGCTCATTGTATTTACTCTTCTTTTTTGACGGTTAGAAAAAACTGTTCTATTGATTGTAGTAAACAATCAAATAAAAAGCATACGTACGAAACGACGCTAGACGATCAACTTAACCAAAAACTGCTAACCCGTTTCTACTCGTTATCTATCTTAACAAACAAAAATGAGCTTCCCCTTAATAACTTATTACCAAACTATATCATCTGGTACTTCAAAGTCTGCATATGGGTCGTCTTCATCTTTTGGCTTGTTTTCAGGCTCTACATGAAAAACAATATACTTTTCGTCAACTTCAGCCACTTTACGCGCAGGTTCATCGTCTAAAACGTAAAATTGCCCTTCTAGTACACAGATAGCTAAACGACCACCCGATAACGCTTTTTGCGTTTTCTCGTTCACATCGATATTTTTTACTTTGTTTTGATAAGTAAAATTAAACGTGCGCTCACCACGAATAGCGTCTTGGTTGTGATGCTCTAAAATTTGTTTAACACGCGCTTCTTGTTCGCGCTGCTTTAAGCTAACTTGGCGTGTTTGGTTAAGCTCTTCAGCCTTTTTTTGCTGCTCTAGCTTGGTTTGTTGGATGTGCTTTTGCAGATCACTTGGGTTACTAGTAGCCCCTTTCTTTTGCTTTTTTTGTTGCTTACGTTTTTCTGATTTAGCAACTTTAGCATTATGCGATGTTGTTAATCCTGCTTGAAGCAATTGGTCTTGTAATGAACCCATGGCTTTGTTCCACTAAAAACTAATATTAAGGTTATTTTAATCACCAACGAGTCTAAATAACAGCGCTATCGACATTAATCTAACAAACTAGTTAAAACAAACCATGATATAGCGCAAAGAGCGTGCTTTTAATTATGAATTAAAAGCAATTTTTAATACAATGCCGCCTAACCAATCAGCAAATGTACAAGGCATAAATGCGTTTACCTCACCTACTCGTTTGCTCGGTATTTATATTTTTTGTACTTTATGCGCCACAGCCCTTACTCAGTCTTTTTGCGAATGAGTTTAATGTAGCCCCTGCGGTAGCTGGCAGCTTAATGACCGCAACTATGCTGCCCTTGGCCATTGCACCACTTGTTTATGGTGTACTTTTAGCAAAACGCAACCCATTACTCGTATTGCGTATTGCAATGGTATTTTTAGGACTTAGTAGCCTGCTTTTCATTTATGTACCGAGCTTTGAACTTTTGCTCTTGGTTAGATTTCTACAAGGTTTAACGCTTCCAGCAGCTTTAACAGCAATGACCAGCTATATAGGCATGAGCTACAGCGCAGATGCCCTTCAAAAAAATATGACTCTGTATATTGGTAGCAGTATAGTTGGAGGTTACTTTGGCCGCGTACTCGCCGCTTTGTTTAGCGATTTGTGGCATTGGCAAAGTTTTTATTATGTTATTGCTTTTATGCTTATTTTTTTTGCTTTAACAATTAAGCATTCTCGCTTTTCAAACCCAGCTACACCGTCGCAGCTCTCCCCTCTAGATTACCTTAAACAACTTAAAGAAGGTGCTGTACTTAAAGTGTATGGCGCCGTTTTTTGTATGTTTTTTTGTTTCGCTGCACTACTTAATTACTTACCGTTTATATTACAAAACACGTTTTTAATTACCAATACTCGTGACATAGGTTTAGTTTACAGTGGTTATTTAATTGGTGCACTCGCCTCTATTACTGCACCTTGGTTGCTTAAAAAAACACCTTCAGCTTGGCATCTTTTAGTCGCTGTATTTAGTTTTTATAGTGTGAGTATCATTTTATTAATGAGCCACCAACTTAGCTTATTTTTAATCGCATTTACTTTGTTTTGTGGGGCAATGTTTGTAATCCATTCAACTGCAGCGCCGCTCGTTAACAAAATAAGTAAAGCCCCACCAAGCGTAACCAATGGCGGGTATGTATCATTTTATTACAGTGGTGGTGCATTAGGGTCGTTATTACCCGGTGTGGTATACCAACATTATGGGCAAACAGCGTTTATGTTTACGCTGCTTGCGGTTTGCTTATGCGGTTTATCGTTAATTGTGTGGGCTTATTTTGAGGGTAAAAATACAACTCGCGGTTGATGCTTTGTGTAATTAAAAAAAGTTTCTAAGTCAGCCTTGCTAAGCAACCATGTTTGGGTATTTTCAAATGGATGACAATGGAACAAATCGCCACCCCAAATATCTTGGTCAACCCATAAGCTCACTTCGTTTTGCTTATCATTTAAAAGAGCCAACATAGATACACACCCAGGAGCCACTTTTAAATATTTAGCTAGCCGCTCACTTGATGCAAACCCTAAGCGTGAAAGACCTTGCTGCTTTGACAATACCTTTAAGTCGAGTTGTTTATCGTGCGCTGTAATAACTAAAAAATGTCGCTTACCCTCATTGTCACGTAAAAATAAATTTTTAAGACGTGTACCTGGGCGCTCAATCATAAACTCATCAGCCGCTAAGCTAGTATGCAGCGGCGGATGCTCTATTACATCGTAATTAATATCTAGGTGCGCTAAAAGCTCTGCTAACTTAGTTTTATCAGCCAACATATTACAAACAACGTCCTCTTAATTGCACACTCAAATCTCGCCATATAACGTCATTGACTTCGTGTTCGTTATCGCAATACTGACGCTCTTTTAGCTCTTGATTTAATAACTCAACAGCTTGGTCTTCTAGCTGCAACTTTAAAACACTCGACTCTTCAAAATGCTCTTGCTCAATATATTGCTTAACCTCACCACGACTTGGTCTGTTATTAGGACCACGGTCAAGATTAAAGTTTTCACGATGCTTAGCTTTTACTGAAACAACATAAGCAAAAATTTTATTACCTTGCGCATCTTTTTTTTCATGAAACTGTTTGTTGTTTATTTCAAAAGGAGGCCCGTCACTTGACGCACAACCTGCGAGTAAAACCATCATCACTAGAACACTTTTTTTCATGTTTTTTGTCGTTTTAGTTTGTAATTAAGCCGAGTCTATCAAAATTTGTCATAAACAGTAAAAATTAGCGAAAAAATACTTGACCAAATTTATAAAAAAATTTAAAGTTCGTCCCGCTTGGAACTCAGCAGCCAAGTAATTACGTAAATCGTAATTTAGGAATGTGGGGCTATAGCTCAGCTGGGAGAGCGCCTGCCTTGCACGCAGGAGGTCAGCAGTTCGATCCTGCTTAGCTCCACCACTTTCCTAACTCCTCATCAAAAAACAAAAACTATTTTTTCGTAGTGTTAATTACTTTCTTTTCTAACTAATTTTTATAACTTTCAACTTGAGTCTTTACAACTTATTAGCTATATATAATGTCATATGTATTAATGCTTTAGGCTTATCATGGACACCCCTAAGCGCTCAACGTTAAAAAAACTTGCTGTTATTGGTTTGACTGCTGGCGCGATTACGCAAGCTCCTTATGTTTTTGCCCGAAAAAAAGTCACTTTAAGAGTCCTTGGTACACATGTCACATTACAAGATGCTATTCGAAAACAAGCGATGAGCGACTTGGGTATTAATATCGAATTTACACCCGCAGGCAGTGCAGCCGTTTTACAAAGAGCGTCAATGGCCCCAAGCTCCTTTGATCTATACGAACAATGGTCAAATAGCATAAATGTGCTGTGGAATGCAGGCTCTATACAGCCAATAGAAAAAAAACGACTCACTTACTTTAATGAAATTAACAACCTTACTAAAACAGGAAAGCTCACCGAAAATGCAAATATTGGTGCAGGCGATGCTCCGTATAAATTATTAAATGTCCAACCCGATGGTACATTAAGCGAGCACGAAAGCGATCACATAAGCTTTTTGCCTTATGTGCACAATGTTGACTCTTTTGGTTACAACACTGATTTCATCAAACCAGGTATAGCTTACGAAACAGAAAGCTGGAGTTGGCTATTAGATGATACGAACCGAGGAAAAGTAGCCATTGTAAATGCCCCTACTATCGGATTATTCGATTTGGCCTTAGCTGCACAAAGCAAAGGCCTCATAAAATTTAATAAGATCGGTTCAATAACGCGTTCAGAAATGGATCGACTCTTTAGTATATTACTTGATTTTAAACGCCAAGGTCACTTTAGTGGGTACTGGAACTCTGTGCCAGAATCAATCGAGTTTATGAAGAGCAAACGTGCGCATATAGAGAGCATGTTCTCACCAGCAGTAGCCGCGCTTAATAGCCAAGGTGTTAATGTGCGCTTTGCCGCTCCAAAAGAGGGTTACAGAGGCTGGCACGGTGTGATGTGCTTATCGTCACAAACACAAAATAGCGTTAAAGATGCTGCTTACGATTATATGAATTGGTGGTTATCAGGTTGGCCGGGGGCTTTTATAGCTCGTCAAGGTTATTACATTAGCAACCCTGAACGCTCAAAGCCACTACTGAGTTCTTCTGAATGGGACTACTGGTACGATGGTAAAGCAACTGAAATAGACTTACGAAATACCAACGGTGATATAACGATAAAAGCAGGAGAGGAACGAAATGGAGGTAGTTATCTCAAACGTTTCAGTAATGTTGCAGTATGGAACAGTGTTATGCCAACCTACGATTACAGTTTGCAAAAATGGCATGAGTTAATTAGTCGCTAATGAAAATTCGTTCGATAAAATCAAAAATAATTTTAGCTTTGTGCTTACTTATGAGCTTATTAGTACTGCAAAGCTATTTATTTAATTATTCACAAAAATCATTATTAAACTTACAAAAAGCACAACACAATGCACTGATGCAAAATGAAAGTGTAACGCGTTTAGAAAACGATGTTATTTCACTGCAAAGTCAGGCGATTGCTTATGTTGATAAAGCAAATCAAAATACAATCGAAAAATTCGACCTTTATTTAAATGAAGCAAATAAAAACCTCAATCTCTTAAAAAGCAATTCTGTAGAGCATTCTTTAGAGTATCAAAGTGCACTAAACAGACTTGGTGACTACCTAAGTAACTATCAAGACACGTTCAATCAAATTGTGATGAATCGAACTAAACGAGAGCAACTTTACATAACGCAATTTAAACAACCTATTACAGATCTAAAAATACAGATAACGAAATTAGAAACGCAAGCTTCCCCTAAAAGCAAAGCTATTTTTAGCGATATATTGCTTACTATAAGCAACCTAGAGCACGCGGTAGTAAGTTACCTGTATAAACCTAATTTTGACGAAGCACAAAATGTTAATAAAAACCTTGAGCATTTACACTCAAAATTAGCGAAAGCACCTAGCATAAGCAGTGTCTCCATGAACACGATTACAAACTTAAAGAAAGCTTACAGCCAATTAATGCTGCTGACACGTAGCTACACTTTTTCGATTAATGTTGTGCTTACTGGTATTGAAAACGAATTACTCTATTTAGCTAATCAAGTCAAAAAAACTGAAAAACTGAAATTTAATGAAACTGAAAAACAGCTCAGCTCCCACCTAATAAGCTACACAGAACAAGCGAATTTATTCGCTTTATTAATTACGATTATTGTTATATCAGTCGGCTACTTTATTTTTAGATCGGTCATTAAACCAATTACTCAGTTAACCACTTTACTAAACGATATGAGTAATGAAAAACAAGTTACGCTCAATAAAAACCATCATAATCAAAGCGAGATATCCGCAGTAATAAAAGCAGCAAATATGTTGTATCAAAAAAATCAGCAAACCAAAGAGTTACTGATTGAAACGCAGGCGTTAAATATCCAAATGGAGACTATGAACAAAGAGCTTACAGTTGCGATAGCACAAGCCAAAAGTGCTAACAAAACAAAAAGTGACTTTGTGGCAAATATGAGTCACGAGCTGCGAACACCAATGAATGGCGTATTAGGTATGCTACAGCTTTTAAGAGACAGTACTTTACCTACTAAACAGCAACATTACGCAGACAAAGCATATTCAAGTGCACATAATTTACTGCATATCCTGAATAATATTTTAGATTTTTCTAAACTTGAATCAAAAAAAATAAAAATAGAAGAAATACCATTTACTCTCGACTCTATTGTAAAAAACACGGGCAATTTATTTAAAGATACCGCGAATCAAAAAGGCTTAGCACTTGAATTTAATCTACATGCTGACCCACATTTAGAGCTGATAGGGGATCCATTTCATCTGAACCAAATCATCAATAATTGCGTCGGAAACGCAATAAAATTCACTGAACATGGGAAAATTCAGTTAATTGTAGAAACAATATCCCAACAAAAAAACATAATTGATTTAAGGTTTTGTATTAAAGATACAGGCGTAGGAATTGAACCTGAACAGGTCGAGAAAGTATTTAACTCTTTTTATCAAGGTGATGCTTCTATTACTCGCAAATACGGTGGCACGGGGCTTGGGTTAACTATTAGCCAACAATTTACAAAAGTACTCGGTGGAAAAATTCAAATTCGAAGCGAAAAAGATAAAGGCAGTGAGTTTTATTTCACCTTACCATTTAAACTTTCACCACAACACAGACAAAAAAAACGAGCCTTACTCATTACGCCACAAAAAGAACAAGCTGCCCAACTTGTGTCTTTACTCAGCAGTGTTGGAATAACACCCGAAACAACAGAAGAGCCGCTACGCGCTCTCGCTAAAATATCTCAACCAAGCTCTCCTTTTGATATTGTCATTTTGTCATTGACACAAGAAGAAGCCCAAAACAGTATTATTCTTCAAAAACTCACTGAAAGCAGTCAGCTATCTAAAAACAATTTAAAAATCATCATAATAATTACGGATACCGATCAGCCTCACCCCCAGCCAACACAAAAAAATGTACATATTATAAATAACAGTTACAAACAGTCGGATATCTTAAAATTACTTGCATCTGAAAGCAAAGCAAGCATCACCCCAAAGCCTGATAACTTGATTAAATTTACTGGTATAAAAGCACTCATTGTTGACGATAACCCTCTGAATATAGAAATCACCTCTGCAATGTTAAAAAAATTAGATCTAGACATTGTAACGGCAATGAACGGGCTGGAAGCCGTTGAGTGTGTTAAAAACAATATATTCGACATTATTTTTATGGATATTCAAATGCCAGTAATGGATGGTATTTTAGCCACCAGTAAAATTAGAGAAAATGGTGAAACGCTACCAATAGTTGCATTAACCGCGGCAGTACTTCCTGAGGATAAAAAGGCAGCTATTGATGCAGGTATGAATGACTTTTTAACCAAGCCCCTCATTTTTGATATGCTATTTCAAAGCCTTGAAAAGAATTTATCAACGCCCCAAAGTGGTTTACTCATTAATATCCCTCTAGCACTTGATAACTTAGATAATAATGAACGTTTGCTAAATAAATTGATTACACAGTTCGCGATAGACTATGAAAACTTTATTGTAAAGTTTCAAAAGCTACAAGAAACTAATAATAATATTGAACTTGCTCGCCATGTTCATGCAATAAAGGGTTTAGCGGGCACTTTAGGATTAGAAGTTTTAGAGCAGCTAGCTAAAAAAATTGAATCTCAAATACGCAATAAAGAAGTTGTTTCATTTTCACTGTTTAGTGAGCAATTTGTAATTACTTTGCATGCAATTAAACAGTATCTAACAACTCAACGCCTTAGCGAAGATGTCAATTTAGAGGGCAATGAAAATGCAAGCGAACTTACAACCCTTATTGATAAAATTTATGAATTAACAATTAACTCAAAGCCAATTCCTAGCAGCTTAGTAAGAAGCTTAAATGGCTTCACTTTGAAATCTCCCCATCCTTTACTCGGACTTAAGTCGGCAATAAATCAATTTGACTATCAATTAGTATTAGAGTTGATAAGCCAATTTCGTGATGACAATTTAAATTAGCCAAGCGTAAAAAACTAAGCTAGATTAGATATTAAAGACTCAAAAGGATTGAATGTGCATTCGATGTATCCGGCTAAAAATATTAGTGAAGCTCAAGATAAAAAACACAAACCCTTAGTGTTAATTGTTGATGATGAGCCAAATAATCTTCATGTATTAGTTGAAGGGTTACTTGCTGACTATGACGTAAGAGTATCTATTAGCGGCGAACAAGCCCTAACTTTTATAGAATCAACACGCCCTGATTTAATTCTGCTTGATATAATGATGCCGGGTATGGATGGCTATGAAGTATGTGAAATATTAAAATCACGCCAAAATACCAAAGGAATCCCCATTATTTTTGTGACAGCACTGACCACTGAAGACTCAGAAGAACATGGGTTTGAATTAGGTGCTATTGATTATATCCACAAGCCTTATAAACTTGCTTTAGTAAGAGCCAGAATTCGTACTCACATAACATCGCAAGGTATGTTAGACCGACTTATAGAGAAGAACTTTGACCTGCACGATAAGCTCCTTGAAATAGAATCTCTAGCACAAGAATTAAGTGAAAGAGAAGAGGAGCTTAAGCAATTATCATCTAAACAAAAACTTTTCTATCAGGCGTTGGTGAGTACTGCCGATGGTGTTGTTATTACTGATTCCGATGGAAAAATAATTGCCGTTAACCCTTCATTTTGCCGTATCACAGGCTTTACTGAAGCCGAAGCGCTAGATATTAAGTTACATAAGCTAAAACAAAATAATCAACCTGGCATTAGTTTTAATAATGTTTGGCTCCACGCAAACAAAGCCGGCTATTGGAGCGGAGAGCTCGTTACGCGTCGTAAAAATGGTGAGCTATATCCTGAATTACTGACACTAAGTATGGTAAAAGGTGAACAAGACTCAAATGTTCATTTCATTGGTGTATTTAGTGATATTTCGAGTTTGAAAGTAACTCAAGAACGCATTGACTACCTTACTTGGCATGACGAACTAACCGCTTTACCTAACCGAAACGGTTTTCTAAAGCAGCTAGAACAACAATTACAGCGATGTTCTTTAGACAATAACTATGCTTATATTTATATAATAGACATAGACAGCTTTCACTCAATTAATGATGGCCTTGGTTTGTTAGCAGGCGACAAAGTTCTTAAAGAACTTGCCAATCGTATCCATAATAAACTTGATAAAAAAGATGTTATTGCACGCTTAGGCAGCGATGAATTTGCCGCTTTGAGTAGTGTTGACAAAGGCGTTGGTCGACTAAGATCACAAGAAATTGCAGAACATAAGGCACAAGAGCTATTAAGAGTTATTAACGAGCCTTTCATAATTGATGATCAACAAATAAGTATTACAATTAGCATCGGCACCTATATTTTCCCTAGAGAAGATCAGTGGGAAAATGCGATTGAAACGATCAGAAACTGCGAAGCTGCTTGTTATAAAGCAAAAGAAAAAGGCGGTAATAGAGTCACTTTCTTTGATAACTCTTTTGGTGAACAGGCAAAGCGCCGCTTTGAAATTGAACAAGACTTACGAAAAGCAATATCGCAAAATGAATTAACACTTTATGTTCAGTCTCAATTTGATAGTCAGCAAAAGTTAAAAGGTGGCGAAGTGCTCTTACGGTGGATGCATCCTGAGAAAGGCTTTATTAGCCCCGCTGAGTTTATTCCTATTGCTGAAGAGTCAGACATTATTTATGAACTAGACTCATGGGTACTTACAAATTCTTTGTCGCTTATTCAACAGTTAGATGATCGTCATTCAACACTGAGCTTATCGGTAAATATTAGTGGTAGACACTTTCATGAAGCACGTTTCCTATCATTATTAAAAACTAAAATAGAGTTTTACGAAATAAAACCAAACCAGTTAACTATCGAAATTATTGAAGGCACCTTACTCAATCACATAGAGTCCGCCATTGAGGCGGTACAATACCTAAAAAACTTAGGTGTTCGTGTATCCATTGATGACTTTGGTACGGGTTATTCAAGCCTTACCTACCTCAAACAATTGCCTATTCAAGAATTGAAGATAGACCGCTCATTTGTGTTTGATGCGCCGACTGATAACAACGATAAATTAATTATTGATATGATTGTTAGCTTAGGAAAGCTATTTCAGTTGAAAGTTGTTGCCGAAGGAGTAGAGAATCAGTCCCACTTTGATTTATTCCAAGAGTACCCTGAAGTAATTATGCAAGGCTATCATTTGCATAAGCCAGAACCAGCAAGTGATTGGATAAAAAAATTAAAATAAACCACAAATACAGCAAAGCCGAGCAATGCTCGGCTTTATTACTTACATCGTTAATTTATTCACGAACTTGGCCTTCGCCATTTACTAAGTACTTCTCAGTAGTGAGTGATTCAAGCCCCATTGGACCGTATGCATGAAGCTTGGAGGTCGCTATACCAATCTCCGCACCTAGACCCAATTGTGAGCCATCAGAAAAGCGAGATGACGCGTTAACCATTACTACAGAAGCATCAACACTGCGTTGAAATAACTCTGCGGCAGTTTGATTTTTAGTACAAATCACTTCGGTGTGGTTTGAACCGAACTGTGCAATATGCTCAACTGCTGCCGTAAAGCTTGGAACAACGCGAATAGCAATTTCTAAATCTAGATACTCTTCACCAAATTCATCATCAGCTAAAACGGTTGCGTTATCAAAATATTTAGCTGCAAAACTGTCTGCATTTATTTTCACACCTTCTTGGCGTAATACGACTGCACACAGATTTAAAAACTCATCTGCCACATCTTGATGAACAACTAAGCCCTCTAGTGCATTACAAACACCGGTACGCTGCGTTTTACCATTAAGTAGTAAGTTAAGGGCTACTTCTAGATCTGCATCTTTATCCACATATAGATGACAAACACCTTTGTAATGCTGAATTACAGGAATCGTACTGTTTTCAGTAACAAAGTTGATTAAGCCTTCGCCGCCACGTGGAATAATTAAATCAATACTTTCGCGTTGCTGCATTAACTCCATTAATAGCGCACGATCTGGATCTGGAATCACTGAAATAAGTGATACTGGTAAGTTATGCTTTTCAAGTACGCTATGCATCACACTTGCGATAGCTTGTGAACTTCTAAGTGCTTCTTTACCGCCACGTAAAATTACGCCATTACCTGATTTAAAACATAATGCACCAGCGTCTGCTGTCACATTCGGGCGTGCTTCGTAAATCATACATACAACGCCAAGAGGTACGCGCATTTTACGAATTTTGATACCGTTTGGACGCTCGGTAATATCTCGTAGCTGACCAACAGGATCATCAAGGCTTACTATAACTTCAATGCCTTGTGCCATTGATTCAATACGCTCATCGTTTAACGTTAAGCGGTCGATCATTGAGGCAGCTAAGTTATTGTCGCGTGCTGCGCTTAAATCACTTTCATTTTCTTTTATTATAAATGCTTTTTGCTCTCTTAATGCCGCTGCCATTTCAACTAATACTTGGTTTTTAGTCTCGGTATCGAGTAAAGCAAGTGTATGTGCAGCTTTAGCTGCCTGACGTGAAATGTCCGTAATTAAACTCATGACTTCTCCAATAATGCGATATGTTTTTCAGATATAACTGGTCCAATTGAATCCTGCATTTTTTCGCTGAATTCACTCTGTTCGTTGTCTGCAATAAAGTTTAACAAACAGCTACTGTAATTTGCGGTCGCTTTAGCTAGACGCGTACCGTCTTCACTTCGTACTAAAATGGTATCACCGATAGCAAATTCACCGTGTACTTCAACGATCTCATCGCCGCGAATACACCCAGTTTCACCTTCTAATGACTCATCAAACGACCCATCAACAACAACTTCACCTTGCTCGTTTGCTGTATGTGTCATCCAATGTACAGAATCTTGCATTGGCTTTTCGTATGGCGAAAAAATAGTACCTGGATTTTCTCCAGCTAATAATCGAGTAAATGTTTCTTCTTTAAAGCCATTAATAATATAAGTGGCTATACCGTGTGATGTTGCCTTTTCCGCAGCCTCTATTTTGGTTTTCATACCACCGGTGCCTACAGCACTCGTAGCACATCCTGCCATAGCATAAATAGATTCATCAATTGATTTTATTTCAGGTAATAAAACAGCATCGTCGTGCAAATTAGGATTTTTATCATATAACCCATCAACATCCGAAAAAATCAGTAAAGCATCTGCATCTGCTGCAGCGGCAACCATAGCGGATAAATTATCGTTATCACCTACTCGTAAATCGTCTGTTGTCACAGCATCATTTTCATTGATGATTGGTAGCACACCGTGCTCAAGTAACGTAAATACGGTTTCCCGAATACTTTGATAACGCTCATGATCACGTAAGTCACCATGAGTTAGTAGTAATTGCGCAGATGGAAAGTCGAAAAAACGGTCCCACATGGCAATCATTTCTGTTTGGCCTGCTGCCGCCATTGCCTTTTTCATTACAACTGAACGTGGTTTATCTGATGGAAACAAGTGCGCGCCAGCCGCTACCGAACCAGACGAAACCAGGATCACCTCAATACCACGCGCACGGCAACGAACAATAAACTGTGCGATGGTTAATATATAACGTGAACGGCAGCCATCGTGATCCGGTGCAATTAAAGCGCTGCCTACTTTAAGTACAATGCGTCGCCAATTTAACTTTTGCATAAATGCTCAACTTTTCATTTTATTTGCGCTCACTACTCGTGAGCTAAAACTAAGTAGCTAGGTATAAAACCTTGCTTCGAATTTATTTATCGTTTGACAGCACTTTTAAACGCACACAAAAAGGCCAAATCTAAAACGTTGTTTTAAATTTAAGCTCAGATATAAAGTAGCACCCACCCAGTGTTATGAGCAGTACCAATAAGAAAGTTTAAAAGTATTGTTTATGCATCGCTGTAAAAAGCTGTGTGTGGCTTTTCTATTAACAACATACATAGAGCCTCTAGAGTCTGATACACCAACAGATAGGGTGAAGACTCAAGGACCGAGATTTAATCGCCACGATGGGGATTAAATATTGAAAAGTAATAGTTCAACTCAAACCTTTATTTGTTAAATAAAATAAACAAACTTGTCCAGTAAAACCATACTTAAGAATTCGGAAAATAAAATTTTAACGTTCAGATACTAATTTAGTATCCAAAACATGATTATAAGCAGTAAAAATGACCGTAGTATTAACGCTCAACTATTTCAACCAACAATCTTAATTAGATAACTAATAATTCGAACTCGAAGTATAATACGCTAAATTACACAGTAAGATCAAGGCTAAAATTCAAACAGAGCTATTACACATTAATAATAAAATATATATTTTCATTATAAATCAACAAGATAATAGTAGTTAATGTGCTTTTATAAAGTCTTTGCATCCAAGAACCAAAATTAAAGATCACTAATCTTTTATTAGCAGCTAAAATTGATTAGTAATATTTGAATTTCCCGTGTATACCCCTGTATTAATAATTAACAAAAGTTATACTTTTAAAATATATCGTCATAAATAAGGAATTCTTAATCTATGTCAGCAATTTATATAGCCGGTATCGCACTTTGCTCTGTACTTGCCCAGTGGGTCGCGTGGGCATTTAGAGTACCCGCTATTCTTTTTTTATTGCTTACTGGTCTTTTACTTGGGCCATTTAGTGGTGTTTTAGACCCTGATGCATTGTTAGGTGATTTACTGTTTCCAGTTGTATCACTAAGCGTTGCAATCATTTTATTTGAAGGTTCTCTTACTCTGCATTTCAGAGAATTAAAAGGGATTGGAAAAGTTGTAAGAAACCTTTGCTCAATCGGCATGCTTACTACCTGTATTATTATTAGCCTAAGCGCCTATTGGTTACTTGAGCTTAATTGGCGTGTAGCTGCAGTCTTAGGTGCAGTGTTAGTTGTAACAGGCCCTACTGTGATAGCACCGCTATTAAACTCAATGCGCCCAACACAAGACATTGACCGCATACTACGCTGGGAAGGTATTGTAATAGACCCAATCGGCGCATTGTTTGCTGTATTAGTATTTGAAGCCGTAATGCTTGTAGGCCAAGGCGAAGTATTTAGCCACACTATTATTGCTTTAGTTAAAACCCTCGGCGTTGGTTTAAGTATTGGTGTTGCTGCAGGCTGGCTAACAACACTATTAATGCGCCGCGAATGGCTACCATTTGAATTACATAAGTTTGGAATTTTAGCGTTAGTACTCATTAGTTTTTCTGTATCAAACTATTTAAGCCATGAATCGGGTCTTTTAGCTGTGACAGTATTTGGTATTTGGCTTGCTAACCAAGACGATTTAGAAATAGATTCTGTACTGGAGTTCAAAGAAGACTTGTCGATGATATTAATATCAACGCTGTTTATTTTACTTGCAGCACGCTTACAGCTCTCTGATTTAATGATGCTCGACAGCGATGTATTTATATTTTTAGCCATCGTACTTTTTGTTGCACGCCCATTATGTATTGCTATTTCGACCTTTGGTACTGACCTACCAATGAAGTCTCGCTTGGTACTTGCTTGGATAGCTCCACGCGGTATAGTCGCCGCTGCCGTTGGATCGGTATTTGCGCTTAGTATGATGGAGTCTGGTGTTGCTGATGCTGAAAAAATGGTACCTCTTATATTTACAGTAATTATAATTACCGTTGTACTACAGAGCTTAACTGCGATTCCTGTTGCTAAACTTTTAGGTGTACGCCAACCGTCGCCTAATACGATTTTGATTATTGGTGCAAACCATGTTGCACGTGCCATTGGCCGAGGCTTAAAAGATCAAAATATTCCTGTTCATTTATCAGACCCAGCATGGGAAAACTGTAGAATGGCACGTATGGATGGCTTAGCGTGTTATTACGGTAACCCGCAATCGGAGCACGCCGAACGCTATTTACCACTAACTACTATTCGCAGTGTACTAGCACTCTCACCTAATCGTCATCACAACGCGTTGGGCGTCCAATATTTTTCTCACTTACTTAATGAGAAAAATGTATTCTCATTGCGCTCTTCAACGTCGCACGCAAAAGCAAATAAAGACAGCGCAACGTTTTTATCACGACAAATACTTTTTGGTGACGAAGGGTCATATGCACGCTTAAGCAGCATTATAGCTAAAGGTGGTAAAGTTAGTTCAACACGTATTTCTGATGAATTTAGCTGGGAGCAATATCTAGAAATGAACCCTGAGGCTATACCACTGTTTATTCTCATTGGTGATAAAGACAGTGATGAGGATACACCAATTAAGCTCAGACCGTTTACAATCAACATGGAAAAACCGCCGCAAGAAGGCGAACGCGTTGTTGCATTACAGCCGCCTAAAATGTCAGTTTTAAAAGACCCGCAAACAAAGGCTAAAGAAGACAGTTAAATACTTTTACAGTCTGTAAAAACTAAAAAACCCTAACTTAAAAAGTTAGGGTTTTGTTTTTTAAAGCCATTAAATAGGAAGACGAGCTCGAGCAACCACACTTGCTGGCATTTTTTCAGCTAATTGAGTAAGTGATTGTTCAATTTTTTGATGGGTTGCTTTATCTGCTACCATAGAGTTAAACAACCATCGATACGCATCTTCAAAGTCTCGTGGACTACCAAAGCCATCATTAAATAATTTAACCAAGCGCAACTGAGCTTTTAAATTGCCTTGCGATGAAGCTTCACGTAAATACGTAATTGCCATCGCTTTATCTTGTTGCACTAATCGGCCAGTGTCGTAGTAACGTCCTAGTTGCTCTAATGCTGCCGCTAAGCCCTGCTGAGCAGCTTTACGCATATAATACACACCTAACTCTACATTTCGATCAACGCATACGTTATAAGCCAGCATATCGCCATATAAAAACTGATAAGACGGTAACGCCATTTTATTGGCTCGTGCTTCTATATCTTGCACTAACTGGCAATCATCAGCCTTTACGCGCTGTAAATGGACATTTTTATTTATCAATGCAATCAACTCAGGCTCAGTGTACAACGGCACAGCAGCAGATGTTTCCTCAGCTAAGCTATTGCCACTTATGAGTAAAGAGAGTGATGTTAGCGATATTGCCAACATTGAATTACAAAATAATAAACGCATATTCGCCACATATAAAAATGATATCTACAAAATACTATACAAAGATCGTTCCAAAGTGAATTTTAGGCACAAAAAAAGCTGCACTAGGCAGCTTTTTTTAATCTAATAGTAATTACGCAAACGGGTTGCGAAGTACCATAGTCTCTACACGATCAGGACCTGTAGAAATAATATCAATTGGAACACCCGTAATTTCTTCAATACGCTTGATGTAGTCAATTGCAGCTTTTGGTAAACCGTCAAGACTTGTTACACCAACTGTGTTCTCTGACCAACCTGGCATCTCTTCGTATACTGGTGTTACTTTATCGTAACCTTCAGCTGCTAATGGCGTTACGTTAGTAACTGTACCATCTTCGAGCTTGTAACCAATACAGATTTTAAGTGTTTCTAAACCATCTAAAACGTCAAGCTTAGTTAAACAAAAACCTGAAATACTGTTGATTTGAACTGCACGGCGCATAGCCACTGCATCTAACCAACCAGTACGACGAAGTCGACCTGTTGTTGCGCCAAACTCATGGCCTTTATCGCCTAAATGCTTACCAACTGGATCTTGTTTATCAAGACCATCGTAAAGCTCTGTAGGGAAAGGACCTGAACCAACACGTGTCGTGTACGCTTTAATAATACCTAGAACGTAATCAAGGTTTAATGGACCAAAACCTGCACCCGTCGCAACGCCACCAGCGGTAGTATTTGAAGACGTTACATAAGGGTAAGTACCGTGATCGATATCAAGTAACGTACCTTGTGCACCTTCAAATAAAATGTTTTCGCCTGCTAAACGCGTTTGATCTAAAAGCTCAGTTACATCTACAACCATTGCTTTTAAGATATCAGCAACAGCCATTGCATCATCAAACGTTTTTTGGAAATCTACAGCATCTACTTTGTAGTAGTTAACTAAAGTGAAGTTATGGTATTCAAGAACTTCTTTTAATTTAGTTGCAAATAATTCCGGATTAAACAAGTCACCTACACGTAAACCACGGCGCGCCACTTTATCTTCGTACGCTGGACCGATACCACGACCGGTAGTTCCAATTGGCTTATCGCCACGAGCAGTTTCGCGGGCTACATCTAATGCAACATGGAAAGGCAAGATTAGTGGACATGCTTCGCTTATTAAAAGACGCTCGCGTACTGGTACGCCGCGCTCTTCAAGCATGCCAATTTCTCTCATTAGCGCTTCTGGTGATAAAACTACACCATTACCAATCACACATTTAACATTGTCACGTAATACACCCGATGGAATAAGGTGTAGAACCGTCTTTTCACCTTCGATAACTAAAGTATGACCCGCATTGTGGCCACCTTGATAACGAACTACTAAAGATGCTTTGTCCGTAAGGAGGTCAACTACCTTACCCTTACCTTCGTCACCCCATTGGGTGCCTAATACAACAACGTTTTTACCCATTGTAAATTCACTTAGAGAAAATTAGGACGAGATTTTACCAGAAAACTAAAGTAAAGATCACCCCTGTTCAGCTTATTTTTTCCGCGTAGTTTTTTTTAAACCTAAACGATAGCTAATAACCACATAAATAACAGTAATTTAAACTATTAAATACCCATTAACAAAAAGCCCCGCAAATGCGAGGCTTTTAACTTTTAAATACTTAATGTAAAGCTTATTGAGCTTTAGCACCTTTCATATATTGGAAGAAGTCGCTATCTGGTGAAAGCACCATAACGTCTTGCTTATTTTTAAAAGTCTTTTTATATGCTTCTAGCGAGCGTACAAAACTAAAGAACTCAGGGTCTTTATTATATGCATTTGCATAAATCCCAGCAGCGTCTGCATCACCTTGACCACGTACAGAACGAGAATTACGCTCTGCATCAGCAAGCATAACCGTTACACGGCGATCGACACCGGCACGAATAGTTTCTGCTTTTTCTTGACCTTCAGAACGATGCTCTTTTGCAACGGCAGTACGCTCAGCGCGCATACGTTGATAAATAGAGCTACTGACTTCTTGAGGTAAGTTGATTTGCTTAACACGCACATCAAGTACTTCAATACCTAACTCGCGTGCACTTTCAGAAGCTTGTACTAACGCCTCTTCCATTAACTCGCTACGCTCACCTGATACAATTTCGCGAATAGTTCGCGTACCAAAGTTAGTACGCAAGCCATTATTTACTTTTTGTTCAAGTAACGTTTCAGCATATTGCTTATCGCCACGAGCACGTAAGTAAAAAGTGCTAAAATCGTTTACACGCCATTTTACAAATGAATCAACAATTAAGTCTTTCTTTTCACTTGTAACAAAGCGGTCTGGCGTACCATCTAATGTTTGAATACGCGCATCAATACGTCGTACTTGGCTAAAAAACGGTACTTTAAAGTGTAAACCAGGGCTGTAAACAACAGCACTGTCTTCACTGTCTTTTTGTACTTTGCTAAATAGCAAAACAATTGCTTTTTGCCCTTCAGGTACAACAAAGACTGACGAGAAAGACATCACAATGGCAGCTAATAGTATTACTAAACTAAAGTTTTTCATTATGCTTATCTCCCTTCATTAAAGCGATCATTGTTAAAGCGGTCATTACCACCATTAACAGTGCTATTGCGTGATGTATTCACTTTATTACGTAAATCTTGAATATCACTTGAGCTTGGTAGAGCAACACGTGTTGCTGTGCCTTGCTTATCCATGATCTTATCAAGCGGTAAATAAATCATGTTATTACCACCTTTCACATCAACCAATACTTTAGAACTACTCCCTAACACTTCTTCCATTGCATCAATGTATAAGCGCTCACGAGTAACTTCTTTAGCTGCTTGATATTCAGGTAATAACTTTTCAAACCGAGCCACTTCACCCTGTGCTTCTAAAGTTATACGCTCTTGGTAACCTTCAGCTTCCTGCGTCATACGTGTTACTTGACCACGTGCACGAGGCTCAATTTCACGGGCGTAGGCCTCTGCTTCACGAATGAAACGTTCTTCATCTTCTTGTGCAGCAATTGCATCATCAAATGCATCTTTAACTTCAGTTGGCGGACGAGAATCTTTAAAGTTAACGTCAGTTACAATTAAACCCAAGTTATATGGTTCGATAATCTTATTAAGCTCATCCCATGTATTTTGACGAACAACCTCACGGCCATTAGTCAAAACTTGGTCCATTTTGGCATGGCCCACAACATAGCGCAGTGCACTATCTAAAGCTTCTTCTAAACTGCTATCAGCATTAGTTACACTAAATTTGTAAAGGTATGGGTCAATAACTCGGTATTGCACCTGAAACTCAACGCTTACTACATTTTCGTCTTCAGTTAACATAAAGCCAGTAGCTGATAGTGAACGAACTGCTTCAATATCGACTGGGATCACTGTTTCAATAAACGTCATTTTCCAACGCAGACCTGGATCTGCAATTCGGTCATATTTGCCAAATTGAAGAACCACACCACGCTCGGCTTCTTTTACCGTGTAAATACCACTTAACGCCCATACAATAACAGCGATAATAAGTATAAATGAAATACCGGCTCCGCCAAGTCCACCACCGCTACCATTGCCGGATTTTTTCCCGCCAAATAAGCCGCCGAACTTGTTACTAAATTTACGGAACACCTCGTCTAAATCAGGTGGGCCTTGATCACGTCCGCCTTTATTATTCCACGGATCTTTGTCATTGCCATTATTACCCGGTTCATTCCAGGCCATAGCTATACTCCATTGTTATCTAAATAAATTAGGAAATTGTGTTAAATCTAACAAATCTACCGCGTTTCTCATACAAAAACCGACATTTAAACGTCAATTTTTAATTACGGCTGATAAAACCAGCAATTTCAGGACCAAATTCTTTAATTAAACGATTCCACTCAACCATAGGCATTCTAACATCTAACAGCCAATTACCTTGATCATCAAATCGCTCTTCATGCACTGCATTTAAACTAAATAATGCAGCCCTTAGGCGACCATACAATGGCGTAAGAAATAAGGTTTCGTTAAACATTTTCTTAGCAAGTAACTCACTAATGGCCTCACTAAGTAATTCACAGCCTTCACCAGTCTGGGCGCTAAGCCACACCCTTATAGGTTGTCCTTCGTCATCGCGATCAATACGGGGAGCTACGTTATCTAGCGCATCAATTTTATTATAAATTAATAGCTGTGGTACTTCATCGGCTTCAATTTCTTTAAGCACCGATTGTACTTGTTCAATATTTTCTTGAAGACGAGAGTCTGCTGCGTCAATTACATGTAGCTGTAAATCAGCTTCACGAGTTTCAGTAAGCGTTGCTTTAAAAGCCGCGACTAAGTCATGCGGTAAATGACGAATAAAACCAACCGTATCCGCTAAAATAACGGGGCCAACATCACCTAATTCAAGCTTGCGTAAAGTTGGATCAAGCGTTGCAAACAACTGATCGGCCGCATATACGTCTGAGTGTGTAATACGATTAAATAACGTAGATTTACCCGCATTCGTGTAACCCACTAACGATACAGTAGGTATTTCATTACGTGTACGAGCTCGCCTACCTTGTTCGCGCTGTACAGCTACTTTAGCCAAACGCGCACGAATATTTTGAATACGAGCACGAAGTAATCGTCTGTCGGTTTCAAGTTGGGTTTCACCTGGCCCACGCAAGCCAATCCCGCCTTTTTGACGTTCAAGATGGGTCCAGCCTCGAATTAATCGAGTTGACATATGGCGAAGTTGTGCCAATTCAACCTGCAGCTTACCTTCATGGGTACGTGCACGTTGGGCAAAAATATCAAGAATTAGCGTCGTTCTATCAAGTACACGACACTCACAAACGCGTTCTAAGTTACGCTCTTGTGACGGTCTGAGTTGATGATTAAAAATAACGACATCTGCATTGTGGATTTTGACAATTTCAGCTATTTCTTCTGCTTTACCGGTACCGACGAATAGTTTCGGATGTGGTGCTTGACGGCTGCCTTGCACAACCGCCAAACTACTAACACCAGCAGAGGATACCAACATTTCTAATTCATGAAGATCTTCACGATCTCCTTCTTTAGGTAAGTCGATATGAACTAAAATTGCCTGTTCGCCGGATTCATAGCGGTCAAACAAGCATTACGCTCCTAATTAAAAGTTTCCAGCTTCTGGCTCTTCAGTGCTCTCATCCCCTTGAACACCTTGGAAGTTGACTGCGCGAGCAGGTACAACTGTTGAAATTGCGTGTTTATACACCATTTGGTTTACAGTGTTTTCAAGTAAAATAACAAATTGGTCAAATGACTGAATTTTACCTTGTAATTTTATGCCATTTACCAAAAAGATTGATACTGGAATGCGCTCACGACGTAGTGCATTCAAAAATGGGTCTTGTAACGATTGGCCTTTTGCCATGTTATTATTCCTTCGTTCTAGGTGTTATTATAATTAAGTGGCTGAACTTATTTAACAAAGCTAAATTTTGTTCAACTACTACTAGCTTAGCGAACTTACTACACGATGCAAGTTTTCTTCATCACCTGTTGTTAACCAAGTAACATCAGGCCAGCTTCTCAACCAAGTTAATTGACGTTTGGCCAATTGACGTGTAGCAGCGATGCCGCGAAAAACCATTTCATCATGGTCTATCTCACCCGCAAGGTAATCCCACATTTGTCTATAACCTACACAACGAATAGAAGGCATATTGGGGTGTAAATCCTTACGTAGATATAGGGTCGAAACTTCATTTTCAAACCCCTGATCAATCATTATTTTAAACCTTTCTTCAATTCGCGCATGTAATTCACTGCGTTCTTGCGGTGCAATCGCAAATTGATGAAAAGTATAAGGTAAAGGTGGCTGTTTTTGCTTTTGCAACTCAGTCATGGTTTTACCAGTTAATCGGTAAACTTCTAAAGCGCGATTAATTCTTTGTGAATCATTTTCACTCATTTTTTCAGCTGCTTTAGGGTCAACTTTAGCTAATTCTTTATATAAATGAGGCCAGCCAAATTCTTTAGCTTGTGCTTCTAATTCTGCTCTTATTACTGCATCTGCTTCAGGCAAAGGCGATAAACCATCAATTAAAGATTTGAAGTACAACATTGTACCCCCAACCAATACAGGCACTTTACCTTGTCTATGGAATTCGTCAATTTTTTGCACTGCATCGCGCCTAAAATCTGCAACTGAATACGTTTCACTCGGGTCAAGTAGATCAATTAAATGATGTGGAGCTTTAACAAGTTCTTCTGCATCGGGTTTTGCAGTTCCAATGTTCATATCTTTATACACTAACGCTGAATCAACGCTGATTATTTCTGTATTTAAATGCTCGCACAGTGAGATAGCCAATGCTGTTTTACCAGCAGCAGTTGGACCCATTAAAAATATAACTGGTAAATTACTCAACACTGATACCTTAATCTAATTGCGTTAAATAGTGATTTAACTCTATTTTAACTGCTTTTTCGCGTAAGCGTTCAATAGTTTGCGGATTATTTTGTAAGCGTATTTGTTGCGCTAAAAATACATTGCTCAAATAAAATCGAGTTGGTACACATTTCATCTGCCACGCTAACCAGTTCTCTATATTTTCGAGTCCCGCTTTACATGCATCAAGCAGCTCACCTATTGCTGTACTTACATCAAGTAAATATAAACACGCTGGTAATTTTTTAACCATTACAAACTGTTTTTCTATTACGAGTTCAAAACCAAGTAATGTAAACCACGATTGCTGAGCCTTTATAAGCAAGCAATCTTCTTTGTCTAGGCTTACCCGCACAGGTAACAAAAGGGCTTTCCCTTCTAAACTTCCGAACTCTTTAATTTGATTATGCCAATCATCAACTAATGCATATTTAAAATGTGAGCAATACAATTGCTGCTCTTCACTAAAGACACACACTCCTTCATTAACACTAATGATAGAAACCATCTGTAAAGTATTATGCGTTTGTGCTGGCTCTAACGGCTGTTGTACAGCAGGTATGTTTACTGTATTGTCAAAATGCGCAGCGTGTTGCTCACTCACTCCTTGATAAAACGCATTTACGTCATGATGGCTCGTACTTGGTGCTGCACGGTATGCACCGCCAACACTTCTAGTACCTGAGGACGAACTTGAGCTACCAGCACTTCCAGAGTAAGAGGGCTGTAATTGCGATTTAGGGTAATCAAATACTCCATCGCTCTCTATATTATTACCGCTACTATGTGTTGGGCTTGTGAACACAGAAGAAAATTCAGTTTCAGTGCTTACTGACTCGCTAACAAACTCACCTTGCAAAGGTACTACAACTTGCTTAATAGCTTGCAATATAAAATCATGAATTAATCGCCCTTGATGAAAACGCACTTCATGCTTAGCAGGGTGAACATTTACATCGACCTGTCGTGGGTCAATATCAATATAAATAACAAACCCAGGTAGCTCTTGCGTCCCACTCACCTCTTCAAACGCTTGGCGTATCGCATGTAAAATAAGCTTATCGCGCATCATGCGATTATTCACATAAGAGTACTGAGTAGTATTCGCTGAGCCTACAGGCAGCACCCAACCATGCAACTGTAAACCGCCTTCTCCTGATTGAATATGCAAACCTTGCTCGGCAAAGGCCTTGCCTGCAACTTGTGCTACGCGTGTTATAGCCTGAGAGGGATCAGTTTTGGCACGATACTGCCTTACTACTTTTTCGTTGTGAGTTAGTGTAATAGAGACATCGAAGCGACTAAGCGCAATACGCTTTATCAACTCATCAATATGGCTGAATTCAGTTTTTTCGGTGCGTAAAAATTTACGACGTGCTGGGGTGTTAAAAAATAAATCTTTTACTTCAATGGTTGTGCCATCGGGGTGCGCTACTGGCTTTACTTGCACGGCCATGTCGCGGCCTTCTGCAAAAGCTTGCCAAGCTGCTTCTTGCTCTTTTGGTTTTGAGCTCAGCGTTAAACGCGACACAGAGCTAATTGACGCAAGTGCTTCCCCTCTAAAACCAAGTGAGCAAATGTTTTCAAGGTCATCAAGTGATTTTAATTTACTTGTTGCGTGGCGAGAAAGCGCGAGCGTTAGCTCATCTTTACTTATCCCAGCGCCATTATCACGAATACGAATAAGCTTATGGCCGCCGCGCTCTATATCTATTTGAATACGGTTAGCACCAGCATCTAAACTATTTTCGACTAGCTCTTTTACTACCGACGCTGGACGCTCGACCACTTCGCCTGCAGCTATTTGGTTGGCTAAACGCGCGGGTAATATTTCAATATTCATGGAACTTCCTAGCAAACATTGCGCTGATAATAATGACTAACTTTGCGGTATATCAAGCTCTTGCCCAATAAATAAAGTATTAGAGCTTAGTTTATTAACTTGCTTTAATTTACTGACCGTAATGCCATAACGACTTGCCAACATACTCAAAGACTCTCCAGGGCGTACTTTATGTTTTGTTGGGTATTGCGACTTTAATTTGGCAAATAAAGAATCATCAGGTGGATTTTTTAAATAATAATTTTTAATTGAAGTAAATATCGCTTTAGCTAAACGCTCTTGATGATTAGCGCTTTTAAGTAATTTTTCTTCTCGCGGGTTAGATATAAACCCCGTTTCTACCAAAATAGATGGAATGTCTGGTGACTTAAGTACAGCAAGGCTCGCGTGTTGCGGATCTTTTTTATGCAGTTTGGCAACTTTACGCAACTCTTTAACCACCTCGTCGGCTACACTTAAGCCAGTTTTCATCGAGTGGTCCATCGACATATCAAGCAATGCTTGTGCTAGATATTTTTCATTAGCGGCATCTTTCATTACATCAGCAGCACCACCTAAAAGCTCAGAGTGCTTTTCTTTATCTTCTATCCATTTACCTATTTCTGAATTAGCACGCCTTAATGATAACACCCAAACAGAGGCACCATTTGGTCCTGGGCTTGTAAATGCATCTGCATGAATAGAAACAAAAAAATCGGCCTTTTTTTCACGCGCTCGATTAGTACGCGTATTGAGTTTTACAAAATAATCACCGCTTCGTACCATACGTGAAATCATACCGCGCTCACCGTCGATCATACGCTCTAATCGCTTTGCTATTTGCAATGTGACTGTTTTTTCGTACGTGCCTGATGGACCTATGGAGCCAGGATCTTCGCCGCCATGGCCTGCATCAATTGCAATAACAATGTCGCGTTCTTGACTTAATTGGCGATTTTTAGCCGCTGTTTGTGCAGGTGATACAACAGTTTTTGCTTGGCTCTTATTATATAAATCAACAACGAGTCTATTTTTATAAGGACCAGTAGGTGCTAAAGCAAACACAACAGGTTTTACTGGTGCGTTTAATTCAAACACTAACCGTACACTGTACTTATTTTTAGGCTTTGAGTAGCGTAGCTTGCTCACTATTTGATGTTTTGGTGGTACACCTGGCAGTATTTTTAACTCGCTAGTATTTTCTAAATCGACCACTAAGCGGCTAGGGCTTTTTAGCATAAAATAACTAAAGTCGGGCTTGTCATTTAAATCAAACACCACACGCGTACTGTCTGGTGATGGCCATACACGTACGCTATTAATCGTATTTTTCGCCCACAGCGGCAGGCTTATGGTAATAACCATAAGGTAAATAAAGAGTTTAACTGCACCTCGACTCATTTGATAATTACTGCCTTCACTATTTTATTGTTTTTTATTTAGTTTTTCGACAATTGCTACACCGCGATCACTCGCACTATTAATAACAATTTTACGTTCGTTACCCACATAGCTTAGGGTAATATCTAAATCAGGCACAGGAATAAATTCGCCACCTTTTTCAGGCCATTCAACAACACAAATTGCATTTGCTGAAAAATAATCGCGTATTCCCATGTATTCGAGTTCTTCAGGGTCGCCTAAACGGTATAAATCAAAATGATAAACATTTGCTCGTTCAAGCTCATAAGGTTCTACTAACGTATATGTGGGGCTTTTAACCTTACCAGCATGGCCAAAGCCTTGCACTACGCCACGGGTAAACGTGGTTTTACCAGCACCTAAATCGCCATGTAAATAAATCACCGCACCTTGCTCTATAATAGCTGCAACTTGGTTCCCCATAGTAACGGTTGCCACTTCATCATTTAGGTGTGATTCAAAACTACGCGTCATTACTACCTCAAAAATTTACTTAAAAGCGCATGTTTGCCAATCATACCAGAATATTTATTTAAGGCGATAAATTGCAGTTTCAGGCATAAAAAAACCGGCCTAAGCCGGTTTTTTAAAACGCTAGAATTATAACCCTAATTTCTTCTCAAGATAGTGGATGTTAGTGCCACCATTTTGGAAGTTTTCATCTGCAAGTATTCTCTTATGCAAAGGAGTATTAGTTTTAATTCCGTCAATTACTAGCTCGTTAAGTGCATTGCGCGCGCGGGCAATAGCTACGTCACGGTTTTCACCGTAAGTAATTAACTTACCAATCATTGAATCGTAATGCGGTGGAACCGTGTAGTCAGCGTAAATATGGCTGTCCCAACGAATACCTAAACCACCCGCTGGATGGAAACGGGTAATTTTACCCGGTGACGGGATAAACGTTTCAGGATCTTCAGCATTAATACGACACTCAATAGCATGACCACGAATAACAACGTCGTCTTGAGTGAATGATAATGGCTGACCCGCTGCAATTTTTAACTGCTCTTTCACTAAATCGATACCAGTAACCATTTCAGTTACAGGGTGTTCAACCTGAATACGTGTATTCATTTCGATGAAGTAAAACTCGCCGTTTTCGTATAAAAACTCAAACGTACCTGCACCGCGGTATCCAATTTCGATACATGCACGTGTACAGCGCTCGCCAATGAATTTACGCGTTTCAGCAGTAATTCCTGGTGCTGGCGCTTCTTCAACTACTTTTTGGTGACGACGTTGCATAGAACAATCACGTTCACCTAAATGTACTGCATTACCTTGGCCGTCTGCTAATACTTGAACTTCGATATGGCGTGGGTTTTCAAGGAATTTTTCCATGTAAACCATGCTATTACCAAAGAATTGCTTAGCTTCTTGCTGTGTTAATGCAATTGAATCAATAAGTTCAGCTTCGCTGCGAACAACACGCATACCACGACCACCACCGCCACCAGCAGCTTTGATGATTACCGGGTAACCGATACGCTTAGCGATTTGCATGTTGCGTTCTTTATCATCTGATACTGGGCCGTCAGAGCCGGGAACACATGGAACGCCTGCTTTACGCATTGCTGCGATAGCAGACACTTTATCACCCATAAGACGAATAGTGTCGCCACGAGGGCCAATAAATACAAAACCACTTTGCTCAACTTGGTCGGCAAAATCAGCATTTTCTGCAAGGAAACCGTAACCAGGATGAATCGCTACAGCGTCAGTTATTTCAGCCGCAGCAATAATGCGCGGAATATCTAAATAACTTTCAGTTGCTGAAGGTCTACCAATACAGATGGTTTCATCTGCAAGCAATACATGCTTAAGATCGCGATCTGCCGTTGAATGCACAGCAACCGTTTTGATCCCAAGCTCTTTGCAGGCGCGCAATATACGAAGTGCAATTTCACCTCGGTTTGCAATGACTACTTTATCTAACATTAGAGTTGGCCTTTTAGGTTACGCTATTATTCAATGATGAATAGGGGTTGATCAAATTCTATTGGCTCGCCATTTTCAGCTAAGATAGCTCTTACTGTACCGGCTTTATCTGATTCAATTTGGTTCATCATTTTCATAGCTTCGATAATACAAAGTGTATCGCCAACTTTAACTTGCTGACCTACTTCTACATATGCTGGCGCTTCAGGGGACGCAGCTGAGTAAAAAGAACCAACCATTGGTGATTTAACTTGATGACCCATAGGCTCAGCTGGTGCTGCTGCTTCAACAGCTACAGGAGCCGCTGCAACTGGTGCTGCTGGCGCTGGTGCATATTGCTGTGGAGCAAATTGCGGGTAACCTGGGCCTGCGCTCATATTGTTACGGTTAATACGTACTGATTCTTCACCTTCAGTGATTTCTAGCTCAGCAATACCTGATTCTTCTACTAATTCGATAAGCTTCTTTATCTTGCGAATATCCATTACACGACCCGCCTGTTAGTTTGTGTGTTAATTTAAAATTAAATTGCGTTTTGCAACCGGTTAACTGCTGCATTTAATGCTGCGTGATAACCCATTGCACCTAATCCACATATCACGCCTTGTGCCACATCAGAAAAATACGAATGATGACGAAAGGCTTCACGTGCGTGCACGTTACTTAAGTGCACCTCAAAAAACGGAATATCAACACTTAACAGTGCATCACGTAATGCGACGCTAGTATGCGTAAATGCAGCTGGGTTGATAATTATGTAATCAACCGCTTGCCAAGCATCGTGAATTCGTTCGATGAGTACTTGCTCACTATTACTTTGAAAATGCGTTAACTTAACATCTAGACTATCAGCAGCACTGGTTAGTTCGTTCATAATCTCACTGAGCGTCTGAAAACCGTATTTGTCCGGTTCACGTTTGCCAAGCATGTTTAAATTTGGACCATTTATAACTAAAAGGTTAAATTTTGCAGCCATAATACGCGATATATCCTATAAGTAATGAGTTAAGCGGTTACTAACTAATTTCTCACTTTTAAGTAAGTAAAAAAAGCAATGTAGCAACAATTTCTCACGTTAACCAACTATTATAGTGATTTCGACGTAAATAGCAGCAAAATACTGGTCTTATCAGTGTGATGGGTACAGGTATCAGAAGAATAAAGAAGGTGCCACTTAATCAGTATAGGTGGCACTATTGCACTATTATTGTGCGCTGGCGCGCACTATAGCTAGGTGTTTAGCAAAATCATCAGCGTTTAAAAAGCCAGTCACTCGTTGCATACTAAGCTCTTGCCCTTGAGTATTAAAAAACAAAATACTAGGTAAACCAAACACGGTGTACTCTTCCATTAGCTCAATTGTTTTATTGTCACTGTTAGTTAAATCAACTTGAATTAGCTGGTAATGGCTAAATTCACTTTGCACTTTGGCATCTGGAAACGTGTAATGCTCAAACTCTTTACACGCCACACACCAGTCAGCATATAAGTCGACCATAACCATTCGACCTTCGTCGTTTGCTTGTGCAACTGCTTCTTTTAGTTCAGCTAAATCAGCCACCTTTTTAAACTCATTACTTTGCGAGCTTACTTGCACCGCTTGTACCGGCCAAAAGTAGTTTTTTGTTAACGTAAAGCCTGTAATAACTAATAGCGTTGCAGCAAACCACAATGCAGTTTTTAACTTGCTTTGTGTTTGGCTACTTTGCCAATGATGTAGGTAAAGTGCCGTTGCTAATGCAAGCACACCTGCCATTAATAATATAATGTCTGCGCTGATTAGTCGCTCAAGTAATATAAGCGGCACTATTAACATTACAAAACCAAATAAGGTTTTAACTTGCTCCATCCAACCACCCGCTTTAGGTAGTAATTTACCGCCAGATGTACCAAGTAATAAAAGTGGTAATCCCATACCTAAACTGAGCACGTACAGCGTTAAACCACCTACTAGGTAATCGCCACTTTGCGCTACAAATAATAGTGCAGCCGACAGTGGCGCAGTAGTACAAGGTGATGCAATTAACCCCGAAAGCACGCCCATTAAAAATACGCCAACGTAGTTGCCGCCTTTTTGATTATTACTTACTTGGGTTAGCTTGCTCATCATACTGCTTGGCAGTTTTATTTCGTACCAGCCAAACATCGACATAGCCAATAATACAAACAATAAACTAAAGCTGATTAACACCAATGGATGCTGTAAATATCCCTGCACTTGCCCACCAAGAGCAGCAACAACTAAACCAAGCGCTGCATAGGTAACTGCCATGCCTTGTATATATACAAACGATAACGCGAAGGCTTTTTTAGTTGAAAGGTTTTGCTGACCCGCAATTAAGCTCGACAAAATAGGGAACATAGGGAATACGCACGGCGTAAAAGCAAGGCCAACACCAACGACAAAAAATATGAGTAAATTAGTTATTAAGCTCTGACTTGCTAATTGCTCAGTAAAAGTAAGTTCTTTTTCGGTGTTACCAGAATTTGTTGTAGGTTCAGTGGCAGGCTCATTGAGTGCTGCAAATGTACTTTGCGCTGTTGCGGCTTCACCAGAAGCGCTATTTCGATCTACATTCTTAATCTGTGCGCCACTAATTACACTAAGTGGAATGCTAATCACTTCTGGCGGATAACAAAGCCCTGCTTTAGCACAGCCTTGGTAACGCACTTTAACTACGGCACCGTCGGTAACATTACTTAATTTGCTTATTACACTTACAGCGTTAAAAAAGACTTCTGTTTTACCAAAAAACTCATCTTCAATAATTTCGCCTGTACCCAAGTCACCCACTTGAATGTTTGCGCCTTTGGCAATAATTTCTATTTTCTTTTTATATAAATAATAGTCTGGCGCTATATCCCAACCTACAAACAAGGTGCTGCCTTGCTGATCAAAGTCAAACATAAACGCTTGGTCTACAGGTAAAAAAGTCTGTTGAGGAGGCCCAAGTAGATCATCAAGCACATTATTAGTTGTAGCCTTTACAGGCGCAGTTAATAGCGTTACCAATAATAAAAAGAAAAAACGCATTAATTCAGTACCTCATCCATCCAATTAAAATATGCTAAGTTTCCAGTTGCAACATCAATAACTTGTATCTCTGGAACTTCATAACTATGCATTGCTTTTATTGTTACAAACACATCGTTCATTTTGTCTGATTTCGTTTTTATAAGTAGTTTAGTTTCAGTCGCTTCAGCCACTTCGCCTTCCCACATATAAATAGATTCCACATTGGGTAAAATATTTACACAAGCAGCAAGCTTTTGCTCAACTAATGCCCTTGCAAGTATACGTGCTTCGTCTTCGTCTTTGCAGATCGTGAAAATCAGTTTAAATTGCGTAGTCATTGTGAACCTTTACTTATTTAACAGTGTCTAGCTTCATAGTATCTGATAGCCGATACAATGTGTAGACGCTTAAATATCAGTAAAATGACGATACCTATGCCCTAACCTTGAAAAGAGACCTCGTCACCCTCATTTATATTTCATCAACTCTTTTGAGTGTCATTATTTAGAGAGCGTTATGTTTAGATTTTTATTTGTGTTGTTTATCATCGTGCCTATTATCGAAATCGCCTTACTAATTCAAGTAAGCGACGTAATTGGTGGGTTTGCAACAATCGCACTTGTTGTTATTACTGCTATTTTAGGTGCCAAAATGGTTAAACAACAAGGTATGAGTGCACTACAAAATGTGCAAACGCAAATGGCACAAGGGCAAATGCCAGCTAAAGAATTATTTACCGGAATATGTGTGGTCATTGCAGGTGTATTACTACTTACTCCTGGCATTATGACTGACGTATTTGGGCTACTATTATTAACCCCTGCCATTCGTAACAAATTGGCAGCAGGCCTTGCTAGCCAAGCAACTGTTAGAATGAGCGCAGGCATGCAACAAGGGCCATCACCGTTTGCTCAACAACCACATTCACCGCGTGAACAGCAGCAAATGGACCAGCCGACCACTATTGATGGTGAATATGAGCGAAAAGATTAAAAATTTATCGTTTTTTCTCTTGGAATTTTTCACTCTACCCCCATTAATGAATGCAAATTAGAAAAGCTTTTTTCTGTACTGTTCAGAAACTGTTAGGAGAACTAAAAAACATGAACATTCGTCCTTTACAAGATCGCGTAATCGTTAAACGTCTAGAAGAAGAAACAAAATCTGCTGGCGGTATTGTATTAACTGGCTCTGCAGCTGAAAAATCAACTCGCGGAGAAGTTGTAGCCGTAGGTAATGGTCGCGTTTTAGAAAACGGTGACGTGAGAGCGTTAGAAGTTAAAGCCGGTGACACTGTGTTATTTGGCTCATATGTTGAAAAAGTTGAAAAGATCGAAGGTCAAGAGTACCTGATCATGCGTGAAGATAATATTTTAGGCATTGTAGGCTAAACCTACTTTTCGTTTATAAACATTTAAGAATTTAGAGGAATTTAAAACATGGCAGCAAAAGAAGTACTTTTTGCAGGTGACGCACGCGCTAAAATGCTAACTGGCGTAAACATCCTGGCAAACGCAGTAAAAGTTACATTAGGTCCTAAAGGCCGTAACGTTGTACTAGATAAATCATTTGGCTCTCCAGTTATCACTAAAGATGGTGTATCTGTAGCAAAAGAAATCGAACTTGAAGACAAGTTTGAGAACATGGGCGCACAAATGGTTAAAGAAGTTGCATCTAAAGCAAATGATGCAGCCGGCGATGGTACAACTACCGCTACAGTACTTGCACAGTCTATTGTTAATGAAGGCCTTAAAGCTGTTGCAGCAGGCATGAATCCAATGGATCTTAAGCGCGGCATCGACAAAGCAGTTATTGCTGCTGTTGCAGAGCTTAAAGCGTTATCTGTTCCTTGTTCTGATACTAAAGCAATTGCACAAGTAGGTACTATTTCAGCTAACTCTGATCAAGAGATTGGTAATATCATTGCTCAAGCAATGGAAAAAGTAGGCCGCAACAGTGGTGTTATTACTGTAGAAGAAGGTCAATCACTTGAAAACGAACTAGATGTTGTTGAAGGCATGCAGTTTGACCGTGGTTACTTATCTCCTTACTTTATCAACAGCCCAGAAAAAGGCACTGTTGAACTAGATAACCCATTTATTCTACTTGTAGATAAAAAAATATCTAACATCCGTGAATTATTGCCAACATTAGAAGCGGTTGCTAAAGCAAGTAAACCACTACTAATCATTGCAGAAGACCTTGAAGGCGAAGCACTAGCTACATTAGTAGTTAATAACATGCGCGGTATTGTTAAAGTATCAGCTGTTAAAGCACCTGGCTTTGGCGATCGTCGTAAAGCAATGCTACAAGATATCGCTGTATTAACTGGCGGTACTGTTATTTCTGAAGAAATCGGCTTAGAGCTTGAAAAAGCAACAGTTGAAGACCTAGGTACAGCTAAGCGCGTAATTATCACTAAAGATGATACAACAATCATTGATGGTGCTGGTGAAGAAGCGGGTATTAGCGGTCGTGTTTCACAAATTAAAGCACAAATCGAAGAAGCAACATCAGACTACGATAAAGAGAAACTACAAGAGCGCATGGCTAAACTAGCTGGCGGTGTTGCAGTAATCAAAGTAGGTGCTGCTACTGAAATCGAAATGAAAGAGAAAAAAGACCGCGTTGAAGATGCATTAAATGCAACTCGTGCAGCGGTTGAAGAAGGCGTAGTACCTGGCGGCGGTGTTGCACTAGTACGTGCTGCTAGCAAGCTAGTTGATTTAGTTGGCGACAACGAAGATCAAAACCACGGTATTAAAGTTGCACTTCGTGCGATGGAAGCGCCACTTCGTCAAATCGTAACAAACGCAGGCGACGAAGCATCAGTTGTAATTAACGCAGTTAAAGGCGGCGATGGTAACTACGGTTACAACGCAGCAACGGGCGAATACAACGACATGATTGAAATGGGTATCCTAGATCCAACTAAAGTAACACGCTCTGCACTACAGTTTGCAGGGTCTATTGCGGGTCTAATGATCACTACTGAAGCAATGGTAGCTGAAATCCCTAAAGACGAATCTGCTGGTGCACCTGATATGGGTGGCATGGGCGGAATGGGTGGTATGGGCGGAATGATGTGATCATCCCCTAAACACCTAGCTCAAATAAAAACCCAGCTTCGGCTGGGTTTTTAGCTATTGGGCACAAATAAAGTAAAAGCCACAGGTGTGGCTAATTAATAAAATGACTTCGCGTATCCCTTTGCTTCTTAAATGCATGCCAAGCCATACTCAGAGTTAATTTTATTTATTAAAAATTATTAAGGATATTAAGATGAATAAAAAACCTGAACTAATCATCTCATCACTCGATGCAGATAGATTGTATGACTTAATGGAATCATTGCCTGCAGGTAGCTTTGCTAATAAAGAAGAATTGGAAGCTGAACTGGCACGAGCGACAATAGTCGAACCTAAAGATATGCCATCGTCAGTTGTAACAATGAACTCAACTGTAAACTTTATTGTTGAGTCTTCTAAAGAAGAATTTACGTTAACCTTAGTGTACCCAATAAACAGTGACTCTAACGGCGATAAAATATCGATATTATCACCTGTAGGTAGCGCATTACTTGGACTAAACCAAGGCGACGAAATTGAGTGGCCTAAACCGAGTGGCGGCTTAATAAAGGTAAAAATAAAAGAAGTAACCTATCAACCAGAACGTGCTGGCGAATTACACAGATAAACATTTTATGCACTTAGCGCTAAAACTCGACTTAAAGTAAACCCAGCCTCGGCTGGGCTTAACTTTTTATTATAAAGCAGATTGATATTGTTTAATTTATACCCATACCTAAGTTACGTATAACTAAGAATTATATTAAATGGATTTATTAAATAATAACGAAATATTCATCTTCTTTGTTTTTGTTGCTCTTGTGACTGGGTTATTTTCATTCGTAGTTTGGGCTATGCTCAAAATGGTCACGTGGGGTAAAAGTATGTCTAAGGGGGCTTATTTATTTTTAGCATTCTTTCCGCTTATTTCTATTATTCCTATCCCACCACCTACATACGAAAATGTACAAAAAGCAAAACAAGAACAAAGAAAACGCAAAGAAGACTCAGGTGATCCACCCGATGATGAAGATGATGAAGACGAACTTACAAGTTAGTTAAAATTACACTCTACGAGCATATACCCTGCGTAGTCGCTAACTAATATGATAAAAAGTACATTTATTTAATAGTACGGAGTAAACCAAACATGACTAACGTTCAACAGCATATAAGCGGCATTGCATTAGTTGTTAAGGACTACGACGATGCCATTGAGTTTTATACTCAAAAGCTCAACTTTGAGTTAGTCGAGGATACTGATTTAGGAGATGGTAAACGCTGGGTATTAATTTCACCTCCAAATTCAAACGGGGCTTGTTCAAACAGAGCTAATTCGAGCAGGACTAATCTACTGCTTGCTAAAGCCACAACGCCCGAACAAATTAGCGCTATTGGTAATCAAACGGGTGGTCGCGTGTTTTTATTTTTGCATACTAATGATTTCTGGCGAGATTATAATTTAATGCTTTCTAAAGGCGTTACATTTAACGAAGAGCCTAGAGTAGAACCCTATGGCACCGTAGTGGTTTTTGAAGACCTATATGGTACAAAATGGGATTTATTACAGCTTAATAATCAGTGAGATAAAATGCTGTTAAATATAAAAGCAAAATTTTTATTAAGCGCAGGAATTATTGCATCTGCAGCGGCTGTATGGCATTTACTTTGTATATGGGGTGGCACTAGTTGGTTTATATTTGCTCGCGCTCCAATACAAATAATAGAATCATCACAGCAAGGTACGCTCCTTGCGCCTTTAGGCAGTATTGCAATAGCTGGACTTATGTTTGCCTGTACTGCATTTGCCTTATCAGCAATTGGTTTAGTGCGTAACATAGTACTTACTAGAACCGCTTTAATTGTTATTGCAACCTTGTGTATCATACGAAGCTTAATAATTATTCCTGCATTAATACAAGCCGATACGTGGAATATTATAGCCAGCAGTGTTTGGCTTTATGTAGGTGTATGCTTTTTAATGGGTGCAATCACGTTCCACAATTTAAAGCCGAACACTGATAGTTGAGTGACGCTTTAACTCACGTCACTTTATTAACTAACTCTCTTACAATTGGGAATAAATCACTGGGTAGCATGCCCCTTTGTCCATCTCGCTCACTTGCTATATCACCGGCTTTAGCGTGCAGTGTTACGCCATAGCGTGCTGCTTCATCAATAGTTAAACCTTGAGCAAGTAATGCCCCAATAATACCAGTGAGTACATCGCCACTGCCGCCAACTGCCAGTGCTGGGTTGCCATCTTCACACACCCACGTGTGCTGGGCATTATCTATTAATGTTCCAGCGCCTTTTAATACACAAGTCGCGTTATAGCGCTTGGCGCAAAGGCGGGCATAATTAAAGCGGTCTGATTCTATGTCGCTGGTACTAACACTTAGCAGTCGCGAAGCTTCGCCTGGATGTGGCGTAAGTACGCATTGCTCTAACATATACGATGAGGCTTGCTTAGCGAGTAAATTAAGGGCGTCTGCATCTATAACCAATGGCATTTTATTGTTTTGGCAATATTGCATTACTTCATCGAATGTTTGTTGTGCCCACTCGTCTTGCCCAAGCCCTGGGCCAATAACAACGCAGCTTGCCCACTCTAGCGCTTGATGTAAGTTATTACTGCTTACCATAAGCTCTGGTCTGCCAATACTAATAGGCGTTATTGAGCTTTCGTGTGTATACACCCTTACCATGCCAGCACCCGTTCTAAGGGCTGCTTCACTACTTAACCTAATTGCACCTGCAGTACCTTGATTGCCACCAACACATAAAAGTTTACCGTGGCTTCCTTTGTGACTATTGATTGCCCGCGTGGCTATTCCTTTATAGCTATTGATATTAACAAGGGTTCCTGAAGATTGAGCGACACAAGTAAACGCATCGCCAATTGCTAAATCATCAAATACTAACTTACCGCTATATTGTTTACCTGCTGTAGTTGTGAGTCCTTGCTTTATACCCACAAAAGTAACGGTTGAAGTCGCTTGTACTGCGCACCCTAAAGGCTGCCCTGTATTTGCTTCAATGCCTGATGGAATATCAATGCTTATTACGGGCTTACCACTGTTATTTACAGCGTTAATTATATTCGCAAAATTATCGCGCACGGCGTTATTAAGCCCAGTCCCAAGGAGCGCATCAATAACGATATCGCACTCATTAAGAGCATCTTTTGTAAAATGAGAAACCATCCCACCCGCTTCTATCCATAGCTGCTGCGCTTTTGCAGCATCACCTTTTAATGTTTTTTCGGGTTCAGCAGCACATACTGCTACCTTTTTACCTGATTGCATAATAAGCCTAGCTACAACGTAACCGTCTCCAGCATTGTTACCATGGCCAACAATGACTAATGTATGCTGTGTATCAAATAACTGCCATTGCTTATATACAGCCTCGCCTGCACGCTGCATTAGGGTAAATAAATCATAATGACTATTTTTAGCAGCTAAAGCTTCATTGTCTCTCACTTGCTCGGCGCTAAATAGAGTTTGGTTCAACATAAATATTCCCCTTAACTGGCTCTAATTTTACTTTATCAAGACTCAAACCTATCGGCTAGATTAGTAATTAATTTTTTGTATTTTATGTAGCTGTGTTAGGAGGTAAATATTTAAATAAAAGCCACTCTGGAGCAAAAGTAGGAATACCGCTTTTATATAACACTTTATTTTAGACATTAAAAAGCCCGAAACTAAGCTCGGGCTTTTTGGTAATAATTAGCTAGGCTAATAATTACGCTTTGAACGTTGCTACAAAGCACCTACGCCTAAGGCTAGAGCGCCACCATCATATGACACTTTTCTTCAGGCATTAAAAAAGGCCACCTAAGTGACCTTTTTATAACAATTAACTTTAAAGCTAATTATTACGCTTTGAACGTTGCTACAAAGTACCTACGCCTAAGGTAAGAGCGCCACCTTCATATGACACTTTTCTTCAGGCATTAAAAAAGGCCACCTGAGTGACCTTTTTATAACAATTAACTTTAAAGCTAATTATTACGCTACGATAGTTGCTACAACACCAGCACCTACAGTACGGCCACCTTCACGGATAGCAAAACGAAGACCTTCATCCATCGCGATTGGT
>NZ_JJNZ01000045.1 GCF_000690055.1 Pseudoalteromonas fuliginea
GCTTTTTTACGTCTGCAGAAAATTTAAATATAAGGGAGTAGCGAACATTACTCACTCGAGGTCCTGCAGTCACAACTTATGTATTGTGTGGGGCAAGTATGTAGAGCATTAAATGTGTTTTGCTCAAATGTTGCAGTTTTGGATGTATGTATTTTAAAAATGGATAAATCTAATCACTTAATAAATGGTATTGGTATGATTGATAAATAATCAAACCATTTTTTGAAGGGTATATGGGCTGATAAAATCATCAGCCCATATATTTAATAATCAGCCAAGTAGTTAGCTATTAGATAAGAATACAGTAAGTTTTTTACCTATTTTTAAATGGTCACTTGAAAGGTTATTCCATTGTTTTAGTTTATTAATACTGACTTTGTAATACTTAGCTATTTTCCATAAGCTTTCGCCTGATTTAACTTTATGCTCGATTTCTTGATCTGCAAGTATAGGGAGTATCAGCTTTTTCCCTGCGCGAATACGATTGCTTTTTAGATTGTTAAAGGCCTTTAACTGATTAACTGTTATTGCATGGCGTTTAGCTATGACACTGAGGCTGTCGCCAGATTGAATGGTGTAGTGTTGCCATTGACTGTAATCACTACTTTTTTGATTTGCGAGCATTGCTTTAAACTCTATTTTCTCATCGGCAAGAACAACGATATGAGGCGCATCAATAACTGCTGGAAAGCGGATCACACCGTAATTTAATGACTCGAGTTGTTGCCACTTCTCTTTGTTATCTATGATAACGGATCCCGAAACTGGTATTACCGCAATGGTATTTTTGTTTGCTATCGCAGGAAATACCATTTTTTGGCTTTTGAGTAGTTGGGCTGCAGCAAGTAACTTAGGGACATATTGACTTGTTTGTTTAGGTAGTTTCAAGCTGAAGAAATCGGTTGGCTTACCCTGCCTTTTATTGTTTTTAATTGATCTTAAAACGCGGCCTTCACCTAAATTATAAGCCGCAATAGCATGATACCAATCGCCATCGAAACGTTTGTATAAATACTCCATAAAATCCAATGCTGCACGGGTACTGTCGATCACGTCTTGTCTACCGTCATACCAAGGTGAAATTTTTACTTTAAAATACTTAGCAATAGAGGGCGTTAACTGCCATAGACCAGACGCATGTTTATGAGAATAGGCGCTTGCATCAAAATCGCTTTCAATAAGTGGCATTAATGCCAGCTCTATTGGTAAATCTCGTTTTTCTATTTCAGTCACTATATGATAAAGATAGGGTGTCGCGCGGCGGCTAATTTCATCCATATAATTAGGGTGAGATAAGTACCAAGCAATACGCTTGTTCACAGCGGGGTGACTTGAATTAGTAAAACTTAGCTGTGCGCGAATACGTTGCCAAACATCGTCCAGCTCTTTAGGATTTAAAGGCGCGATTTGTTCAATTGCTTTACTTTGTTGATTAATAACAGGCTTAGCTTTAATAATTGTTTTAGGGGCTGGTTGCTCTGGTGTTGTCTCACAGCCAGATAAAATAAAAATCAGTGGCAAAATGCCGATATATCGATTTAAAAACACGTAAAAACTACTCCGTAATATAAATGCAGCTAGCTAAAAGCCGGTTAGCTTAACATAGGGAATGTTAAATGTGAGATGGGCTAAATTTAAGCATGCTTTAAACTGCTCATTATAGCGACGAGTTAAGGTAACGTGATGATTATAAAGTTTTTAATTTAGCTGCTATTTCGTCTGACTGAGCGTGTAGGTGTTTGGCTGAGGTTAAGTTACCTAATTGTTGTTCTATTTCTGCCACCTTATTTAAGGATATAGTGAGATCTCTAAGCACAGTTACAGTATCCCCCAAATTAACCTGAAGTTGCCTGTCGAGTTGTAAGCTTTGCACATACGCGGCTTTGGCGGCGGGTAAATCTCCAAGTTGCTGCTCAATATTACCCACCTTATCAAACGAGACAGACAGGTCCCGTAATACTTGTGGTGAGTCACCTAGGCTTGTTTGCAGTTGTTGGCGAATCGCTAAGCTTTGCATACAGGCTGCTTTGGCGGCGGGTAAATCTCCAAGTTGCTGCTCAATGTTGCCAAGATTATCAAACGAGACAGACAGGTCCCGTAATACTTGTGGTGAGTCACCAAGGCTCGTTTGCAGTTGTTGGCGAATTGCTAAGCTTTGCATATACGCGGCTTTGGCGGCGGGTACATCCCCGAGTTGCAGCTCAATGTTGCCCACCTTATCAAACGAGACAGAGAGGTCCCGTAATACTTGTGGTGAGTCACCAAGGCTTGTTTGCAGTTGTTGGCGAATCGCTAAGCTTTGCGCATACGCGGCTTTGGCGGCGGGTAAATCCCCGAGTTGTAGCTCAATATTACCCACCTTATTAAACGAGACAGACAGGTCCCGTAATACTTGTGGTGAGTCACCAAGGCTTGTTTGCAGTTGTTGGCAAATTGCTAAGCTTTGCGCATACGCGGCTTTGGCGGCGGGTAAATCCCCGAGTTGCTGCTCAATATTACCCACCTTATCAAACGAGACAGACAGATCCCGTAATACTTGTGGTGAGTCACCAAGGCTTGTTTGCAGTTGTTGGCGAATCGCTAAGCTTTGCATACAGGCTGCTTTGGCGGCGGGTAGATCCCCGAGTTGCAGCTCAATATTACCCACCTTATTAAACGAGACAGACAGGTCCCGTAATACTTGTGGTGAGTCACCAAGGCTTATTTGCAGTTGTTGGCAAATTGCTAAGCTTTGCGCATACGCGGCTTTGGCTTCAGGTAATTGGCCAATATTACTTAGTAAGTCACCTAATCTATCTAAGGCGATACTCAAATGCCTTTTTCCTTGGTTTGTAACCGTACTTTGCAATTGTTCTATCTTGGCCCTAGTTTGGTAGATAGCTTCATCAAGTTGTAAAGATGACAATAGTGGTTCATTTGAAGTTTCTGCTTCAGTTTGTGGCAGCTTGGTATTTAACTTAATATTAGAAGGTAGTTCAATTATTTGTTGGCGAACACTCCAGATATCAGGCGCCCAAGTGACAACACTAGCTGCACACGTATAAGGTAGCTCAATAAAAATGGGGCTTTTTACAATATCTTCCAACTGCGAACGGCGTTTATTTAAAGTGGCTAAGGTTTTGGCTCTTAGCGTATCCCAAATCCCTTCTTGATCTACCTGTGTTAGCGCTAACCAAACGGGAGAGTGGCCTGCGTTAGCGTCAAAAATTTCATCAATAACTTTATTTGGTAAATCTGTTTGAGTTATTGGTTTTATACGGCGTAACGGTTTACTGTGACTGCGCATAAAGTCATCTAGCCGCTGCTTAAGGGCAAAACTCGCTTGAGTATTTTCAACAAATACAAAAAAAAGAGAGAAGTCTTCGTGCCACTCAAGTGTGAGTTTTAATTCTGACCAGATGGCCTCAAAATCATGATTGTGCATCAAAGTAGTCGTTCATAATTGGAGGAACTTGGTACCAAATACTACCATTTTGATAATTTAAAACTAATGAATGATCAAATAAACGAATAATTGGTGGTAAGTCGCTGGCAAGGTCATTTATATATTGTGCTAGGTTACCGCTGTGCTCTCTGCAATGAATTAACCATTTTCTATCTTGTGCATTTAACCATTGAACATTTTTAGTTTCTTCTAAAATTGCCTGCTTAACAGGAGTGCTATTAACTCTATTTACAGGAAAATTGACTTTACCAAGTACTGCTTTTTTAGTGGTATGGCGTATTAAAGCAAACATCCGACGAACGTTACCACCGCATAGCCATGCAAACTCCTCTATCACGGGCTTTGAAATATAGTTTTCCCACTCAGGAAAGCGTTTTTCTACGACACACACCATTTTTGCTATACCTTCTGGGTTTTTCTCAATTGGCTTTTCTTTTTTAGGTGTTTGCATAACTTTAAAATTAGGCAACGAAAAGCTCCCAGAATAAAATTGATCAATGCTAGGAAGTACAGCATGGATATACGGGGGAACAGTATAAATGACGGTAATATTTTCAAAAGATAATCGGGCAGGAGAGTTAAAAAATAAGTCTTTAAGGGATTCAAATAATACGTTTTCTTGACCGTTAGGTGCAGACAGTCTTTCTAATGAATCAACAACAAGAACAACTTTATCTTGATTGGTATATTGTTTAACTGATGCAGCGACATCGTTTGCAAACTTTATGGCCTCTTGAAAAAACTTATTTGAGCTATTAGCAAATTTTATTAATTCTTGTTTAAAAGTTACATTTTCCTCTAGAGAGAACTCAACCTCAGCCCCTGCTGCTTTTAGTTTAGGTTTTAGCTCTACTTTTGAGTCCATTGCTTTTTTTGTGCGCTCCCAAATTGTTTCAGTAAGGAAGTCATCACCATATGCTTTTTTAACGGCGTGAGATAAGCCTGCTAATGCAGTGAAAATTAATTCAGTTTGAGTAATTGCAGGCTCATTTAAATCTAAAAAAGAGTCTGCACTACAGTAAAAAGCCGGTATGTTTTTTACTTTGAGATCAGCTAATAAACGCTGGAGTTCAGTGGTTTTACCTGCACCTCTAAGTCCAGAGAATAAGTAACAGCCAGGTGTATCTTCCCATTCGATAGCCTGTTTCATATCTTCAACACTGTCGTGAGCATCATCAGGAGCACGATTAACATAGTAATTTAATATATCATCGCGTTTAGCTGTATCTAAAAATGAATTATGAAAATCTCTAGGAGTACTCATCAAATGTCTCATTCGTTTGTGTTCGATCTTAATTAAGGTAAAGATAACACGCAAGATAAATTAGTGTCACTAGATTACTACTGTATATTGATGTGTGTTACCCAAACACACACCTAAAACATGCCCCTTGTGGTTTTTGTACATAAACCAAATCACCGCCGTGGTTGAGCATAATTTGCCGCGACAAGCTCAAACCAATACCCGAGCCTTGTTGTTTGGTAGTAAAAAAGGGCACGAATACCATATCGATAACATGTTCAGCAATACCAGGTCCGTTATCGCTGACTTCAATGTAAAGCTGTTGTACGTGATTTTGCGCGAGGGTGAGTTGAATCGTTGGTGCTTTATTAGGATTTTTCGCGTTATGTTGGTGGCTTGTGGCGAGTACTTCAAGTGCATTTTTTACTAAGTTAACCAGTACTTGTTCTATTTGGCTGTTGTCGAGCATCACTAATTGTTGGGTATTAATATTAAGCTCAAAAGTAGTGCCTTGGCTAAATGCTTGCTGCTGATGTAATGCAACTATTTGTGTGAGCACACTAGCTAAATTATAAGGCGCTAATTTAGGTGTAGGTAAGCTACTAACTTGACGAAAGCGTGCTATAAAATCGCCTAAATGCTCAGTGCGAGACGCAAGTGTAGTGAGTGCGAGCTGTAAATCTTGCTTATCTTCAAGCTCATTAAAGCACAGTGTTTGCGGTAATAAAGTGGTGCACGTGTTAGCGAGTGATGAAAGTGGCGTTATAGAATTCGCTATTTCGTGAGTTAGCACTTTAGTTAAGCGCTTATAGGCCTGCTGCTCTTTTAACTGCAATTGGTCGTGAATAGACTGTATGCTGACAACGCGGCGAACTTTACCTTGAATTTCGGCGATACTGAGTGCAATTGACAATGTATCTTGCTGTTCACCTGTTTGCCAATGCAGGGTATTACGTACGTTTCGCTCGGCTTTTAAAAGAAGATCACCCACAGCGCCCAATTCACTCAAGTGCTTAATGTTTTTACCTAAAAGCTTACTTACAGCGGGGTTTGATTCAATCACTTGGCCACTGTTATCAGACACCAATACAGCCAAATCGACATGAATTAGTAATGCTTGTAAAAACTGAGCTTGTTGCTCGGCATTAAAGCGTGCGGTTTGCATTTGTGCTTTTACTTGATCGAACTGCTGGCGCATTGGGTGATACTGGCTAAGGCCTAACGTACTATCGCCATTAGCGAGTGCGCGAATAACTATTTCAGCTTGTTTTTGTTGGCGAGTAAATAGTGTGAAAATATGGGCACTCAACGCAATACTAACCAAGACGATTAACAATAATGTTGCCGAGAAACCTTTATTAATAAGTAAGTAGCACAGTAATGCACTGCAGCTGCTTAATGCGACTAGGTTAAATCCGAGGGAAAAGTAAGGTCGCATGTTTATAATCCATACTTTTCAATGCGACGATACATAGCACCGCGAGTTAAACCAAGCGCTTTGGCAGCGTGGCTTACATTACCTTGATGATGAGTAAGGGCAGCTCGAACTGTGCGTTGTTCAAGAATTTCTAAATCAAAAGTGTCGTATGAATTATTGCTATTAACGGCTGTATTATTCGCATTATTATTGTTGTTAGCGGTAGCGCCAATTACTGAACTCACATCAAGATTTTCGCCTTCACTTAATATTACCGCGCGCTCTATGGCGTGGGCTAGCTCACGCACATTACCCGGCCATGTGTATTGGCAAAGTGAAACCATATCATGATCGCTAATAGCTAAATTACGCTTATATTTTTTTGAAAAGTGTTTGAGATAGTAATCAACTAATAATGGAATATCATCACTGCGTTCACGTAATGCAGGCAGGCGAATTTCAACAGTGTTTATTCTGTATAATAAATCTTGACGAAAACGCCCTTTACTCACCGCGTTATCTAGGTTGTCGTTTGTGGCGCAAATGAGGCGAATATCAATATCAATTGTTTTACTGCCGCCGATCGGAGTTACTTGGCGGTTTTGCAATGCGGCGAGTAACTTAGCTTGATGTTCAAGAGGTAGGTTACCTAGCTCATCTAAAAATAAACTGCCGCCTTGGGCAAGTTCAAATTTACCAATTCGATCAGCTTTAGCGTCAGTAAACGCGCCTTTTTTATGGCCGAATAACTCACTTTCAAACAGGTTTTGCGCTATTGCGCCCATATCTACACTCATAAAGGTTTGTTCGCTGCGCATACTTGCTTGATGAATTGCGTGAGCGGTGAGCTCTTTACCTGTGCCACTTTCGCCAGTGACCAATATATTAGCGTCGGTTTGCGCGGCTTTTTCGATAGTATTAAATACTTGCTGCATTGCTGCGCTTTGCCCTAAAAACTCAAATGATGGCGTGTTTAATGCCTGATTAAGTCCCTGCTTTTGGCGAGTAAGTTTACCAACTTGTTGCTTGTCTTTTGCGTGCGAGAATGCAGCAGCAACCGCGCCAAGTAATTGCTCATTTTGCCAAGGTTTAGCAATGAAATCAGACGCACCTGCTTTAATGGCATCCACCGCAATCTGAATATCACTGTAAGCGGTCATCAGTAGCACCACAATATTAGCGTCTTGCTCAATGATTTTTTTGAGCCAATAAAACCCTTCTTTGCCGCTAATCGAATCTTGGCTAAAGTTCATATCAAGCAATATAACGTCGACGGGTTGCTCAACTTTGCGTTGCTCGTTAATGATACCTTCAATATCAAAGGGGTTGTCGGTGGTTTTAACACTTTGATAATGCTGTTTTAGTAATAACCGTGCAGCAATGAGAATATCGGGATTGTCGTCAACAATTAAAATTGAGCCTGTGTGTTTCATGGTTTTTATTTTTATAGAGTTTTATTTAGCCTAAAACAAAAAAGGAACAGTGTCCATAAATGGACGCTTATTAAAATAAAAAGTGTTCTATAAACGGACATTTAAAGTATCTATCTGTATAAGTAATTATTCAAGTTGTTGTAATTAAAGAATAATTAAAGTTGGCATACGCTTTGTAATAGCAATAGGTAACTAGTTAAATTAAACCTGTATCAAGGCGGCAACATGGATAAGAAAATAGAACGCTCATTTACTCAAAAGTATTTTAAAAAATTCATCTTTGCAACGATGGCCTTAGGTGTTGCGGCGGCTGCGTATGGCTTTACGCAAACTAGCGATACAGGTCGTAGCCAACATGTTGAGCGCAGTAGCCTCACCGTTAGCACAGTTAAACAAGGTGGATTTAAAGATGCGTTGAGCTTACGTGGTCAAGTGGTGCCAAAAACCAGTATTTATCTTGATACTATCGCCGGTGGCCAAGTTGAGGAGCGTTTGGTAGAGCAAGGCGAATTTGTAGAAGCAGGCCAGCCCTTGGTGCGCTTGAGTAATACTAACTTGCAACTTGATGTTATGGGCCGTGAGGCTCAAGTAACAGAGCAGCTAAATTTTTTACGTAATACGCAAATGAATATGGAAACTAGCCGCTTAAATTTACGCCGCGACTTATTAGAAATAGAGTTAAAGATTACGCATTTAACGCGCCGTTTAAAACAAACTAAACCATTAGTTAAAAGTGGGGTGTTGGCGCAAGATAAATTAGCAGAGCTTGAGGAAGATTTAAGTTATTACCATGCTCGCAAGGAGCTAACGCTTGAGCGTCAAAAGCAAGAAAAGTCAATACGTGAAGTGCAAGTCGCACAGCTTTCAGATAGCGCTAAAATGCTCGAGAAAAACCTTCAATTTGCTCGTCGAAACCTCGATAACTTATTAGTAAAAGCACCGGTATCCGGTTATTTAAGCGAGCTTGATGTAGAAATTGGTGAATCAAAAAGCAGCGGCGCACGCCTTGGACAAATAGATATTCCTAACGAGTATAAATTAGTGGTGCGTCTTGATGAGTTTTATTTAAATCAAGTTCAGCGCGATATGGCCGTGATGATTGAACTTGATAATGACGCGATTACTGCCAAAGTGAGCAAAATTGATAGCCGCGTACAGCAGTCTCAATTTCAAATTGAAGTGGACTTACCAAGTAACACCAAAAGTATAAAGCGCGGCCAAAGTATTGATATTGAGTTAATGCTAGGAGATGAAAAAAACAATGCCTTACTACTTAAGCGTGGTGCCTTTTTTACCAGCTCTGGCGGTAATTGGGTGTATGTTATTGAGCAAGGTGACAACAAAGCACTGCGCCGTGATATTCGTTTAGGTAAAAAAAATCAACATTATTTTGAAGTGCTCGAAGGGCTAAAAGCAGGGGATCAAGTAATTACCTCTAGCTACAGCAACTTCGATAAAGCACAGCAATTACAATTTTAAGGATAATAACAATGATCAAACTAACTAATTTAAGCCGTGTATTTCGTACTCAAGATGTTGAAACAGCTGCACTAAGCAATATTACTCTAACCGTAAAAGAAGGTGATTTTTTAGCAATTATGGGCCCATCTGGCTGTGGTAAATCAACCTTATTATCTATTTTAGGCATGTTAGATTCGCCAACAAGTGGAAGCTTTGAGTTTGCAGGTACTGACATTGCAGGTTATAGCGAAAAACAATTAGCAGAGTTACGTAAAGCCTCGATTGGTTTTGTATTTCAGAGCTTTAACTTAATTGATGAATTGACAGTTTATCAAAATGTAGAGCTGCCTTTGCAATATCAAAAAATTTCAAAAAGTGAGCGTAAAGAGCGTGTTGAAACCATTTTAAAGCGAGTGGGTATTGATCATCGAGGCGATCATTTACCGCAACAGTTATCGGGTGGTCAGCAGCAGCGAGTGGCAGTAGCGCGAGCTTTGGTGATTAACCCTAAGCTAATTTTAGCTGATGAGCCAACGGGTAATTTAGACTCAAAAAATGGTGATGAAGTAATGGCAATGCTCCGCGAATTAAATAAAGAAGGCACCACGGTAATTATGGTTACGCACTCTGATAAAGAGGGTAATTACGCAGATCGTTTAGTACGCCTACTTGATGGCCAAGTGATGCTTGATAAAGCAAATAACGTACAACAAACGGTGGAGGTTGCATAGTATGTTTGTAAGTTACTTTATTACAGCGCTGCGTTCGTTCAAACAGCAAAAACAACATTTTATTTTAAATGTATTAGGTTTAAGTATTGGCTTAGCTTCAGCTATTTTAGTGGCGTTGTTCGCACAAAATGAGCTGTCTTACGATAGTCAGCAGCCACATGCTGAACGTGTTTACCGCGTAGGCCAAGACTTCTCGAAGTTGGGCTTATTTGTGATCCCAATCTTCAATTATTCACAAGGAGCGAAGGCAGTCGAGTATAGCCAAGTGGAAGAAGTCTTTGGTTTGACTATGGTGTCGATGACTAGAGAGGCGATGGTTGACGTACAGTATCGCGATCAGGGTTTTAAGCTCAGCGATTTATATGGAGCAACTCCAAATATTGAGAATTTTATCAATATGAACACATTGGCTGGCGATTTAAAAAATGCTATGAGTACACCTGGTAGCCTAGCATTGAGTGAGTCTGAAGCACTGCGTATTTTTGGTTCTGTGAATGTTATTGGTAATACGCTACAGCACGAACAAGGGCAATATACTGTACGGGCGGTGTTTGCGGATTTACCAAGCAATACTCACTTTGCATTTAAAAACCTAGTGTATGTAAAACATGACCCGAGCAACCTTATGATGAATAGTAGCTACGTTTATATGCGTTTAGCGCCACAGGCCGATCCAATCGCACTTGCGGATACACTTTCTAAACAATACTTTAATGGGCAAATGGCGGGGCAAATTGCCATTGAATTTCACCCACTATTAGACTTACATTTAATAGCCAAATCACCATTTGAAATGAAAGCGGGTGGCGCAAAGCAAGTCGTGATGATTTGTGCGGGTTTGAGTGTGTTGCTTATTTTAATTGCGGGCTTTAACTTTATCAATATGACGGTGGCGCAGTCCACAAGGCGTGCTAAAGAAGTTGGGGTGCGTAAAGCACTTGGCGCAAGTAAAGGGCAGTTAGTAACGCAATTTTTAGCTGAGTCTATGTTGGTTGCGTTATTGTCGATGATTACTGCATGTGTATTAGTAGAGCTGTTATTACCGAGCTTTAATCAGTTAGTCGATCGTGAGCTAGTCGTAATTTATTTTTCAGCCTTTGGTTTGGGTATTATGAGCGTGGTGATTGCTGTAGGCATACTTGCCGGTTTGTACCCTGCATTGTTTATCTCATCATTTAGCGCTAAACGAGTATTAAGTGGCGATTTACAACGAGGCAGTACAGCTACTTGGGTGCGTAAAAGTTTATTAACCCTACAAGCTTCATTGGCAATAGGCCTGATCATTGCCTCGATTACGTTATTAAACCAATTATCTCACTTACAAAGTCTTCCTTTGGGCTATCAAACACAGCAACGCTTAGTGGTTTCAGAGTTGCCAGTGCAATCGGTATTTACGCAGCAGCCTAGCGCACTCATTAATCGCTTGACGGCTATTGATGGCGTAGAGCAAGCAACGATTATTGATACCCGTTTAACCGTTTCAATTAATAATACATTACAGCCAACTTGGCCCAATGGAGAATCATCAGGTGGAATAACCCCTGTGATAGGTTCTGGTTTTGATGTCGTAAAAGGGCTAGGCCTTACGCTCATTGCTGGTAGAGACTTTAGCCGTGAGTTTTCCTCAGACTGGGCGACGCGAGCAAACGGGGTTACAACGGTGGGTACAATTATTACAGAAACCGTTGCCAAGCAGGCTGGTTATAGCAATGTGGCTGATATTGTTGGACAAACAATTAAAGACACAGGGCGTAATGTGGATATGCGGGTTGTCGGTGTTGTAAAAGATGTAAAAATTGGTAATGCACAAGATGCAAATTCTAACATTATGTTTTTATGTGGCTTTAACTATTTAGCACCGGTATCTGAAGTGATTTTAACAGTTAATCTGCAAAAGCTCCCAGCTATAAAGCAAGAAGTGATCGCAGCCTTGGCTGAGGTGTCTAATATTTATGAGCCAAAAATAAACCTACTAGCTGAAAACTATAAAGCGGTTTTAAAAGCTGATGAGCGTGTTTCTTTTGTAGTACTTATTTTTACGGGCCTTGCGGTATTCTTAACCTGCTTAGGTACATTTGGTTTAGCTTCGTTTGCCACAATTCGTCGCCAAAAAGAAGTGGCGGTACGCAAAGTACTTGGCGCATCACGTATTAGTATTATGAACCTACTGGCAAAAGAGTTTTTAATTTTAGTATTGGTGAGTGTAGCCATTGCATACCCAATAACCTATTGGCTGGTGGGTGATTGGCTCGCTAATTTTAATGAGCGTGTTGATCAAGCGCTGTGGGTTTATTTAATTGCAGCTCTTAGTGTTGCAGTAATTACTTGGCTCACGGTTGCAAGCCTTGCATTTAAGGCTGCAAGCACACGGCCATCGCTTACTTTACGTTATGAGTAAATAAAGCTCAGTGAATTAAAAAAGGGTTAGTGAACACACTAACCCTTTTTTGTATCGTAAATTTTATTGATACGAAATGTAATACCCAGGTACATGCGCTTGGGTATAAAAATGCCCGTCAATGTATGAATCTTGTATTAAAGTTCCAATATTTGCAGCGTTAATACGCATACGAGCCACCATTTCATGGACTGCTTCAGCGGTGAAAACGTCTTCGACTGGAGGGTCGCCAACAAAATTAGTAAACCACGGAAACCAGCTATTATCATTGCCACTTACGCTTTGGTCGGGGTGGTAGATACCGCCCTGCCAGCGATCAAATTTCAGACTTTCTAAACTAAATAGGCCAAAGTTTGCTTGCGTCATACATGCATCAGCGGCTTGGTATTCAGGGTAGCCAGAACTAGCAGCAAACTGATTGCACACATTGTGTGGGAGGTTGCTGGTATTTGCTGCAGAATATTCTACAGCTCTAAACATAACAGGACGAGAAGAGCTACCTGCGGGGAAAATAATATTTGCCGCGACAGGTGAATGCCAACGTTGATGATACATCGCAATTGATAGGCCTAAGTCCTCTTTGTTTATTGCAACGTTATCTGCATGTGTCCATGAGCCGCCAGGGTCAACAGGAGCGCCGCTATTATCGAATATTATTCCATGTTGGTTTGCCTCCAGATGGTTAAGTAGGTTTGGCGTTGTATTGTCGACAACCGTTACTGGGATCATGCTACTAGCTGCACTAGGTGTATAATTTATAGCTGGGTTGTTTAATGCTTTCCAGCATAATAAGCCATAACCATAACCGTTATTTATCATCGGGCAGTTTGCCATATTTGCAGATGACTGGTTGCTTTGATAAGTGTGATTAACCGATGCAGCAGCGGCTTCACCTGTGCCTACCAATACTCCCCACGACTGAAGTGTTATTTGTGCATACGGTAGTTCACTTTCAGGCAAATAGAGTGTGGTGCTAGATATTAAGTTAAGCGCTAAATCGAACTCATAGAGTACTACCGGACGCATTTTACTTTGTTTTTGCTTGGGGTATTGGGCTATCACGGTTTGCTTTGCAGGTGGGGTTTGATATTGCTCATTTACTTGGGCTAACAAATAAACACGATGCTTTGATATATAGCTATTTAGCAATTTTTTTATATGCCAAGTTGATAGTTTGCGAGATTTTAAAATGCTAGCGTGGTTATCGGTTAATTGCAGTGTATTGCCTTGCTGCAAAACCCATGTGTGCCCACTTAAACCAATTACTTTTGTTTGCTCAAAAATATATTGGTTTTGTTGATCATGACTCTGTGTATTTATAAGTGCTTTGCCATTTATTTGATAGCTTGAAAACGACACTTCCTCGTTGTGATACTGATGTAAGGGCGCCGAATATTGACCAAATAAAGCGGTTAATTCAATTCTAATAGTGTTATCTAATTCTTTAACAACCCACTGATCTTGCGCCTGCTGGTGGAAAGTTATTGGAGTGTATTGACCCTCCTTATCTACGCTGAATGCCTGCCATGTTGTTTCACACTTTGATATACATAACTTAGATGAGCGAATAAGCGCTTGTTGATTTTCTGAGGTGAAAGAGTCCTGTTCGTCTTCAAATTTAAATTGAAGTGGAGTGCCTCTTTCAGTGATCTCAAAAGAAAAAAGAATACGCCGCTGGTTACCGCTAACATGCAACGTATTGTGATTACTTTGGCCTAACTTAAGCTTTGAGTAAGTGTTTGAAGTGTGTGTTTTATCGGCGTTACCTAAAAAAGCGGAGCCATTATTATGTTGATGGCTTTGATCGCCTTCTTGGAGTTCTAAAAATTGTAAACGTTGAACACACGCTTCTTCTTTACAAGTTTGTAGTTGTATTTTGCGTTGCTGATACGCAAAATTAAACCAAGGTGTTTGAGCTAAATAGCTCTCTTGGTTTGCATAAAATAGTACGGGTAGTGTGCTTGTATCAAATTGTTTTGCTATAGCAACACAATGCATACTTGCTGTTATTGTAAGTGCAGTGATAAAAAGTGTAAGTAGTTTTTTCATGATGATTCCTTTGCTTTAAACATACAAAAGAGGGTAGGAAACACCTACCCTTTATAAGTTCGATTGCAGTGCTTAATATACAACCCCCTGCTGCTGCGAAGCATTAACACCCTGATTGAGCTGAATAGATAGCCAATTTTCTACATCACTACGAAGAGAAGCGGTGTTATCAGGACCTGACTGGCTGGCATAAAACCATAAACCGGTAGGCATGGGGGCGGTAACATTTGTGCCACAAGTAAAGTGATTAGCGGCATACATTACAGCGCCAGAGCTACCAAACTCAAAATGACTATCAGAATAACCGCCATAACCTCGTGCTTTAACATGGGCTTCTGAGTCGAGCGTGAAGTGGTAAACTTCGTTGGGTTGCAACAAAAATGGACTTACGTCAGATGAATCAAATCGAGCTCGCATTGTCGAATTTACGCTCGCTTCGTTACCTGAACGGGTAATTATGCCTGCAATATTAGTAATTAAATCACTGGCAAGTTGTGCATCGAGTAAGCTACCCGCATTGTCATTCACTATTGCAGCAGTAATACCTAAAGCTGCTTTTATAGTGCCCAGCACCGAGTTAATATCCCATCCAGTGTTAAAGCTCATTGCTGCACCACCGGCTTTATTAAACAATACAATCTCAGGAGCAGAACCAGGTAAATCAACGGCAAACTTTGCGCCATCGGCAGAGTGTGCATTAGTGGCTTTTGACCAAATTTGCTTTGCGGTCCCTTTTACATGGAAGCGCGAGGCATAAGTGCCTCTAACTTCTAAGTTTCCTGAACATGAATTACTTTGATTACAATCAAAACCCGCTTTATCGGCACACAGCATTTTTACCGAAAACTCAGTAGAGTTATGACTTATTGTGTTGTCGTAGCCATACGCTTTATGTTTTGACCAACGCTCACCATCGCCTGAATGAAATGCGCCGTAAGCAGTACTGGTAAAGTTAAGTCCGTGTTTAGACATTCCTTTATTGTCACTAGACGTTTCAGGTGCAGGTGATGATGGGGTTGAAGGGTAATTTGTTACCACAGTACCAGAGCCTGTATTTGGCACTACCATTTGGCAGGCACAGGCTGACTTTGGACCACCCTTTGCATCTTTATTTAATAACTCTTTAATTTCATTATAAGTAGTTGGATCCATTTCCTTGTTATAGCTTAAAACAGAGAGCCCTTTTTTCTTAGGCGCTGCGTAATTTTCAAACCACGCTTCAAATAATCGTGGATTGTTTATTTCGACAAACTCAGCTAACGAAACCATTTTTTGCATTGTTAACCATTGCTTAAAAAGAGCCGGCTTATATTGTATAAGGTAGCGTGCAAGGTAATAGCTGTCCTCTGGTGAGTGATCAGCAAGCACCGTAGACCATAAATCAAGCGCATTTACGTCTATCTCTTTTATTTGGCTTAAGATTTCTTCGGCCTGATAAGTTGCTGTTAGTTTTTCAATATAATGATTGAGTACCGCTTCTTCATCGTTTTCAGCCATAAAATCAAGCAAAGAAAGCGAGTCAGTAGACCACGCAGAAATAGTCTGCCAAGTTTGTTTACTAACTTGAGCAGGTGCCATTGCACCATAATCATTTTCTAAAGCGGTAGTACGGTGGTTGGTATTTTCAACAGTACCTGCAAATGCAGTGGTACTTATGATTGCCATATACACAAGAGAACCTAAAGCAAGTGGTGTCATTAATGTACGTTTCATTTTTATTCCTCCATAAATAATAAATAAGCACAAATAATGTGCCCTTTTATATTGCTTGTTTATTTTCATCACGAAAGGAATTAGCAGGGTCAGCAGGGGGCGAGTTAGGTAAAAGTGAGAAAAGTAAGGGGGTGTAAACATGCTGGGCATTATTTTTTGAATTGAATAAATTTATATATATTTAAATACAATAACTTAAAAATAAATTTACCCGTTTTTACCCAATTGCCCCATGATTTTAAGTGTGATTTACCTCTCTTTGATGCACACTTTTTGAGTTGGTTTTGTATTTAATAGGTATGTAAATACAGCATCAACACTAGGATTAAGTAAATAAATGGAGGTAAATATAATGAAATATACAATTTTAATATCAAGTCTGTTACTAACAACCTTTGCGCATGCTCATAGTGCAAAAATGCTGCAAGAAGAATTTCAAGTTAACGCGCAAAACTGCCCTAAAAAGCAAACAATATTGCTCGCTTCGATGAAAATATCGACAGGAACGTTTTCATTTTTAAAAAGTGATACAAGTAGTGGGTGTACGGAAAAAAGGCTTTCTGCATCAGGTCGAGAAAGCCCGATGTTAGATTGTGGTCAGTTTGATGATTGGCGCTTAGCTTACGACATGGGAAACAATATGTGTGAGTCGTTACACTCAAATATGATGCGTTTTGACAATACATTAAACCCAGATATGCAAATATTTACTCGCTTTGAAGGCCCTTATGAATTTAAAGGGGACGAACATCATCAAAAATTTAAAGCCAACATGGGCGTTACATTAGCGTGTTATATCTGTGATACAGCAAAATAGTTAAACCGTAGCACGAGGTGATATAAGTGATACCTTGTGCTTTTTAATTCTGATTCAGGTTAAGTAACCTGAACTCTGGATAATAAATCTATCTCTAGCAGCTCTTTTCAGCGCTAACTGCGTTGAATTTACTTGCAATAGGCCAGCTATTGACGCGTAAATTCGTCTTGTTTTCATTGAAAATCTCTGGCTAGAGAAAAATAAATTTAAATATCACCATGATTCAATACGTTAGTAAATCTCTTAACCAGAGTTCAAGTTAAATAGTGAGGTGAGGCTTTAGCAAGTACTTCAAGCTTTTGTATTTGTTGTTTTAGTTTATGTAAATCATCATGCTCTTCATTGCAGTGGTTAATAACATAATGTGCGGTTTTTATTATATTACGCCAGCGTGGTTTTTTAGGCAGTGTTTTAATCGCTAAATAGCGCTCTAATGTACGCACCCGCAGCCGACCATCATCAATGTTTACTTTCCACATTTTACTTTCTTCTGCTAGCTCAATTCTTGTTTTTGAGCTTGTTTGTTCCCAAATGCTCAGCGATAGCGTCATAACTTCTACAATTAATTGGCGAGTGTCTTGCTCTGTGTAGGTAGCTTCGTTGGGGGCGGCGTTATTCACTGTATTTGGCGGTTTGCTTATTTGTGCTAAATATTTATAGCTGAGCAACATTCCTGCCATAAAGGCACTAAATACTGCTAATACATTATAAAGAGTGAAATAATTATGTTGTGGCTTATTTGGGAGAATATCGGCTTGCTTCAAGCGTAGCTGGTATAGATTGGCCGTATCAGTTCGATTTTGGCGTAACATTGTATTGTAATCTTCAAGCGTACTTAGCGCATCACGGTATTGTTTTGATTGCTGTTGTGATTGAGCGAGTGCGATGTAAAATAACTCTGTTAGTTGGCTGTTTTGATTGTGGTTTTTAGCTAACCCTTGTTTTAATAACACTTGTGCTTCAGTGTCATTACCTTCTAGTTGTTTTAGCTTTGCCTCTATTAATAGCGCCCGTTGGTCGACTTTGTCATTTTGAATAAGGCTACGGGTACGTTTTTGTGTTGCTAGCCATTTATGTGCCTCATTAAGTTTATTTTGAGCTAAAGCGATTTCAGCAAGTAGTAAGTAGGCGCGTGAAGCTTGAGTATGTGCACCACTATTGTTTAACTGCGTAAGCGTTGAATTTATAAGATTTATAGCTTTATCAAACTGTAACTTTTTAAAAAACACCTCAGCTAAGCTTATCAGCGTATGGTTTGCCTTTGTTTGATTGCCAAGTTGTGTATGTAGTAAATGTGCTTGTCGAAATGACACGATAGCATCATCTAATTGATTAATATCTCGCGATATATTACCTAAATTATTTAAAGTAACTGCTTGGCGTTTTAAGTCGTTTAATTGCTTAGCAATGTCGTAACTGTTTAAAAATAAAGTTAAAGCGGTGTCTAAATCCCCAAGCGCTTGATATACATTAGCAAGATCATTCGATGTTTGACCTTCATAACTTAAGTTTTTTAACTGCGTAGCAAGCTTTTGTGTTTTATGAAAATAAGTAAGAGATTGAATATAACCTCTTTGTCTGTATGCATTAATACCGAGTTGTCGCGTTACATGATATTGCTGTGAAATACTTAAACTTTGGCTAAGTAGTTGCTCAAGCTCTGAATTTGCTAAGGCTAAATCACCAGCTTGCCTATACAGTACAGCTAATTCTAATTTAGCCTCAAATGATGCTGTTGAGTGTGGCTTGAGTTTACTGATTTTTTGCTTGCAGGTTAAAATGTCACTCGTTATATCAACAGATTTATTTTGCTCACAAACACTTGCCGATACCGGATAAGAAAAAAGTAAAAATATAATAAAAACAATATTTAGAAACATCACTAAGTACGAGTTGCATTTTTGTTAAATTAAAAGTAACACAGTATTAACTTTACGTCATAAAGATTGTGTGACTATTAAATGTCACGTATTTTTTGTGCTGGATTTCCTACAACCACGGTATTAGCGGTTACGTCTTTGGTGACTACCGAGCCAGCACCAATCACGCTATTATCGCCAATGGTAATACCTGCTAAAACAATAGCTCCCGCGCCAATCCATACGTTATTACCTATAGTTATTGGTGCTGCAAAGTTTTCTTTCTGTAGTCTTTGTTTGGGCTCAACTGCATGAGATACCGCTAATAGCTGAACATTAGGGCCAATTAAGCAGTCACTGCCAATCGTTATTGCACCTTCATCAATTGGTGCATCTAATACAGTGCAATTAATGTTTATAAAAGTACGATCACCAATAGTGATCTGATTGCCGTAATCGCAGTGAAAACCAGCTTCAATTATAACGCCCTCACCACATTCCAAAAATAACTCTCTAATACGTTTTAAGTTGCCTTTGCTCGGACTTTTATTAAATAGGCGGCAGGTGTCGCCAGTTTGTTTGCGCAGCGCTAAATATTCTTTGTTTAAACTAGTAAATACTTGCATGTGGTTTCTTTTAAAATAAAGCTTATGGCATTCTACCTTTATTATTATTTGATTAAAGCTGCTTTAATTTCATTCATTCACTTGTCATTTAACTTGTTTCGTTTAAAATCTAATAACTTTCGAAACGAAACTTAATTTATGACTAAACGAAACACACAGCAACGTCGTCACAATATCTTGGTTCAAGTTAATGAGCTAGGTGAAGTCGTGGTTGAAAAGTTAGCAGAACAGTTTCAAACCTCCGAAGTAACCATTCGAAAAGATTTAACCGCGCTTGAAAAAAGTGGTTTATTGCTGCGCCGTTACGGTGGTGCTATTGCACTGCCTAAAGAGATTGTTAGCGATGAAATAGATTCAAAGCGTAAAGTCGCAATAGCAAAAGCTGCAGCAAAACTTATAAAAGATCATAACCGAATTATTATAGATAGCGGGCGCACTACTGCTGCGATGATCCCCGAGCTTGCAAATAAGCGTGGGTTAGTTGTTATGACCAATGCCATTAAAGTCGCGAGTCGTTTACTATCACTTGAAAACGAGCCGACACTTTTGATGACCGGTGGAACATGGGACCCGCATTCTGAGTCGTTTCAGGGGCAAGTTGCCGAAAATGTATTATGCTCTTACGACTTCGATCAGCTCTTTATTGGTGCTGATGGCATAGATGTAAAACGTGGCACAACCACTTTTAATGAGCTGGTGGGTTTGAGCCAAGTTATGGCAAAAGCGGCACGTGAAGTAATCGTAATGGTTGAATCCGACAAGATTGGCCGAAAAATACCAAATTTAGAATTACCGTGGAAAATAGTAACCACATTAATAACCGACAATGGCTTAGCTGACGATAAACGCAAGGCAATTGAGGCGTGTGGTGTAAAACTAATTTGCGCAGAGATTATACAATAGCTACTTAGTAGCAAGTATTTAAAAAATTAATGGAGACACTATGTGTGGAATAGTCGGGGCAGTTGCAGAACGTCCAGTAAACAAAATTTTAGTTGAAGGCCTTAAGCGTCTTGAATACCGTGGTTATGACTCAGCAGGCGTAGCATTGCTTGATGGCAACACACTTAATACTGTTAAAGCAGTAGGTAAAGTAGTTAACGTAGAAGCAGCGCTAGAAAAAGCAGGCGTTAGCGGTCATACAGGTATTGCACACACTCGCTGGGCAACACACGGTAGCGTAACAGAAGCCAATGCACATCCACATGTTTCAAATAGCCAGCTTGCACTTGTCCACAATGGTATTATTGAAAACCATGCAAGCTTACGTGCTGCGCTTAAAGGTGACGGCTATGAATTTTTATCAGACACCGATACCGAAGTTATGGTGCATTTAATTCATCAATTACGCCAACAACACACTACATTGTTAGCCTCTGTTCAAGCTGCTGTTAAACAGTTTGAAGGCGCTTTTGGTACCGTTGTATTTGATAAAGACAACGACAACGAAATTATTGTAGCGCGCTCAGGCAGCCCACTTGTTATTGGTTTAGGCCTTGGTGAAAACTTTATTGCCTCTGACCAACTTGCATTATTACCAGTTACTCGCAGCTTCATCTTTTTAGAAGAAGGCGACGTAGCGCGTATTACACGTGACACAGTAGAAATTTTTGATGAAAATGGCGACGCTGTAGAGCGAGAAGTGATTGAATCAAACATTACGCAAGATGCATCAGGCAAAGGCGACTACCGCCATTACATGCTAAAAGAAATTTACGAGCAGCCACTTGCTGTACGTAATACCCTTGAAGGACGTTTAAACGACGACCGCGTAGCAATTGATGCCTTTGGCGAAAGCGCTCAGCAAATATTTAAAGATGTGAAACACGTACAAATTATTGCCTGTGGTACGTCTTACCATTCAGGTATGGTTGCACGTTACTGGCTTGAGCAGTTTGCGGGTGTTAGCTGTAATGTAGAAATAGCTTCTGAATTTAGATACCGTCAGTCGTTTGTACACGAAAACAGCCTACTAGTTACTATTTCTCAATCGGGTGAAACAGCCGACACGCTAGCCGCATTACGCTTAGCTAAAGAGCAAGGTTACATGGCCTCAATGACCATTTGTAACGTACCGGGCTCATCGCTTGTACGCGAATCAGACCTTGCCTTTATGACCAAAGCGGGCGCTGAAATTGGCGTTGCATCGACTAAAGCGTTTACTACGCAATTAGTTGGTTTGTTAATGCTTACTGCGTCTATCGCGCAAGAAAAAGGCCTTGATCAAAGCGCGATTGTAAATGCAATTAAAGTACTTCCAGCTAAGTTAGAAGAAACATTACTACTCGCTGATGGTATTGCAGACCTTGCAGAAGAGTTTGCCGACAAGCACCATTCATTATTTTTAGGTCGTGGCTCGCAATACCCAATTGCAATGGAAGGTGCGCTTAAGCTTAAAGAGATTTCGTACATTCACGCAGAAGCCTACGCAGCGGGCGAGCTTAAACATGGGCCACTCGCGCTTATTGATGCCGACATGCCAATTATTGTTGTTGCACCTAATAACGAATTGCTAGAAAAGCTTAAATCAAATGTAGAAGAAGTACGCGCACGTGGCGGCATTATTTACGTATTCGCAGATAAAGATTCACACTTTGAGTCAGACGACACAATGCGTGTAATCAACGTAAACCACACTGACGACATTATTGCGCCAATTGTTTACACACTGCCATTGCAGCTACTGTCATACTACGTAGCGGTAATTAAAGGCACTGACGTTGACCAACCACGTAACTTAGCTAAATCGGTTACGGTTGAGTAAAATCAATAGGTTGGTAATTACCTGCTAAAGATAAAAAGGCGCTTAATGCGCCTTTTTAATATGTGCGCTCACTTAAGTCATAAGCAAAGTAGCCATAGGCAATTACTAACATCAAACCTAAAAATGATATGTGCATTATACGAGCTAAAATTAAGTCTATAGGCCGCGCGTGTCGCAAAATCGCTTCATCATTAACTATCGTAGCTTTTACTGACTTTTGCCGTCTAATAACTTTGCCATACATGCTTACTCTTATGCCTATTCCTTTGTCCCAAAGCGGCTCATGTACCCCTTCTTCGCGCAATTTTCTCTCAATGTGTTTCATTGTAATGCGAGTGAAGCATAAGGTTGAAATAAGATAGCTCATTATTATTGGTAAAGAGATAAATAAAAATATTTTTTCAGGCATTACATACATAATTTAAAACCAGTCAATGCTTGAGCTTAAATCATATAATTCGCCAGAAATAAACTTACCAACTTCATCACCCGCTTTACCGACCATGAATCCAGCCCCGAGGCCGGCTCCAATTAAGATAACCCAACCAACTGGCCCCATGGCAATTGCTATACCTACACCAGCTGTAACTGTTGCACTTCCGGCGCCAATGCCTGCGGCTGTCCCTAAACCAAGCCCTGTTGTTTCAACAATGGCACGTCGCTGCCAATCTTTACCTGCTTTGTAATCTTTATAAACGCTATCAGCTCGAAGACCAGCATCAACAGCAATGATAAACTTTCCTGCAAAATTAGAATTTTGTTCTAGTCTACGTAAGTGCTGTATGTTAGCTAAAGAAGTTAATTTGAGGGGAGTAGAAGTTCTTGCGCTTCTTGCTGTATCAATGCCTCGCTGTGCACTAGATCATATATTACCTTTCGCAGATGCTTTCACCTGGCCTTTGAATTTGACCATTTCCCTCTTAAATACAGTATTAAGCTCTAGGTGAGCTTGCTTAGCTCTGTTACCTAGCTTGATTAGTTCTAACTTAGGTTGTTTGTTTTGCGATGCTTTTCTTATTTCAATTAAGCTAGTTTGGTATTTTAGAATTGCTTTTCCAAATGAGCTCAATCTTACTTGGCTTGACTCTAGGGAAGTAAATGCCGCACCAGTAGCGGCAATAGCGTCAAAATTTCTACCTGAAAATTTTAGTTCTGTCAGTTTTCTTACTTTGTCCACGTATGGGGAGATTTCTGCGTCATATAGTGCGGCAATAGCCAAGGCATCTTCATCACCGAAGCTGTTTACTATAGTGCTGACATTTCTTTTTGTATGCTGAGGCCAAGACACAGTACTGTCAAGTGCGCAAGCTATGTCAGGACGAGAACGCCTAAAGTCGCTCATATCCCCAGACTGTGGGGATCTTAAAATAAAGGGGTTCCTTGAGGTATAAAATTACCTATAATATGAGGGTTATCTTCTCTAAATCGCTTTAGTTGCTCTAAATCACTGGTGTTAAATGGTAGACTTGCTCTGCTTTTTGTATTAAAGCATAAATCAAATTGAGACATGATATTTCCTTGTATCTAAAATTTATCCATCAGATTACAAAAAATAACACACCTGAAATGTTGAAATCAAGAGTACAGCGTGTTTAAGTTATTTTCGTAATGATTGATCTATTTGAAAAATAGTATTAATACAAAGCAATATCCAGGGGATAATCGTTGAATAAAACAAGGTTCATTTTATTAAAACCACTAATCTCTACTTAATAAGCGCTAAATACGCTAAAATTGCAGGCTAATTTTTTAGCAATGAGCCCGTAATAAATATGACCTCAGCCACAAGCCCTAGCACTTTTTCCGAACTTGGCCTTATTCCAGAGCTATTAGCTCGATTAACCGATTTGGAATATACCCAGCCTACATCTATTCAAGCTAAGGCTATACCTAGTGTGCTTGCGGGCAATGACTTAATTGCGGGGGCAAATACCGGCTCAGGTAAAACAGCAACCTTTGCTTTGCCTATGCTACAAACGCTATTTTTAGCGCAAGGTGCTAAAAAAGCAGCGAGCAAAGGCAACTTTGTAACAGGGCTTATTTTGGTACCTACTCGCGAGCTGGCAGTGCAGGTAGCCGATAGTGTTAAATCGTATTCTGCTAATTTTAATGGCGCCATTAAAACGGTGGCGGTATTTGGTGGTGTGTCGGTTAATACCCAGATGCAAGCACTTCGCGGCGGTGCTGATATCATTGTTGCAACGCCAGGGCGTTTACTCGACTTAATCTCAAGCAATGCGATTAAGCTCGATAAAGTAACAACCTTAGTACTTGATGAAGCTGACCGCATGTTAAGCCTTGGCTTTACTGAAGAGCTTGCTGAGCTATTAGCGCTTATGCCTGCTAAAAAACAAACCATGTTGTTTTCAGCGACTTTCCCAGAGCAAGTCACACAATTAACGCAAGAGCTGTTAACCAACCCTGTTGAAATACAAGTACAAAGCAAAGACGAAAGCACTTTAGTTCAGCGCGTATTTACGGTTAATAAAGGCGAGAAAACCACGGTTTTGGCGCATTTAATTAAGCAGCATAAATGGCGCCAAGCGCTGATTTTTGTCAACGCTAAAAAAGACTGTGAGCATTTAGCGGGCAAACTTGAAAAGCGTGGCGTGAATGCGCAAGTGTTCCATGGTGATAAAGGCCAAAGCGAGCGTACTCGCGTAATTGAAAAATTTAAAGCGGGTGAGATTGAAGTGCTTATTGCCACCGACATTGCCGCTCGTGGTTTAGATATTGAAAAGCTACCAGTAGTAATTAACTTTAACTTACCGCGCAGCCCTGCTGACTACATGCACCGTATTGGCCGAAGCGGCCGTGCCGGTGAAGTAGGTTTAGCGCTATCACTGATTGATTATGAAGACTTTCATCACTTTAGAATTATCGAAAAGAAAAACAAACTTCGCTTAGAGCGCGAAGAGGTAGCAGGTTTTGCTGTAAATCAGGCAAACCTCGATGCAGCACAAGCACTTAAAAACGATAAGCCAATGGCCAAGCCAGAAGGCACAGGTAAGAAAAAGAAGAAAAAAGCCAACCAAGAAGATGATGTATGGAGCGGCTGGCGCCGTAAGTAAAGCTACTTTTAATAGCGATATAAAACGAAAAAAGACGCAACTGCGTCTTTTTTATTGAGCTTGTATAATTAGAGTAATGCTCAACTAATAGCGTATTTTTTCTCAAATTCAGCCACTTGCTGTAAAGCCTCATCAACACTTTCTTGTAACTCACCACCCATTTTAGTCAGCTCATGGGGGAAGTCATCTTGCATCAATGTCATTAAGGCATACCAAATTGGTTTAAACTTGTCTTTTAAGGCGTGTTCAGGCAGTTCTAATAGCTCTTTTGTTTTATAAAACTGCTTTTTGGCCATAAGCAAGGTGAGGTAGATAGCCATCGCGTTATCGTAAAATTTTATATCATCGGTTTTATCATTGCTGTTGAGGTGTTGTATAAATAAGTTATAACTTTGTGGTAGTTTTTCAGCCCATAATAAAACCACTGAATAAATACATGTTATATATGAACTTGGCTGATCTTTATAAGCTGCTTTAGCCAGCTCAAGTGCTTTTTTTTGCTCATTACCTAGCTGAAAATAAAGCAAGGCTAATGGAATCAAGGAATCTTCCACACCGGCATCAATAGCTTGTGTAAAGTGATTTTTTGCTTTATCAAATTGTTGTTGTTCTTGATATAAAAAGCCCAAGTGTAAAAGAGCACTTTTTTCATTTATTTCAAATGCTTGTAGGTAATACTCTTCCGCTTTATCAAATTGCTGTTGTTTCTGATATAAAAAGCCTAGGTTAACCAGTGCATAAGAGTTGCCCTTTTCTATTGCCTGTAAGTAATACTTTTTTGCTTCGGGATACAATTTCTTTTCGTAATATAGATGACCAATAGTTCCTAAAACGTTTGCGCTATTTTTTTGCGATTTTATAAGTAGCTTAATCGCCTCATCGATCTTATTTTCATCCGTTAGCTGCCATGCCTCTTTTATGATTTCTTTATCTGAGGTTGAAAGGTCATTAACGAAGCTAGAATTTTTTACAGTTAAGTAGGCTTTAGTGCTTTCTTTCATTTCATGCTCAGTGTTTATATCTAAACCAGCATAGCTGAGCGCTTCACACATGTGATAAACGTAAGACTCATGAATTTTACCGCCGCGAATAGCACTTATAAAGCCTTTGGCTCTACGCTCAAGATCTGCTGGGTTGCACCACGACGTTAAAAAGTTAACTAACCACTCGACTTTTTGACGATCCTTTTTTCGACCAAAACGCATTAAATACCAAATATTAAAAAACCGTTCTTCAATTTTATAAATTTTATTTTTACCGATGGAAATAGACTCTACGATGCCATATTTAGTTTCGAGTTGCTTAAGCTGAGCCGATACAGTTTTACTTTGTAAGCGAGTTTTTTTAGCAATTTCTTTAGTGCTAATGCCGTCCCAGTTCATCGCTATAGTGTGTGTTATATCTTGTAAAGTATCAGGTAGGTCGTCCATGCGGTGCTTATATAGTGGGGTAGCATCATCGAGTATTTTTAATAAATCATCAAAAGCATTGCCGCCATCATCTATAAAAATATCAAATAGCATCACTATTGTTCTTGGTACTCCACCGGTTAAACGGCGTAAAGTTTCTATGCGCTCGGGGGTGTTTTTAATGATGAGAGCTATTTTTTTCTTTTGTTGTTCATCGCCCATACTGGCAAGAAAATCAAAACACTCTTGTTTATTTAAGCCTATAAGTTTAATAATTTTGAAAAATTCGTAAAACGGTTTTCCGTAGTCAAAATGCTGCTCGAGCATTTTAGTTGAACCACCAATGATTTTGAGAGTTGGCGATGTGAGGAGTATTTCTCTGAGCCTGCGTTGCTCTTTGTCTTTTAATTTGCCTAGTAGCTCGTCAATGTTGTCTATCAACAGTAATAGTTTTTTATTTTTCGCTTTTACTGATTTTTCTAAGTATGAAAAGCTTTTTAGTTCGTAATCGGCATCGTCAAAATGGCTTTCCATATCATCATGTATGGTTGCAAAGGCATCTTCCGCTGTGCATTGTAAGTAATCAGCAATTTCTTCCCATAGGCGGCTAAGTGAACGAATTTGATATTGTTCTTCTGAGAATTTTATCGGGATTAAAAAGTCAGTTAGCGTTGACTCTGCTTGTACAGCGAGTTTTATTTTTCTTAAAAGAGTTGTTTTGCCCTGACCTCGCTGACCGACAATTATAAAGTGTTGGCTAGGAACTTTGTAATCACTGTTTTTAATGTCATCAAAAATGTCGTCAAAGTCATGATTACGTACAACAAACTTAGCTAAAAATTCTGTTTCATCAATTTCATCAGGCGTGTATTTATAGCGTGAGTAATTAGTTTGCGACATTTTTGTTCCACCACATTCTTAAGATCGGAGAGTTAAATTGATAGGTTTTATTGTTGTCGTTGTTATTAATATAGCCATCGTATATTAATGAGTGCAGGCAATCTTTTGCTTCATTGCCGTCTAAGTTATGTTTACTGGCAATATTCATGATATCGAGAAAGTTAGTCTCTTTTTGGTTCGAAATAGCGTTCAGTACTTCTTTACTAAATAAATACTCATTTTTACCCAATGCGGTTTTAAGCTTACTTTGCCAGCTCTCAAAGTGATTGCGATTATCTAGTGCATTATGAATTGCTTGATCAATAACAGTTTGGTCAAGTTTTTGCTCTCTTCGATATATTTTTTTAATTTCTTGCGTAATGAGTTGGATATAAAATGGGATCAGCCAATGTATGGTATTAAGTAAATAGTCAATATCTGCTTGATTGAGCTTAATCTCCGCACTTTTAAATAGTTCGGTAGTAAACTTCTCTGCTTCGGGAGTCGTTAAAGGTGGGACTTTTATATTGTTTAAATCGTTAATGTGTTTAATTGCATCAATTTTGGATACTACGCTTTCTAAACCTATTGAGCCTGCGTAGATAAAAGTCACTTTTTGTGAAAACTTTTGATCTTGTCGTAATTCTCTATGGGCTTTTAGTAGGCTAATAGCGTTCTTAGGTTCTTCGTACTTTATTATGTTTTCAATGGTTTGAGCAAACTCATCAATCATAATAATGAGCTTTTGATCATGATCTAAATCTTTAATCAACCTGTGAAAAGCTTGTTTGTGATCTAGCATTTTGCCATCACCAAACTCAACGCCGTCCATCGTTATTGAAGCTATTTTTATGCTTTTAATTTTATCCCAGAAGTTTTTAGTTTTTGTTTTCAGGCTGGCAATGAAGTCTTCTTCCATTAGTGCATTAAAAACTTTTGACCAAAATTCTGCCTCGGAATCAGCAGACTCTGTATCAATATAAATGGGGATATAATTTGCTTTAGGTTCATCAACTATTTTATACATTATTGATGTTTTACCTACACGGCGAGGGGCGCAAAGGAGAATATGGCTACCGTTGTCTATTGCTTCCCATATGTCCTCTAGTTCATAGGGTCTATCCCAAAAGTTCGCACTTCTCGCAGCCTGACCAACAATGTTTTTCATATGCACCTCCTGACAAATTATATTTTGTTAGATTAGTTGGCAAATTATTTTTTGTCAAATGTTATGGCAAATTATAATTTGTTATTTTTTAAATTAGAGGAATCGTTTTTAAACGTATATTTGAGTAGATATAAAAAACCCGTGATTAGAAATCTAATTACGGGTTTTGTCATTTTGTGGCTTTAGCCCAAAACTTTAACTGGTCAATACACTATAAACTTAGTGTTCGTGAGCATGCTCTTCTTGTGCTATACCTAACCAAGTGATAGCAGCAGGTGGAAAAGTTAACTCTAGCTCACCTTCAACTTCTAGATCTTCTAGGTGTACTTGCAGTATGTGTTGAGCAATTGGGTCGGCAATATAAGCAAACTGACCATTTTGCGCCACTGTCATACTAAAGCTCATTCCTTCGGGCATTGTGGTTACGTCTGCTTGAGTAATATCTACTTGGCCTGCGAGTTCCCAGTGCATTTCGCCGTCATGGTCGTGTCCTGTAAGTACATTTAAAAAGCCAAGACTGTCGAGTACTAAAAAGTGTTCACCACTGGCTGAAAAAGAATAAGATACAGCACTTGCGCCATCAGCAAGTTGCCATTCTACTTCTTCCATTTCGGCATTTTCAGGATGAATGCTAAGTAATACTGAATCACTGCCATCGTGTCCTGCGGCTATGCCAAAAATTGTGTCGTTGTTTTTGTGGCCGTACAAAGTACCAATACGTTGAGCGCCTACGGCGTTTATATTTACAACTTTTTTAGCGTTGTATACATCACCTTGCTGGTGAGCAATCAATACACCATCGCCACAACCAAATACAACATAATCGTGATTTTGTGCTGCGCCGTGTAAATCGGGGCAGGTTACTTCTAACGTTTGCTCTAGTTCGTAATTACCATCGTGAAGATGATATACACCCACTTGATCGGGGAGTACTTTGGCATTAGATGTGCTACTTGCATCGTCTCGACGAATGGTTGAGAGTAAATGTTCACCGCGAGGCTCAGCTACACCATGCATGTTAATATCGTAGTTAATGCCAGTAAGTGTGGCTGTTGCATTGGTAATATCGTTATCGGTTAATACTTCAACCGAAGCAGAAGCGCCTGAATCTGCATCGCCATCGTAAAATATTGCTAATTGTCCGTCGTGAGTTATTAAGTGTGTAGGGCGGCTGCCGCTTGTAAGCTCGTAACTACTAAACACCGGGCTTTGCTCGTAATCATGTAAATGAGCGCCGTGATCTTCGCGCCACATACCGCCGTCTATAAATCCTAAGTAATCTTGAGTACGATTAGCAATAACAGCATAACGAAAGTCAGGTGATGCAGATAACGTGTTTGAGTCATCGTTTAATACAAACGTATCAAGTAGTGCGTTATCGTCTAAATCAAAAAAGCTCGCTTCGTTGCTGTCACCTGCCAGAACAGCAAGCCTGCCAAATGAGCTTATGGTATAGCCGTCGTCATGCTCGTCATCACTTTCATGCTCGTCATCTACCACAGCAATAGGATCTTTTTCTACAATGTTGGTTTCTGCATCGCCACAGGCGGTAATTAATGTGCTGCTTACTGCAAGTGCTATCAATTTTAGTTTGAATAATTTGGTCATATTAGTTTCCCTTTATTTAAAATTCTTTTTAGAAGTAACCGCGAATACCAAGTGCGAAACTTCGTCCTGGGCGTGGCGCTATCTCTTTTAAAAATGAGCTATGCACGCGTGCTTCTGTATCTGTTAGGTTTGTACCTTTTAAATACAGAGATAGGTCTTGATTAAGTATCGATAGGTCGTAACTCACACTGGCGTCAATTAGGGTGTAACCGTCTGTCGCGGTTTCTTCAGGAGCCGTGCGATCTTGATCTTGGTAGCGAGTTACATGAATATGCGCACTGAATTTTTCGGTTTGGTAGCTAAATTCAGTACCGAAACGCAGTGGAGGTGTACGCGGCAGGTCGCCGCCGTCTTTAAGGCGTGCACGTACATAATCTGAGAATAAATCTAACTTGAACTCATCTGTTAATTGCCACGCAATTTGCGCTTCAAACCCGTGTAAAATTACATCATCTGTTTTAAATAAATAAACAGGAAGCTCTTCTGAGTGCTCGTCCTCGTCGTCATGATTGTGCTCATCTTCATCATGGTTGTGGCCACTTTCGGCGTATAAGCCGGTATTTATTTGGTAGTAATAGTTGTCTACTTGGTTATAAAAAGCGTTAAATATAAAGCCAATATCACCTTGGGTTTTACGAAAGGTTAAATCAATATTATTGGCAGTTTCTAGGTCTATTGTTTGCTCAGACAAACCTAAATGGCCATCTTCATCTAAATCAAATAAGGCGCCAACTTCATAAGTTGCGGTGCCAATATGTGGCCCAAACGACAATAATTCAGACGCAGAAGGTGCGCGCTCTGAGCGCGATACCGAAAGCCCTAAGTTATAGTTAGGTGTAAAGTCCCATACTACACCGGCCGATAAACTGACTGGCGTAAATTCATGCTCTGCATCAAATACGCGAGTAAAATTGGTTTCTTCTTCGTGATTATGATCGTCATGTATATCAATTTCATTATGTGCATGAGCATCAATACTTGGCAGTAATACATTGCTTGCGTTAAGTTCTACGCGCTCTATTCGGCCACCTAATTGTACTAAAAAGTCGCCAAAGTGCCTTTCTTCTATTAACGCTACAGCAAAGCTTTCGGTCTCTGATGGCGGTGTAAAAGCTTCTTCACCTTGCGCCTCTACATCACTATTTTTATAGTGAAAACTAAAGCCGCCATTCCACTCGCTAAATTGGTTATGTAGTAGGTCTATGCGTAATTCGTTTGTTTCGTTTTTAAAGGTGGTGCCAACAGCGCCACCCTCAATTTCAGCGTGTTCGTAGTCGGTATGGCCAGCGCGCAGATTTACTTTGTTTAGCCACTTATTATTTAAATTGTATTCACCTAGTAATTGCACTTTGGTTTGCTCTAAATCGGCAAATACGCTTTCCTCGTCACTATGCTCACTTTCATCACCATGAGAATGACCAGGAATACCGTATTGGCGATTAAATTGCTCTACTGCTAAGCCAATAAATCCGTTATCCATTAAATAGCTAGCGCCAACAGTAAAACCGTCAGACTCTTCATTACTGTTTTCAACAGTGTAATCGCCACTATGGCTTTCACCATCGCTATCTATATCGGCAGCTACAGGCACCTCGTAGTCGTTGGCCTCACGCCAAAATGCATCGGCATAAAAAGCAAAAGAGTCTGTACCTGTAGTGGCATTAAACGAGGCTACTTTTTGGTTATCTACTGAGTTGTGCTCTACGTTCCATTCGCCGCGTGTTGTGCTGTCGGTTGGTACGCGATTATCAACTATATTTACAACGCCGCCAATAGCGCCGCTGCCATAAAATAGAGTTGCAGGGCCCCGTAATACTTCAATTTGTTGTGCGGTAGAAGCCTCCGATGCTACCGAGTGATCGGGACCAACGCGCGAAACATCACTTACATCAAGACCATTTTGAGTTATGAGTACACGAGGGCCACTTAAACCACGAATAATTGGTGTGCTGGCCACCTTGCCATGAAAATTGGTATTTACACCGGGGAGTTTTTCAAGGGTGTCACCTAGTGTAGCGGCTTGATCGCGCCTTAATTGTTCGCCTGATAAAACGCTGACTGGTGAGGCTGACTCCATAGCCGACATATGAATTGGTGTTGCCTCAATGTCTATTACTTCAATAGGTGAGCGCTGAAGCGTAAACGATACAGAGCGTGTTTCATCTGTGTCTATAGTAATATCACGATGTAAATGCGCATAACCTGGCGCAACGATGTGAAGCTCTTTGAGTCCATTGTTTAGTTTGGCTATTACAAAGTGACCGTTTTTATCGGTGGTGACTTTTATGTCTGAGCCTTCAAGTTCTATTACAGCATTTCTTATAGCGCTGCCTTGTGTATTTACCACTGTGCCTTGAATGGTTTTTGCAAGCACACTCGCTGGAAATAAAGCGGCTATTAAAAGAGCTAACTGTGATTTTTTTTTCATTCTACCTTACTCTTGGTATGTTATATTGTATCAATTGTGCTTCAGATGTTATAATGTAGCAAGTGTAATTAACGATTGTTATTTAAATGCTCATGCAAAAGTAAATATTTATTTGTAGACATTGATTAGTAGAGGAAAAAATGAAATCGAGTCAAAGTGTAATGGATCGTCTAGCAATAGGGCTTTCGTTAATGTGTACAGTGCATTGTTTTGCAACGCCAATTATTTTAGTACTTCTACCTAGTTTGGCAGCACTACAACTAGATAACGAACAGTTTCATATATGGATATTAATGGCTGTGCTACCCACAAGTTTACTTGCGTTAAGCTTAGGCTGTAAAAAACATAAACAGTTTAGTTATATGGCTTTTGGGATTGTGGGGTTGTGCTTAATGTTACTTGCTATTTTTATAGGGCATGAAGGTGCAGAAAAGGCGCTAACTTTAACTGGCTCAGCTTTTATAGCTGTAGCACATTGGTTTAACTATCGTCAGTGTCTTAAAAAAGAAGATGAGGATTGTCCGTGCTCAGGTAATTAATCTTATCAAATAGTTTAATGCCTATATTATGGTGGTATAGCTCTCATTGACTAAATGAATATTGATTTATATTAAAGACTCAGCTTTAAAAGGCGAGTTTTATACCAATCAGCAATAATACTTGATTAATTTGAGGGCTTAAACCTGATGCTAACTGTGTTAAAAGTTTCTGATATACGACTGCATGGATGCAGGAGATAGAGCAATGCAGGAGCAATTAGTGATAACAACTAAATAACGAAATTTTTGCTTTGTAATCGACACGATTTTCTTAACTAAAAATAGCTCACTTAATTAAGCAGATTGGTATTAAATTTAAAAACACTATAAAAACACACAAAAAAAGCGACTACCCAATAAGGTGTCGCTTTTTTAGTAAGCATTATTAGCTTACTTGTAAAAGGCTTCAACAGTGCCTTTTCTTGTAAGTAAAAGTGGTTGCCCGCGACGATCAAGCCCTTTTGGAGATGCAAATTTTATCCAACCTTCGCTGATGCAGTATTCTTCAACATCAAAACGCTCTTTGCCGTTGAACGTGATACCAATATCGTGTTCAAAAACGTCTTCCACATGATGTGGGCTGCGTGGATTAATAGAAAGGCGATCTGGTAAAGCAGGTTTTGCGGTAGTGTCGTTCATGGTCATATTCTATATTGAATGAAGTATGCGCTATTGTAGGCAATACAAAGCTTTCGCTCAAGAGAGATAGTCGTAAATGTGTTTAAAAATGTACTAATTAATGAGTTGTGTATACAAATGAGATTGAGCTTGGAAAATATTTACAGAGGAGGATTTTGAAGATATTTGACTAAAAAATGATAAAGGTAAAAATATTAATGGGTTATCTCTAACCCACTAAATTGTTTAGCAATTAGATGCAAACAATGTTTTCGGCTTGTGGGCCTTTTTGACCTTGTGTAACAGTAAACTGTACACGTTGGCCTTCAGCTAAAGTTTTAAAACCGTCGCCAGAGATTGCGCTAAAATGTGCAAAAACGTCTGCGCCAGATTCTTGCTCGATAAAACCAAAACCTTTTGCTTCGTTAAACCATTTTACTGAACCAGTAGTTGTATTAGACATAATATGTATCCTAAAAAATTAATATAAGTGTGCCTGAAAAGAGGCAATTGAGCCGGAAAAAATAGTTAACTTGAGGATATCGTGTAGGATTATTACTAAAACAACTCGGTACTAACAAATAAAACAGAACTTCTTTCAAACTAGTATTCAAAATGGGTTATTGCTAACCCATTTAACGAAAGCAATTAGATGCTAACGATGTTTTCAGCTTGTGGGCCTTTTTGACCTTGAGTCACAGTAAACTGTACACGTTGGCCTTCAGCTAAAGTTTTGAAACCGTCACCAGAGATTGCGCTGAAATGAGCGAAAACGTCAGGACCAGATTCTTGCTCGATGAAACCAAAACCTTTTGCTTCATTGAAAAATTTAACTGTACCAGTTGTAGTATTAGACATAATAGTATCCTAAGAATTAATAAAAGTGCGCCTTAAATTAAGGCAATTTAACAGGAAGAAAACATACATTTAACTGAGGATAACGCGAAGGATTATTACTAATATCAACGTGGTACTTACAAATAAATAGGGTTTTCTATCAACCCGATGCGAAGCAGGATAACAGTAAGTTAAGCCGTATACCAAGCTTTATTGTGATTTTATTTTAGAAGTACTACTTTTTTATCTGTTAATTATTAGCCAGTTTACTAACGCCTATGCAGATTTGTTTTTTAAAATTAAATTAAAGCTTTTTAAATCAGTTTGTTATGTTATATGTGGTGTTCTTTGAAGTGAATTAAATAGAAACCTCAAGTGCTTAAAACGTCTATCACTTATCTGTTTAATTTTTATATGGATCTTAGATTATTTAATTGACTGGCTCTAAATTGCAAATTTAGGTGCTAATAATGTAATCCAAAGTGTTTCAGTAATTATTTTAATAATCGATTTTATGTCCACTTTGATGAGTTTTACCTCTTTTTATATTTATGGAGGCAAGCGTAATTAAAAAATAACAAAAGGTTATTGGCGTTTTTAATCACTATATAAAAGGTGAAAAGTAACTACTTGTTATACGGGCGATACTCAGTTCTATCAACATAGGCGAGTGTAACTCAGTCGCTTTAAGCCAGAGTTATAGCATTTAACATGCTGCGCTTTTTCATGTCTTTTTTTTGTAAAATATTAGTCACTTTTTATTCACCAAAATTACCTTTTTTAGTCATATCTTTTTTCTATAGTGCAGCGGTTACTCATTTGAGATTTTTAACTTCAAGCAAAAAATAACCACTAAACAATGGGAATTATGAATGAAAATTAAAAAAGTCGCTGCGGCAATCGCTCTAACGTTTGCGTTTAGCGCAGTGAGCCATGCAGATGTACTACCGCAAAGCCAAAAAGACAGCAGCTGGTATAGCGCTGCGCAAACTAAACTAACAACAAAAACAGCACAAGCGCAGGCTACACAAGCCACTAAAGCTAAAAATGTCATTTTATTTGTGGGCGATGGCATGGGTATTTCTACTCTTACCGCAGCGCGCATTTTGCAAGGGCAGCGTAATAACCAATCTGGCGAAGAAGGTTATTTAAGCTTTGAAGAGTTCCCATACTCTGCACAAGTTAAAACGTATAACGTAGATGCCCAAACTCCCGACTCAGCAGGCACGATGACGGCAATGATTTCGGGTGTTAAAACCGATGTTGGCGTAATTGGTGTAGATGAAGATATTGAACGCGGCGTGTGTTCAACAGTGGCAGGTAATGAATTACTTACAGCTACAGAGCTTGCTGAAATTAAAGGCCTTGCAACAGGCGTTATTTCTACAGCACGTATTACTCATGCAACCCCTGCTGCAACGTATGCTAAATCGGCTGACCGTAACTGGGAAGACGTATCCGATATGCCAGAAGATGCCGTAACGGGTGGCTGTGAAGACATTGCATCGCAACTGGTTAACTTCGAAAAAAACCTAGAAGCACGATTTGTAGGGACCGACGTAGACGGCCTTGATTTTGTAATGGGTGGCGGTCGTCGTCACTTTTTACCAAAAGACGAAACAGCTAACTCAACAGATGCAGTAAGTGCTATAGAAGGCGACCGTACTGACGAGCGCAACCTAGTGACTGAGTGGCAAACACAATACCCAGATGCTACGTACGTGATGGATCAAACAGGCTTTGATGCAATAGCGGATGACGCCACTAAAGTATTTGGTTTATTTAACGAATCCCACATGCAATACGAAGCTGACCGCGCAAACGATGTAGCGGGCGAGCCTTCACTTACCGATATGACCACTAAAGCAATTGAAGTGCTTGGTAAAAACGATAATGGATTTTTCTTAACGGTTGAGTCGGGTCGAATTGACCATGCGCACCACGCGGGTAATGCGTACAACGCGCTTAACGACACCATTGAGTTTGCTAAAGCCGTGCAGGCTGCGGTAGATAACACCAACCCAGAAGAAACCCTTATTTTAGTAACCGCCGATCACAGCCATGTATTTACTATTGCAGGCTACCCTAAGCGTGGTAATCCAATTTTAGGTCAAGTAGTTGCAGTAGGTGCAACAACACCAAGCCTAGCCGCCGACGATATGCCGTACACCACAGTCGGTTACGCAAATGGCTTAGGTTTTAGAAATTTAGGCGACGAGACAAATGCTGATGCAAGTTACACAAGTGCTGCTGTTGCAGGGCGTGTTGAGCTAAATGGCGTTGATACAACAACCCCAGGTTTTCACCAAGAAGCAACCGTACCAATGGGCTCAGAAACACACGCAGGTGAAGACATATCTTTACATGCTAAAGGTCCTGGTGCTCAGCTAGCCCAAGGTGTAATTGAACAAAACGTTGTATTTCATCTAATTAATCAAGCTCTTGAATTAACTCAGCAATAATGGCGGCTAACATGAACAAATTAACGGTACTTTCTTTGGCAGTAATGGTCGCGCTTGCAGGTTGCTCGAGTGACGATAACAAAAATGAAAATAATATTATCGCAGTAGATAATACTATTGCAGTGGGCTCTGAGCAGTGCATTAATGGCGGCGTAGAGACGCAAGTAGGCGCAGATACCAATAATAACGACGTGCTAGACAGCGATGAAGTTAACTCAACTAATTTAGTGTGTAATGCACCCGCAAGGTCGCTAACAAGCGAGCAGTTAGCCTCGCTCACTAGTAATACTTGGTTTAGTGAAGCACAAACAAAATTAGGTGCTGCACAAACAGCCAGTAGCAACATTGTTACTGAATCAGGCAAAGCTAAAAACGTTATTTTATTTGTTGGCGATGGTATGGGTATTTCTACCATAACCGCAGCACGTATTTTAGCGGGTCAGTTAGAGGGCGAAATGGGTGAAGATCACCAGTTAAGCTTTGAAACTATGCCTTTTTCAGGCTTTGTAAAAACATACAACGTAGATGCGCAAACGCCAGATTCGGCAGGCACTATGACCGCAATGGCATCGGGCGTTAAAACCGACGCAGGCGTTATTGGTATAGATGAAGCGGTTGAACGTGGTAATTGTGCATCAGGCAAAGGGCACGAACTTGTTACCTCGTTAGAGCTTGCTGAAATTGCAGGCAAAGCAACAGGGATTATTTCTACAGCGCGTATTACTCACGCAACACCAGCTGCAACGTATGCTAAATCGGCAGAGCGTAACTGGGAAGATATCTCCGATATGCCAGAAAGTGCTGCAACATGTGAAGACATTGCATCGCAACTGGTTAATTTTGAAGCCAACCTAGAAGCACGCTTTAGTGGTGTTGATGTAGACGGTATTGACGTAGTAATGGGCGGCGGTCGTCGTCACTTTTTACCAAAAGATGCCGCGTTTAATTCAACCGATGCAGTAAGTGCAGTTGAAGGGGATCGTACAGATAACCGCGACTTAACCGCAGAGTGGAAAACGCAATATCCAAATGGCACGTACGTAATGGATCAAACCGGTTTTGATGCAATAAGTGACGACGCCACTAAAGTGTTTGGCTTATTTAATGAGTCCCACATGCAGTACGAAGCTGACCGCGCAAACGATGTCGCAGGCGAACCTTCGCTTTCACAAATGACCGAAAAAGCAATAAACGTACTTGATAACAACGAGCAAGGTTTTTTCTTAACGGTTGAGTCGGGTCGAATTGACCACGCGCATCATGCGGGTAACGCTTATAACGCGTTAAACGACACTATTGAGCTTGCCAAAGCCGTTAAAGTGGCGATGGAAAACACCAACCCAGAAGAAACATTAATAGTTGTAACTGCCGATCACAGCCATGTATTTACCATTGCCGGTTACCCTAAACGCGGTAACCCAATTTTAGGTAAAGTGGTTGCAGTAGGTGCAACTGAGCCAAGCTTAGCTGCCGACGATATGCCTTATACAACGGTGGGTTACACCAATGGTGGTGGCTTTAGAAATCTAGGTAGCGAGACTGATGCCGATGCAGGTTACGCCTTTGCACCGGTTACAGGGCGTGTTGATTTAACAGATGTTGATACAACAACACCTGGTTTTCATCAAGAAGCACTGGTACCAATGGGCTCAGAAACACATGCCGGTGAAGACGTAGGCGTTTATGCAATGGGACCTGGTGCACACTTGGTAACAGGCACAAACGAGCAAAGCTTTTTATTCCATGTAATGGACTTTGCCGCTGACTTTGTAAAAACCGCAGACGAAAAACTAGCGCAATAAATACCGGCTAGTTATAAATTTAGTTAAATATATCTAAATAAAAAACCCCGCATACTGTGCGGGGTTTTTGTCATTAAACTGACATTTATAATCGTTATGTTATTGCCATAAACTTGAAATATAAATAAGAGATAGCTAAATGAAAAAAGCGTTATTAATAATTGTCACGCTTGTAAGTACAAGTAGCTTTGCCTCGCAATGTGATATTGATGCTAAGCATTTAAAAGCCGATTATAAAATTACCAACAGCCATAAAGCGCAGCAAAGTAGCGAGTCACTTACCCTTTGGCGAAACAACCAGCAAGTAGCGCATCAAAGTGAAGTAATAACCGAGCTTTGGCAGCACTTAGCCAATAATCAAATACGACCAATACGTTACTTTAATGCCCAGCAACGCGGCATTGAATACCAACCATCTGAAGTACGCGGCGTGCAAAATTGGAGTGCTAAAAGTCAGCTGGTGGATAACCACCTAATAAAAAAAATGACCTTAGTAAGCACACAAGGCAAAGGCTGCGATGAAGTAAAAAACTATACATTGAGCGAAAATGGCAACGACTTTAACCTCGCCTTTTTTACGCATTCAAAATTAGTTAAAACATTTAGTATTAGTAATAAAAAAAGCCAAACAACTACCTTGCTTAGCCTTAATAATGTAAGCACTGATGAGCCATTAATTACCGCTCAATTTGCACAATGGGATCGCTTTCAAACCACCGATTACGCCGATATTGGCGATAACGAAGGCGACCCATTTTTAGCTAAAATGATAAACCTTGGTTTTATAGAGCACAGTGCAACTGGCTTTTATAACCAGCAGGGCGAGGCTATTCAAGGCGGGCACCACCACTAGGTTTTAATTGAGTTTTAATGTGGCGTAGGACGAGCTTGCTGTGTTGGGGGTAAATTTATACTTCAGTCAGCAAGCTGTGGTGAGCTACCAACCGCCCTCTAAAATAAAGTGAATTTAAAATACTTCCGCCTAAATAATACTTCGAATAATCGCCTCATCTTATAAATAAGCACCGCCTGCTGCTAATTATTTATAGTTCGCAATAACTTACGCTATTTGATACTAATAGAAGACCACGCAATAGGGACGCTTGAAAAAGTACTTATTAGCAAAGCTGTTATATTGGAACTTAAATGCGAGTACTTTTAGTTATATGTTTTTTATGGACTAGCTTATTATTTGCCTGCGGCAATGATGAACTAGGCCAATCAGCCTCTTTTGCAAAAATAAATGAAGACTATAGCGTAGGTAACTTTGTTGGCTATGATGTCTACGTACCTGAGATATTTAAAGACTATTATTTAACGTCATTTACAGTAGTGATAAAAGATACTTTATTAGCAGACTTTAATTTTACTGAAGCTAATAGTTATGAAGGTTATTACAAGGTATTTTTTCAAGTTAATCCTGAGAGATTAGATTCATTAAATATAGTACTTGGTTATTCAACAACAAAAGACAAAAAAGGAATTGTAATGTGTGGTGAAAGAATACAGCTAAATTTAAAAGAGTTACTCAGAGCAAATCAACCAGAAATGATCATCGCGCCCCCACCACCACTAAAATAGATCGAATTATTAAATTATTTTTAAACGTCGATCAAAGCGCTTGAAATAGTTTGTTCGGGTTTTGTTTGGTCTTATATTTATATAGCTTAAGTAGTTCGCTATGTATAAACAAAGTTAGGATTCATTTTTTATGATCAAATCTATTACTGTTACTAAAAAGAATTATACCGACTATGCTGATTTTATAATAAAAAAGTTGTGTGCGCCTAAAGATAATAAAGGTTTAGGGTTTATAAAAAACATGATTGTATGGTTTGTGCTAGCCGTTGTTCTTATGACTTTTTTTCAGGTTGAGTCTATTCGCCTTTCTGACAGGGCAAGATCACGAACTTTA
>NZ_JJNZ01000046.1 GCF_000690055.1 Pseudoalteromonas fuliginea
CTTGTTCTATATTCACAAAAAAATCCGTAGTTAGTTTCCTATTACGGATTTTGCATGATCGTTTGGATCGGTCAACCGATCATTTTCTTAACTGATCGGCATTAGGCTTAATAGCCTCTTAAAAAATAGTATTAAAAACTTAAAACTAAGCGAGTAAACCCGCTTTTGTTTCAGGCATTGCTATAAAACCATCAAGTTTACGTACATTGTTTAACCATCTTAAAATATTTGGGTATTGTTCAAGTGATACGCCACCCTCTGGTGCGTGTGCTATGTACGAAAAGTTGGCAATGTCGGCAATAGTTGGCTGAGTGCCTACTAAGTACTCGCGATTTTGTAAGTATGCATCCATTGTTTTAAATAATGTGTGGGCAATGTTTATCGCGTTTTGATGATCAAGCTCTGCGCCAAATACCGTAACTAAACGCGCTGCACACGGACCTGACGCCACAAGCCCTGCAGCAACGCTCAACCAGCGCTGAATGTGCGCTTGAACAGTTACATCTTCAGGGTACCAGGTTCTGTTAGCATCAAACTTTTGTGCCAAGTACAGTAAAATAGCGTTTGAATCGTTAATAATGTCGTCGTTATGTTTTAGTACCGGTACTTGCCCAAAAATATTCATTTTTAGAAAGTCAGCGTGCTTTTGTGCGCCGTTTTGCAATGCAACATCAACCATATTTACATCAAGCTTTAAAAGCGATGTAAATAACTCTGCACGATGTGAATGACCAGATAAAGTAAAACGGTATAGCGTTAGATTGCTCATGGGTTGTCCTGTTTTTAATTTTAAATAGTGATTTTTAATAACGCTATTCTTTCACTATTATCCGTTTTGAAAAACCGAGCTAGTAAGGAATTAATGTCAATGCTATATTGACAATCATGGATACTATTATTGGCATTAAAACAATCATAGCGGTTGTTGAAACAGGCTCTTTTACAGCCGCAGGCGACAGACTAGGGCTTTCAAAGGCGCTGGTTAGTAAATACGTGGGCATTGTAGAGCAAGACTTAGGGGTTAGATTATTTAACCGCTCCACGCGCAGAATTTCGATTACCGAAGCGGGGCAAAGTTATTACACAAGCGTAGTACCTGTAATTGAAAGCTACAGTGAAATGCTCGATAACTTATCGGGTCAAACAGCGCTTGCTAGCGGCAAACTTAGGGTGAGTGCGCCGGTGTCGTTTGGTGAATCAAACCTTGCGCCGTTAATGCCTGAATTACTGAGCCGTTATCCTGATTTAAGTATTGATTTAGTGCTTTCAGACAAAACAATTGATTTGCTAGAAGAGGGGGTTGATTTAGCAATTAGAATTGGCAGTGTGTCTGACTCTAATTTAATCGCGAGGCAAATTACCAGTTACCCTTTAATTTTATGTGCGTCGGCAGATTATATAAACCGCTTTGGCGCACCAGCGAGTGTTGATGAGCTTGAACAACACGCCACAGTGATTGATAGTAACTTTAAAATAGGTCGCCATTGGCCACTTGTTTCACCTACTGGTGAGGCATTAACGGCAAACGTAAACTCGCGTGTTTCGGTTAATAATCCGCAAGCAGTAAAAGAGGTGGTTGTAGCGGGTGGCGGTATTGGCTTAATCCCTGAAATAGTGGTGAGAGACGATATTGCATCGGGCAAGCTTGTGCAGGTTATGCAAGGCTATAAAACCTTTGAGTTTGGCTTATTTGCTATTTATCCGCATAGAAAGTTTGTGGCTCAAAAGGTCACGTCGTTTATTCAGTTTTTATTTGAAAAGTTTGAAGCTAGGCCAAAAACAAAAGCCTAAAATCAGTTAAGTGATTTTAGGCTTTTAAGATTGATTTTAAACTTATTTAAAATAGCTACTTACTTTAAAATAACCACAGGCACATCGCTGTTTTCGAGCATTTTAATGGTGTTACTGCCCACAAAAAACTGCCTTAGTTTAGAGTGCCCAAATGCACCCATTACAATTAGTTCTACATTATTTTGCTCTTTATATTGCATTAACGAGTCAAAAATATTGCCCTCTAAAAAGCTTGCCGACACTTCAAAGTCCATACTGATAAGCTTGTGCTGTGCATTAACAAATTTTTCTTCAAGGTCTTTTTCGTTATTTTTAATACTCACTAAATGGCAATGCAAACCATGTAACAAGCCGCCATCAATCACTTGTTGTAGCGCTTTGTCGGCTGTTTCGCGGCCGTCGTACGCAATCATAAATGATTTAGGTTGTTTAAATGTTTCTGGAATAAGCAAAATAGGTTGTGTTGCATTGCGCACTAAGGTTTCTATATGTGAGCCCAGTACCGCAAAGCTATTACTATGTCCAGCACCATTTTGGCCAATAACAATAAGGCGTGTGTCGTCTTTTAAGTCTATAACGGTATCGAGCAAATCACCGTGGCGCTTAATTAATTCAAAATTAGTAATACCTGCCGATTTAGCATGCTCACTTACTGAGTTTAATAATTCGTCAGCCATTTTTAAACTTACTTTGCAGCGTTGTTCGTCAAGCTTAGTCATTTCATCAAGAAGTGTCGAATGCGCACCAAGCCCAATGCTGCCAGAGTAGTCGCCGATATTAGTTTGCTGCGTTTTTTCAATTGTATGCACAAAGCTAATTGGTTTATTTAGCTTTTTTGAAGCCCAAATAGCAGCGTCGGTTACATTTTTAGTAATGGCTGAGCCATCTACATAGGTAATTATTTTAGTCATTGCATTCTCCTTAATGTCCGCCAAGTAGTTTTTCGACTTCTTCAGGGTTGTTATGCACACCAAATTTATCAATTACAGTTTCGGTTGCGCTATTCATACCAATAATATTAACCGTTGCGCCTTCACGCCTAAATTTAATGACCACCTTGTCGAGTGACGATACACCAGTTATATCCCAAAAATGTGCATGGGTTAAATCAATTACGACGTTAGAAACTGCATTTTTAAAATCGAACGATGCAATAAATTGCTCAGCTGAGGCAAAAAATACTTGGCCAACGACTTCATAGGTTATTTTATCGTTGCTTTCATCATGCTTGGTTTTAACCACCATAAAGCGACCAATTTTATTGGCAAAAAACAACGTAGCTAACAACACACCAACTAAAACGCCAATGGCTAGGTTATGCGTGGCAACAACCACAATAACGGTGGAAATCATCACTACGTTTGATGAAAGCGGGTTCTTTTTTAAATCCTTAACAGAGGTCCAAGAGAATGTACCAATCGATACCATAATCATTACGGCAACTAGGGCTGCCATAGGAATTAAACGCAGCCACTCATCTAAAAACACCACCATTATGATTAAAAATGTGCCTGCAATAAAGGTAGAAAGCCTGCCGCGCCCCCCCGATTTAACGTTAATAATTGATTGCCCAATCATAGCGCAACCCGCCATACCACCGAATAAGCCTGCGCCAATATTAGCAATACCTTGGCCTTTACATTCTTTATTACGATCGCTCGTTGTATCAGTTAAGTCATCAACAATAGTGGCGGTCATCATTGACTCAAGTAAGCCCACAACAGCAAGACCAATTGAATACGGTAAAACAATTTGCAGTGTTTCGAGTGTTAGCGGTACATCGGGCCATAAGAATATAGGTAGAGTGTCTGGTAGTTCGCCCATGTCGCCAACGGTTCTTATATCAAGACCCAAAAATATTGAAACCAGTGTAATAACAACAATACACACTAAAGGAGAGGGAAGTATTTTGCCAATAGTTGGAATATATGGGAATAAGTAAATAATACCTAAGCCCGCTGCGGTCATCGCATAAACATGCCAAGTAACATTAGTCAGCTCAGGTAACTGCGCCATAAATATTAAAATCGCCAGCGCGTTTACAAACCCTGTTACAACAGATCGCGATACAAAGCGCATTAATTCACCGAGCTTTAAAAAGCCTGCAAATATTTGTAGTACACCAGTGAGTAAGGTAGCAACCAGTAAGTATTCCAAACCATGATCTTTAACTAGCGTCACCATTAACAGTGCCATTGCACCGGTGGCCGCCGATATCATGCCAGGACGTCCGCCTACAAAGGCAATAATAACGGCGATACAAAATGAGGCGTATAAACCTACTTTTGGATCAACACCGGCAATAATAGAAAAGGCAATCGCTTCAGGTATTAGGGCAAGCGCCACAACAATACCAGCAAGCACATCGCCACGAACATTAGAGAGCCAATCTCTTTTTACGTGATCAAACATGTAAATAACCTAATGAGTTAGTTTCCCAAAGTATAAGGGAATATTTTATTTAAATAACAGTGATTCTCGCACACCTAATAAAGCTTACAGATAAAGCGCTGACAAACAAGGAAGATAGATTACCTAAGGGCATTTTAATTTTAAAAAGCATCTATGGTGAGATGAAAAGTTAAGATCTTGGTATTTATAGAGTTCATAAGCTAGCTGGTTTATTTGCGATACTAATGATTTTAACACCTCTTATGCTTAGAACTTTTTCCGTCATATCTATTTTATAAACACGGTATTAATTCGCATAATGCAAATTAATAGAGTTGCAACATGCATAGAAATCGCTCTATTTTATTTTTTTATAAAGAATTCAATGTACTAAATTTTGGAATGAAGTCTGCACTGATTTATTTACTTAATAAATAAGGGCAACTAATTATGAAATTAACCCAATTATCCACAGCACTTTTATCACTAGTTCCGTGTGCTGTTTTAAGTCAGCCATTTGATGAATGTCCAAGTCAGGCTTTTTTAATGCAAAACTCAAAAGCACAACTGTATGGAATAGATTTAGTGTCTGCTAAACCTACCGTTTTAACGACAGAGCTGACGTTTGCAAATGAGGCTAATAATGAAAGTGTTAACGCAATAGGCTTTAATTATAAAGATCAATATTTATACGGGTTTAGTAAGCAATTACCAAGTAGTGTTGTGCAAATTGGTGATGATTTTGAAATGAAACGCTTAGATGTTGTTGGTCTTCCTGCAACAAATTTTTACGTTGGTGATATCCAAGTCATTGAAGATGAAGGAACTCAGAGCGCTTCATATTATGTTTATACTCCAAATTTTGGTCTTTATTCTATCAACCTAGATGGTGATTTAGATGCCTCTATTACAGCCACACTTCTACCTGATTCAGATACATGGAAGCTAGGTATATTTGATTTCGCTTTTCACCCAAAGAGTAATTTATTATACGCTGTAGAATCTAATGGTGACTTGCATGAAATAGACATAGCAGCTAATACCGCTCGATTTATTACTCAAGTAGACATTGGTGATGATACAGGGGCTTTTGGAGCTGCATACTTTGATATTAATGGGCAATTTTATTTCAGTAATAACAAAAGCGGTAAAATTCATAAGGTTGATTTAAGCATTAGCCCAGTTGTTGACTATACGCCGGTTGCTAACGTATTTACATCAGGCCCTAAATCAAGCCAAAACGATGGGGCACGTTGTGCCATAGCTGAAGTTAAAGTCACCGATAGCTCAATTGATTTTGGTGATGCACCAGCACCGTATAACACGAGTCTTGAAAAAAGTGGCGCTAGGCATCTGTTTGATCCTAATAGCACTGGCAGTGAGTTAATTTATCTAGGAGATTCTGTTGATGGCGAAAATATAAATACAGAAGCTGATTTAGTTAATTTTCCGATTGATGGATCGGATGATGGGGTTAGTTTTGTAACTGCTATATCTGCAGGTCAAGATAGCCAAATCATAGTTAGGGCATCAGCGACTAGCTTTTTATATGCATGGTTTGATTGGGATCAAAACGGAGCATTTAGTGAAGATGAACGAACGGTCACCAAACTTCAGCTTAATGAGGGTGATAACAGTATTCTTGTCAGTGTTCCTAGTAATACAAAGTCAGGACAAACATGGGCTCGATTTAGAGTAACTGATGGTACCGAAGCCTCGCTTATCACCGCAACAGGGGGAGTACTTGGCGGCGAAGTTGAAGATTACGAAGTAACTACATTTGCCAGTGCTGTGTATCCAGGTGAGAGTGATTGGGTAACGCTTGCTTACGAAGACAAATGGCCGTTTGCAGGTGATTACGATTTTAATGATGTCGTACTTAATTACAGAACGACTCAGCTAATAGAAGGCAGCAGTGTAGTTGGCTACAAAATAGATGGTCAACTTATAGGTATTGGTGCGACCTATCATAATGGCTTTGCTGTGAGGCTAAAGGAAACGGTAAATGGTAATCCACTCTCAATTTTAAGAAATGAAGTTGATGAGAGTGCTATTTCTTTGGTTATTGATGGGCAATTGCAAAATGGCCGTTATTTAGAAGAAAACCGCGATGAAGCTATTCTAATTTTTATGCAAGATACGTGGGAGTATGTTTCTAAACAGTCCGGTTGCGAATACTTTAGAACAGAAAATAACTGTGATGATAACGTTAAAGTCACATTTAGCATGACCATTCCATTAAAATTACCAAAAGCAATCACAGCCTCTCCAGGTACACTTCTTGACCCCTTTATTTTTGCAACAGATGGTTTTTATCACGGAGACTTTTTGGTAGGAAAAGAATCCAGAAGCTGGGAAGTGCATATCAAAAATCAAACGCCGACTGAAGCGTTTGACTCCTCATTTTATAACTATGTTGGCTCTGATGATGTGAGCGATCAGAGTAAAGGTTTGTATTTCCTTAGTGAAAGTGGCTTACCTTGGGCAATGGAAGTTGGTATGCAATGGCTCCATCCACTTGAGGGTGTTGATATAACTGATGCCTATGGCAGCTTTGCCGAATTTGCAGAGTCATCGGGTGCGCAAAAAACAAAATGGTTTAATGATTACAGTATTAATAATGTTGTAAAAGGGGATCAATAATGAATAACGCTATTATAATTTCAATGTTATCACTAGGTTTAATTGCATGTGGCGGCTCGGGTTCAGAAGAATCAAAAGCTCCTGAAGCAGCGGTATCTCTACCTTTGGAAAGTTCAAATGAACCTGCAGGAATAGCAGCTTTACAAATTGATGAACAATTTAACCTTTCCACTAAATACTCACTTAATCTTGATGTTGATCTTGGACTGGGAGAGGTTAGAGCGTATTTAAATGTGTGCCAAAAGAAAATATCAGCACAGCGGGCAGATTATAATAACTGCGTTTATAGAGGGCCATTGGCCAATAGTATGCTTGAAAAACAGCTTACACTGAGTCGCGAAGATATTGAGTTAATAGCCGAAATTTGGTTTTACGATAGCTCTACTCAGCCACTATTATATTCATGGAAATATAATTCAGGCGAAAAACAACAGTTATTTATAATGCGATAACCTTTGAAAGTTTTCACTCACGGGGTCAAAAATTTATGTTTAGAGCCTTAGGTATTAATAATCCGCAACGATTTTTTTTGCGGATTATTCTTTTGTTAGCCGCATTGTTATTTATTGCACTTGCGTATAATCCTTTAGAGCATTTTTATGCAGATGTGTTTGTGTCTCTGCGCTTACAATTATTGTCAGCTGCGTTAGTGTGTGCGCTGCTATTAATTACCCTCAAACTATTTAAATTAGGAGCCGCATTACTACTTGTGTGTATTGTAGGGGTTACCCCTGTGTTATTTAATCTATCTAGCTCAACATCCTACAGTGGGCCGGTATTATCTGTTAAGCAAATAAACTTAAACTATAGTAATAAATATATAGAAACTCATTTAGCAACGTTGTTGCAAAAAAAATGGGATGTGTTGATTTTACAAGAATTCAGCGACAAAAATCGTAATTTACTGAACCAATTTTTAAGTACAACTGATATGTTTGGCTATGAAGAGATAGAAGGAATTCCCTATGGCATAGTTGTTTTATCACGAATACCTATGGTGTATAAGCATCAAGTTAAATTGGATGCTGATAGATTAGGTTACATTAAATTGAAGTTTTTATTTATAGATCGCATTGTCACGGTTTTTGTAGCTCATCCTCCTTCCCCACGGTCAAGACAACATTGGCAAAATAGAAATACGTTATTAGCAGCACTAAACACGGCAGCACATAATGAAAAGGGCGTTTGGGTAATCGCTGGTGACTTAAATATTGTCCCTTGGTCTCAATACTTTAATTGGGATGATAGTAAAACGTGTTACGGAGAAAGTGAGCGGTATGTGAGCTTTATGCCTTTTGAACGTGGGCGATCTATTTTTACAGGCTTAGCCATAGATCATTGTATAATGAGTGAAGGCATTAATTTGCAAAGATTAACAGTGAGTGACTTTAAAGGCAGTGATCATAGAATGCTTAGTTATGATTTAATTATTGATTAACCTTAAAGGCTCAGGATTTTATGCTGAGCCTTTAAAAGTCGGTTTGCGTAAGCTATTTAATGGGCTTTGGTATATAAAAATTGCTCACGATAGCTTAATCGTCTGTTTTATATCATGTAATAGGTGCTGAAAATTTCGTTTGTGAGGAAATAACATAAAAGCAGCCGCTGTAATACGTAAGGCTTTAAATTTAAGCCCGATTTCCCTGTAGTACTCACCATAACACTCTAACATTCTCGCTTTAGCTTTAAGCTTTGTATCAAATCCAGTATCGTTTTTGCATCGAGAAATGATTACTTTCATTGCATTAAGTCTATTTTTTCTATTTGCTGTGATTGAGCCTGCCCTCATTAAATAGCCCATTGATGTTTGAAGTGAAAATGCAACATCACCAATTCGAGCTAATTTTAACCAACAATCCCAATCACTTGCGCTATTGAGTGAAGTATCAAATTTTCCAACGAAGCTGATAGCTGATTTTTTTACCACCACAGAAGACGTGCCTATCACATTAGCAAATAGGAGTAAGTCCATAGGTGATTTAAGGTTTTGATACCCTGTGCTATTTTTATCTATAAATTTTGAGAACTCCGGCCAATAAGAGAAACAATCAATAATTGGTTCATATTTTTCATTTACATGCATGTAATTAGTAAAACTTAAAACACAGTCACTATTTTGTTTCATATAGTTAATTTGATTGGATAACTTGTCGTCTGTCCAGTAATCATCGGCGTCTAAAAAGGCAATGTAATCGCCTTTAGCCTCAGATATTGCTCTGTTTCTCGCTTTTACAACCCCTGTATTTGGTTGTGCAATGACTCTAATTTCAGGCAGTGTTTTTTGAAGATTTTCTAACCATTCGACACTGCCGTCAGTTGAACCATCATCGACGACGAGTATTTCGTAGCTAATATTCTCTTGTCTAACAATGCTTGATATTGCCTTTGCTAAATAGGGCTTACAGTTGTAATTAGGAATAATAACGCTTACTTCAATGCTCATATTAAGTAACCTTCATTTTCTCAGGTAGTTAGACTACGCAAGATAAGCGCCAACGATTTTAATACGCTTCGGGGCGATTTTTTGTTTAATGGTTTGCATATTGCGATTTATCTTCGCATATTGATTTTTTAATGCTCATTTAAGCCGTTTTTTGCAGGGCATAGTTCTTGCGAAGTAACATTAAGTTTATCTGGAGTTTTTAAAATGAAACATATTGGTATTGTTGTCCCCAGCTTTCACATTCCATCAGAAACGTTTGTCGTTACTGAAATCAATGCTTTAGTTAAAGCAGGACATAAAGTAAGTGTGCTGACGTTCGAAAACTTGAATGAGTGCATCAATTTAGATAATAGCGTTCGTATTATTGTTATAAAAAAATCGACTCAGTCTGCTATTAGTTTTGCATTACAACACCCTGTTATGGCACTTAAAAGTAGCATATTGGCCAGTAAATTTAGCGCTATCTCTCTTGTATCGCTAATGGGTTATGGACTGAATATTGCTGAGATAATTCATTCTCGTAAAATCTCTCATATCCATTGCCATTTCATGCATGCCCCGCTCACATATTCAATAGTTGCCAGCAAAATTGCAGGTGTTAGCGTGTCCTCAATAGGGCACGGTCACGATGTTTACGTGAACGATTCTGATTTAAAACTTAAATTATCACTGTGTGATTTCTCAGTTGCGGTATGTAAAGACATGCAGATAAAGCTAAATAATTACAGCGCAGGTAAGGTTCAATTACTGCACTGTGGTATCGATTTAAGTATGTTTAACGCCAAACCAAGTCGTCTAAATGAGTCAGTAAAACTCTTATTTGTAGGGCGATTAGTTGAAAAAAAAGGTCTGCAATTTCTATTACCAGCAATAAAAAAGTTAAATAAAAAATACTCTATTTCGCTAGATATTGTAGGGGAAGGGCCTTTATTAAATGATCTAATTTATTTATGTGAAGAACTTAATATTGTTACTGAAGTTAAGTTTTTAGGTGCAAAAAGCCCCACATGGCTAGCAAAAAACACCAGTGATTACTCTGCCTTAGTGGCTCCTTTTTGTGTGTCTAGTAATGGTGACCGCGATACCGGTCCTGTGGTTTTAAAAGAGGCGATGGCCAGTGGCATTCCTGTAATAACGACAGAACTGATGGGAGCAAAAGAAATTGTTAATGACTCCGTTGGGTTTAAATGTGAGCCTTCTAGTATTGGCGGTCTCGAAAGAATTTTAACTGAATTTTGTGATCTTAGCCCGTATGAAAGATACGAAAAAGGACTAAATGCTAAAAAATTAGTGACTAAAAAGTTTGATGCAAATTCGCAAGCTAAAAAGCTATCTAACTGGATTCAAACTGTGTAGGTGAAACTATGAATGGAATTAAGCAAATTGCATATTTTGGTTTATCTACCTTATCACTTAAAGTGCTGGGGTTTGCTTTATTACCTATTTCTACACGTATTTTGAGTCAAACTGAGTTTGGTGAGCTAACTTTTTTAGTGTCAATATCAGCGGTTATGTCGTTACTTTTATGTTTAGGCTTACCGGAATTACTTTTTAAGCAACAAATAAACAACCCTCAAAAAAAGCGAGCATTATTTAGAGATGCATTTATTTTATGTGGTTTTTTCAGCAGTATCTTTGTGTGTGTATGTGTTTACTTTGTAGAGCCGTTTAGCGCGTTACTGCCTGTTTCATTAACTTTGATAGATATAAAACTGTTGGCTGTTAATTTAGCACTATCATCGCTGCTTTCAATTTTATTTTGTTACTTTAGATACTACGAGATGGCTAAGCAGTTTTGTATTTTAGCTATACTACAGGGCATTGTTCAAACTGTGTGTACGCTTGTATTGCTTTATTTAGGCTATGGGGTAACCGGTGTGATGGTGTCGGGTGTTGTATCGAGTGCTTGTGTATTATTTATAGCATTATCAGTTGTTTTTCAGCAGATTAGCATTGGCTTTAAATATATTCCTTGGAATATTAGCTATAAAAATAGTCTGTTCTTATTAAGCATTATTATCTCTTCATTGTTTGTATACGCAAATAACGGTGCTGAAAACTGGTTTATTGTAGCAAGTGTAGGTAAAGAAAAACTAGCTCAATACTACGTTGCAGTGCAGTTTGCATTAATGGCGTCGTTTACTTTTGAACCGATTAGAATGTGGTGGTTTTCTCGTCGTTTTAATGAGTTAGCACAAGATCGTACTCGTTATGTATTTTTATGCGAACTTAGTTTGGATATTGGCATATTACTTTGTGCGTCTATGACGATAGTGGCGCCTCATCTTTTAGCCGTAGTCTTACCCGATAGCTATCAATTAAATATATGGCTGTTACCGAGTTTAATTGTGATTGTGGTACTAAGACACCACAGTGATTTATTAAATATTGGTTGTTATACCAAATTCAACGGTTTTTTTGTCACTGTAGTGAATGTTATTAGTGCTTTAACAGCACTGATACTGCTTTTCTTTTTGGTGTCTGAATTAGCTGTACTGGGTGCTGTTATTGCTTTAATGGCAGCCCAGTTATTAAAAGCAATACTTTTTTTTGTTATAAGTCAAAAGCTTGAATATTTATCGTTTAGTGTAAAAAACCTTGTGCCGAGCTGGGGATGTTTTTTAGTCATTTATATGATGAGTGCTTTTGACTTTCCACAATATGTAATCTGCCAACTCATCACATTTATCTGCTTTTTAATGATCCTTTGTCATAAATATAATCAAATAATTAGCAATGTCATTCATCACATATTGAAGGGCAGAGTGCATGATTAATTGGTATAAAAAGCATTGTTTAATTATAAATGGGTTGCTTATTACAGCGCTAACGCTTGTGCTGTATATTTTATTTGGTCCTATTGCTGCATTTGCATTATTACTGCTGCCATTTGCAGGATACTTAGCGGTTAAGATAAGTACTGTATTTATTATTTTTTTTATTCTATTTAGTTATTTTAGATTACACGAAGCCTTTGTTTTTTTAATGCCCCTCAAAATACCTAAAATGTTGGCGCTCGCCTCGCTGTTAGGAATTACATGGCATTTGTTTATTTCAAAAACCTTAAAGCCACATTGGAGCTCAACACATCTGATTTTTGTTATTTGGTTTGCTTGGCTTACGGTGTGTGTGTTTAGTGCAACAAACAAAGGGTTGGCAATAGAGTATTGGATAGGGGTACTGGTTAAGGTATTTATTATGGTGTTTGCTATCAGCTGGTGGCTAACACGGTTCTCTCATTTTAGTTTTGTTCGCATGGGGATCATGATCTCTGGTGTTGCTGTTGCATTGGTTGCTTTAAACAACAAAATTAATGGCATTGGTCTAATTGAAGGTACTCGGGTGACTATTTCTCGTGAGTATCGCTCACAACTGGGTGATCCAAACGATTTATCTTTAGTGTTAATGTTTCCCGTTTCTTTTTTAGCCGCTGAGTTATTCAATTCACAAGTTAATAAATACCGTCGAATATTTGCAGGAATCGGTTTAATTTTTACTATTTCTGGTGTTATTGCTACGCAAAGTCGCGGTGGGGTACTCGGAATTGCGGCTATCTTAAGCTTCTTTTTATATCAAAAAGTAAAAAATCCTGTCGTTGTTGCAATGTGTGCAGGTGTTGCGATGTTAGCTATGATGGTTTTTGCTGGTATAAGCGACAGGCAAAGCGGTGGAGCTGCAGAAGATGGGGTTGATGAATCTGCAATGGGTCGAATATACGCGTGGCAAGCAGCAATTAATATGGCGCTGTCGAACCCCTTAACAGGCGTTGGTGTAGATAACTTTTTTGTAAATTATTACTTTTACAGTCCTCATTGGGATGGCAAGAATCATGCAGTACATAGCACCTGGTTTCAGGTTTTAGGTGAAACAGGTTTTGTTGGAATATGTATATTTCTGGTTTTAATTGCCAGTATTTACCGAAGTCTTTCGAGAGTTTATTGCATTAATAAACTTAACTACAACCACCAAGTTGTTGTTAATGCTAATGCATTAAAGGCTGGCATTATTGGGTTTATGGTTGCTGGTACATTCCTAACACAAGCATTTACTTGGCCTTTATATATTATTCTGGCACTAACAATTGCGCTAGAAAAGCTCACAATACAAAGCAATAAGGAATCGTAGTATGTTAATACATTTTAAATACTGGCTTAAGAATAGCCCTCATCCTGTTGCGAAATCGCTGTTTTATTTTGCAACTTATCTTCGCAATCCACAAATGGTGGTTATTCCGTTATTTCACTCTGGATTCTATTACCTACATCAATTTTTAAAAACATTTTCCCATGAATTACTAAGAATACTTTATTACACCCCACTGTTTAAAAGTCAGATAAAAGGGAGTAAAAAACAGTTGTTTCTTTACTCAGGTATGCCACAAGTTTTGGGGGAGCTTAAAATTGAGTGCAGCGATAACGTACGGATGTCGGGTATATCGACTTTTTGTGGGCGGGTGGGTAGCGTTACCACGCCAACTTTAGTTATTGGTAATAATGTAGATATAGGTTGGCAGAATGCATTTTCGGTAGGTCGAAATATTACGTTAGAAGATGATGTGCGGCTCGCGGGACGTATTTTTTTAGCCGGTTTTCCTGGCCATCCAGTTGATTGTGAACGAAGAGCACTTGGGGAGAGTGATGATGAGTCTCAAATTGGCGACATTACTATTAAACGTGGTGCGTGGCTTGGTACTGGAGTGACTGTTCTTGCTGGCGTTACTATAGGCGAGGGGGCAATTATAGGCGCAGGAAGCGTTGTTACGAAAAGTATTCCGCCTTTTACTATTGCAGCAGGTAATCCGGCTAAAGTGGTCAAACACATCAAGGAATAATAATATGAAATTTATCGTTTTTGGCGAAGATTGGGCAAGTCACCCGAGTAGTACGCAACATTTATTTTCTCAATTGGCTAAAAATCATGAAATACATTGGGTTAACTCAATAGGTATGCGAAAACCTCGCTTTAAATTACACGATATAAAACGAGTTTGGGGAAAGTTTAAGCAGCTTTTTAGTAAACCTGAAAATACGGCAATTAAAACACCTTCGACGATGCAAGTTTACCGATTACCAGTCTTGCCATGGCACGATAATCGCTTTGTGAGGCGTTATAATAGGTGGGTTTTTTCTTTTTATTTTAAAGATATTCAAAGTAATGGCCCGTTAACGTATTGGTTAAGTGTGCCTACCGCAGAATACTTTTTCACTAAAAAAGCACAAGACACCCTTATTTACTACTGTGGTGACGATTTTAATGCATTGGCAGGTGTCGATCCTAATTTAGTGTCATCCTTTGAGAAAAATTTAATTAAGAAAGCCGACCTAATTTATGTTGTGAGTGATTTTTTAAACAATAAAATGCCGGCTCATAAAACAAAGCTACTTCCCCATGGTGTGAGTTATGATTTATTTACGTCTGATGTAAAGAGAGCCCCAGAAATAGATGTTTTAAATGGACCAGTAATTGGGTTTTATGGAAGTATTAATCAGTGGTTAGATATCAGTTTATTAACAGCGCTTGTTGCGGAGCGACCAAATTATCAACTGCTTTTGGTCGGAGATATTGTTGCTTGCACATCTGAGCTAATGCAGTTTAAAAACGTTACACATGTGCCAGCTGTTGATCACGAGCGTTTAGTGGAGTTTTCGGCACATTGGGATGTGTCTATTTTACCATTTGTAGATAATGAGCAAATTAGAGCATGTGATCCATTAAAGTTAAAAGAGTATTTAGCCGCAGGAAGCCCGATTGTTGCCACGGACTTTCCAGCCGTAACACGTTATAAGTCGAATATTTACATAGCAAAAAATCAATTCGATTTTATAAATAAAATAGATCAGGCAATTGCCTTAGATAAAGAACAGTTAAGCTCTCTTAAGTCAGCGCAACAGGACATCGCTAAAGATCATAGTTGGGAGTCAAAAGCATTGCTCGTTCAACATGATATTTTAATGTTAAATAAAGCGCCTTAGGCAGTAAACGATAATCTTGGCGCAGCCTGTGCAACTACCTTATTAAAGTACGCTATTTGCAGCTTAAATTTTTATTATGCAAATAGCAGCTAAATTTCGCATAGCAATATGCAAATGTATAGGTAGGGTTTATGTTAGTAAGAGAGCAAATAAAAAGGTTACTTTATTTAACCTTGTATAGTGTTTATACAAGGGCAAAGCTATTCATTTTACCACTTTTGATTGTTCCTTCAGTCGTGATTATCTTGGCTGTGACTGCGCAAAAGCAATACACAAACCATGCAACTATTTTAATTGAAGAGTCTTCGTTACTTAATCCATACCTAGATGATTTATCTTTTTCTTTCGATTTATCAAATCGAATGGCGGCACTTAGAACACTTGTAATTAGCCGAAAAGTACTAATAGCTGTTGCAAAAGAAACAGGCTTGATTTCTGAAACGGCTACCTCAGCTGAGATAGAAAAAATCCACCAAGAGCTTTCTCAAGCACTTTCTTTATCACTTGTTGGCGATGAACTTGTTCGTGTGAACTTCATATGGCATGACCAGACAAAAATGAAGATGGTGTTGGAGAAAGTGGTTGAAAAATTTATTGAAAGTTTATTAGCCCCAACAAGAGCATCACTTGATACATCGGAACAGTTTTTTTATCAGCAACTAGTCAGTCTTCGGGATGAGCTTGAGGTATCGGAAGAATCACTGGCTATGTTCAAAGCTAAAAATAGCAATACTTTGCCTGCCGTTTTACACAGTAACCGACAAACATTCGATAAGTTATTGAGTGACCAACAGCAAAAATCTATCGTTTTATCGGGTGCGCAAGCCAAGCTTAAAGCGTTGACAACAAAAATGGGACAAGCCAATCCAATCCTAGGGCGTATTGAAGAAAAAATTATTGCAGTAGAGTCTGAACTTAGCTTTTTAAAAACACGTTATACAGAAAAGCACAGTAAGGTAATTTCAAAAAAAAGAGAGATGCAAAGTATAAGAAATCGTCAACAGTCATTAATTGAAAGTAGCAAGGAGCTTGACCTTACTAACCTTGATCAGCTTTGGCAGATGGCCAATACCTTACCCAGTGGCGGGGATAACGAAAGCAGTGTACTTGTCTCTCAAATTCTTAATTTAGAAGAAGCAAAAAACTCAGTTACTCAGCACCAGCAAGAATACAGCATGCTCGAACAGCAAGTTAATACAGTAAGCGAAAGACTTTTAGTGACAAGTGATATTGAAAAGCAATTAAGAAAATTAGAACGTGATTACGATGTTAAGCAATCATTATATAAAGATATGTTAAGCCGTTACGAAATGGCGAAGGTAACAGGAAAGTTAGTTAAATATGAAGGCCCAGATAAAGTAAAAAACATCGAGCGTGCATATAGTCCGACACAACCTATCAACACATCTTTTGCCGTATCAATTATTGTAGGCATCATTTTAGGTATCTTTACAAGTAGCACAATAGTGTTTGTTGCGACTTTATTCGATAGCCACCTTAAGGATATTCAAACCATAGAGAAGCTCTCAGCTCTTGAGGTCGTGACTATTTTACCCATTGTTAGAAATACACCTGTGGATTTGGTTTTCAATTCATCAGTGAACTCTATTGATCAGAGGAAATAACATGAATGTATTACATTTGGTTCAACATTTCAAAATAGGTGGCCTTGAGAAAATGGCCGCGACACTAATGCAAAAAAGTCAATTTTCTGATACGAGTGTTTTTGTTTCACTCGAGGGAAGTTTTAGTGAAGCAGTTAGAGACTGGCCGCAGCTAGCTGCGTTTGAGCACAGATTAATTTGCCTAAATAAGGCTGAAAAATTTGATCTAAATACAGTTCGAAAACTGTCAGCTCTTTTAAAAAAACACAATATAGATGTCATCCATAGCCATCATATAGGGCCAATGCTTTATGCAAGTATTGTAAGTTTAAAAAATCGCCAGATAAAGCACGTTTCGACTATCCATGACGCGTGGTATTTAAAAAGTTTTAAGCAACGTTTAATAACTAAATTATTAAATAAGCTAACAAAAATACACTGGGTTGCGGATGCACAAGTTGTGGCGAAAGATTTCTATACCGAAACAGCAATTAGAACCGATAGAACAATCCTAAATGGAGTCGATTTTAAACAGTTTTTTAGTACCAATGAGTTGGACGCTCGGCATGAATTAAATTTACCTAAAAAGGTGAGTTTGATTGGTTGTTCTGCTCGTTTAGAGCTAGGGAAAGGGCATTTTCCGCTTATAAGGGTTTTATCTTCATTGCCAGCAAACATCGAATTAGTGTTTGCTGGCAATGGTAGCTTACGCAGAAAACTTGTTGATTATGCTAGCTCATTGGGTGTTTCAGATCGAGTACATTTTTTAGGCAATGTACAAAGCATGCAATTATTTTACTCTGCAATCAATGTAATGTGTCTTTACTCGCAAAGAGAGGGGTTACCGCTATCAATTTTGGAATCTATGGCGTGTGGTAAAGCTATTGTTGCAACTGATGTTGGGGGGATCAGCGAAGTATTAACCCATAAGCAAGGTGTATTGGTTAAACCAGGCGATGAAATGGGGCTTAAACTTGCGGTTATTAAAGCGATTAATATGAAACAGGGAGAATGTATAAGGGAGCATATTTTTTCAATCGCTGATGCTAATAAAATGAGTGAAGAGTACGACCGTTTTTATAATGGATTACCATCGTAAGGGGAAAATCATGACTTATTTAATAATTGTTCTCATGGTGTTGATTGTAACCGTTGTGTACCATCACGTTGGTTATTTAGCGCTGTTAAAGTTGGTTAGTCGACGGGCTCATAAACGTATATTCCCAGAGGGGAATATAAGAAAAAATAATCGATTTGGTATTTTGGTGTGTGCTTTTAATGAGCAAGAACACATTAAAGAAAAATTACATAACCTCGGCGCTATGCTCTATGACACTGAGCTTTATGCCATTCATGTTTATTTAGATGGATGTACAGATAACACATACGAAGAAGCGATGTTGGCTCAATCACATCTTGCTCAGCAAAACGTAGTGTGCCACTTGCATTATAATAAACAAAACCAAGGCAAAGCACATGGTATTAACGAGTTAATTACACTAACTAAATCAAATTACGACGTCTTGCTGTTTACCGATGTGAGTGCCTTATTAAGTATTGATGTATTAAATAAAATTGATACTGATTTTAAAGATCCTGATATTAAGGTCATTACAGGTGTTTATGTTCTAGATGAACACGCAACCCCAGAGCAACAACACTATTGGCAATATCAAAATAATGTAAAAAGCCTGGAATCATCACTTGGTGCGGTGATTGGTGTGCCAGGAGCCATGTTTGCTATTCGTTCAAAATACACAGATATATTGGATGAAAATACAATAAATGATGATTTTATATTGTCTATGAAAGCCTTAAAAAATGGCGGCAAAGCGGTCGTAAATAGCGATATTAACATTATTGAAAGAGAGTGCGATGAGCAAAGCCATGACTATGCTAGAAGAGTGAGATTAGGAGCAGGCAATTGGCAACAAATTAAAATATTATTTGAGCTATTCAATCCTAGATTAGGGTGGGTTAGTTTTAACTTTATTTCACATAAAGTTTTGCGTGGCGTAATGCCAATATTGCTTGCTTTAATTTATATTTTACTGTTTTCAATGGCATTTTTCTCGAACTTATTGTTAGTTAAGTTGTTGTGTTGCGTGATTGTAGCCGTCCATAGTCTCTTTGTGATTAAAAGTACTCTCAACATTAAGGCCAAGATCCCTATCGTTGATAAAGTTAATTATATTCTTAATGCTTATTTTTTAGCGTTATGGGGCATTATTAAATTTGAACGTGGTGATTATAAAAAACACTGGGAAAGGGTTCATGATAGAGAAGCTGAACCAAACGTCAGTATTAAAGTTATAAAACGTATAATTGATATTGTTGGCTCTGTGGTAGGACTAACTTTACTGTCTCCGATCATGCTTTTAGTGGCTGCAACAATTAAAGTAAGTTCACGTGGACCGGTACTGTTTAATCAACTTAGAGTGGGAGAGAGTAATGATAACTTTGTTGCCCTTTTTAATGTCCTTAAATTTCGCTCGATGGTGGTTGATGCTGAAGTAGCAAGTGGCGCGGTATGGGCAAGTAAGGACGACCCTAGAATTACACCTATAGGGCGTTTCATTCGTAAAACGCGTTTAGATGAATTACCTCAATTATGGAATGTGCTGGTAGGCGATATGTCACTCATTGGTCCTCGACCAGAGCGACCTGTATTTTACTCCAAGCTTGAAAAAGATATTCCTTATTTCTCTCAGCGTACCTACGGTATAAAGCCAGGTATATCGGGGCTTGCTCAAGTAATGAATGGATATGATGAAAGTATTGATGATGCAAGGAAAAAAATAGGTTGGGATTATGCTTATATGTTAAGTACATCATCTCCACGTAGTTGGTTTTATATGGAATTGACTATTTTTTTGAAAACACTCGTTGTTGTATTTACTGGAAAAGGGCAATAATTATTTTTGCATAATGCAATCCTACTTTTAAAAGGGAATTGCATTATGCTTTACTATCCTCAAGCGCTCCCACTGCTAAATTAAAAGCCATTAATTATCAATATCTTAAAGTTGGTTCGTTTCTTGTAATAGTTATATTGAATTTAATATTTAATAGGTAACTACGATGATAAATTTAACCAGTGAAAATGAACATAAAATAGTATCGCTTCCAAATGACTTTTCAGGTTTTACTGTTGATGGATTTAAAGATGAATTTGAAGAGCTAGTTGATACAGGTACAGACTTTATTATCTTGGATTTTTCAAAGACTGAGTTTATTGACTCTTCGGGTATTGGCGCGATTGTCTTTCTTTATAAAAGAATAGAAAAAAGAAGCCATAAATTGTCATTACTCAATGTAACTGGGCAGCCGTTTAAGCTAATGAATCTTCTAAGAGTGGATAAAACCATTCCATTTATTGATTCGCTTTAACGATAAGGAGAGCGATATGAAAGCACACATTTTTTTCATCATAACCTTGCTTTTAAGTGGGTGTGCTTCTTGGCCTGATGAGGGGCAAGGGGGTTGGGCCGAAAAATATCAAAACTATCCATTAAATGATGAGCAAACAGATAATAACTTTACACAACCCGAAGATGTGGTGAGAAGTGAATTTGAACACCTTGTTTTTAAATTAGAACTTTTAAAGTCACAAGATATAAAAGCATGTATGCCAGCACAGCTTTTAAAAGCTCAAATTTACGAAAATCGTATTCGAAGGCTTATAGCTGCGCAAATGTGGGAAGATGCAGAGCATGACTTATTGATTCACTACCATGGGCTCAATCAACTAACAAACCATTTTGACACGGTTCAAAAGCTCACTCATTGTGCAGTTAATACCACTTCAGAAACGACTGTATCTAGTGTTAAAAAACAAGTAGCGGATTTACTAAATAGTGATAATCAATTTGCATTTAATGCGTTTGAAATAACCCCTAAATATGCAGCAAGGCTTGCTCAAGCTGCTGATTTAGCTAAGCAACTAGATAGTATTTCAATTTTGTTAGTGGGTCATACTGATTCAGTTGGTGAAGGGAATAATAATTATGAGCTTGCATTAAAAAGAGCTGAAACAGTAAAACATTGGCTCGTCGTTTATGGTGTTAAAACTCAAAGTATTACCACACTTACACAAGGAAGCTTAAAGCCCTATAGCAAGCAATCCCCAACGGAAAGTGTCCGCCATTCTGATAGGCGAGTTGAAGCGATAGTCCTCAATGCAAGCAATAATAATATGCAAGATGATAACGCTAAAGCACTTGTTAATTGGACAAAAATTATTAAAAGCAAAGAGGAGTAAATTATGAAATTTATATTCGCGATTGCGGTGTTTATTTTATCATTCAATGTTTACTCAGCTTCTGATGAAAGTAATGCCATAGTGCAAGTGGGAAATAAGCTTTTTCTATATATTCCAGGTGAAGCAGAATTTGATACAACGTTTGAAGTGGATAAAAGAGGACAAATTAACCTCCCAGAAATAGGCCAATTTAATGTGGCTGACAAAACGACTATGCAAATTGAAAGTGAGTTAACCCCCGTACTTGCTGAACTATTTGTTGCAATGGATGATTTTTATGTAGCGATCCACAGCAGAGATATTCTTATTAATGTACTTGGTTATGTAGTGACACCATCGCAAGTGAGTATTCCTGATGATGGGAATATTCAAATGGTTATCTCTAAAGCAAACGGTTTAAAACCCGGTGCTCAGCTAGATAGAATACAGATAAGGCGTGGTAATGAGGTAATTGAATTTGATTATAAATCATATTTAGATACAGGAAATATTAGCCTGTTACCTTCTCTAAAAAGCAAAGATACTGTGTTTGTGCCAGTATCGCCTTTGCTTGGTAATGTGCAAATAGACTTTGATGCGCAAACACTCAGTGCAACAGGGGATGCCAGTGATAGCAGCGCGATAACTATTTTAGGTGAAGTACATAATCCAGGGAGTTTTTCCTTTAAAGAAAATATGAGTATTTTAGATGCACTTATGCGCGCAGAGGGGGTCACTCGTTATGCTGATGTAACTAAAATAAGAGTCATTGTTGATAAAACACCTGTTATTTTTGATTTGAAAGGGTACCTAGATAAACCCTCAAATAGCACTATGCAACTGCTAAAACCTGGCTCTACTGTGTATGTGCCTATTATGGTTGATGACGTAAACACAACGTCACGTACGGTTTATATTATGGGAGAAGTGCAAAAACCAGGCGCGTACGAAGCGGCCGATAGCACAAACTTTTTAGATATTTTAGCCAATGCAGGCGGACCAACACGATTTGCTGAAACTCGCCATATCAAAATATTAACACCAGAAGGAGACAGTATTTTATTTGATTTACAGCGTTATAGCGAAGGCAGTGTAACGACCAAAGTACCAGATTTAAACCCTGGCGATGTAATTTTTGTACCTGAAAAAACAGATGTTAACGAAAAAAGCTGGCTTAAAATTCCAACTAAACGAGCAATCAAAATAATTGGTGCCATACATTCTCCAGGTCGATACGAATGGAGTAATGAAATGGATTTTACAGACTTAATAGCTCATGCAGGGGGGCCTACAAAAAGCGCTAATATCAATGATATAAAAATACTGCGTAATGGTGATGTTACACAACGCTTTGATCTTGAAAAGTATACTATTACTAATGGTGACACACCGCTGCCAAATTTAGTTGCGGGTGATACAGTTATATTTGAAGAGCTACCAGTTGATCCGTCGGATAATAAATCCCAATGGATCCGCCAAGAGTCGAGTAAGTCTATTTATATTATGGGGCAAATAGGTTCGCCAGGTCGTTACTCGTTTAACGAAAACATGCACTTTATTGATATTTTAGCTGCAGCAGACGGCCCAACAGCGACGGCAGATATTCGTAATATTAGAATCACTCACCGTAATGGTAATCGAGCTAAAGTAAGTAAATTAGATCTCGCCATGTACTTTGAAACAGGCGATGAAACTTTGTTTCCTAATGTATTACCAGGAGACACCATTTTTGTACCTGAAAAAGACAAAGATTGGCTCCGTACACCTAAAGAACGGGTAGTACGTATAATGGGGGCTGTGCAAAAACCGGGTCGATACAATTTTGACGATACAATGTCCATTTTAGACGTATTAGCTGAAGCAGGCGGCCCTTCTAACTCAGCATTGATAGATAAAATAGTTGTTGTTAATCATTCATGTTGTAAAGAACAGTCTCGTGTATTTGATTTAGAGGCGTTTATTAAATCACCAAATTCAGTAAATATTCCAGTATTAAGAGCGGGTGATACGCTTTACATACCAGAGAAAGGGCAGGATTTACTTAGTCAATTTAAAGATAACTTTTTAGATGTTATTACTATTCTTGCATTAGTGGTGGGCTTATGAAATTAATACCAAAACAGTATTATGAGCTGGAAGTTATATGTAACATGATGATTGATAATTCAGCTCGTTGTATCACTTTTATCTCTTTATCAGGTTCAGAAGGGTCATCTAGTGCATGTGTTAGTGTTGCTAAGCGATTACAAAGCCAACTTAAATCAGTGCTAATAATTGATTTAAACCCAATCAATACATTTTGCTCAGATGATAAGTTACCAACAATTTCTAAACCATGGTGCTTTGATGATATTTCTTGTCAATTAGGCGTGACTAATTATGAAGGTATCAGTTTATTAACCATTAAAAACCTAGCTAGGATTGAACCGGCGAAGAACAAACATGTACTAAATGACGCAGTTGATCGGCTAAAGCAAGAATACGATTATATATTAATTGACATGTCACCGGTGTTAAAATTGAACAGGAATAATGTGCCACTGCATTCCTTAAGTTTATGCAGTGAATTAACCTTCGTTACCGTGGGGCTGGGGGTTAACGATGAAGAGTCGCTTTGCAAAGGTGTGAGAGAATTAAAGCAAGCAGGGCATAGCAATATCAAAATATTGATAAGCCAACATAATTTTGCGCCATTAGGTGAGCGTATAGTTAAACTTTTAGAAAAGCATACGACAAAATGGCCAAAGTTATGTACTACTCTTAAAGCAAGAATTAATAAACAAAGATGGTTGTTTGAACATCATTGAGGGTGCAATGGATATATTATTTGAAAGACGCTTTGAACTACTATGGCCAACATTGACTGAGATTCGCCTCATTCTAAAGCACGTTTTAAGAGCGCTCAATGTAAAAAAGGATGAGGTGGATGCCGCAGGCTTAGTTACTACAGAGTATTTAACAAATCTAATTAGACACAACCAAGGTTCTGAGCATCAAATTTTATTACGTATTAGCCAGCCTAGTAGCGACAGCTACATATTAACATTCATTGATGAGCTAGCCCCATATAACCTTTTTAAAAACAACAATTCATCGTGGAAAATAGACTCTGGAAAACTCGTTGAAGGAGGAATGGGAGTTGAGTTAATTCGTTATTATTTTAAGGACGCAGATTATATAACGAAAAATGGCAAAAACTTTTTTTCATTCCCTTTAGAGCAAATAGATAGGCGTCCAACGATTATCTATGTTGATGATGATGTCACTCAGCTTGCCCTCATGAGCGCTTATCTAAATGATAAATTTCAAGTGATTGCCTGTGAAAGTATAGAATCAGGATGGCAGGCAATTTTAACCGCTGACGCAAGTATTTTATTACTGGATCATAAATTAAAAAATGGGACATGTGAGCCCTTATTAGAAAAACTTAATAAGTCTAATTTAAAGTCGCAACTATCAGTTGTTATGTTAACTGGCGATGACAGTGATGAAGTGATACATAAAATAAATCGCTTAGGTGTTGACGATTATTTAATTAAACCGATTAAAAAAAATAAGTTACTACAAAGCATCGAACGTGTAACTCATCGTTTTGCTTACTTGTCTTATCAAACTACTTTTGAGTCAGCGCCTTCTAAAATTCATTTACAAGATGAGAAAACCGCTCATATTTTTGGTTCAATTAGTTTGGGTAACGGCGGTGATTTTTTTATGCCCATTAATGATGAATGCAGTGCTTTTATTCTAGGTGATATGATGGGACACGGATTACAAGCATTAAAAGAAAGCTTTGCTATTAAAGGTTTTATAAGTGGCTTTTTGGCAACCGGTCTTCCTTATCAAAAAATGTTAGTGGCTTTAAATAACGCGATCTATAAACAACAGCTATGTAAATCTAGTTTAGTTACGCTTGTCATATTTTTCTTAAAAAATAATAAAATATATTGGTTAAATGCAGGTCATCCTCCACCTGTCGTTTTGCGAAAAACAGGCGAAATTTGTCAATTAAAAGGCACCGGTCCACTGCTTGGTCTCGCTCAAGATCATAGTTATACACTTTATGAAGCAGCGCTTGATAACGTTGAACATATTTTACTATACACGGATGGCTGGACTGAAAACCGCTTTACCGATAAAGATGAAATATGTGAATTAACTAAAATTATACCGTTAGATAAACACGCTCATGCTGAGTTTGCTAACACGTTATGGGAAAACTCACAGGTTACGCTTTCAAAAGAAATTGATGATGCTTCGCTTATTGTAATTAATTGAATTTGCTTTAATTAACCTTTTATAGTTAAATCATTACAGATTCACAGCTTCTTTTTGGCTTGCTAACAAGGAATTAACTATGCCACCAACAGTGTTAATTGTCGAAGATACTCAATCTCTTGCAATGATGTACCAGTCATATTTATTACCGACAGGAGTAAATACACTCGTGGCAAGTGATGGTGCAACTGCAATAGCGATTATTAATAAGGTGCAGCCTGATCTAATCGTGCTCGACGTAATGCTACCGGATATGAATGGATTAGACATCCTTGCTACATTTGATCCAGAAAACTGTCCACAAGTTGTTGTATTAACAGGGCATGCTACAAAAGAAATAGCGATTCAGTCAATAAAGCTAGGTGCATGTGACTTCCTAGAAAAACCAATAGAAGCCGACCGTTTTCGGATTACAGTTAATAATGCGTTAAAAATTAAAAACTTAAAACAAACGGTTAGCCAATACAAAAACAAATACGAAAACGGAAAATACTTTGATTTGATTGGTAGTTCAAAACAGATGCAATCTGTTTATCAAATTATAAGTTCTGCTTCCGCCAGTAAAGCCACTGCATTTATTACAGGTGAAAGTGGTACGGGAAAAGAGCTATGTGCTCGTGCAGTTCATCAAGCTTCAAATCGCGCTGATAAACCTTTTGTTGCACTAAACTGCGCGGCTATCCCTAAAGATTTAATTGAGAGTGAAATTTTTGGTCATTTAAAAGGTGCTTTTACGGGGGCAATTGCGAATCGCGTTGGCGCTGCAGGTCAAGCCGATGGTGGAACATTGTTTTTAGATGAACTTTGTGAAATGGACATTAACCTACAAAGTAAATTACTTCGCTTTATACAAACAGGTAGCTATCAACAAGTTGGCAGTGAGAAAGTTGTAAAAGTAGATGTTAGATTTGTGTGTGCAACAAATAGAGATCCATTAGTTGAAGTGGAAAGTGGCCGGTTTAGAGAAGATTTATATTATAGATTACATGTTATACCTATTGAATTACCGCCACTAAGAGAGCGCGGCCAAGATATTATAGAAATTGCTGAAGCTTTATTTGTTAAAATAGCGAAAGACGAAGGTCATCCATATAAAGGCATGGCAGGGGGGGTTAAGCAATTACTTATGCAATATAGTTGGCCTGGTAATGTAAGGCAGTTAGAAAATGTGATTCGTAATGTATTGGTACTCCATCCTGAGGCATTTATAGATATTGATATGCTTCCCGCTTTACCTGAAAATTCAAAAAAAGCGATTGAACCAGCGCCAATGAGTCTTCAAACTAAACCTGCGAATATATTAATTGACGATTTACCGAATACACAAAATGATGTTAAAGCATTATGGCTAGCTGAAAAAGAATATATTGAACGTGTAATAAAAATATGTTCATCAAATATACCTAAAGCCGCTTCACTACTTGATGTTAGCCCATCGACACTTTATCGAAAGATTAAAAGCTGGGAAGAAAATGAATAATTTATTTTCCTGTATACGCTTGGTGAAGCAATAAAAATTGTTTTTTACCAGAGAAACGCTCCTCTAGCATGTTATATGCGTCATTTAATAAGTTAATTTTTGCTTGGTGAGGGAAATCAATTAATTGCTCTATGCTTTTTTGACAATCTTTAGCATCACCAACACTCATTAAAAAACCAGTTTTGTTATTTTTAATGATACTTGGTATAGCGCCAACAGCACTGCTTATAACCAGTTTATGCTGAGACATTGCTTCTAATAATGTCATAGGCAAGCCTTCTTCTCTAGAACAAATAAGTAAGACATCTATTTGATTCCATATATTATTGCGTTCAGTTAAGCCATGATAATGTAGGTTATTTATAACAGGTATTTTATTTTTTAGAGGGCCGTCACCAAAAATGTGAAATTCAACATTGTTAGACTGTTTCATGTTTTCAGCTAATTGAAAAAATATATCTGGTCCTTTTTCATAAGAAAGCCTGCCAACAAACCCAATCTTGATAGTTGATGTATGAATAACCGGTTTTGAAGGCGCTGGTAAAGAGATAAAATTTTCAAGTAATTTTACATTGCTAATTGTATTTTTTATTTTGTTTGAGACCGCAAAATTTATAGATAACGATGAAAGCCATTGATCTAGTTTATTATAAAATTTAACTTTTCCATTCCCAACTTCGCCAGCATGGTATGTGCTAATACAGCGTTTGTTTATAATGTTACATACTAATCGGCCTAATATACCTGCCTTATAGCCATGCGTATGAACGACAGTGTTGTTATCATAACGGAGTAGTTTATTAGCGAGGTTTTTAATTTTCCCTTGTAAAAAGTCATACCTTATGTTTTCTTTAATCAATAAATCATAAAATTTTTGATTGCCATGATTTTTATAAAATAAAATTGAGCTACGAACATTATTTTTACTCAGTAGTTTTGATAATTCAACGATGTGGGTTTCAATCCCCCCCAACATGGAAGAGTCAACAAACAAAATAACTTGGTAATTCATAATAAACTCCAAAAGGTAGATATGATAGATTTAGCGGTAATAGAACAGCTCAAGAATGATATTGGCGACGACACAGCTGTTGAACTACTAAAATTTTTTGTCGACGAATCAAAAAAAACAATGGCGATAATACTTAATTCAAATGAGCGTGATGAAATAGAAATTAACGCACATAGTCTTAAAAGCAGTTGTTATAGCTTTGGTGCGATAGCGCTAGGTGATACATGTAAATATATTGAGGAACTTATAAAAACCGAGCACTCAAAAAAGGATTTACATAATCTTCTAGAAATAGTCGAAGTGCAAAGCAAGCAAACATTCAACGAAATGGCATTTATTATTGCAAGCAATCAAGATTGCTCACAAAGCTGAATTGGTACTTTAAGTAACTCCGAGAATATGTTTTTTAGTTCGTCAATATCATGTAAATGTTCTCTGGACTGTAGTGCATTTTTATTGTCGTTAAAAATCTCTTCAATTGCAGAAGGTGAAATACTTAAATCGTATATTTTAAAACCTAGGTGCTCTTGTAGCCAGTCGATCCCAGTAGTTGACGTGTGTTTCATGACGCTATTTTCTAGTGTTGTGTTCTCAATGAAAATACGACAGGCAGATGTTTCTTGAATAGCCAAAGAGATCTCTTCTACTAAAAAGGCAGGCATAACACTTGTAATAATACTGCCTGGACCAATTATGATTAAATCGGCTTCCAAAATAGCACTTACGCACCCTGGCGCTGCGGGCACATTTTTAGACAAATGCACTTTTGTTGGTAATGTGTCTAACGCATCAATAGCACACTCACCAAAGATCTCTTTATTATTTTTAAGGGTGGCGATTAGATCTGTCGGGATCTCTGTCATAGGTAAAACAGTTTCTGAATTACCAAGTATTGCATTAAAGTAAGCAACAGCTTTGGTGGGAGATTTGGTGAGCTCAGTTAAGCCCAATAACGTTAAGTTGCCTAAACAATGGCCGTCTAACACACCTTCTGAAAACCGGTGTTCATAAATTGAGTTAAGTGCCTTTCTATTTTCTGCAAGTTGCAGACAACAGCGCCTAATATCACCCAGAGCAATGCATTCTTGAGATTCCCTTATTTTTCCCGTACTTCCCCCGTTATCAGTTGTTGCGACAATTGCTGTTAAACTATTACACATTGGTTTAATTGCGCTTAAAACCTGCGCTAATCCATGACCGCCGCCTATACACACTATTTTCATTGTTATGCCTTTGTGTTTTATTTTCCTAATTTGATATAGCAGGAATTATTCCAAGACACATAAATTCTTAATCTATTGATTTATAATAATTTAATTATTTCTAAAAGAAAAGGGGCCGGTTGTTATTGCTCTTTTTTGCAAAGTGCAATGCATTTTGATGAGAAAAACTACAATGCAGAGTCATTCAAATATAGGTATAGGAAGGTGTTCAATCTAGGGGCGATTTAATCGCGGCGTGAGGTTTGTAACCTAGTGGGCTCGGTAACTGCTTCTGCGTTACCCTAATGACTTACATCCATGTAAGAATAAGTAAAAACCGAGCAAAGCTTCCGTGTCCTGCTCACGCCCCTTACCTAAATCCATTTAGGTAACACAGAGTAAATTGCACCTAGGCAGAACCCAAAGGGCTGACGAAT
>NZ_JJNZ01000047.1 GCF_000690055.1 Pseudoalteromonas fuliginea
AGGCGCTTCAACTTTAGTTGGTTGCTCAGTCACTACAGGTGCTTCAATTTCAGCTGCTTGCTCAGTCACTACAGGTGCTTCAACTTCAGCTGATTCTTTAACCGCTTCAACTTTAGCCAAGTCTTCTACAGCAAGTGCTTGTTCAACTTTTTCAGAAGCATCAACAGCGGTTTCTTGCGATTTAGCTTTAAGTTCAGCTTCATACTCAGCTGCAGCTTGATCTGCTACTGGTACAAATGCAGGTGTTTCGTCTGATTTGTTTTCAGAACCTTCACCTTCTGGTCGGCGGCGACGTTGACCAGATGCACGAAGATGACGAGGAGAGCGGCGTGAACGTGTACGTGTTTGCTCTTGTTCTTCATCAGATGCAGATGTTTCATCGTTAGAATCAACAACGTCAACTTTCTCTTCTTTAATATGCGCTGTTTTTTCTGCTGGAGCTTGCGTTTGCTTTTCTACAGTAGGCGTAACTTGCTCTTTAACTTGTGGTTTTTCATCACTTACCACAGTTTGTTCTGTTATTTTATCTACTGTTTTTGCTTGTTCAGCATTTTCGTCTTGTAAACGTACTTTTTTACGTAAATTACGTCGTTGACGGCGAACTTTAGGCTTCTGCTCTTTAGGCTCTGCAGCTTGTGCTGGTTTAGAATCAGTTTCTACTTCCGGCTTTGCAGGGGCTTCAGTTTTAACTTGATCTTTTTCTTGGTTTTTATGCTCTGGGCGCTTACGAGAGTTAGGATTACGACGGCGCTTGTTGCGATTTTCGTTTCTTTCTTGGTTCTCGTTAGTTACTGGTGAATCAGTTTTAGCTTCATCTTGATCAGTATTGCTGCGTTCAGCACGAGGCTTAGTGCGAGGATTATTTCGACGACGTTGATTGTTATTTCGACGGCGGTTATCGTTACCTCTGCGGTTATTACGTGCTTCTTCTTGCTGCTTTTCAGCGGCTTCTTTTTTCTCTTCTACCGTTTCAGTAGCAAATAACGACTTAAACCACTTAGTGATTGCTGTAAATAAGCCACCATTAGCTTTAGTCTCATTGGTCACTGGCTTAGCTGTTTGTGCAGGCGCTGCTTGTGGAGCTGGTGTAGAAGGCATTACTACACCTTTTAGCATTGGTTCTTCACGTACTGGAGTACTTGGAGATTTAGACATCTCAAATACTTCAGGCTCAGGCGCAATAACTTGTCCGTAACTTACCGTTTCAAGTGTTTCGTCTTTACGTAAACGCATAACTTCGTAATGTGGTGTTTCCATATGTTGATTAGGAATAATCACTACATCACATTTATGATGTTTTTCAATACGATGAACACTACGTCGTTGCTCATTTAACAAATAAGCGGCAACAGCAACAGGCACTTGTGCATTTACTTGTGTCGTATTGTCTTTTATTGCTTCTTCTTCAATTAAGCGAAGAATAGAAAGTGCGATTGATTCGTTAGAACGAATAGTCCCTTGTCCGCTACAGCGAGGGCATGGGCCTTGGCTTGCTTCACCTAATGAAGGACGCAAGCGCTGACGCGACATTTCAAGTAAACCAAAGCGTGAGATTTTACCAATTTGAACACGAGCACGATCTGGGCGAGCAGCATCTTTTAAGCGATTTTCTACTTCACGTTGATGACGTGGAGGGGTCATATCGATAAAGTCGATTACAATCAAACCACCTAGGTCACGAAGACGTAACTGACGTGCAATTTCATCAGCAGCTTCTAAGTTAGTATTTAGTGCTGTTTCCTCAATATCACCGCCTTTTGTTGCTTTAGACGAGTTAATATCGATAGATGTTAATGCTTCAGTAGGGTCAATAACTATTGAACCACCAGATGGAAGACGCACTTCACGCTGAAACGCTGACTCGATTTGGCTTTCAATTTGATAATGTGTAAATAATGGCGTATCGCCTTGGTAAAGCTTAACGCGGCTCATGAAATCAGGACGAAAACGCTCAATGTGCGCTTTAGCTTCTTCAAAAACACGTGGTTTATCAATTAATATCTCACCAATGTCGCGACGTAAATAATCGCGAATGGCGCGAAATATTACGTTACTTTCTTGGTGTATTAAAAAAGGCGCTTTAGCACTGTCGGCTGCTTGGCCAATAGCCTCCCAGTGTACTAATAATGCTTTTAAATCGTAGTTTAGTTCTTCAAATGACTTACCAACACCAGCAGTACGAACAATTAAGCCCATACCTTTAGGTAATTCTAAACGACCTAGTGCTTCTTTAAGTTCAGTGCGCTCATCACCTTCAATACGGCGAGAAATGCCACCGGCACGAGGATTGTTAGGCATTAGAACTAAGTAACTACCAGCAACGCTGATAAAAGTAGTTAACGCTGCGCCTTTTTGGCCTCGTTCTTCTTTATCAACTTGTACTATTACTTCTTGACCTTCTTTGATTACGTCGCGAATATTCGGACGACCATGAAAAGTGTAACCTGCAGGGAAGTAAGTACGGGCTATTTCTTTTAAAGGGAGGAAACCATGGCGATCAGCACCGTATTCAACAAATGCTGCTTCAAGAGATGGTTCAATGCGGGTTATTTTGCCTTTATAAATATTGGCTTTTTTCTGTTCGTGACCTGGGCTTTCTATATCTAAATCATATAGGCGCTGGCCATCAACCAGTGCTACGCGCATTTCTTCTTGCTGCGTTGCATTGATTAGCATACGTTTCATATTGTTACTCTACTTATTTATGTCGCTGACATGACGATGTTTTTATCGCCTGTTCAGTTGTTCCTATTTTTAGAATGTGCAGCCTCACGACTGGGTCTTTAACGGAACGGCTCTGTATTTTCGTACGCAGTATTTTAAATGCTGGCAAACAATAACGTGTATTACCGTTATTAAATTCTAAATGGTGTTAAAACAGTCGGCTTTTCAGCTACGTTTACATGTTTTACACAGAAGTTGGCCTGTCATATCAATCTTACTAAATGTCATTCATATTAGGTGCGTAGGGCTCATTAAGTTGGTGAGTAATACATATTTATGTATCACTAATATCCATTTTAAGAGCAAAAGTTGCTACCAATGTTAATGAACGCTTATTTATTAGATTTTTTTAGTTCTAAATAAGCTGCTGTACGGTACTACAATAATTGAGCAAATGCTGAACGACGTGTTTTTACGTCGTCACTATCAGACAAATTATCTGTTCATTGCTTTCTCAATCGCATTAAAAACCACTTCATGTTCAAACTTAACCAGCAATATATTACGCGCATTGCCGTTAATTGATCGCACGTGTTGACTAGGTATGTATAAAAGCTTTGGAAAACTTAACTCGGATCTGTATGATCGGCTACCCAGAATGTGCATCACGAATGTTTTAATGTGTTAAAAAGCACCGTTGTTATTTGCAAATACTAAATATTTGCGCTGCTGATTATCCCACTATTATTACAGTGTTAGCAACTAAATTATTTTACTTAAATTAGTGATTAGGCAATGTCAGAAAAAAACGACTTACAAGTAACTTATGTCACGATCAATGAAGACCATTTAGGTCAGCGTATTGATAACTTTCTTATTACCCATTTAAAAGGGGTGCCTAAAAGCGCTATTTATAAACTTTTGCGCAAAGGTGAGGTACGCGTTAATAAAAAGCGTATTAAGCCTGTATATAAACTACAGCTTGACGATGTGCTTCGTATTGCACCTATCAGGGTTGCTGAGCGTGAAGAGTTTGTACCATCAAAACTAGATAAAGTAACTCGCCTTGAAAACGATATCTTATTTGAAGATAAATACCTTATCGTTATAAATAAACCTTCAGGCATGGCTGTTCATGGTGGCAGTGGTTTAAGTTATGGTTTAATTGAAGCTTTGCGCGCGCTTCGCCCAGAGGAGCGCAGTCTTGAGCTAGTTCACAGGCTTGACCGTGATACATCGGGTTGTTTACTTATAGCAAAACGTCGTTCGGTGTTAACAGCATTGCATGAACAGCTTCGTGAAAAAACAATGGAAAAAAATTATTGGGCACTAGTTGAAGGGCAGTGGGACTCTAAAACTAAAAATGTAACCGAAGGGCTGCGTAAAAATACGCTTAAATCGGGTGAACGCGTAGTACGTGTAGATAACACTGAGGGCAAGCCTTCGCATACGCGTTTTAAAGTACTTGAACGTTTTAATGATTGCTCGCTTGTACAAGCGTCGCCTGTTACAGGTCGTACACACCAAATTCGTGTGCATACGCAGTGTAAAGGTCATCCAATAGCGTGTGATGATAAATACGGCGATCAAGGGTTTGATGAATCTATGCGTAAAGTTGGCTTAAACCGATTATTTTTACATGCACACGATTTAAGTTTTTATCATCCTAAAAACGAAACAACGATGCGTATTGAAGCGCCCCTTGATAAAACGCTTAAAAATACATTACTAAAATTACGAGACGCAAAACAGTGATTGCAGTGACGCCAATTAAAAAATATAAGCTCGTCATTTTTGATTGGGATAGCACCGTTATGGATTCAGTCACTAAAATAGTTAACTGTATTCGTAGTAGTGCTGAGTCACTTAATTTAGTGTCACCAAGTGACGAAGCCATTAAAAACATTATTGGTATGTCGCTTGAAAAAGCAATTGATGTTTTATTTCCCGATAATGCCGCGCAGCATCAAACGCTAATTAAGGGGTATAAACACCAATATAGTGTTGATACCACGCCAACTCCTGTATTTGATAATGTTGTTAGCGTTTTAGGTGCCTTAAAAGAGCAGGGCATTGTTTTAGCTGTTGCCACAGGTAAAGGTAGGGATGGATTAGAGCGTTTGCTTGATCAAAGCCAACTTAGACATTTTTTTAGTGCAACACGTACAAGTGACGAAGCGCAATCAAAGCCCTCTCCAGATATGTTGTATCAATTACTTGAAGAACTTGGCATAAGCGCTCAAGAAGCTGTAATGATTGGTGATACCCAAATAGACATGACAATGGCAAAAGCTGCAGGCATGGATAGAATTGGCGTAACAATGGGTGTACATAACGCACAGCAGCTAAATGAGCTTAGCCCTGTTGCAATGGTAGATAATTATCTGCAATTACAACAGGTTTTGCTTGGTTAATTTATTTAACTAGGACTTGTTTTGAGCAGTAAGTACATCAATACCAAACTCAGCCAGTAATTGGCTGAGTTTAATTAATGGTAATCCAATTAGGCTATTAGGATCGTCTCCGCTTAGTTTTTCAAATAAACAGATACCTAACCCTTCACTTTTAAAGCTGCCAGCACAATTATAAGGCTGCTCTGCGTCGCAATAAGCACTAATTTGTGCATCACTGAGTGTTTTAAACGTCACATTAAAAGGTTCTACACAGGTTTTTTTAGTGCCAGTTACAATATCGTAAACACAAAGCCCAGTTAAAAATGTTACAGTATTCCCGCTAAATAAATTTAGTTGTTTTACGGCATTTTGTTTATTGTGTGGTTTACCTAAAATTTGATTGTTAAACACAGCGACTTGGTCTGATCCAATAGCTAACCCTTTGTTAAAGTGTTTATTAGCTGCAGAGGCTTTTAATTCACTTAAACGCTTAACCAGTTCGGTAGGTGTTTCGCATTCAAGTGCTGACTCGTCAACGTCTGGTGAAAATGTATCAAATGGTAAATTAAATTTTTGTAATAAAGACTGCCTAAAAGGCGAGCTTGACGCTAAAATAAGTGGGTGCTTCACGGACTGTTTCCCTAAGATAATTCAGATTGAGTTAGGATAAATCAGATCCGAGAGTAAAACACGTTAAAAACCAAGTAAAAATGGTTTTTTACTTTGACTAACAAACTAACTATCTATATGATGCAGCCCCTATGCAAAAGGTGAAAATTCCCATCACTCTTCATCCAGGCAAAGCAGCGCAGCACCGTTTAAAGTATGACGGAATTGTACCGCTTGAAAAACTTACTCGTTTAGAGAAAGTTGTGCAGGAAGAAGTAGGTGAAATAGCGGTAAAAATACATTGCAAGAATGATGATCAAGGTTTCGCTGTGATTAGAGGCAATTTGTCCACACACGTTACTGTCATTTGTCAACGTTGTAATGGTGATTTAGGGTTGGATTTGGTTCAAGACTTTGCATATTCACCAGTAGGTGAAGATACAGAGTTAGATATTTTTCCAGAAGACTACGATGAAGTAGCGCTTGATGAAAATGGTGAAGTTAACGTTTTTGATTTAATTGAAGACGAACTAATTTTAGCAATTCCATTAGTAGCTACCCACAACGAAGCTTCATGCAGTTATTCAGCAAAGCCTGCCAGCTTTGGTGTTTTAAAGGCGGAAGATGATAAACCTAATCCATTTGATATTTTGAAACAACTTAAGAAAGATTCTTAGGAGAAGACTATGGCTGTACAAAAAAGCAAAAAGTCTCGTGCAAGACGCGGCATGCGCCGTTCACACGATGCGATCAGTGGTCCAACTTTAACTGTAGATCAAACATCTGGTGAGACTCATCGTCGTCACCATGTGACTGCAGATGGTTACTACAAAGGCGTTCAAGTAATTTCTAAATAAGAGATTACTTATATGCTGAATGATCTAACCATAGCGTTAGATATGATGGGGGGCGATTACGGCCCCCGTTCATCTATTCCTGCTGCCGTTCACGCAGTAAACGCTCATGCCAATTTAACTCTCATTTTATGTGGCAATGAAGACGTTATATCTAAAGAACTCGAATCCCTCGATTCCTTACCTCATCCTAGACTCATAATTCGTCACTGTAGTGAAATAGTCACTAATGCTTGTGAACCTGCAATTGCTGTGCGTTCAAAAAAAGATTCATCTATGCGTGTTGCCCTTGATTTAGTTAAGTCAGGCGAAGCTCAAGCGTGTGTTAGTTCAGGTAATACTGGTGCGCTATTTTTTATGGCTCACTATGTATTAAAGATGCTGCCAGGTGTTAAACGTGCCGCACTCATTTCATCTGTTCCTACAGAAAGCCAAAACCCAGTATATTTACTCGACTTAGGTGCTAATGTGCACTGCGATGCGCAAATGCTGTATCAGTTTGGCATTATGGGCTCTGTAGTTGCTGGCCAAGCACTTGGCTGCGATAACCCTCGCGTTAGCTTATTAAATATTGGCGCTGAGGATATTAAAGGTCACGATGATATTAAACAGGCTGCACAATTAATGCAGCAAAGCCCACATATTAATTACATTGGTTATAGCGAAGGAAGCGATATTTTTTCTGGCAAGGCTGATGTTATTGTATGCGAAGGTTTTGTGGGTAACGTTGCACTTAAAACATGCGAAGGCATTGCCAAGCTTATTATGAATAAGTTTACAGTTGCGCTCGAAAAGCACCTTTTATATAAATGTATGGCGTTTATATTGCGTCCAATAATAAAAAAACTCTATAAAAGGGTGAACCCCGACCAGTATAACGGTGCTTCTCTGGTAGGATTGCGCGGTATTGTCGTTAAAAGTCATGGAAATGCGTCAGCTAAAGCATTTCAAGCAGCAATTGATGAAGCGGTAAAAGAGGTTGAACGTCAACTTCCTGATAAAATAGCCGCTATTTTCGAAAAAACACATTCTAAAAACACGGCGGTTAATCAATAATTGATGTGCCGTGTATTTCATTATTTATTTGTTTAATTAAAAAGAGCAAAGTATGGCACAAAAAATTGCACTTCTATTCCCAGGTCAAGGCTCGCAAAGCGTTGGTATGTTAAAAGAGCTACTAGAGAGTTCTGACATTGTTAAAGCAACATTTGCAGAAGCATCAGATGCATTGGGTTACGACTTAGCAGAGCTAGTTCTTAATGGCCCAGAAGAAAAATTAAATCAAACTCACCGTACACAACCTGCATTATTAACTGCAAGTGTTGCTATTTATCGTGATTGGCTTGCAGCAAACCCAGATGCCGACGTTGTTATGGCCGGTCACAGCTTAGGTGAATATTCAGCACTAGTATGTAGCGACGTACTAAGCTTGAGTGAAGCTGTTAAGCTTGTTGAAAACCGTGGTTTATACATGCAAGAAGCTGTGCCTGCAGGCGTAGGTTCAATGGCTGCGATTATTGGCTTAGGCGATGAAGAAATAAAAGTGGCGTGTTCTGCCTCAGCGCAAGGTGAGGTTGTATCTCCAGTTAACTACAATTCTCCTGGTCAAGTTGTTATTGCAGGGCATAAAGCGGCAGTAGATAGAGCATCACAAGCATGTAAAGATGCTGGTGCTAAACGCGCATTACCACTTTCGGTTAGCGTACCTTCACATTGCGAACTAATGAAGCCAGCAGCGGATAAGCTAGCGGTAGACTTAGCCGCTTTAACATTTAATACACCTAAGTGTGATGTAATTAATAATGTTGATGTAAAAGCTGAATCGACCGCTGATGCAATTAAAGATGCACTAGTACGTCAACTATACAGCCCAGTTCGCTGGACAGAAACAGTACAAGCCTTGGTTGCGCAAGATGTAACACAAAGCTACGAATTTGGTCCTGGTAAAGTATTAACAGGACTTGCTAAACGAATTGATAGAGCAATGATCTGTGGCTCAGTAAACGATGCCGCTTCAATCGCTGCAGCTAAATAAGAGTATATAAAATGTCTAATTTATTTTCATTAGAGGGCAAAATTGTCCTAATTACTGGCGCTAGCCGTGGTATTGGTAAAGCAATTGCAACAACATTAGTTGCGCAAGGTGCAAAAGTTGCAGGCACTGCTACAAGCGAGTCAGGCGCTGCTAAAATCAGTGAGTACCTGGGTGATAGTGGTAAAGGTTATGCATTAAATGTAACGGATCCTGCATCTATTGAAGCGACACTTGCCGCAATAAAAGCTGATTTTGGCGATATTGACGTACTTGTTAATAACGCAGGTATCACACGTGATAACCTATTAATGCGTATGAAAGAGACTGAGTGGGACGATATAATCGACACTAACCTAAGCTCGATTTTCCGTTTATCTAAAGCGGTACTTCGTCCAATGATGAAGAAAAAGAAAGGCCGTATTATCAATATTGGCTCAGTAGTAGGCACTATGGGTAATGCAGGGCAAGCTAACTATGCGGCGGCTAAAGCGGGCGTAATTGGTTTTTCTAAGTCACTTGCGCGCGAAGTTGCATCTCGTGGTATTACAGTTAACGTAGTGGCACCTGGTTTTATTCAAACTGATATGACTGATGATTTAACTGATGAGCAAAAAGCAGCAACGCTTGCCAATGTTCCAGCAGGGCGTTTAGGTCAACCAGACGAAATTGCTGCTGCAGTGTGTTATTTAGCATCTGACGCAGCTGCGTATGTATCAGGCGAAACTTTGCATGTAAATGGTGCGATGTACATGGTTTAGTAGTCATAATATCGGCTAAATAATAAAATTAAGTTAAGTTAGTTAACTCAAAAACATTGAATTATTTGTGAACTTGCTTTAAACATACTTGAAATTGCTGTGAAAATAAGCGATAAAAGATAAAACTTACACTCAGAGGTTTGACCAGACAATTATTTATGGCCAAATCATTGAATCAGAGAATTATGCGGCGTAAACTACGCCGCAATCTGAAAATAACGCATTGGCGTTTTTAATAAAGGAAAGAAGAATGAGCGATATCCAAGAACGCGTAAAGAAAATCATCATTGAACAACTAGGTGTTAAAGAAGAAGAAGTTAAAAATGAATCTTCTTTCGTAGATGACTTAGGTGCAGATTCTCTTGATACTGTAGAACTAGTAATGGCTCTTGAAGAAGAGTTTGATACTGAGATCCCAGATGAAGAAGCTGAAAAGATCACTACAGTTCAAACTGCAATCGATTACGTTACAGCTCACGCTGAGTAATTAATCGAAAATTAAGGGCAGCATTCGCTGCCCTTAATCTATATATCCAAACCACCTCAAAGTTCGTGATTCAAAAACAAACCTTAACTCCCAATCTTAACTAAAAATTATTTTTGCTAGTGTTATGCGTTTTTAATCTATTTTGGGACTAGCACTTTGAGGTAGCTTGGGTATGATCATCCACCTTATAAAAATATCCCTTATTGGAGGCAAACCGTGGCTAAACGTCGAGTCGTCGTAACTGGCTTAGGAATGTTGACGCCGCTAGGTAATGATGTTCAATCAACCTGGCAAGGCTTATTAGATGGTAAAAGTGGTATTCAAACAATAACCCACTTTGATACATCAAAATTTGGTACAAAGTTCGCTGGTTTAATTAATGACTTTGATGCATCGGCTTATATGTCACCAAAAGATGCAAAAAAAATGGATTTATTTATCCAGTACGGCATTGCAGCGGGTGTTCAAGCTTTTGAAGATTCTGGCCTCGAGATAACAGAGCAAAATGCAACACGTATAGGTGTGGCTGTAGGTTCAGGTATTGGTGGTTTAACGCTTATCGAAGAAAACCACATTAAACTATTAAATAGTGGTCCGCGTAAGTTATCGCCATTTTATGTGCCATCTACCATTATTAATATGATTTCAGGTCATTTATCAATAATGCATGGGCTTCGTGGCCCAAATATTTCTATTGTAACGGCTTGTACAACAGGTTTGCACAACATAGGCCATGCTGCGCGTATGATTGCTTATGGCGATGCTGATGCAATGGTTGCCGGTGGCGCCGAAAAAGCCTGTACACCAATTGGTATGGGTGGCTTTAATGCTGCACGTGCACTATCAACCCGCAATGACGATCCACAAGCGGCTTCTCGCCCTTGGGATAAAGACCGCGATGGTTTTGTGCTTTCTGACGGCGCAGGTGTTGTTGTAGTTGAAGAGTACGAACATGCTAAAGCACGTGGTGCTAAAATTTATGCTGAGCTTGTAGGCTTTGGCATGAGTGGCGACGCGTACCATATGACATCACCACCAGAAGACGGTGCAGGCGCTGCCCTTGCAATGCAAAATTCATTAAACGATGCGCAAGTAAATGCAGAGCAAGTGGGCTACATTAATGCACACGGCACATCAACGCATGCTGGTGATAAAGCCGAAACTGCCGCTGTTAAATCTATTTTTGGTAATGCAGCTAAAGATGTAATGGTCGGTTCGTCTAAATCAATGATGGGTCACTTATTAGGTGCTGCGGGTTCTGTTGAATCAATCGTTTCGATTTTATCGTTAACGGATCAAAAAGTATCGCCAACTATTAACCTTGATAACCCAGACGAAGGGTGTGACTTAGATTATATTGCGCACACTGCACGTGATGCAAAGCTAGACTTTGCACTGTGTAACTCGTTCGGTTTTGGTGGTACTAATGGCTCGTTGCTGTTTAAAAAGGTATAATCTTTTTTAACAACGAATCAAATTATAAGAGCTCAGTTGTTTAACTGGGCTTTTTTTTATGCCAAATAAAATGCAAACAATAATAGCAGTAGATCAAAACAGCACTTTAAGCACGCGTGACAGAGGCTTAAATTACGGTGACGGCTTTTTTACAACGGCTAAAGTTGTTGATGGGCAAGTACAGTATTGGGCTCACCATAAAGCGCGTTTGATTGAATGTGCACAGCGTTTGGGTTTTCCTGAGCTAGATTTTAATAGCCTTGAAAATCAAATTGCTTTGCATATAAAAGCAGCATCACTCAACGTGCTTAAAATACTTGTAACGCGAGGCGAAGGCGGACGTGGTTATGGGCTGCCAAGTGAGTGTAATGTTACTATTTTATTGAGTGTATTAGATTACCCTAGTAATTACAGTGCGCTTACTAAAAAGGGTGTAAGTCTAGAAATATGCCCGATTAAATTAGCTGCACAACCTTATTTAGCAGGTCTTAAAACATTAAACCGGCTTGAGCAAGTACTAGTTAAAAAAGCAATGCAAACGCAAAACTGCGACGATGTGTTAGTGCTTGATTACAATAACAATGTAATTGAAGCCTCAGCAGCTAATATTTTTGCGATTAAAAATAAGTGTGTGTTTACGCCACTGCTTGATGAGTGCGGAATAAAGGGCGTTTACCTACAATCGTTATGTGCTAAATTACCAGTTGAATTTAAACGCGTGAAAGTAGAAGACTTAATCCAAGCAGACGCCGTATTTGTGTGTAATAGCTTAATGGGAGCAGTACCAGTAAAACGTATTGAACAACAGGTATTTAATACAGACGACAGCCACGCATTATTAACTAAATTATTAGCCAAGGAGGCTGAGTGTTAAAAGTTATTTTATCGGTACTCTTTTTAGCTGTTATAACCACTGCTGTTGGTTACCAGCAATTACAAGCAACAATAAATAGCCCGTTAAAGGTAGCTCAAAACACACAATTTGAAGTTAAGCATGGCACTGGCTTTAATAAGTTATGCCATCAATGGCAAGCTAAAAACTGGGTAGAAAGTTGCTGGCGCTATCAGGTAATTGCCAAATTAGATCCCACACTCACCGACTTAAAAGCGGGGCTTTACGAGCTAACAGCCGATAGTGTTATCAGTAATATAAAAAAAATTAATCAAGGCCAGCAAGTCAGTTTTAGTTTTACCATTATTGAAGGGCAAAACTTACGTGAAGTACTAAGTGCTATTAAAAAAGCCGATAATTTACAAAACGATTTAAAAAGTGATGAACTAAGTACACAAATACTGGGTAATGACACGCACTTAGAAGGCTGGTTATTCCCCGACACTTACCATTATCATAATAACGATACTGCAAGCGGTGTATTAAAACGTGCAGCACAGAAAATGCAGCAAACATTAGATGATGCTTGGCAGCAGCGCGCTGCTAATCTACCCTATAAAACAGCATACGAAGCACTAATAATGGCTTCAATTATTGAAAAAGAAACAGGCCTTGCCAGCGAACGTCCGTTAATTGCATCAGCGTTTGTTAATCGATTAAACACCAATATGCGCCTGCAAACCGATCCCACCGTAATATACGGGCTAGGCGCTGATTTTGATGGTGATATTAAACGTAAAGATTTGCGCGATTATACGCCTTACAATACGTATCGTATTAATGGTTTACCGCCAACACCTATAGCAATGCCATCAAAAGCCGCTATTTTAGCTGCAGTTAATCCGCCGCAAAGTGAATACGTTTACTTTGTCGCAAAAGGCGATGGTAGCCACCAGTTTTCAACCACGTTAAAACAGCATAACGCGGCAGTTAAAACGTATATATTAAATAAAAAGAATTAATATTTTATGAAACCAAAATTTATAGTAATAGAAGGGCTAGAAGGCGCTGGTAAATCAACCGCTATTTCGTTATGCCAAGATTTTTTAAACAAAAAACAGATCGACTTTATAAATGTACGTGAACCAGGCGGAACACCACTAGCCGAATCACTGCGCACACTTGTAAAAGCAGAGCATGAAGAAGAAATTGCCTTTGAAACCGAATTGCTGATCATGTATGCGGCGCGTTCGCAGTTAATGCATAACGTCATTAATCCTGCGCTTGAGCAAGGTCAATGGATATTGGCTGATCGCCATGATTTATCATCTCAAGCATATCAAGGTGGCGGACGAGGTATTAGCTCAAATACACTAGCGTCGTTATCATCAATGGTATTAAAAGGATTGAAGCCCGATTTAACTATTTACCTTGATATTGACCCTGTTATTGGCCTTGAACGTGCAAAAGGGCGAGGCGAACTTGATAGAATAGAGCAAGAAGCTATTGAGTTTTTTCAGCGCACTCGCATGCGTTACCTTGAGCTTGCTAACGACGACAGCTCAATTAAAACAGTTGATGCAAACCAAGACATCGATAAAGTACACCGCGATATAACTAACGTACTACGTACATTTTTTGAAGGGCTAAAATAATATGGCACTGCCTTGGCTACACGATACACAGCAACGCTTAGCGCAGAGCTTTCGTGGCCAGCGTTTTCATCATGCACAGTTGTTTTGTGGACCCATTGGCGTTGGTAAATTCGAGTTAAGCGATCAGTTAGCTAATGCCTTATTGTGCCAAAATATAGTACAGCAATCAGCAGCTGCTAATAGTATTTTAGCACCGTGTGGCCACTGTAAAAGTTGTTTACTCACACTTGCAGGCACGCACCCTGATAAACGTTTAACGCAGGTTGATGGGCAAAGTATTGGCGTAGACGATATACGCGGGATCAGTGATTTTATGAATCACTCTGCGGCGCAAAATGGTAACAAAGTAGTTGTTATTAAAAATTGTGAAAAAATGACAACCGCCGCAGCAAATGCATTATTAAAAACGCTAGAAGAGCCAAGTAATAGCCGATTTTTGATACTTACAACAAGCCAAGCTGCACAGCTTCCGGCCACGATATTAAGCCGGTGTGCTAAAACAGATATAAAAGTAATAAACACACAACTTGCCCAGCAATGGCTTGAGTCATTGCAAATTAAAGGTTATAGCTGGTTGCCACTTTTTTATAGCCAACCATTACAAGTTAAGCATTGGCAAGAGCAAAGTCAGTTACAAAGTATTGATATGCTTTATAAGTTTGCAACTGAGTTTAAACAAAGTCATAATTTTAAAGTGTTAGTCGATATTATAAATAAACAGCCTGAGCTTGTTCGCATATTTACTTTGTTCTTAAGTGAGCAACTAAAGCAGCAGTTAATGCAAGGCATGAGCTTTGATGCATATCAGATTGCGCAACAGGCTCTGAGTGAATTTTTGCAAAATAACACAAAAATCCTTGGGCTTAATTTACCGCTTGCAGTATCGCGATTAGCGCACATATTACGTAATTCATAAAAAGGATTAAACATGCAAGAGCTATTAGTTGATATAGATGATCTAGATGAATTATATCGTTGTTATATGCCTTATTTAAAAAAAGGTGGCTTATTTGTACCCACTAATATGCGTTACGAAGTAGGGCACTCATTGGCACTTAGAGTTACCTTGCCTGATGCACTAGAAGATGATGTAGTGACGGGTAAAGTGTCGTGGATCACCCCACAAGGTGCACAAAGCTCTAACCCACCAGGGATAGGTATTACTTTCTTAGATGATAAAACAAACCTTAATTCTAAGATCGAAAAACTACTGGGGACTATGTTAAACTCCGGTAATCCGACTTACACCATGTAGTAAAAAACAGGCCCAATTTTGATTGTAGATTCGCATTGCCATTTAGACCGTCTTGATTTTGATAAACTTGATTTAAACCTTGACCAAGTGCTTGATAAAGCACGTGCTAAAAAGGTTGAGCATTTTTTATGTGTAAGTGTAACACTTGATCAGTTCCCGAGTATGCTTGATAAAATTCAGCATTACGACGATGTATCAGCTTCTTGTGGCGTACATCCACTTGATCAAAAAGACGCACTTAACAAGCAGCAGTTAATTGACCTAGCATCGCACGACAAAGTAGTCGCTATTGGCGAAACAGGCCTTGATTATTATTATTCAAAAGATACACATGCAGTACAGCAAGCCAGTTTTGTTGGGCATATTGAAGTAGCTAACGAATTACAAAAGCCGTTAATTATTCATACTCGCGATGCACGTGTCGACACCATAAACTTAATGCGTGAACATAAAGCGGAAAATTGCGGTGGCGTATTGCATTGTTTTACTGAAGACTGGGATATGGCCAAAAAAGCCATAGACATGGGCTTTTATATTTCGATTTCCGGCATTGTTACCTTTAAAAATGCTTTAGAACTAAAAGAAGTCGTAAAAAAAATCCCACTCGATCGCTTATTAATAGAAACCGACTCGCCTTATTTAGCACCGGTACCGTATCGTGGGCAAACAAATCAGCCAGCATACGTAGAAGACGTTGCTTATTACATTAGCGAACTTAAAGGCATTAGCTTTAATGAACTGGCTAAAGCGACTACCGAGAACTTTTATTCTTTATTTAAATTAGCAGCTAAAGGCTAAATACATGATTACTAACACGGCAAACCTTCCTATTTTACTAATGGGGCCAATGGTGCGCCGTGCAGAGCAAACTGGAGTCTGTATTCAGTTTGCTACCAGCAAGTCTGCAAACTGCCAAATAAACTTATTAAATGTTGAGTGTTATAGCGATCAACACACTGTTTCTTTAGGGGAACATTTGTATCTGCATTTCGTCATTATAAAGCCAATAGACAACAAACTCCCTCTAGATAGCTTATTAAACTATGAGCTTGTAATTGACGATACAGTAATCGATTTATCGCCTTGGTGCTATAGCAGTCAAACAACGCCTGCATTTGTAATCCCCGATAAACTCAGTGATATTTTGCATGGCTCGTGCCGTAATGCACATCATCCAGCAAAAGATAGCTTAGTGTCTGCAAGTCACTGGCAAAATACCCAGCGTGCCAACAATAACGAAGGTGCACAACTACTCTTGCTCAGTGGCGATCAGGTTTACGCCGATGACGTAGCAGGCCCCATGTTATTAGCTATTCATCAGTTAGTTAAGCAACTCGGTATTTATAAAGAGCAACCACTTGCCATTGAGTTACCGGACGATATAAAAGAGCAACTTTATAATCGTCATTTGTATTTACCAAAAACGCCTTGGCAAAAACGTTCAAAATTAGGTATAGGTTACTGGCTAAAAAAAGACGAACCTCACTTTTCAAGTGTAAAAGCCTACAATCACCTTATCCATTTTGAAGAATACATAGCGCTTTATTTATTAAATTTTAGTGCTGCTGCTTGGCAATGCGTTGATATACAAAATACAACGTATTCAGGTCAAAACAAGCAAAACAAAACTATTTTTGACGCTGAAAAAACAGCACTGATTGATTATGCAAAAGGCTTAAGTGAAGTAGAGCGGTTGTTTGCCAATGTATCGACATTAATGATGTTTGACGATCACGATGTAACCGATGATTGGAACCTCACCGCTGGGTGGGAGCAAGCTATAAATGAAAATCCAAGTAGTAAACGAATCATTAATAACGGGTTAATTAGTTATTGGCTTTTCCAAGGAATGGGGAACGATGCACTAAATAAAACAGGCGAGTTACTAACACCTTTTAAGCAAAGCCGTACTGCTAATAATTTATGGCAGTTTAAAGCATTTGATAAACCACTAAACGATTTTAGTTTTTGGCATTACGAGTTAACTACAACCCCAAAAGTAGTGGTGCTAGATACACGTACGCACCGTTGGCGAAATGAGCAAAATTTTAACGAGCCTTCAGGTCTACTTGATTGGGAACGCCTAACAGAGCTTGAAGAAAGCCTATTAAGCCACGATCAGGTTATTATTGTATCGCCAGCCCCCGTATTTGGTGTTAAATCAATAGAAGCTATTCAAGCCATGTTTAATATTTGCGGGCAACCGCTTATGGTTGATGTAGAGAACTGGATGGCACACGAAGGATCGGCTAAAAAACTACTCGATACGTTTAGGCGAACTGATACACCAAACGAAACGCTTATTTTATCGGGAGACGTGCACTATTCATTTTGCTTTTCAGTGCAAAAACGTTTTGGTAATCACCCCAACCGAATTTGGCAACTTACCGCCAGTGGTATTAAAAACGAATTTCCACGTAAATTAATAAACGTACTCGATAAACTAGATTCAATTTTATATGGACCAAAAAGCCCACTTAACTTTTTTACTAAACGTTGGCATATGGAAGTAGATAAACACCAAACTAAGGGCGAAGGGCAAAAGTATTTAGTAAGTGACTCTGCGATTAGTTTAATAACACTCGAACAAGGCAATTTAGCGCGCTATCAATTGATTCATGGCTCTGGGGAATTAACCGAATTTGATTTAGTTGAAAATTAAAAAATGCCCAGAGTAATTAGGAAAACTCTGGGCTTTAGAATGACTCTCTGTTGAGTCTTGCGTTAACTAAAAAAACTTTCTAGATTCTTAGGGAGAAGAAGAAAGTACTTAAAAGTGTAGTTAAGTAATGATAAAAGGCATAACTAAATTTTGCATTTAGTTATATTTAATAACAAATGCTTAGATTTTTTATGCGCAGTTTAAAATGGTTATCCATTTTTTATACCCAGCTTATTAACTGCGTATTTTGCACTAGATCTCGGGGTAGTGAATTTTTGATCTTATTTTTTTGCCATTTCCCGAGCCCAATAGGGCAACCACACAGTGTTAATACTACTTCACCTATTGTCTGAGTTGCTTCCGTTAAGCGTATATCTTTACCTTGAAAATAATCATTTGCTTGCTCGTTATTTAACGCGTAAATATTAGTTTTACACTCATTGCCAAATACGGTTGCAAACTCGTGCGTTAGCCTTACGCCATTTTTATGAATAATGCCAATTTGAATACCTAAGCGTGCGTACTTAATTTTATTTTGCAGGGCTTCAAACCCTTGTGGAAATAACCACAGCTCTTTGTCGCGCTGCATTAAGTTGCCAGGAAGATTAGTTAATTCAAAGTGCTTTTTAAGCGACTGCATAAACGCGGCACTTTGCTTTTTATTAAACTCGTTAAACGGAAACGCGCCTTTTTTAACAGTTTGATTTGGATTATTACAACTTGTTTGCTTTTTAAATTTTGCAATAAAAAAGCCTTCGCTATCGAATGTTTGCGGCCAAACATGCAAATAGCCCTCATTAGTTGTGGCTTCGCTTGCACCTTCAAATAAATCACTTAGGGATTGTGGCTCTATATAGTCGCCAAATTCACTGAGTAAATAATCGCATACTTGCTGGTTTTCGAGCGGAGTAAGTGTACAGGTTGAATACACTAACGTGCCACCTGGCTTTAATGCGTAAAATGCGCTTTTAATTAAGTCTTTTTGTACTTGGGCTATTTGTATGTTTGATTCTATTGACCAATTTTTTAGTGCGTCGGCGTCTTTACGCACAGTACCTTCGCCAGAGCATGGCGCGTCTAGCAATATGCTATCAAAGCATTCAAACATGTAGTTGCCAAATATAACGCCATCAAAGTGCGAGAGCGCACAGTTACCAACCCCCATGCGTTTTAAGGTGGCGCTAAGTACCTTTAAACGAGATGACGAAAGCTCATTTGCAACAAGCACGCCTTGGTTATCCATAAGTGCTGCAAGTTGTGATGTTTTAGAACCCGGTGCTGATGCCATATCAAGCACGGTGTTATTTTGCGAGTTAGCGAGTTTAATACTTTGTTTTAAGGCAATAGGCGGCAGCATTGAACTTGCTTCTTGTACGTACATCGCACCGCTTAGATGTAAGTCAGTATTACCAAGAGCGAGGTTTTGCTCTTCATCGCTTGGGCGTTCTAACCAAAAGCCTTCACTGCACCAAGGGATGGGGGTTAGCAGCCAATTTTTTTCAGTTGCACGTTCTACAAATTCTTCAATGCTAATTTTTAATGTATTAACGCGGATAGATTTTCTGAGTGGCCTGCGACACGCATTTAAAAAGTCATCTAAGTTTAGATGCGCTGGTAAATAGGTTTTTACGTCATCAATAAAGTGCTCAGGAATAAAAGTGTTGGCGTTCACGCGTTGGCTCATACTATAAAAATAAAGCGCGATAATAGCATTTATATAATGCATTTTCAGCGCTTAAAGACGTAACATCTGATTTATTGCCCTGTCGACACTTCATTGTTTTAGTCCATTTTAAAACCATTTTTATGCGACTTTAGGTTAATAGTGTCGACAATGGGCGTGTTTTTTAGCCATTTTGATAGGTTTAAGGGTTGACATGATTTTTTAATAAGCTCATAGTAACCACACTAATTGTCGACAATCTAAAAAATAACTTATGACACACACTTTTAAACGAAGCGCCTATAACTACCGCATCAGATCAAGTATTTGTAGATATGCGCCGTGAGATTGTTGAAGGCAGTATAGTCCAAGGCAGTAAAATATCAGAGCCTGAACTTGCAAAGCGTTATGGTGTAAGCCGTGCAACGCTTAGAGAGGCGTTAAATCGCTTAGAGAGTTGCTACCTTGTTGAGCGTAAAGCTAACGTAGGTTGCCGAGTAGTTGCCCTTACCGCTGAGCGTTTGATTGAAGTTTATCAAGTTCGCAGCTCACTTGAAGGCTTGGCATGTAGGCTGGCTGCCGACAATATGGAACCCGAAGAGATAAAAGGCTTAAAGCAATTACTTAATCAGCACTTGCAAACACAACGTGTTAAAGAGGGCGAGTCTTACTATCAAGAAGCCGGCGATTTAGATTTTCATTACCGTATTATTCAAGGCAGTAAAAACGCGCATTTAATTCATTTACTGTGTAATGAGCTCTATCAATTAATACGCATGTACCGTGTACAAATGGGCATGGTGGGGCCGCGTGTATCAAAAGCGTTTGATGAGCATTTAGCTATTATTAACGCGATTGAAAACCACGACGGCGAACTGGCCGAAATGCTTATGAAGCGCCACATAAGCGCATCGCAAGCAAATATTCAAACCAAATTCGACTTATTAGCTAAGCAAAAAGCATAAGCTGCTAAAAGCTAGCAAGAGCAGTTAAACAGTCATAATTACAGATTAAAACTATAAGTTACTCCACGTAGCAACCGTTCAAAGTGAGGAGAAAGTAATGTCAGCAGGATTAAAATTTAAACACGCTATTGCCAATAACCGCCCGTTACAAGTGGTAGGTACTATTAACGCCTACACAGCGATGATGGCTGAAAAAATGGGTCACCAAGCTATTTACCTCTCAGGTGCCGGTGTTGCAAACGCCTCGTTTGGTATGCCAGATTTAGGTATGACAAGCCTTGATAACGTGCTTGAAGATATTCGTCGTATTACAGGTGCTAGCGACTTACCACTACTTGTTGATGCCGATACCGGTTGGGGTGGGGCATTTAATATTGCGCGCACAGTAAAAGAAATGACTAAAGCCGGTGCGGCGGGTTTTCATATTGAAGACCAAGTAGCGCAAAAGCGCTGTGGTCATCGTCCCAATAAAGAAATTGTAAGCCAAGGTGAAATGGTTGACCGCATTAAAGCGGCGGTTGATGCAAAAACCGATAGCGATTTTTATATTATGGCGCGTACCGATGCATTTCAAAAAGAAGGTTTAAACGCCGCGATAGACCGTGCAGCTGCTTGTGTTGAAGCCGGTGCTGACGCTATTTTTGCAGAAGCCGTACACGACCTTGCTGATTACCAAGCGTTTGCAAAAGCGATTAACGTTCCAATTTTGGCAAACATTACTGAGTTTGGCCAAACACCTATTTACACAAAAGAGCAGTTAAGTGATGTAGGTGTTGAAATGGTGCTTTACCCACTAAGTGCATTTAGAGCCATGAACAAAGCAGCACTAAACGTGTATTCAGCAATTTTAAATGAAGGTTCGCAACAAAGCCAAATTGAAAATATGCAAACGCGTTCTGAGCTTTACGACTTTTTAGATTACCACACGTACGAGAACACACTCGACACACTTTTTTCATCAAAATCTGACAAATAATAATTATTAAAATCACACACAAATTTAAGATAGGAGAAAATCATGGTAGATAAAGCATTAGGCGGCGCGGGTTTACGCGGACAAGTGGCTGGTCAAACAGCATTGTGTACTGTTGGACAAAGTGGTTCTGGTTTAACGTATTGTGGTTATGATATTAGTGAACTTGCCGAAAAAGCGCAGTTTGAAGAAGTGTCTTTTTTACTTTCACGTGGTGAGTTACCAACCACAAGCGAATTGGCAGAATATAAAGCAAAACTAAAAAGTTTACGCGGCTTACCTGATGCGCTTAAAACCGTGCTTGAAAATATTCCTAATGACGCGCACCCAATGGATGTAATGCGCACGGGTTGCTCAATGTTGGGTAACCTTGAAATGGAGCTTGATTTTAGCCAAGCTAATGATGCAATCGACCGTATGGTTGCTGTGTTCCCAAGTATTATTTGTTACTGGTACCGCTTTACACACGATGGCGTACGCATTGAAACACAAACAGATGACGACTCTGTTGGCGCACATTTTTTAACACTGTTACATGACAAAGCACCCAGTGAATTGTTTGCACAGGTAATGAATGTATCACTAATTTTGTACGCAGAGCACGAGTTTAACGCCTCTACCTTTACAGGGCGTGTGTGTGCATCAACGCTTTCTGATATTCATTCTTGCGTAACTGGTGCGATTGGTACGCTGCGTGGTCCATTACATGGTGGTGCTAACGAAGCGGCAATGGATATGACTCAAGGTTTTACAAGCGCTGAACATGCTGAGAAAGAAATTATGGGCATGCTTGAACGTAAAGACAAAATAATGGGCTTTGGTCACGCGATTTATCGCGAATCGGATCCGCGTAACGTAATTATTAAAAAGTGGTCTGAAAAACTAGCAGCAGAGGTAGGCGATACCGTGCTTTACCCTGTGTCTGTTCGTTGTGAAGAGATTATGTGGCGCGAGAAAAAACTGTTTTGTAATGCTGATTTTTTCCATGCATCTGCTTATCACTTTATGGATATTCCAACTAAATTATTTACGCCAATATTTGTAATGAGCCGTGTTACTGGTTGGACTGCCCATGTAAAAGAGCAACGTGCTAACAACCGTATTATTCGCCCAAGTGCCGATTACACAGGGCCCGATGCACGTAGTTACACACCAATAGAGTCACGTTAAAAAATGGGTGAGCACGCATGTGCTCACTTTTTTATTGCACATAGCCACTAGCGAGCAGTTTTTCTCAACTTTTCATTAAACACGCTAGCTGTGAGCAAACACCGTCATCAATTAGCGAATTTATTATGACCATAATTAATAATACCCAATACCGTAAACCTCTACCGGGCTCAAATGTCGACTATTACGATACGCAAGAAGCCGTAGATGCAATTAAGCCAGGTGCATACGCCACACTACCTTATACATCGCGTGTATTTGCCGAAAACCTAGTACGCCGATGCGACCCTGCCATGTTAACCGATGCACTTAATCAGCTGATTGAGCGCAAACAAGATTTAGATTTTCCGTGGTATCCGGCGCGTGTAGTGTGCCACGATATTTTAGGCCAAACAGCACTTGTTGATTTAGCTGGGCTTCGTGATGCAATTGCAGCAAAAGGCGGCGATCCGGCTAAAGTGAATCCGGTAGTACCTACGCAGTTAATAGTGGATCATTCACTAGCGGTAGAGCATGCCGGTTTTGATCCTGACGCATTTGAAAAAAACCGCGCTATTGAAGACAGACGAAATGATGACCGTTTTCATTTTATAAACTGGACTAAAACTGCGTTTAAAAATATTGACGTTATTCCACCGGGTAACGGCATTATGCATCAAATTAATCTTGAAAAAATGTCGCCGGTTATTCAAAACCGAGATGGCATTGCATTTCCAGATACACTAGTAGGTACCGACAGCCACACGCCTCATGTTGATGCGCTGGGTGTTATTGCGGTGGGTGTAGGCGGGCTTGAAGCTGAAAGCGTAATGCTGGGCCGCGCTTCTTATATTCGCTTACCTGATATTGTTGGTGTTGAGCTAACAGGTAAGCGCCAACCAGGTATTACCGCTACCGATATTGTGTTGGCCATTACTGAATTTTTACGTGAGCAACGTGTTGTTTCTACTTATTTAGAGTTTTACGGTGAAGGTGCCGACGCGCTTACACTTGGCGACAGAGCAACCATTTCGAACATGACGCCTGAATTTGGCGCAACTGCAGCCATGTTTTATATTGATGATAAAACAATAGATTACTTGCGTTTAACAGGTCGCGAAGAAGAACAAATTGCCCTTGTAGAAAACTACGCAAAAACAGCAGGCCTTTGGAGCGATAGCTTAAAAACCGCAAAATATGAGCGTGTGCTTACGTTTGATTTATCAAGCGTGGGGCGCAATATTGCAGGTCCATCTAATCCACACCGCCGAGTATCAACAAGCGATTTAGCTAAAGAAGGTATTTCGGGTATTGTTGAAAATGAAGAGGGCTTAATGCCAGACGGCGCGTGTATTATTGCTGCTATTACTAGCTGTACTAATACGAGTAATCCACGCAATGTAATAGCTGCAGCACTCCTTGCCCGTAACGCAAATGCTAAGGGTTTAATGCGCAAACCTTGGGTTAAAACTTCATTAGCACCGGGCTCAAAAGCAGTGCAATCATACCTTGAAGATGCAAACTTACTAACAGAGCTTGAGCAACTTGGCTTTGGCATTGTTGGTTTTGCGTGTACTACCTGTAATGGTATGAGCGGGGCGCTTGACCCTGTTATTCAAAAAGAAGTGATCGATCGCGATTTATACACTACCGCGGTGCTTTCGGGTAATCGCAACTTTGATGGGCGTATTCACCCTTATGCTAAGCAAGCATTTTTAGCGTCACCTCCTTTGGTTGTTGCGTACGCCATTGCTGGTACTATTCGCTTTGATATTGAAAAAGGAATACTTGGGCAAGATCAACAAGGTAACGATATTACACTTAAAGATTTATGGCCATCTGACGAAGAGATTGATGCAGTTATTAAGCAAAGCGTTAAGCCTGAGCAATTTAGAAAAGTATACGAGCCAATGTTTAATTTAACCGTAGATTACGGTGAAGATAACGACCCACTTTACGATTGGCGCCCAGAAAGCACCTACATTCGTCGCCCTCCTTATTGGGAAGGTGCACTTGCGGGTGAGCGCACAATGACCGGTATGCGTGCGCTTGCAGTTCTTGGCGATAACATTACAACGGATCATTTATCGCCATCAAACGCAATTATGGCAAGCAGCGCTGCTGGCGAATACCTGACCAAAATGAACGTCCCAGAGGAAGACTATAACTCGTACGCAACGCACCGGGGCGATCATTTAACAGCGCAGCGTGCAACCTTTGCCAATCCAAAGCTGCTAAACGAAATGGTACTTGACGAAAACGGCGACGTTAAACAAGGTTCTTACGCACGCTTAGAGCCACAAGGTACTAATACCCGTATGTGGGAAGCAATCGAAGCTTACATGGAGCGTAAACAACCGCTTATTATCGTAGCCGGTGCCGATTACGGTCAAGGTTCATCGCGCGATTGGGCTGCAAAAGGCGTAAGACTTGCAGGCGTTGAAGTAATAGCAGCTGAGGGCTTTGAGCGTATTCACCGTACTAACTTAATTGGTATGGGGGTTTTACCGCTTGAGTTTAAAGCAGGCACAACGCGTAAAACTCTAAAGCTGGATGGCAGTGAAACGTACAATGTAACGGGTGATTTAAAACCAGGCGCCACCGTTAATTTAAGCATTACCCGTAAAGACAGTGAAGTGCTTACTGTGCCTATGAAGTGCCGTATCGACACCCAAGAAGAGCTTTCTATTTACGCAGCTGGTGGTGTATTACAGCGCTTTGCTCAAGACTTTTTAGAAGCAACACAATCTGCATAAGGGCAAGCATTATGTTTAAACCGCAAATTAAAGTGCCTGCAACCTATATGCGTGGCGGCACCAGTAAAGGTGTATTTTTTAATTTAACTGATTTGCCAAAGCCTGCTCAAGTAGCAGGCGAGGCGCGCGATAATTTATTACTGCGTGTTATTGGCAGCCCCGATCCGTATGCTAAGCAAACGGATGGCATGGGCGGTGCTACATCAAGTACCAGTAAAACCGTCATTTTAAGTAAAAGTGAGCAAGCCGAACACGATGTTGATTACTTGTTTGGTCAAGTGGCTATAGATAAACCTTTTGTAGATTGGAGTGGTAACTGTGGCAACTTAACGTCAGCAGTCGGTGCTTTTGCCATTAGTAATGGTTTAGTCGATAGAAGCAGAGTACCTAATAACGGTGTTGCTATCGTGCGGGTGTGGCAGGCTAATATTAAAAAAAGCATATTAGTGCATGTCCCTATGACAAATGGCGAAGTGCAAGAAATCGGTGACTTTGAACTCGATGGTGTTACTTTTGCTTCAGCTGAAGTAAAACTTGAATTTATGGACCCCGCTGATGGCGATGGCGCGTTATTTCCAACAGGTAACGTAGTTGATGACTTAGAGGTTCCAGGTGTTGGTACTTTAAAAGCAACCATGATAAATGCAGGTATTCCTACTGTATTTATTAAAGCCACTGATATTGGTTATACCGGCACAGAGCTGCAAGACGATATAAATAACGATGTTGCAGCGCTTGAAAAGCTTGAAACCATTCGTGCTTATGGCGCTGTTAAAATGGGCTTAATCACTAACATTAGTGAAGCGCAAGTTCGCCAACATACGCCAAAGGTTGCGTTTGTTGCATCACCTTTAGATTACAAAGCGTCTAGCGGAAAGCTTATTGAAGCTGCAAATATCAATTTATTAGTGCGCGCTATGTCGATGGGTAAACTGCACCATGCCATGATGGGCACAGCGGCTGTTGCTATTGGCACGGCCGCAGCAATCGAAGGCACACTCGTAAATATAGCCGCTGGTGGCGGCGCATTGAGTGAAGTTAACTTTGGTCATCCGTCGGGCACGCTAAAAGTAGGTGCTGAAGCTAAAAATACTGCAGGTAATTGGCTAGTTACCAAAGCAAGTATGAGCCGCAGTGCACGAGTATTAATGGAAGGGGTTGTAAGGGTTCCTTATTAAAATAAAGTCCCTCTTGTGATTATGCAGTGGGGTTTTCTATGTAGTAATTATTTCAATATCTGGGTCTATTTATCTTCGAGGTTGAATTTGCAGCTGTATGTTTGGTTTTTAGGCAAGGCAACGCCTATGGTGTTATTTACTATAAATAGGCGATAACGCAGCATAGATGTCAAACATGCATTGCCCTTGGGTTCGTGTTGGGGACTATTTGCTCGGTTATTACTTAACCTTAACTCTGGTTAAGAGACTTACTAACATATTGAATCATGATGATATTAAACTTATTTTCTCTAGCCAGCTATTTTCAACGCAGTTAGCGAGCCCACTAGATTACAAACCTCGCATCGCGATTAAATTGCCTTAGGTAATAAAAAGAAAAACCAAATATATGGCTCAATGCTTAGCGATTGAAAAAATTTGAATGTTGTCATAGTCATATTTTTTTAGTTAATTTTCATTCCAGTTCAGTAAAAAAACCGCTTTTTTCTTCGATTCATCGCATTTACTTGAAGAATAATATTAACAAACTAAATTAAATGTAATATTCAATTCACAAAATGGATATACTATATTTTAGCGTCCTGAGTTTTTATGATTTTTAATTAGATTACTGAGGGTCATAAAGAAATAGTATGTAGATAAAATCAAAATACATTTAATAAAATGTATAAATATGTAGCAAAAATATATGGCTTAATGGTATTTTTAGAATTCTAGTAACAAAGGTTAGTATTGCGTGTTCGTTTATTATTTTTGTAAACTTGAACAATGCAAATTGTGACTAAACTAATTTCTGATACTCATTTCAAGCTATCAAGGAGAAATAAATGTCGAAGCGTATGATCAAATTTACACCAATTGCAGCATCAGTTGCACTTACATTGGGCTTAACAGCTTGTGGTTCTGATAACGATAGGAATGTATACGTACCTCCTGTTGAATCTTTTAGCTCATCAGATGATGCTCAATTTAATGTTGAAGTAACTGGTAAAGCTGTTAAAGGCGCAATGATGAACGCGGTAGTAAGCGTTTCTACATTAGATGCAACTGGTCAAAGTGTACCTGTTGCATTTAGATTAGAAGCCTCTTCTGAAGCTGAATCTTTCTCTGGAGAAGGTTTATCGCAAGATGCAGCCGATGCTGATTTAGAAGCAAACAAAATTGCAGGTAACCCTGATGATGTTCTAACAAATGAAAGCGGACGCTACAGCATTTTCTTAGAAGATAACTTTACTGGACCAGTTTACATCACAGTTAAAACGTCAGAAGAAGGCGATGAGAGCTTTTTAAGATGTGATGCTTACTTAGGTTGTGGTTCTTACGCAACAGCCCCAGAAGTTGATGATGTAAATGATGGCGATACTGCAATTGAATTTGGTGAATGGTACAAAACTGATCTAGAACTTTCAGTAATCAAATTTGTCCCAGCAATTACAGCTGATACGTCAGGTGCAAGTGGAGCTCAAGGCGATCCAGGTGTATCTCGTTCTTTAACAGCTAATGCAACATTGTTTACGACTATCGGTTCTCAGTTAATTATTACAGCTGGAGGAGAGGTTGGTCCTCCTACTATTGCTGAAGTAAGTTTACGCAGTTTTTTCCAATTAATGGGACCTGATAGCACACTTCAAATACCAGAGTTACTTGCTGACCCTTCAATTGGTGGTGCAGTTGATTTAAGTGATGTAGACGGTGAAGAAGAGTTAAGCGAAGGTATTTTAGCAATTTCTCAAATAGCGTCATCTATTCAAGGTTTAGACTCTATCAGCGATGTGCTAAGTAAATTAAAAACAGGCATTAAAGATGGTAAGTTAAGCGGTAGTGATGATGCTGAAATTGCAGCGTTAGCGGCTAAACTTCAACAAGCAGTAACAAACACATCTAACATTTTTTTAGCCATTGCTACTGGTGATGATGATGCTATTGAAGCTGCAATTATAAATGCATTCAATGTTGTTAATCCAAATGCAACAGATGCTGAAAAAGATGCATTTATTTTACAAGCGGCTGGCATTGCTGCTAAAGCAAAAGCAGCAAAAAATAAAGCTATTAAAAATGGCGCAGCAACTGACGCTAGTTTAGCTCTTATTGCTAAAAAAGTTAAAAAAGCATTAGAAAAGTTAGGTTGTACAGATAACTGTGAAGCTGATGACAATTTTTATGCTCAATTAGCTGTTTCTGTTACAGCAGAGGTTACAGCATCAGAAGCTGAACTTGTTACTTTACAAGCTTTAGTCGTGACAGCTGAGACTAACTTAGCAGATGCTCAATCTCTAGGTGGAGAAACGGTTACTGATGCAGCAAGTGCTGTCGCATTTGCAAGTGCAGTAGCTACACTTGTTAATGAAGCTGAAACTGCCGATTTAGCAAATAAAGTAAATAAATTATTTATTAAGTCTCAAGGTCTTGTTTCAGCAGCAACATTACTTGTTGACCAAAATAATACATACCAACAAATTCTTGATAATGCAGAAGATCTACTATCTGATGCAAATACAGAAGTTGACAAAGTAAGTGCGTTTGACGCAGCGCTTGCTGAATTAGTTATTGCTGTTGATGCGGCTGTTACAGAGTTTGATGTTGAAGTAACGGCGGCTAAAGCTATTGCTATTGATGCAGCAGATGTTGCAGATGCGAAGCAAACCCTATCAATGACAGCAGAAGCTGCTTCTACTTCAGCGCTTGCTGATGCACAAAACGCGACGATCGATACCGCTGTTAATGCAGCGGCTGCTTTAGAGCTTGCAACAGCAGCAGTCTCTGCCGCATCTGAATTTGCTACAACTGTAGATGCATTGGAAATTGCTATAGCGCAAGCTAAAGCAGCTGCACAAGCATATTTAGATGTTGCTGTAACAGATGAAGATAAAGACGCAGCACAAACATTAGTTGATGATGCTGATGCAATGGTTAAAGTTGCTACTGATAAAGCTGAATTAGCAGCAGAGCAGTTTACAGCTGCGTTAGCGCTTCAAGTTGCTGCAGAAGAAGCGCTTCCTAAACTAACTGTACTAGCTTCTGTTAAAGCTACGTCAGAGTCATTAGCGACTATGACAGTGCTAACGAGTACTGGTGGTGGTGCTATTATTGATGCTGCTGAAATTGTAGCTGATGTAATCGATGAAGTTTCTGGTATGGGTGATTCTGCATCGGGTACATCTACACGTTTCCCTAACTGGGCTTACAATTACAGCTTAGATGATCTTACACTTATGCTTAGCAATGCTACTACAGGTGAAATGATTAACGCAGCGGCTTCTTATGAAGGTGATAAGCTAGTTGTTGCTTGGGGTGCTACGCTGGTAGGCGAAAATGATGCATCTATTAAGCTTGTAACTGCTGATACGCAAGTAGCAGCATTGACAGATTGTGTTGAATTTGCAGCAGGTACAATTGATGCTACTCAAATCGATTCATGTTTAGTATTTACTTTTGATGGCGCGGTGACGGCTGATAATGTAGATGATGCAGAAATCATAATGACTGAAACGACTAACCATATTGAAATTATGGATGGCGATTCTGGCTTTAACGGCGTGTTAAGCATTACAGCTGATGAAGAAACAGATTCAAGTTCTATTTTATTAGAAGGTGTATCTGGTGATGTAGACTTTAAAGTAATGAGCTCTGACAGTACCTTAGATATTACTGTGAATGATGCTATGGGTTACACATTGTCTATTACTGATGGCGAAAGTGCGGATTACATAGGTAGCGTTATGGCTATGTACAATGAGGCTATGATGTCTTTTGGTACAGTAACCGAGATTACTAATGGTATTTCAATAACCTATATCGATGGTGACGTGGTTGATTACACTGATGTTGATTTAATTGATTCATCTAAGTAATATTTAAACTATAAAAGGGAAAAGCCTAGCGCTTTTCCCTTTTTTTATAGAAAGCGATTAAATTATGAAAAAAAAAATTCTCTTGTTAGGATTTTCAACAGCTCTTATTTCTCCATTTGTTTCCGCAGATAACCAATTTCAAGTATTTACACATTTTGACGCAGAGATTTACACCGAAGCACAGCCAGTACAAGCTTTTGTCGATGATTTCGATGCACCACTAAAATCGGGAGACAGTGCATTTACTTACAATATATTTGAAGTCGGTGTGGGTTTCGGGAATTTTAAGGTTGGTTTACAAAGTCGCTATGATTACGTGCTTAATTTTGATCCAGATACGGCCAAATACACTCACACTGAAAAAAATGATTTAGAGTTTGAGGATCGTTTTTATACATATAATTTAGATGCAAAACAAGCGACTTCAAATGGTGTTTTTGTATCTTACGATTTTAAGTTTTTAGATAAAAATTCATTAACAATTACACCTAAATTATCCGTTTTTTCGAGTACGCATTTTCAAGATGCTACTGTAAATGGCGAAATTTATAGCGATGAAGTTGAAGGTGCTGTAACTGTTGATTACAATTTTTCAAAAGATATTTTATTTAAAAAATTCACACCAGACCAGAAACCTGAAAGCCTAGGCTATAGCCTAGATATTTTTGCTGATTGGCAAGTAAATGATGAACTACAACTTGGTTTTAGTGTAAAAGATTTACTCTATAAAACAGATTACGACGATAGTGGCTTTGTTAAAGGCCAAACTACAGAAGTTCCATTTAGTGAAAATGACAACGGCGACATTACTACCCAGCCAACAGTATCATTAAAAACGTCTGCATTTGGAAATACCGAATCGCATGATTTTGAGATGGAAATGCGACTACAAGCATTTGCCGATTACAGAATAAACGAGCGTTTTTCAACCCAACTAACTTTAAAACGTTACGATAAAGACACGTTTAGCCAATTAAAAGGCCGCATTCACTTTTGGGATCATTGGAAAGTACAAGCAGGCTACGAAACAAAAAGTGAAGCGTTTTTGGTTGGTATAGAAAGTGAATATTTTGGTCTTAATTTACAAACAGATAGCTTAGATTTAGATAAAGCCTATTATGCGAATGTGAATTGGTACGTGAACATTAAGTTTTAAGGAATGAAGATGTTAAAACAAATTATACCTTTAGGGGTCGCTATTGCATTGGTAGGTTGTGGTTCTTCATCAGACAGTGACAGTTCAGAATCTGTTGCAGTGAGTGAAGCTTCAACATCTTCTTCTGTAAATTTTTATGTATCTAATTGGCAATCACCACAGGGAACGCTTAATGTTTTAGATAGTGATGGGGTGGTGAAAGAATCAATTGAAGTCGAAAACATCAATACTGCGAGTATAAATGTAACTCCACTTACTTTTAATAGCTTTGAGTTTATACCTAGTGATACAACGCTACCTTGCCCACGCTTTACCGGTTGCGGCAGAACAGTTCGTGGTGATGCAAATGACTTAAACGCGAACCGTTTAATCGACTATCAAGAATTAACAGCCGTTACTCTTAATTACAAAGCAGCTGCTTTTAGTGCTCCTGGTGTAAATACGGTTTATTTATCGCCATTGAGTAAAGCAATTACTGACGAAGGTTTTGGTGCTACACAGGCTAGTTTATCAGCCACGCCTTTTTATCATTTAACGCACAGTAATTTAAATGCAAGTGTTGAAGCAGAAATGGTTACTAACGCATTTACTTACGCGGCAATTTTAGCTGGTGTTGCTGATAGTACGTTTAGCGTTGTAAGTGCTTTTAATGCATTTACTAACTTGGAGACTGACCAGCAAGCGTGGCAAGATTACAGCGATTTAGCAGTGCAGTATGTTACAGATAACTTATTTAGCGACCAAGGTAATGCTTTGCTGAAAAATGTCGCTGGTCAAGTTAAGCAAACCATTGCGAGCGTAACTACATTCACAAATTGGCAGGCTCGTTCAGCAGAAGTACAAAGCTTAGATTCAAGAGAGTTACTTGTTGATACGCGAAATATAATAGGTGTTGCAAGACTTCAAGAAAAAGCTTACTCAGATGAATTAGACGCAAAATTTACTGAGCTTGAAGGTGCATTTGATGAAGACACACAAAGAACTCTTAGTGCGCTTACTAATGCTTTAAATGAAGTTATTACAAACTATTCTCCACTTGCAGAAGGCTCTACGCCAGCAGGACAATATAAGCTTCGTGATTTGGATATCATTTATAGCCAATCACCTTATACATGGGCTATTACTGGCACATATGATGATTTACCTATAGCAATTGATTTATCAATCCCAACATTTAGGGTAAGTGGTGTACTGGGAGATAAAATTGAAGGTGTAATGAGTGCAACTGTCACAAATGGCGCTACGGTATTAAGTGTTGATGTGAGTGAGCTGGTTATTCAATTTGATGGTATAGATGCTCAAAGTGAATTAAACCCAGAAGCTGATACAGGTATAGCGCAGATCACGACCAATGTAATTATCAATAAAACAGCGGGTAAACTAGAAGGTGACTTATCATTAAACTTAAATCGTTTTGTTAATTCACTAGGTGAGGAGTCAACTACGTTATCTACCTTTGATTTTAATGGTAATTACGTAAGCGGCATTCAAAACACTGCATTTCATATCACAGCAGTAGAGGCTTCGCCTTTTATTGGCGAAGACAATGATGATTTAGCCTTTACTTTTGAGTTAGATTTTCCATTAAGTGGAGCAAGCGACTTTAAATTTGCATACGTAGGTGATGTTGAAAATTTATCTGAACTTACTTCTACAGATATATTTGTTAGTGTAAAAAATAGCGCGCTAGATTTACGTATTCGTGATGTTAGTGGCAATATTAACCTCATTGCGAAAGGCGAAAATGGCCGTTGGTTAGATGTAAAACAAAAGGGCCGTAATTACAGTGGCGGTTTATATTTTGGTGATACTAAAATAGCTGACGTTACTGCCGTTCGTGGCATCCCCGGGGTTTTATTTTCAAATGGCGATTTTGAATCGTTGTTCTAATTAATTGACTTAAATATTAGACATAAAAGCCCAACATTAGTTGGTTTTTTATGTCTATATTAAGTATTTATAACAACTCAATACTTACCGTTGCACCTTTTTCGATATTGCCGCTTTGTGCTGGCACTACAATTAAGCAGTTAGCTTTACTAAGCGACGAAAGTACACCCGAGCCCTGTTTATTAAACGGGGCAACCACCAAGTCACCTTGCTCGTTAGTTGTTGCAGTACCGCGTTGAAAGTCGGCTCTTCCTGGGCGCTTTTTAATAACGGATGTAGTAATAGCGTTAAAACGCATTTTAGGATTTACGTCACCAAGACCCGACAGCTTTTGCAGTGCAGGCTCTACTAACTGATTAAATGTAACAGCAGCCGACACAGGGTTACCTGGCAAGCCAAAAAAGTAACTGTTACTTAATTTACCAAAGGCAAAAGGTTTGCCTGGTTTCATGGCTATTTTCCAAAAGTGAATATTGCCAATTTCGTTGAGCACTTCTTTTGTAAAGTCGGCTTCACCAACGGATACACCGCCTGAGCTTATTACGGCATCGGCAAGTTCGTTCGCTTTTAAAAATGCATTAGTGATGAGTTCTTTGTCATCAGGGATAATTCCTAAATCAAGCACGTCTATATTTTTTTGTTGCAGCGCACTAATAATAACAGCGCGGTTGCTCTCAAAAATAGCGCCTTGCTCAAGAGGCTGACCAGGTTCTATTAGCTCATCGCCTGTAGAAAGCACGGCTATTTTTAAGTTTCTTACTACGTCTATATTGGCAATTCCTAAAGATGCAAGTAACCCCACATCAACGGCTTTTAGTTTATCGCCTGCTTTTAAAATAACGTCGTCGATTGCTATATCTTCGCCAGCAAAACGCACGTTTTCGTTTAGTTTTGGTTGCGCGGTAAACGTAATTTTATCACCATCAACCGAGGCATTTTCTTGCATTACAACGCCGTTAGCGCCTGGTGCAATGGCGGCGCCGGTCATTATTCTTACGCATTGGCCTGGGGTAAGCGTTTCTTCAAAAACTTGACCTGCAAACACACTACCTACTTGTGTGTAGGTTAAGCTTTTATCTGAAATACACAGCGCATAGCCATCCATTGCTGAGTTGTTATGAGCGGGTACGTTTATAGTTGACTTAACATCGCTTGCTAAAACGCGATCAACGCTTTGCATTATAGAAATAGTTTCAACGTCTTTAACAGGCGTTATTGTGCCAAGTATATTCTGTATTGCAGTTTCAATTGGCAATAAACCGGGTGCATTGCAAACATCGTTCATATATATTGCTTACTTAAATCATTTTATTTTGAAACAATACTTATAATGTCAAAGCTTTACAATACATGGTTGGGTTATTTTTTGTGTGTGATATGCATGTTTTCGTGCAGCGTAAACGCAAAAGAAACGCTGCAAGTAGCCGTGGCGAGTAATTTTAAAACGGTATTGCAAACCCTACTAAAAAAATCTCCATTACCAAATATTGACGTGAAAATATCAGCAGCTTCTAGCGGTGTTTTATATTCGCAAATAGTGCATGGCGCGCCATTTGATGTGTTTTTATCGGCTGACGATTTTCGACCGAAATCACTTATTAAAGAAGGCTATGCCGAGCAAAGCAGTTTAATCACTTACGCGTTAGGTGAGCTTGCTTTGTGGCAACCCAAAGCTGAAAAAGTAAATGATAAAGTAGCCATTGCTAATCCGCGTTTTTCACCCTACGGGCGTGCCTCAGAGCACTACGCTAGTAACCATTTTAAAAAACCAATAAATTATGTGTACGGGAATAACATTACGCATGCGTTTCAGTTTGTGCAAAGCGGTAATGTAGGAGTAGGGCTGGTGGCTGTTTCATCGCTAAAGGCGGCTTACAGTAACACGCAAGATCAAAAATATTTAGAGTACACCGTGCTGCCTACCAATCAATATCCCGATATAATTCAACAAGGCGTTATTATTAGCTCGACTAAAAAGCATGCTAGCGCTAAGCAACTTATGCAATTTTTAATGGCAGAAGCTACGCAGCAGCAGTTAATTGAATTAGGTTACAGAATAAAGGACAACAATGCTTCAAAGTGATTTAACCGCGCTGTGGTTAACTATAAAACTTGCCTTTATAACCGCAGTACTCCTTCTTGTTTTTTGTATTCCACTGGCATACAAGCTCGCTGGCTATAACGGTAAATTTAAACCATTTTTAGAGGCATTAATTGCAATGCCTTTAGTGCTACCGCCTACATTATTAGGGTTTTACTTACTTGTTTTATTTTCGCCTGATCACGCTTTTGGGCAGTTTTGGTTTTGGCTAACGGGTACGCAGCTTGCGTTTAGTTTTCAGGGCGTGGTTATCGGCTCGCTTTTTTATTCACTGCCTTTTGTAATGCAGCCGCTTGTGGCTGGGTTTAAACATATTAATCAAACCTATAACGAAGCTGCCATTGCGCTTGGGTTGAGCCCGTTTAAACGCTTTGTGCATTTAATCATTCCGCTTTTAAAACCCAGTATTGGTAGCGCGTTTGCTTTAGGTTTTGCGCATACATTGGGTGAATTTGGTTTGGTATTAATGATTGGCGGTAATATTCAGGGGCAAACACAGGTGGTGTCTATTGCGCTTTATGACCATGTTGAATCGTTAAATTATACGGCGGCGCATCAGCTTTCACTTATTTTACTGGCTATTTCGTTTGCCTGTTTAGTGCTGTTATTTAAGTTTAATAAAAGCATTGTAGGGGTTAAGCAATAAAATGATTAAGTTAAGCCTTTTTAAAGCACTCAATAATTTTGATTTAGATATAAACCTTGAGCTTGAGTCGTTTAATGTGTTGGGTGTCTACGGGCCTTCAGGCTCAGGTAAGTCAACATTACTGCGTTGTATTAGTGGTTTAGAGCCTGCAAAAAGTGTTCATATTAATAATCAGCCAGTGCATGAGTTGCCAAGTGATAAACGCGGTATAACGCTTCAGTTGCAATCGTGTCCGTTGTTTCCTCATTTAGATGTGGCAGGTAATTTAGCGTTTACACAAAAACACTGCGGAAATAAGCAAACCAGCTTAACGCTTCAATACGTTGTTAAAACACTTGAATTACAAGATTTACTAAATCGTGATGTACAAAGCTTATCGGGTGGCGAGCGCCAGCGTGTAGTATTTGCGCGCACTTTGCTTGCCGGTCAAAAATTTATAATGCTCGATGAGCCTTTTAGTGCGCTTGATTGGTCATTGCGTTTTAAAACGCTCACTAAACTCAATGAGTTAGCCGTTAAGTTTAATATTAAATTTATAATAGTAAGTCACTCATTAAAAGAGCTGCTATTTTGCTGCGATACCCTTATTCAGCTTGATAAAGGTAAGGTGATAAACCAAGGTGCAAGTGCGCACGTTGCAAAAGCTATTTACGCAAACGACAGGCAAACACCGCTGAGCTTAATTAATTACGATGTGGTTAAATTTGATGAAGACTACGGGCTATATCAACTGCAATTACAGCAAAGTGAGCAACCGCTTTTTGTGCTTCCTGCACTTGTAGATAGCAGTAATAAGCTAATTATAGAAAGTGAGCAAATGTCGCTTAGTGCGTTAAAGCCTGAGCAAACAACGCATAGCAATGTTTTAAAGTCGGTATTAACTCAGGCTGAGCTTATTAATAATAAGTGGCAGTTAACGCTCAATGTAGATGGGCAAACATTGTATTGTTTGGCATCAAGACGAGTGTGGGACAAAAACGACTTTAAAGTGGGCGATGTGCTTTATACAACAATCAGTAATCTAGAATAACTAAATGCTGCACACTGCACATTGACTGCTTTTAGCTATTTTAAAACGATTAAATTCCATGCTTAAACCATCCACCAGCAGTAAGTGCTCGCTTAAACCACTTGGCAAACCAGCAAGCATTTTTAGCGCTTCAGTAGCCTGAATACTGCCTATTAGCCCCACAATAGGAGAAAGCACACCAGATTCGGAGCAACTTTGTGTTTGTTCACTAAAAAATTGCGATAAACAACCATAACAATGGCTGTTTTCATCCATAGTAAAACACGCGACTTGTCCTTCCATACGTATTGCAGAGCCAGACACTAGCGGAACTTTAGCTTTAAAACAGGCGTTATTAAGTGCATTACGCGTTGCTAGGTTATCTGAACAATCAATCACTATATCAATGTTATTAAATAATTGTTTTGTAGAGGTATTTACATCAAAAAATGCCTCAATGGTGTTTATATCTATTTCACTATTAAGTGCGTTAAGCTGTTTTTTTGCAGCACTGCATTTTGAGCTACCAATATCGCTTTCTTTATACAGTATTTGCCTTTGTAGGTTGGTTACGTCTATTTCATCGTTATCAACTAAGGTAAGCGTGCCAACGCCAGATGCCGCTAAATATTGACTTACCGCACATCCAAGCCCACCCACACCAACAATTAAAGCATGCGATTGCCATAGCTTCTCTTGTCCGTCTATATCAAGCTGCGGCAGCATAATGTGCCGAGAATAGCGTAGTTGCTGTTGGTACGTTAACGGTGCTTTTTGCATTTTTAAACATCTCATACTTTTTTTGAACAATACCAATTTGTTAAATCCTAGAGCAAGCAGTAACGCTTTTTATTTGCACTGTAACAGCCCATACCCCCTCACTCATATAGTGCAACTATAACGCATTAAAATAATAAATGCATATAACCAACTGAAATATATGGTTTTTAATTAGTGGCTCAGTAATTGCTGTATTGGGTTAACTAAAATTTAACAAAGTTTGGGCTGCTACTCATATAAAAGAGTGGGGCATTTATAAAATAATAATACGTTTACGAGGAAATAAACATGCAACCGAGTTCTGGATTTAACTTAATATCCTTTAAAGGAAAAATGAAAGTATTACATCTAAGTTGGATGGTCTTTTTTGTGTCATTTTTTGTATGGTTTAACCATGCTCCTTTATTGGGTGCAATTGCGGGCTCGCTTGGTATTACCATGGCACAAGTTAAAACATTACTAATTTTAAATGTAGCGTTAACTATTCCTGCCCGTGTTGTGGTGGGTATGCTGACCGATAAATTTGGTCCCCGGATTGTTTATGCGGCGCTACTTATTACCTGTAGTATTCCGTGTTTTATGTTTGCTATGGCAACCACATTTGAACAAGCCGCTATAGCGCGTTTTGCGCTAGGCTTTATTGGTGCTGGCTTTGTTGTGGGCATTCGTATGGTGAGTGAATGGTTTCCTGCTAACGAGCTGGGCATAGCAGAAGGTATTTATGGCGGCTGGGGTAACTTTGGTTCAGCAGCAGCGGCTATGTTATTGCCAATTATTGCACTTATGTTTGGTGGCGAAGATGGTTGGCGTTACGCAGTAGGTTTAACGGGTGTATTAAGCGTTATATTTGGTATTATTTGGTACTTAAATGTAACCGATACACCAAAAGGCGGTACATACTTTAAGCCTAAAAAAGTAGGCGCAATGGAAGTAACCAGTAAAGGCGACTTTGTATTACTTCTTATTATGAAAATTCCTATGTATGGTGCTCTAGCATTACTTACTTGGAAGCTTTCACCAACCGGTGCTAACCTAATTTCGGCTAACTTTGTACTTGCCGTGTATGCTTTTTTAGTTCTGCTTTATATTTACGAAGTGTATAAAACCTTTGACGTAAATGGTCATATTTTTAAAGAGCCAGTACCTGAGTCTCATCGTTATGAATTTAAGCAAGTGGCTGTTTTAAATATTTTATATTTTACAACTTTTGGTTCTGAGCTTGCAGTTGTATCTATGTTACCGCTATTTTTTATGGATGTGTTTGCGCTTGATATGGTGTACGCGGGTATTTTAGCCTCTGCTTATGCATTTATGAATTTAGCATCTCGCCCAGGTGGCGGTTGGATTTCAGATAAATTAGGTCGTCGTATTACCCTTATTGTACTTACAACGGGTCTTGCTGTTGGTTATTTTGTAATGGGCTTGGTTGATGCTTCTTGGCCTTTATGGCTTGCAGTTGTTGCAGCTATGGCGTGTTCGTTCTTTGTGCAAGCTGGTGAAGGCGCTGTATTTGCGGCAGTACCGTTAATTAAACGTCGTTTAACTGGGCAAATTGCAGGTATGACAGGTGCTTACGGTAATGTAGGTGCAGTAGTGTACTTAACGGCATTGTCACTTGTTGATTATCAAACTTTCTTTTTCATTATTGCGGGTAGTGCATTACTTGGTCTAGCTGCACTGTTTTTTATGAAAGAACCAGATGGCCATATTACCGAAGTAAATGAAGACGGCACCGTTGAACTTATTTCAGTGACTTAAGGCATTATTGACTATGTTTGATGAAACACTCCACGCTAAATCGCTAAAAAATGAACTCAACGTTTCATTTGGCGGGCACAGTGCTAAAGGGTTAAAAGCAGAAAATCAAGATGCGTTTGCAGCTCTTAATACCAAAGCGCAAGAAAAAGAGTCTAAAGGCGTTATTGCCTGCTTAGCCGATGGGTGTTCATCAGCAAAAAATGCTAAACAAGCGTCTCAACTTTCGGTTACTCATTTTATAAATGAGTATTTAAATACCCCCGAAAGTTGGGCGGTTAAAAAGTCAGTGTCGAAGGTGTTAGCAAGTTTAAATCAGTGGCTTTATTCGCAATCGGTTAATTACAATCACCTTGGTCAGCGCCAAGCCGATTGGATGACGACTTTTACAGCACTTATTTTAAAGTCGGCAACGGGTTATATATTTCACTTAGGTGATACGCGTATTACTCGCTTGCGAGGAAATAAAATAGAGGCAATAACACGGGATCACAAAGTAAACGATACGCTAACGCGTGCACTTGGCGCACAACTTCATCAAGAAATAGATGTATACGAAGTTGACCTAAAAGCAGACGATATTTATATATTAACCTGCGATGGCGTACACGATGTGCTCCCAAGTAGTGATATAGCTAAATTAATTAACGAGTACACTAATTTAGAAAATGCAGCTAAAGCAATTACCGAACTTGCATTAGCACGAGGCAGTGACGACAACGTAAGTTGTTTACTGGTAAAAGTAGAAAATATTGCCGAGCAAAAGTTAGATGAACTTTACCATTCGCTAACACGACGAAAAATTCCACCAGCGCTTAATGTTGGGCAAAAAATTGATGACTACACGGTTATTCGTAAATTACATGCCAGTAGTCGCTCACACATTTATTTAGTGCAACAAGCGCCCGATATACCGCCAGTGGTTTTAAAAGCACCTTCGGTTAATTTTGAAGACGATGTGCACTACCTTCAAGGCTTTATAAGAGAAGGCTGGGTAGGGCAACGCATAAACCATTTAAACGTGATGAAAGTACTGAGTACGCAATCGCAGAGTCGTTTTTTGTATCATATTTGTGAGTACATGGACGGGCAAACACTCAGTGATTGGAAGCACGACGTGCCGCACCCAGAAATAACCCAAGTACGCAGTATTATTGAACAAATAGTACATGCACTAAGGGCGTTTCAGCGACTCGATATGGTACATCGCGATTTAAAACTCGATAATGTAATGATAGATGCGCACGGTAAAGTAACGCTCATAGATTACGGCACAGTAAGTGTTGCGGCTATGGACGAGTCGGTTAAACAAATTGCGGATGATTGCCCGCAAGGTACTGCCGACTACACCGCACCCGAAACACTTATTACTATGCACGCCGATTTTAAAAGTGATTTGTTTTCACTTGGCGTGATTGCATATGAGTTATTGTGCTCAAAATTGCCTTATAAACCACTGCCACTTAACCACGTAGCGCCAAAAGATTACACCCATTGGCATTACACAAGTATTCGTAAATACAGAGCCGATATTCCGTTTTGGTTAGATCAAGCCCTTATGAAGGCGCTTGCCCCTAAACCTGAGCTCAGATACCAAGCTTTTTCTGAGTTTATAAACGATATCAACAAACCTAATCCTTATTTAGAAAGTACCGCTAATAAAAGTTCAATAATGAAACGCGATCCAGTTATGGTGTGGAAATGTATTTCGCTGTGTTTATTTATTGCTTTGGTATGTGTATTAATAATTAAAACTTAGAGAACCAAAATGCTTAATTACAAGAACAACTTACCTATTATTTTTATACTGGGTTGCTTCACTGCGCCTTCAATAAGCCAAGCTTCGCAAACTGATCTTGATTTTAGACTGCGTTTTGAAAGCGTTGATCAAGAAAATGCCTTAAAAGATGCAAGCGGCTTAACACTTAGAACCCGCTTAACGCATCAAACAGATGAGGTGAATGGTTTTTCAGCCCTTATTGAAGTAGAAGATACTCGCAGCCTATTGGGCGTAGATGATTACAACAATACGGTGGGGAAAAATACTAATTACTCTGTTATTGCAGACCCAGAAAACACTGAGATAGATCAAGGTTTTGTTAAATATGCCCGCGATGGTCTATCGCTAAAAGTAGGACGCCAAGTAATAGCCCTTGATGGGCAGCGTTTTGTTGGGCACGTAGGTTGGCGCCAAGACAGGCAAACCTTTGATGCAGCAACCATTAATTACGCATTTAATAACATAGATTTACAGTACAGTTATTTAAATAAGCGTAACCGCATATTTGCTGACGATAAAGACATTAAATCGTCCGATCATCTAATTAATGCAAGCTTTAAAACAGACTACGGTAAAGTGGTTTTATACAGTTACTTATTAAGTGACGATGCACTACAAGACGACAGTTTAGACACTTATGGCGTTTCTTTTAACGGTAATAAAACCCTAAACGACATAAAATTTTATTACAAAGCGGAGTATGCAACGCAGTCTGCGTCAACAAGCGTGAGTGATTTTGATGCTGATTACTATGCACTTGAAGGCGCTGTGGATTTAAATGGGTTGGGCATAAAAACAGTAACTTTAAAAGTCGGCATAGAGTCACTTGGCTCTGACAATGGCGATTACGGGTTTGCAACACCGCTTGCCACGTTACATAAATTTAATGGTTGGACAGATACGTTTTTAAATACACCCACACAAGGCTTGGACGACACTTACATAAGCTTAAACGGTAAAGCGTTTGACGGAAAATGGCTGGTGGCTTATCACAGTTTTGATGCTAATGAGCAATCAAATGGGGTTGACGATTTGGGTACTGAACTAAACGTACAATACGTTAAACCTATTAATAAACAATACGCAGTGGGTGTTAAATACGCTGATTACTCAGCGGGCGATACTGCTGCTAATAAAGTCGATACTCAAAAATTGTGGGTATGGATGAGCGCTAAATTTTAACCCTCATTATCTTCTAATATTCACTTGTAATTTATAGCGACACAAGATGGTGCAATTGCACCATCTTGTGGGGCTTTATGCTTTTCACCTCTGCACCAATGTAGTTAACTTGTTGATTTTAAGTGCTTATATATTTGGCTTACATATTGCTATAACAAACCTATAACAAATTATTCGATGTCAGTTTTAGTCAATTACTAAAATAGGTATCACTTTAAGGTGGGTAAATGTTAAGCAAGCAGCGTGTTGTAGTGGTAGGAAACGGAATGGTCGGGCACCATTTTGTGCAGCAGCTAGTTTCTCAAAATCAAGCTGATGAGCAATTTGAAATTACGGTACTTAGCGGTGAAGACCGTTTAGCGTATGACCGTGTACAACTATCCTCTTTTTTTAAAGGCAAAACCGCAGACGACCTCGCACTTACATGCAATAAAACCTATGACGATTGGCAAATACGCTTTCATACTCATTCTAAAGTGGTTGATATAAATCGTGATATGCACACTGTAACGACCGCTAAAGGGGAGTTGTTTGAATACGACAAACTTGTGCTTGCTACAGGTTCATTCCCATTTGTACCGCCTATACCGGGTAAAGATCGCGAGCATTGCCTTGTTTATCGCACCATTAACGATTTACACGCAATAAAAAATTCAGCCCACGGCAGCAAAGTAGGCGTGGTAATTGGTGGCGGTTTACTGGGGCTTGAAGCTGCAAACGCATTAAAGCAATTGGGTCTGCATACTCACGTAATAGAATTTGCTCCGCAACTTATGGGTGTACAAGTTGATGCTGGTGGCGGTCGGCTACTAAAAAACAAAATTACGGATTTAGGCGTTACTGTGCATACATCGGTAGCAACGGAGGAAATAGTAGAAGGTGAAAGTTGCCGTTACAAAATGTGTTTTAAGGGCGGTAAAACCCTTGAAACCGACATGATTGTATTTTCGGCGGGTATTCGCCCTTATGATAATTTGGCCCGCGAGTTTAATTTAGAGTTAGGCGAGCGCGGCGGTATTGTAATTAATAACCACTGCCAAACGAGCGATAAAAACATATACGCTATTGGTGAATGTGCACTGTGGAATAATTTTATTTTTGGCTTAGTGGCACCTGGTTACGCCATGGCTAAAATAGCAGTTGGTCATATTTTACAAGATACGCAGCAAGGTAGTTTACAAAGTACTGGCTTAGACAATAAAGCCGATGAATTTAGCGGTGCCGATATGAGCACTAAGCTTAAATTAATGGGTGTTGAAGTAGGCTCTATCGGCGATGCGCATGCACGCAGCGAAGGCGCAATAAGCTATTACTTTGAAGACCAAGCCAATGGTATTTATAAAAAAATAGTCACTAATTCACAAAGTAATAAGCTGATTGGCGCGGTACTTGTTGGCGATACCAGCGATTACGACAATTTGCTGCAATATCATTTAAACGACATTGAGCTTACCACCGATCCCGAAGCGCTCATTATGCCCCTTGCCGGCGACATGGCAGAGCTAAGCGCCGATGACTTGCCTGATGACGCCATTATTTGCGCGTGTCATAAAGTAACCAAACACACCATTGAACAATCAGTTTCTAACGGCTGCATAGATTTGGCAAGTGTGCAGCAAAGCACCAAAGCCAGTACAGGTTGTGGAGGGTGTGAAAAGCTCGTTCAAAACGTAATAAACAGCGTGCTCGCTAAAGCAAGTAACACTATTAACGTAGTTACCATTAATGAGCCTGTAAAACAGCCTGCATAAATTAAAGCACACTAAAAGAGAGCAGTAGTATGACAACGGCAAACACGTCACCAACTATAAATAAAACCAGTTTAAAACAAACAACATGTGCTTACTGTGGTGTAGGGTGCGGTGTTGATATTTCACTTTTTAATAATGTGCCAACCAAGCTTGAAGGCATGCGAGAACACCCCGCAAACTTTGGTCGTTTATGTGTAAAAGGCACCCATTTGCTCGACACAACAGGCAGTGATAATCGCTTAACGTCGCCCCTCATTAATAATAAAGCAGCCACGTGGGATGAAGCAACTGACCACGTTGCCAATAAATTTAACGACGTAATACAAAAGCACGGACCCGATGCGGTGGCATTTTATGTATCGGGGCAGTTACTTACTGAAGATTACTACATTGCTAATAAATTAATGAAAGGCTATATAGGCTCAGGCAATATTGATACAAATTCGCGCCTGTGTATGTCATCTGCTGTGGCAGGTTATAAACGCGCTTTTGGTGAAGACGTAGTGCCGTGTACCTACGAGGATTTAGAGCAAACTGAGCTGCTTATTTTAATTGGCTCTAATGCCGCATGGACTCATCCGGTTTTGTATCAGCGAATGGAGCGTGCAAAGCAGCTTAACTCAAATATGAAAGTGGTGGTTATTGATCCGCGTAAAACCGACACAGCTGAGCTTGCCGACACATTTTTAAATATAAAACCAGGCAGTGACGCTGCGCTTTATAACGGTTTGCTTAATTATTTAAATGAGCATAACCACCTCGATACGCAATTTATTGCTCAGCACACAAACGGCTTTGAAAGCGCATTGCAAGAGGCACAAAAGTGGAGCTGTGAGGCAGTTAGCGACTTTTGCGATATAGCAATTGAGCAAGTCACTGAGTTTTACGCGCTATTTGCTAACAGCCCAAGTGCGATTAGCTTTTATTCAATGGGTATAAATCAGTCAAGTTCGGGTGTAGATAAATGCAACGCCATTATTAATGCGCATTTAGCCTCAGGTAAATTACTTAAGCCAGGCAGTGGTCCGTTTTCAATTACTGGGCAACCCAATGCGATGGGCGGGCGCGAAGTAGGTGGTTTGGCTAATCAGTTAGCGGCGCACTTAGATATTGAAAACGAAGCGCATCAATCACTTGTACAACGCTTTTGGCTCTCGCCAACTATTGCTAACAAAGCAGGCAGCAATGCTATTGATATGTTTGATGAAATAGCCGCAGGCAAAATAAAAGCAGTGTGGATAATGGCAACAAACCCAATGGTGAGCTTGCCCAATAACGCCGCTATTAAAAAAGCATTAGAGACCTGTGAGCTGGTGGTTGTATCTGACTGTATTGCAAAAAGTGATACGTTAAAATTTGCCGATGTTGCCTTTCCATCAACCGGATGGGGCGAAAAAAACGGCACAGTAACTAACTCAGAGCGCAGAATATCAAGACAGCGCCCGTTAGTAGCGCCTTATTCGGGTGCTAAAAACGATTGGCAAATTATGTGTGAAGTCGCTAAAAAAATGGGCTTTGAAGGTTTTGATTTTACAGATCCAAGTGGCATTTTTGAAGAATGGGCACAATTAACCGACTTTGAAAATAACGGCAGCCGATTATTAAACCTCTCTGGTTTAGTTGGGCTCACAAAAAATGAGTATGATAATTTAAAACCCATTATGTGGCCTGTTGTTAAAAATCAGCCTTATAAAAATGGTCAGGTTTTTACAAATAACCAATTTAGCACCGCTGATAAAAAGGCGCGTTTTATACCTATAACGCCGCAATTACCTGTGCAACAAACATCAAGTGATTATCCGTTTGTAATGAACTCAGGGCGTATACGCGACCAATGGCATACCATGAGCCGCACCGGTAAAAGCACTGCGCTTTCATCGCATATTACACGCCCGTACATTGAAATTAATCCGCTTGATGCCAGTAAATTAGCAATTAAACAAAACGATTTAATAAGTGCAATTGCCCAAACAGGACACGTTACCGCGCATGCAAAAGTAACCGATTCGGTTCGAAAAGGTGAATGCTTTATGCCTATTCATTGGAATAAGCAATTTGCGTCATCAGCAACAGTAAGTGGGTTGTATCAATCGGTAGTTGACCCTCTATCTGGTCAGGCTGAGTGTAAACACGGCGCTGTTAATATAGTTAAAGCACCCTTTGAGCAATATATGCAGCTGTTTGCTAAAAACGAACTTGTTATAAACAGTGATTTTTGGCTCAAAGTTAATGCAAGCAATTGCTTTAATTACCAATTGGCGCTTAATGAGCCACAAAGTGATTTACTGTATTACTGCCAAACCTTAACCGGTTTACAAGGGCAGTGGTCGGCTATGAATACGGCAAAAGCCATGCATGTGCAGTGTATTCAAAACGATCAATTAGCGTTTGTTGTTGTTATTTCTAACGAGCAAAAAGAAATATCACTTGAGTGGATAAACCATTTATTTGCAGAGCCATTACTGACCTTTACACAGTTACAGTCTTTGCTTTATGCAACCCCCGATGAAGAATTTACTCAAGGCGTGCAAGTGTGTAGCTGCTTTAAAGTAAGAGAGCAGCCGATTATAAACGCCATTAAAAACGGTGCAAACACAGTCGAGCAATTGGGGTCTGAACTTAAATGTGGGACGAACTGCGGTTCGTGTAAAACACAATTAAGCCAATTAATAAAACAACATTACAAAGCAGGTTCTAGCAGCATTGATGTTGCGGTTGTAATGTAAAGAAAAAAGGAAGCATATGCTTAATGATCAATTTGGTCGGCAGTTTAACTATTTGCGCCTCTCAATAACCGATGTATGTAATTTTAGTTGTAGTTATTGTTTACCAAACGGATATCAGTGCGATACGCCGCGTAATTTTTTAAATAAAAGCGAAATTAGCACGCTAGTAAATGCGTTTGCAGAACTAGGTACTAAAAAAGTGCGTATTACAGGTGGTGAACCGTGCTTGCGAAACGACGTAACCGATATTATAAAACTCTGTAAAAATACGCCTGGTATAGAAAAAGTAGCCATTACTACCAACGGGTTTAATTTATTAAAAAAAATTGATGAATTTGCTGAAGCCGGGCTTGATGCGCTTAATGTAAGTATTGATAGTTTAAATCCGAGTATGTTTAAACTCATAACAGGGCACGACAAACTTAACCTTATTTTAAAAGGGATTGAACGCGCGGTAGAGCTGGGCATAAAAGATATAAAAATAAATGCGGTGCTTGCCAAGCAGTTTAATAAAAACCAATTAAAGGATTTTTTAGCGTGGGTAAAACACCACAAAGTTACAGTGCGCTTTATAGAATTAATGGAAACAGGTGACGGCGCGACCTTTTTTGAAGAAAATCACTTAAGTGGGCAAACGGTTAAAGCCCAGCTTTTAGCTCAAGGCTGGTTACAAGTAGTTAGGGGGAAATTAAACGGACCCGCTGAGGAATTTTGTCATCCTGATTACGATGGTCGTATTGGTTTAATAATGCCGTACAGTAAAGATTTTTGTAAAAGTTGTAATCGCTTGAGAGTGTCGGCGCTGGGTAAATTACACTTATGCTTGTTTGCCGAGCAAGGTATAGATTTACGCGAACTACTAAACGAGGACGATACTGCAGCGACCGTAAAGGCAATTCGAGCCGCTATGGGCAATAAAGAAATAAGCCATGAGCTAGATAAACGCTTAACAGGTGCGACAACTCACTTAGCCATGTTAGGCGGTTAATATGGAAGTAAAAGCTAAGCGAGATTTTACAGGCGTTGTGCTTGCTGGTGGTAAGTCATCAAGAATGGGCACAGACAAAGCCGATTTAGTTTTAAAAAACAAAACGCTATTGCACAATGCGTGTGATTTATTAAAAGACGTAGGCGCTAAAAACATACTTATAAGTCGCAACGTTACAAATCCAGTTAAATCATCGAGCCAATATTCACCGAGCGATTATCCTTCAGAGAAGTACGTTAAAGATATATACCCAAATAGTGGACCCCTTGGCGGAATTTATTCAACATTAATAACCACCGAGCATGACTTACTCATTACTGCGGTAGATATGCCTCTACTTACGAGTAGTTTGTTAAGCACAATTGTGCTGGCTTCTCAGTCAAATAACGTACAAAGTGTGAGCAATCAATTAAATCAGTCACAAATACATGCTTGGCACTTTGAAAATGAACCACTACCGCTGTATATTCGTAATACAAGCAGTGTAAAAAATCATTTAAAGCACATACTCACAAACGCAAACAGTCATAAATCAATAAAACAGTTTACCCAAAGTATTGGTGTGCAAACGCTTTTATGTAATAAAGCGCATGCATTAATAAACACCAATACACCGGCGCAATTTAAAGCTGTAAATGAGCATTTTGACCAAAGCATTAATCAATTAAGAAGAACATTATGAGTCACACAACTGAGTCACAAATAGCATTAAACATTGCCGTAATGACGGTAAGCGATACACGCGATGAAATTACTGACACCTCAGGTCATTACTTAATTAAAGCGCTAACTGAGGCGGGTCATCACTTAGCCGATAAAGAAATTGTTAAAGATGATGTTTACCAAATGCGCGCTATTGCATCGCAGTGGATTGCCGATGACACCATTCACGCTATTTTAGTGACTGGCGGTACAGGTTTTACTGAACGCGATTCAACACCTGAGGCATTTGCGCCGCTGTTTGATAAAAGCGTAGACGGTTTTGGTGAGCTATTTAGACATATATCGTACGGTGAAATTGGTAACTCAACTATTCAATCTCGTGCATTGGCAGGACTTGCTAACAACACGGTTATTTTTTGTATGCCAGGCTCTACAGGCGCATGCAAAACAGCATGGACAGGCATTATAAAAGATCAACTTAACTCAATGCATAAACCGTGTAACTTTGTACCGCACATTACCATTGGTAAAAAGTGTGAATCGCGTGAGCAATAGTATGTTAAGCCACGTAGACGAAAACGGCCAAGCGAATATGGTTGATGTATCGCTCAAAGACGTAACCTTGCGCGATGCCTCAGCTGAAGCATTTATTAGCATGAGCAAGCTTGCCTTTGAACAAGTAATGCTTAATCAAAACAAAAAGGGTGATGTGTTAGGCGTGGCACGCATTGCAGGTATTCAAGGCGCAAAAAAATGCGCTGATTTAATTCCGCTTTGTCATCCGCTTGCACTTAGTAAAGTCGCTGTTGATTTTGAACTTGATGAAGCTAACAGCCAAATTAAAATAACCAGCTACTGCAAACTTGCCGGTAAAACTGGCGTAGAAATGGAAGCGTTAACGGCGGTATCTGTGGCTAGCCTTACTTTGTTTGATATGTGTAAAGCAGCCGACCCATTAATGGAAATTAGCGGCATGCGCGTTACTCAAAAAGCAGGGGGCAAAAATGGTAGTTGGCAGCGCGATTAATCCAAACAATGTCATATATAGCGCCGGAAAAGTAGAGTTATTGTTTTTTGGGCAACTAAAAGAGCGGTTAAAGTGCAGTAAATTAAGCCTTGAGATTGAGCAGCCGCTTACTATTTCAGAGCTTAAATTAAGATTAGTAAGCCAATACCCGCATTGGCAACCGTGGCTGGATGAGCGTGAGTTACTTGCAGCGCTTAACCAAACTATGTCATCAAGCGATGAAATAGTGAAAGCAGGGGATGAGCTTGCCTTTTTCCCGCCGGTTACAGGTGGCTAATGAGCATACATATTCAAGTGCAAACCGATGACTTTAATGTAGGTGACGAGCACAATACGCTCTGTAGTAATAACAAAAGCGATGGCGCTGTTGTCACCTTTACAGGTTTGGTAAGAGAGTTCAGCAGTGGCGATAACGTTATTGCACTTGAGCTTGAGCACTATCCTGGTATGACCGAGCAACTGCTTCAATCTATAGCAGAGCAAGCTCAAACTCGCTGGCAACTGGCGCGAATATGTATTATTCACCGCGTTGGTTACTTAGCACTTGGCGAGCAAATTGTATTTGTAGGCGTAACGTCCCGCCATCGCCAAGCCGCGTTCGAAGGCGCACAATTTATAATGGATTATTTAAAAAACCACGCCACGTTTTGGAAAAAAGAGCACTTTAAAGACTCATCAAATTGGGTTGAGTTTAAACAAAGTGACAAACAAGCGATGGGTAGGTGGGAGTCTTAATGAAAATAATCTCTACTAATATCTCTAAAATAAAAACGGTAGTGTATAACGGCAAAGAGGTTAAAACCGGTATTTTTAAAACCCCAACTAACGAACCTGTTGTTATTGAAAAGCTAAATATTATAGGGGATGAGCAAGCTGATTTAGTTAATCACGGCGGGGTTGATAAAGCGGTTTATGCGTTTTCGCACAATCATTATGACTATTGGAGGAGAATGCTTGCAAACGAGGATTTAACCAGTGGCATATTTGGTGAAAACTTCACGATTTCAGACCTTGATGAAGCGAATATACATATAGGCGATCATATTCGAATTGGTACTGCATTACTTGAAGTAAGCCAGCCTCGTGTACCCTGTTTTAAATTGGCTATCGCCCTTAATAATAAAAACAGCCTTAAACTGTTCACGCAGTATTACTGCACGGGCATATATTTTAGAGTCATTGAGCAAGGTGTTGCCAAAACAGGCGACGCAGTCACTATAGAAAAAAAAGCGGCGCATAAAATTTCAGTTAAAAAGCTGTTTCAGGCGTTTTTTGACAAAAAATACGTAGGTTACGAAGACGTACTTTTAGAGGCCCTAACTCTGCCAGAGCTTGCTGTAGAGTGGCAAGAAAAGTTAAAAAAGAAACTTGCTATTAAAGTTGAATCGGCCAAATGAATGCTGTGTAATTTTTATGCAGTAATTAAATTCTCTAAATAAGAGCAAAACCTATACATTAACTCATAGGTTGGATCTTAA
>NZ_JJNZ01000048.1 GCF_000690055.1 Pseudoalteromonas fuliginea
GATAACTGCACAGGTAGGTTTTGGGAGGGACGTTTTACGTCCCAAGCACTTCTGGATGAAGCGGCACTTGCTGCTTGTATGGCGTATGTCGATTTAAACCCAATTAGAGCCAAAATGGCTAAAACGCCTGAGGAATCAGACCACACCAGCGTTAAACAACGACTAACATACGCAAAAGAAGGCAAACAACCAAAACAACTACTGCGTTTTGCAGGAATACCACGTCAAATTATGCCAAAAGGGCTGCCGTTTAAGCTTAAATCGTACCTTGAACTTGTTGAGTTAACTGGACGTTGTATACGAGAAGACAAACGAGGTTATATTGAAAGTTCGCACCTACCCTTACTCGAAAGAGTGAATATATCCCCCGAAAACTGGTTAAAGCTTACAACCCAATTTACGCGCGTATTTCATGGCGCAGTAGGCAGGCCAGCCTCACAAGAAAGTTATTGTGAAAACTTAAAGCGAAAGCGGCGAGCGAATATCAGTAACTGCGAAAAGCTACTTGCATAAAGCTTAAGCTACTCAGTAAAACTATTCAGTAATAAATCACAACTGCACCATGCAGCCATTTTTATGCGTGTGATTTAGGTTTAATAGAGTTAATGACTTATTTAATAGGTGAAATGAAAGTAATCCAGTAGGAAAGGTAAATTTTTAACCTAAAAGATAAATTTTATGACACAGTTTGGCTTGTATAATTAAAGTGGCTGTCTAGTTTCGCCGTTTTCGAGTTAAATGAAAATTTAACGAAATATGAGTCAGGTGAGTTAAAGTAAGTACAGGCATAACTGTCTGTCGTTTTATTAAATCGATGATTTACGCCAAACATTTTTTATTATTGCTTTCCCGATGATTACTTAGCGATTTTGTGATATTTGCGTGTACTGCATTCCTTTTGGTTTAAAGTGTTCATTTCTGTTTTTATTTAGCTAAATATTGTCTTGCTTAGGTTTTGGCTGAGTTTTAGCACGGTACTAATAGCAGTAATAAATAGCAGTAATAAACGGTTAAATAACGGTATTGAAAATACTTTGTTATAGTTATTTCAGGTACCTACCTTGTTGTGAATTTTATGTATACTGTTACTTAAAATATAAGGATTTAAACAGTGGGATCAAAATGCTAATACAGCTTATTATTGGAACATTTGTTATTTGTGGTACGGTGCTAATACAGGCAATGTTTATTGGTGTTTTATCTAAGGTATTGACAAGTATTGGTGATTGGTTAGTAAAAAGCTCTAATACTCTAAAGATGATTTTAGTTGTAACGGCAATGGTAATTTGGTTGGTAGGAGGCTTAACGGCGAGTGCGTGGTTATGGGCTGCTATATTTTTAATTTTTGATGTATTTAATGAGTTAGAGCCCGCACTTTACTTTTCGGTTGTCACCTTTACAACACTTGGCTATGGTGATGTTGTACTGGGTACGCAATGGAGAATTTTGGGCAGTTTAACTGCTGTTAATGGGTTAATTATAGTAGGGTTAAATACAGCCTTTTTGATGGAAGCTATTTCACAAATAAGAAAGGCACAGTTAGAGGGCTCAAAATGAATGTTATTAATGTCGATAGCTTTTTGACATATACGATTGCTATTATTGTATTCTTTGTTGGAATATACCTCACAAAAAAAATTACTTTTTTGCGTAATTTTAACATCCCAGAGCCTGTAACTGGTGGCCTAATTGCAGCCATATTAATTACCTTAACCTATTTTATATTCGAACGAGAAATCACGTTTGACCTATCTACGCGCGACAAATTACTGGTGTATTTTTTTACATGTATAGGGTTGAATGCACGGGTAGCCGATTTAGTTCGCGGCGGCAAACCGTTAATCATATTATTAATACTCACATTGGCCTTTATTATAATTCAAAATATTGTAGGTGTAGCGGGGGCATTCAGTCTTAATCTACCCGGTGAAATTGGGTTGTTAGCAGGGTCTCCGTCACTCATTGGGGGCCATGGAACAGCTATAGCTTGGTCTCCGGTAATCGCGCAAAGAGGTGTTGAAAGCGCGTTAGAAATTGGTATAGCTTCAGCAACGTTAGGTTTAGTTATTGCAAGCTTAATAGGTGGTCCTATAGCTAAGTATCTTATTAAAAAATATAAACTATCCAGTGAGTCTGCTCCCTTATCTGTGGGTATTAAGTACGCTAAGTTTGATTCTGAAACATTTTCACATTTAAACTTTATGAGTGTAATTTTAATAATTCATTTATGCGTTATTGTTGGGTATATAATTAATGAGCATTTAATAAGTCTAGGTATTAAGTTGCCTTTATTTGTTTCGTGCCTATTAGTTGGTATGTTGTTATCAAATACGGTTCCTTATTTATTACCAAAGCTAAAGTGGCCTGCAAGAACAAAATCTTTGGCTATTGTGTCTGATTTTTCTCTTAGTTTATTTTTGACCATGTCTTTGATGAGTATGCAATTGTGGGTAATTGCAGGTTTAGCAGGAGACTTACTGATTATTTTGGCATTTCAAACACTAACAGCAATTATTTTTATATTGTTTTTAGTGTTTCCGTTAATGGGAAAGAACTACGAGTCAGCAGTTTTAAGTGCAGGCTTTGGTGGTTTTGTATTAGGCGCAACGCCTACTGCTATAGCTAATATGACGGCAGTGACCAAATCGCATGGGCCTGCACCGGTCGCGTTTATAATATTACCTTTGGTTGCGGCATTTTTTGTCGATATAAGTAATTCGTTTATTATAAAATTAGCACTGAATTACTTATAATTCAGTGCTGACTTTTTATTTGTTATGGGCTGCTTGTACTGCTTCCGTAAACCCTATAGCCCAGCGATCAAAGGCTGCTTCTATGTCGCTAAATGTACTCCATGGTTTATCTTTAAATAGGTAACTTCCTTGGCTACCTTCGTACACGACGGCGTTAACTTTTCTGCTTATAGAGTCTCTAAAAACTCCCTCAATAGATACTTCACCGACACTGAGTGTTACGCCTGGTACTACTAACAGTGTCGCATTCATTAGCGATGACGGAGCTTTTAAGTTAGATAAAGTAAACGAAATTCTTAAAACGTTTTTGTCTGGTTGTGTCACAACTTGATAGCCTGAATTATTCAGTTCAGTGGTCATCGCTGATAAAAAATAACTTTGCAAAGATTGGATATCCTCGGTAGATATATTTTTTATATCTGGATCTGAATAATCGATTTTGATTGGATCAAACATAAACTTTTTATAATCTGCGAGTGTGGGCGCATCAGGCCTGATGTAAACTAACGCAGGTTTCATTGACTCATCTTGAATTAAGCCCGCTAAGTCAGCATTTATATCTTCTTTTACTACATTCTTACTTATTCCTGTACAAGCACTTATAAACAGAGTGGTAGATATAATAGATCCAGAAATTAACTTTTTAATTTGTGATTGTTTCACTGAGAAAAACCTTAATTAATTTGGGGCTCAAAGAGCCCTGAGATTTATAGTTGCGAACTATTTGCTGTTTCGTTTGATGAAACTTGCAAAAATGTTGCATAAAGCACCGGTACAACAAGTAATGTGAGTAGTGTGGCAAAACTGAGACCAAATACTATAACCACAGCCATTGACTGAAAAAATGCATCAAAAAATAGCGGGATAACACCTAGCGCAGTAGTGAAAGATCCTAATAATACTGGTCTTACACGGCTAGACGCCGAGTCAACAATTGCATCAAAACGAGGTTTGCCTTCTTCTATTTCAGTGTCCATTCTGTCGACTAAAATTATACCGTTTTGGATTAACAATCCTGAAAGCGAAAGCAACCCTAAAATACCCATAAACTCTAGTGGTACACCGGTCACAACTAAACCAAACACAACACCAATTAAAGCCAATGGTACAACAGACCATATGACTAACGGCTGCTTAATTTTGCCAAATGATACAATTACAACAAGCACCATAGCTAAAAAGCCAAGGGGTATTGTTGACATTAAATCACCATTTGATTCGCTCGAATCGCCAAACTCACCACCCCACGTTAAGTTATATCCAGAGGGCAATGCAATATTTTCGATTTGTGGTTTTATTCTGGCAAGTAATTCACTCGAAAGTTCGCCAGCTATAGGATCAGACTGCGCCTTGATCATAAATATACGGTCTTCCGCTTTTATTTTACTGTCGCGCCATTTGGTCTCAAACCCATCAGTTACTTGTAAAATAGGAACAGATTTACCCGTTACCGAGCTTATAACCTGTATACTTTTTAAGTTGTCTAGCGTGGCTGAACGAGTTGTTGGTGTTTGAGATATTATAGGTATTAAATCGTTACCTTCTCTGAAAGTACCAATTTTTTCGCCGTTGTAAAAGTGAGCGATTGCTTGGGATAAATCTTTACGAGATACGCCCGAAAGCCTTGCTTTATCTTCTGAATAAATAGGCTCAATAACGGCTACTTTTTGTCGCCAGTCGTCTTTAACAGATACAGACTTACGATCAGAGGACATTATTTTTTTAGCTTGTTCAGCCAAGGAGCGAAGGACAACAGGGTCGGGGCCGCTAAACTCGGCTTCAATTGCTGAGCCGCCACCAGGCCCTAAAATAAAACGCCAAGCCTTTGATTCTGCTTCTGGGAAATTCTCCTCAACGTATTGTTGAATAACAGGAGTCATGGCATCAATTTTTTTATAGTCGTCGACTTTTACAAGAAGTTGGCCGTATGCTGTGTTAGCTGACTGTGGTGAATAGGTCAGCATGTAACGAATTGCACCGCCGCCAATCAGAGTTTGCACACTGTTGACGTTATCTAAAGATTGAACGAATGATTCTAGTTTGATCATTTCGCGCTCAGTTTTTTTGATGTTTGTTCCTTCAGGTAGCCAAAAGTCAACCACCATTTGAGGTGACGTAGAGCGAGGGAAAAAACCTTGCGTCATAAATTGCGCACCCCAAATTGAGATAGCAAACAAAACCATTACGCTTGAAATAACTAATGCACGCGACCTTAAACACCAGCGCATAAGCGCTTTATATTTTAAGAAAAAAGCACTTTCTTTTTCTGTTTTTGAATCGTCTGAATTTTTTGCGTCACTTTGCGGGAAAAGCCAGTAACAGGTCAATGGGGTAATGGTTAATGCTAATACCCAGCTGAAAAGTAATGAGATCATAACAACCCAGAAAAGTGAGCCGGTATACTCAGCTGTTTGTCCTGGTGCAAAGCCAATTGGAGCAAAAGCAATTACGCCGACTAGTGTTCCGGCTAAAAGAGGCCATTTTGTCTGCATAACAATTTCTTTTGCTATATCTAGCTTACGTCGTCCCTGTTTAACACCTACTAAAATAGCTTCTGTTATTACTACTGCGTTATCAACCATCATTCCGAGTGATATTATAAGAGCACCCAATGATATGCGGTGAAGTGGAATGCCCATAAGTTGCATAGTCGTCAGCGTTGCGCCAACAGTAACAAGCAAAATAAATGAGATAACAGCCGCTGAGCGTACCCCCATAGTGAACAATAAAGAGCACACTACAATTACCAATGCCGATATTACATTGACTAAAAAATTAGTAACTGATGCTTCAACTACTTTACCTTGGTTATAGTATTCGCTTACTTCAATACCGAATGGGCGACGGCTATCAGCTTCTTTTATTTTTTCATCAACAGCTTTGCCTATTTCAACAACATTACCACCAGAGGTATTAGATACCCCCATGGCTATGGCTTTTTGACCATTAAAACGGATTAGCTTTTGCGCTGGTTGTTCGTAACCTCTGTATACATTAGCAATGTCTTTTAGATAAATTACACGGCCTTCTGTTGAGTCGGTAACAAGTAAATTTTTTATTGAATCAATGGAATTTAAGCTACCTGATGGACTAAAGCTTAAACGTAAATCCCCAACGTCAACACTACCTGAAAAAGTAATACTATTTTGTTGTTTGAGTATGTCATAAATTTTGTTAATTGAAACACCCAGACTTGCAGCGTTCTCTTGCGAAATCTCTACAAAAATAGCTTCTTGTTGGCTGCCTGCTAATTGTACTTTAGCGACGCCATTAACTTGTAAAATATCTTTTTGTAATTGCTTTGCGTAATTTTGTAATTCAGCGTAGCTATAATCATTACCTGTAATCAAATAAGAGAGGCCATATAAATCGCCAAAATCGTCATTAACAATAGGTGTTAGTGCATCTGGAGGCAAAGTGCTTTTTGCATCACTAATTTTATTTCGTAACTTGGTCCATATGACTTGTAAGTCTTCCTTAGACTTTGAAAATTCATACTTTATTTCAACATTAATCTCCGAGACACCTGCGGATGAAGTAGAGCTAATAGACTTAACTTCTTGGAGTTGTTGTAAGGCGGTTTCAAGAGGATCAGTTACTTCTCTTGCTACTTCATTAGGGCTTGCTCCAGGATATTGAGTGTAAATAAGCGCATTTCTTATGGTGAACTCTGGGTCTTCAAATCTTGGCATTGTGGTGTAAGCATTGATACCGCCAACGAATACTAAAATTATTGCAATTACACACAGTAATTGATTTTTAATGGAAAATTCAGCTAAGTTCATATGTCACCTATTGCTTTTCAGACCATGCATGAACTTGTATACCTTCATATAAGCTCGCTATACCTGCTGTTACTATTACATCGCCCGAAACTAAGCCTTCTTTAATAATCGCATTTTTTGTTGCTGACTTTTCAAGTGTCACAATTTGTTTAGACACGGTGCCAGTATCGGGTGTGACTTTCCAAACATAGGTTTTTTCGTTTTCGATGCCAATAGCACTGAGAGGAACTTGGACTAGACCTTTATCGTTGAGTGTACTTGTTGGGTCTTTAAACCAAACAGTTGCGTTCATTCCTGGCAGTATGTTTAAATTTTCAGGTGATTTAAATGCAAATTTTACTTGGTAGGTTTGTGAAGTCGCATCAGCGTTTAGGTTAGCCTCTTGAAAAACTGCGGGTAATTTATTTGAAGGGTCAAATACAAAAGTAACAAACGCGGCGGTATTACTTGCACTTTGCGGTTTTGCTGTTGCAATAACACTTGCCGGTAGATTAATTGTTGCTTCCATTAACCCATCGGCAATGATACTAACGGCGGTACTACCGGCTTGAACAACTTGTTTTTCTTTAAGGTTAAGCTCAGCAATTAAACATGAAAATGGGGCTTTTAGGGTTGTATCTTCAAGCGCTTTTTTTGCGGTTTTAAGTTTTGTCTCTGCAACTTCTTTATCAGAACGACGTTTGTCTAATTCATTTTTAGCAATCGCATTTGTGCCCATTAATTTTAACATACGCTGATATTCTTTATCTGCGATGTTAAATTGCGATAGCGTTGCATTATAACTTTCTTTAATGTCTCTTGAGTCTAAAATTGCAATTACATCACCTGCGTTTACACGTTGTGATTCAGTAACAAGCACTTCTTTAACAATGCCTGATACTTCAAAGCTTAAGTCTGAGGATTTTTGGGGTTTAACGGTTGCTGGATAGCGAAGAAACTGTTCTAGGTTGCTTTCTTTTATTGTAAGTAGTTTAGCGGGCTTACTTGCAGCAAGTGTTGATTCGTTTTGGTTGTTGTTGTCACTACAGCCATTTAAAAAATAAACGCTTAATATGAAGACAGTGAGCTTTAAATAATTGAAGATCATAAATAATTCCTAACTTTTAATTTTTAACTTTAAAGCCAATCTGTAAGCTTTACACCAATACTTAAACGAGATGAGTGTTGGTTATAATAAATAAGCCCATCGCCATAGCCATTAAAGTATTCTACATAGCCTCTTAAGCGGTAAGTGAGAGGGAAAGACCAACCAAGTTGAAAGGTACTTCGGTTGTTACTTTTTAGATTATTGCGAAACATCAAATCTAAGTTATGGTCATTGTTAACTTGCCACAACACACCTAATTCACCATATCCGTAATAGTTTTCTATATTTGGGTTATCGTCGCCATCACTTAAAAAAGATGATTCTTTGTCATCTTCAGGGAGTCGCCACCAAGCTTTAAGATTCCAAACTAGGTCATCATCAACAATAGTGACAGCTCCAATTACTCTGTTCCAACTGCGAGATAAAGTACCTGCTTGGCCATTAGACTGGTGATTAAACGATAAGGAGGTGTTGCTAATATCAACACCTAAAAATTGCCACGGACGACTATAATTGAATATTAATTCTGGTTCGTAGTTAGTTTCTCTGAATGGCGCTGAAATATCGCTATTATATGATTGCCACCAGCTAACCGCTGTAAACGCTGCATAAATGTCTAAGTCGTCAAAATACGCATTTTCCATAGCTAAATATTTTAATGAAACCTGAAACTTGGTTTCGACATCATCAAGTGATTCGCCTTCTAAACGTTCTTGATAAGGCACTGAGCTTACATTGGAATAGCTAACAGGCAAAACGTAGTTGGGTTTGTGAGGTAAAATAGAAAACGGATTAGGAGATGCTTGGTTTTCTAATACCCTCCTTTTTTCGATAGAGTTTGTAAGTATATCGGAGCACTGTTTTTTTAGTTCGCCAATAGTTACATTATCATCGGCATTTATACTTTTTTCAGCTATACAGGCTGATAAATCAGCGGTTTGCGACAAGGTTGAAAAAGGTATTAATACACAAAGGGCAAATGGCAGCTTATATTTAGACATTATGTTTACCAAGGCTTTCTTGTAATTATACATGTTGTTTACTCTTTTGTAACACAGCTTTATTGCAAATTATTGAAATTATATACTAAAAGAGCATGATTCACTTTTTAATAAATACAATTGAATTAGTTTTTAGGTAGGAGTCGCTAAATAATACATTAACAGTTATGAAAAGCTGTGACCTAAATCAACTAAAACCATTTTTTGGATAGATTTAATTTGCGTGCCGTGTTCACTTTTTAATTTTATGAGAGAAGTAAACCTGATACTGAGTATATTGAAGTAAAAATTATGGCGAAGGGTCTTTTAAAAAAGGGATCCCTTGCTCTAAAAGGTATTTTTGAGCCTCATCAGTATGGGGCTTAAATGCCTTCCAACGACCAATTGCTTTGTTGTTAAGTGGTTGGCGTACCTGCATTTTACTGGCAGTAGACACCGGTGCGGTGTTTAAGTGAAAGTCTATACACTGTTCTTGCCACTCTAAATCACAAAAGCTGACTAACTCTTTTATTTGCTGTTCGGGCTGTGCGACTAGTTCTTCGTATTTTACAATTTTGATACTGCTGTGCACGGTGCTGAAGTGCTGCATGAGTGAGTAAAAGCGGCTATAAAATTTAGCGGTGTCGAGTAAATCGAGTGAATACGCGTAGTATGGGTTATTAATAGTAAATAGCTGGCGGTAGTTACCAATACAGGTGTCCATTGGATCGCGCAGCATACAAATAATTTTAGCGTTTGGCAGTGCTTTAGTGATTAAGTCTATATAAAAAAAGTTAAATGGAAGTTTATCTATAAAATGTTTATGGCTGCCAGTAGTTACGCGGGTGGCGTTCAAATACGTTGAGCCAAGCTCATTAAAATCAAGCTCATACGCTTTAGTTAATGTTTGTATGTCGAGCACGTTAGGTGTGGGTGTGTTGCTTAATCTTTTTACGCTTAGGCCGAAGTCTTGTAATTCACCGGCTGACTGCACATCACTGTGGCTCGATAATATTCTTTCAACTAACGTGGTACCAGAGCGGGGCATACCTAATACAAAAATAGGCTCAGCGGTGGGGTTGCCGTTTACTTGTTGGTTTTTGTGTTCAGCACTGAGTTGTTTTATATGTTCGAACAACGCGTTTGACGATGCGTTATCAAACGGGGTAAGCGCATGCTTTGCTGCTTTACCTTGTTTTAACGCGGCAAAGGCGTCAGAAAATGCCCCAATGTCTTGGTATTCTTTTGCCAGTGCATGACCTATGTGTAATTTAGCATCAGGGTGTGAAACCTGCTCAAATACTTGTTTTAACCTTGTAATATTATTTTTTTGCTTTGTCGCTTTAGTTAAATCACTGAGTGCAAAGTGGCTTTGATGATGAAGCGGATTGAGTGCAATAGCATGTTCAAACGCGGTGTGTGCTTTTTCAAATAAGCCTAAAAACTTGGCGCTAACGGCAAAGTTATAATAAAACTGGGGCTGTGGTTGTTGTTTGGCATTGGCTAAAGTAAGTGCGCAGTCAAAATAATTGAGTGCATGTTCGTGAAGGCCTGCTTGCGTAAGTGCAACGCCTAAGGTATCGGCGTCGAGTGCTTTTTTTATTTGTGCAATAGGCACCGACAGCGCTACATTTTTTGCTTTTTTTAAGTCACCTGTAAGCGCATAACATTTTGCCAGTTGTGCGGTATATTCAATACTTGAACCCAGCGTCAAGGCTTTTCGATTAGCTTTATGGCTTTATAAATTTGCCCTACCTGCAAGTTAACCATTGCCAGTAAAAAATAGCCGTCGGCAAAGTCAGGTTTATGCGAAACCAGTTCTACTAAGTTTTTGTGGGCAAGTTGTACTTTGCCTTCGTTTAAATATTTAATGGCGCTTTGATGGAGTTGTTTTAAATTTGGCTGCATTTTTTAATTTGTATTGTTTGGTTACGCGTTAATAAAGAAAAAAGGCTCAAATAAATTTGAGCCTTTTGATTGTACTTAAACTTAACGGTTAATTATATTTCAAACTTATAATTAAATTTAATACCGACCGTTAATGGACGGTTGATAAAGTAACCATAGTTACGTTGTATATCAGTTCTATTTGCTGAGGTAATATCAGCGTTTGAACGGCGAACAGACGTAACGGCGTATTTATTAAATACGTTGTCTACGTACACAGTAGCAGACCACTCATCGGCGGTTAGTTTAGCCGATATGTTGCTTAAGCTATAACCTGGTAAAGTTTCACCATTGTCGCGTAAACCAACACGAGAAATCACATCGCTTTGTGCTGTAATACCGTAGTTAATATCAAGCGTTTTGTCGTTAAACACATCAGTTTGATAGTTTACACCCATTGAAAACTGGTGCTCAGACGAGCCAGGTAAACGGTCGCCATCTTCTGCGCCATCTGTGCCGTCTGAATTAAATAAGAACGGTGCGTCAGATGTTAACTCTGCTTTTGTGTATGCATATGTAGAATACACAGAGAATGAGTCAGATAAAATTGCACGCGACGATATCTCTATACCTCTCGCATTGGCTGAACCCGCATTAGACAGGTACGGTAGTTGGCCTACCTCGGTTGCACCGGCAACTTGTGCATCGTCCCAATCTATATTAAATAATGCGGCGTTAAAGTGTAAACGGCTTCTTAACCATGTACTTTTAAAACCAAGCTCGTAGTTAGTTGTTGTATCTGCATCGTAAAGCATTTCACTTGGGTTACCACAACCTGCTTGGTTAGCTGGTAGTGGATCAGGACAAGGTGCTAAACCATTTGAACCACCAATTCTGAAGCCTTCACTTATTGTTGCGTAACCCATTACTGAATTAGTAAATTGATACTTGGCGTTAAATTTAAATAGGCTGCCGTTGTCGCTTGCTTCATTTTGTTCAAAGTTAAGTGTTACGTCGTCTGGGCCTGCGCCGCCGAATAAGGTATTAAATAATGGAAAATCGACCGCTGACTCAGATTCTACATCGTATTTGTAAAAACGAGCACCAACGGTAATATCGAGTTTTTCGGTAACTTGGTAGCCAATTTCACCAAATAAAGCCGATTCTGTTATTTCAACGCGGTCAACTGAGTAGTATTCAAGTTGGTCTGGACGAGATTGATCTGCGCCAAAATTTTCTACTGCAAAGTCGCCAAAGCCTGGCGTGTATTCTTGGCTAGACGCATCGCTTTCAATTTTGTTGTAAAAGCCACCTACAATCCAGTTAATGTCACTGTCGTTTTGTGATACTAAACGAATTTCTTGTGTGAACGTGTCTTGCTCTTCAATTTCACGGGTAAACGTTGAAAACGAAGGAAATTCTTCATAGCCGTAATCTAGGCGAATAAGTAAGTCTGTTTGATCGCGTTGACCGTCGGCATCAAAGCTCGAAATACCGGTTGCCGATACGAGCTCTGCAAAACCTAGGTCGGCTTTTAGTTCAAGGCTTAGTAATTGATCTTTTTTCTCGCGAGGTTCTTCAAAGCGATAAGCCGATTCGTATTTACCTATTACGTCGCTTAAACCGTTGTTTGAATTAAGGCTGTTGTAATGAACAATCGAGCGGCCTTCGCTGTCTTGGTTTTGATAAAAGTAGTTAAGCGTACCTTCAAACGATTCATTTGGTTTAAAGCGAACAGAAATACGACCTGTAGTGGTGGTTTCGCCGTTGGCGTCTTTTACATTTTTAAGGTTGTTACTAACTGCTGAGCTGTCGCTCCAATCTGGATCGGGTAGTGATACGCCAGATTCACGCACTACGTAGCCGTAATCGATAAAACCAGGGTCTTCATATACGTTTAAGCTGGCGCGAACTGCTAATTTATCTTCGATAATAGGAAGGTTAAATATAAAACCGCCTTCGCCACCTAAAGAGCCACTTTCTTTTGTTTGAAACAGGTCGCCGTAAACTTCAAGCGATGTAAAATCAAGCTCCGGCTGTTTAAGCATGTAGCGAATTGCACCGCCTAATGTGCCTGCACCATAAAGGGTGCCTTGTGGCCCAATTAATACTTCAACACGCTCAATATCTACTAGGCGCATATCTACCGAAACCGGAATTTCGTTAATGTAAGTAGATACTGTGCCGCCATCTGATGATGGGCCAGACGAGTTTGTATTTAAACCACGAACAATAATAGGCGAGCCTGAGCGGCCACCTTGATCAGTAATTGTTAAACCAGGTACCCAGCGCGCTACATCCGCAAGCTCATTGATATTTTGATCTTTCATTATATCAGCGTCTAGGGCTGTAATATTTAACGGTGCATTTTGCACAGAGCCGCTGCGCCTTGTTGCTGTAACTTCGATTACTTCGAGTGATTTGTTTTTAGCTGCAACTTCTTCTTGAGCAAGTGCGGCATTGGGCAATAAAAATACGCTAGAAACAGCGCTCGAAATAGCCAAGGTTAACAAGCTTGGTTTAAACATAAAAAGTGATCCCCGGTTCAAAAGTTTTACATTAGTAAATTAAGTTAAGCAGTTTATCAGGGAGTGAAGTCGCTTGGAATATTTAAATTGAATTTTAATTCACTTTTATAGAATAAATATGATTTATGTGTGGGGTTTTTATTTAGCTAATAGGCAATATAAGCAATAGCTTAGTGCTATTAGATACAGTTAGGTTAAAAATCACACCCTTGTTTAAAGGTAAATAGTCATTCATTTTTTAAAATGGTGTTATGACGTGCTCGTTAAACAAATTATTACATTAAAATTGATATTTCATAACGCCATTACTTATGTTTTTATCAGCACTATTAAAGTGTATTTTAATCCCCATTAAGAATGTTAAGTCGCCATTATTAGTGACAGTTTAAATTATTGAGTGAGCGTATTTGATTGCCGCTTCGTATTCTCTTTTTTTATTTTGTCCGCACTTTTTTGTGCGTGTTTTTAAGGATTAACAATGAGCCAACTATTCTCGCCTTTATCGCTTGGGCAAGTAACACTAGATAACCGTATTATTATTGCCCCTATGTGCCAGTATTCAGCCAATAATGGCGCTGCTAGCGATTGGCATACTATTCATTTAGGCCAATTGAGTTTAAGTGGTGCAGGATTACTTATTTTAGAGGCAACAGCAGTAAACCCAGAAGGGCGTATTAGCTATGGCGATTTAGGGCTTTGGAATAACGAAACTCAACAAGCACTAGACAAAAGCCTAAAAGCAGTAAGGCAATACAGCCCTATGCCTATCGGTATTCAGCTGGCGCATGCCGGGCGCAAAGCATCAACTGAAAAACCATGGGACGGTGGCGATGCCATTGCACCTGATGAGGTAAATGGCTGGCAAACGCTCGCACCTTCGGCAATTGCGTACGACGATAAAAGCCCAGTACCAAAAGCAATGAGCCAAGACGACATTGACTCACTAATTAAAAATTTTGTCAGTGCAGCTAAACGCGCCGATGAACTCGGCCTTGATTTAATCGAGCTACATGGTGCGCACGGTTACCTGTTACACCAGTTTTTGTCGCCACTTTCAAACAAGCGCGATGACAACTATGGTGGTAGCCTAGAAAACAGAATGCGTTTATTGCTTGATGTGTTTAAAGCGGTAAGAGCGGTATTCCCCAGTAATAAAGCGGTAGGTGTGCGTATTTCGGCAACTGATTGGGTTGAAGGCGGCTGGGATTTAGAGCAATCGATAGTGCTTAGTAAAGCGCTTGATGAACTCGGTTGTGACTTTATTCATGTAAGTACGGCGGGCCTAAGCCCAGATCAACAAATACCAGTTAAACCTAATTTCCAGGTACCGTTTGCAACAGCCATAAAAGAAGCGGTTAAAATGCCTGTTATAGCGGTGGGTTTAATTACACAGGCGCAACAAGCAGAAGATATTATTAGTGAGCAGCAAGCCGATGGCGTAGCACTAGCGCGTGGCATTTTATATAACCCGCACTGGCCGTGGCATGCAGCTGCAGAGCTTGGCGCTACAGTAACTGCACCTAAACAATATTTACGTTCAAGCCCACATGGGCAGCCATCACCAATAAAATAAGTAAATTACGAGGTTATAACCCAACCCGCGTTTGCTGGTTGGGTTTTATTATTTTTGTAAAGTAGAGACACACATGACCCAAACAGGCGTTTCAGCGCAACCATTTAGCAATACACTCGTTACTATTATTGCTTTGTGTTGCGGTCTTATTGTTGCCAATATTTACTACGCTCAACCTATTATTGAGTTACTTGCCCCAGAAGTTGGATTAAGTTCACGCAGTGCTAGCCTTATCGTATCGCTTACACAAATAGGCTATGCTTTGGGGTTATTTTTTTTAGTGCCATTAGCTGACTTAATTGAAAATAAAAAGCTCATGCTGGTCACTCTTACTGTGTCGTTTTTGAGTTTAGTGGGTACGGCACTTGCTGATTCACCCAATGTAATGCTTATTTTGTGTTTGATGATAGGTATAAGCTCGGTTTCTGTTCAGGTGCTTATTCCGCTTGCTGCGCATTTATCGTCTGACGAAAAACGCGGACAAGTTCTTGGCAATATTATGGCGGGTTTGTTGTTAGGTATTTTGCTAGCAAGACCGGTATCGAGCCTAATAGCCGATCACTTTGGTTGGCGCGCTGTATTTTACTTTGCAGCAGGGTGCATGGTGTTTATTGCAGGCGTAATTTATTTTGCTATTCCAAGTAGGCAACCTACCCATAAAACCACGTATTTTAAGTTATTAAAATCGCTTAAGCAGTTAATGATAAGCCAGCCAGTGCTGCGCCAACGTTCACTTTTTCAAGCGTTAATGTTTGCATCGTTCAGTTTATTTTGGACGAGCGTACCGGTTGTGCTTGCCCGTGAGTATGGTTTATCCCAATCAGAAATAGCATTGTTTGCGTTAGTGGGTGCTGCTGGTGCTGTTGCAGCCCCCATTGTTGGGCGTTTGGCTGATAAGGGCTATACACATCAGGTATCGTTACTGGCCAAACTTATTGCAGCACTGTGCTTTTTACCAAGCTTATTTGAGTTACCTTACGGCATTATAGTATTGGCGTTAACCGGTGTATTTATTGATTTTGCTGTGCAGGCCAATATGGTTTTGGGGCAACGTGCAGTGTACGCACTAGAGCCACAAAGCCGTGCGCGTTTAAACGCTATTTATATGACGAGTATATTTGTAGGTGGCGCAGTAGGCTCGCTTATTGCCAGCCCATTATATGAAGCGGGCGGATGGACAGGTATTGCACTGGTGGCTACCGGCATGCCGCTTATTTCGTTGATTGGCTATTTAGTTACAACTAAAAAGCAAAGTAAGGCTGTGAGTTAAAAATCACTGTAAAGAGCACAATAAAGTCACCATGTTGCGTGGTGACTTTATTTAGCTTGTTTAGGTTAGTTTGGTAGTTAATTAAGTAGTTTGTTTTTTTGCGTTTGAAAAAGAGCTACCAACAGATGCAATAATTACAAGTAAAATAGCGAGCCACTGCCATAAAGTAAGCAATTCACCCAGTATAATAAACCCTGCGAGCGAGGCAATTGCAGGCTCTAAACTCATCATTACGCTAAACCCTTGTGAAGGCATGTTACGCAGTGCAACCATTTCAAGTGTGTAAGGCAGTGCGCTTGATAAAATAGCAATACCAATACCTAGTGGGATAATTTCCCATGTAAACGCGGCGCTTTGCATAATGCCGCCGTAAGGGACTAGCACTATAGCGGCAACGGTCATTCCCAATGCGACAGTGGCTCCACCAGAGCTTTGTGTGCCTGTTTTTTTACCAAATAATATATAACCTGCCCAACACGCACCAGCACCAAGCGCAAGGGCTACACCTAATGGGTCAAGGCTGTCTTGGCCGCTCATATCTGGAAGCAAAAGCAAAATACCGGTAATAGCACAGGCAACCCAAAACAAGTCACGTTTACGGCGCGATGAAAACAAGGCAACAGCAAGCGGACCTGTAAATTCAAGCGCTACACCAATGCCTAGTGGAATGCGTTCAATGGCGTAATAAAACAAAATGTTCATGCCGCCTAAACTTAAACCATACACAATTATAGGAATACGATTACCCGACGTGGGTAAGTGTTTCCAAGGTTTAAACACTAAGCAAAGTATAAATGCAGAAAAACCAAGCCTAAGGGCGGTTGTACCTTCAGGGCCAACAATCGGAAAAAGCTGTTTTGCAAACGACGCGCCCGTTTGAATGGTCATCATGGCAAGCAGCACACACACGATAGCCAGTAAATAACTTTTTGAAGATGCTTGCATAATACTCCTTAATTATACCAATCTGCATAAATCTTTCATTTAGAACAACTAGATACAAAAAATTTTGCCTAGTTCTAGCGTGATTTTATTATCGTCAAATAGCTCCTGTACAAGCAGATTGGTATTACAACCAGTTGAATGGCAGGCATAGTATCTTTTTTTATATTTATACGTAAGGTTTTATGTTCAAAAGTAAGGAGGGTTATTCTAAATTTAAGTGATATTTTTATTACTAAAGAGCAGAAAAAGCTAGCAATCAGGACGAGTGCTAGCTTTTCATTGTATTAATGAGCGCTTTTTACTAAGCCATCTAAAGAGTAGAGGCCTCGTTTTTCGCTATTTTTACGTTTCACTTCTTCTAAAGCGCGCGACTCAACGGCATCAAATAACGCGTTAATGAGTCGATTAAAATGTTGATGCATTGCTGCACGAGCAGCATTTGCATCATGTTGCTTTAATGCATTATAAATAGCAGTATGTTCGTTCATTACGCATTCGTTGTTATTAGCACATACGCTACTGTAATCAGTTACAATTTGTGCATTAGTTAAGCGTAAATCCCATAAATTAGCGACGGCAAATTCAAGCGCTTTGTTGCGCGTTGCACGTGCTATTATTTCATGAAATTCTCTGTCTGCTTGCTCAACATATAAGCCTTCTTGCATGGCTTCAAGCGTCTTGTTTAGTTTTTCAAGTTCTTGTTCTGTAATACTTAACGCTGCTAAAGCTGCAATTTCACCTTCGATGAGTGCACGGGCTTGAGTTAGTTCAAAAGCACTGATTTCTTGGGATTTAATTGGTGCGTCGAGGCTTTCTACTACGTAAACACCGGAACCCGTTTTTACTTCAACACGACCGCGCACTTCTAATGCGATAATAGCTTCTCTAATTGTAGGGCGGCTAACGTCGAACATCTCTGCTAGTTCTCTTTCTGGCGGTAAACGCATGCCAGCAGAAAATTCACCTTGGTTTATTAAAGACTCAACCTTATCAACGATGCGCCAAAATAAGCGACGATTTCCCATATTTTACCTTTATATACCTTAAGGACTGTACGCGCTAGATCTTGTAAAACTTAAAGCGTAGACCAAATGTTAAGACCAAAGGTTACCGTAAAGTTAACCACTATGTCAAAATTGCAAAGTCATATTATAACTAAAATCATAGTACATTATTGGTAATTTTTACATGTATTACCAATTTAATTTAAAATAAATAATTGGTAATCTTGATTGGTAGGTTTTGCTGTGATAGTTTTGCATCGTACTTTTTTGAAACAAATAATTTACATATTGAAAGTGCATGTGCCATTAGCAACAATTGTAAAAAGTAATTTAAGCCAAATTGATTGCCCATGGAAGGGGGTCGCTCTGGCTTAGGTAATATTGGTAGCTAAGTCATATTACAAAATAAATTACTGTGGGCGTTAATTGTCGTTGGTTAACGCCCACATTTATTTTTAGATTTTTAGGATACCGTGTCGTTTGGGTAAATAACCCCTAATTGTTTACGGGCCTCGTCAAGTACTGCCATCACATTACGTGCTAATTGATGTGTGTTAATGTCCGATTGTAACTTTTTTTGACTAACCATTTGCATAAAATGCTCAACTTCAAATTTCATAAAGTGCTCGTCAAATGCGATAGACATTAACTCACGCTCTCCATTGTTAGCAATAAACTCTATTTTTTTAAGTTGTGATACGGCTTCGATACGAATACGGCCAAGTTCGCCTTGTATTTCGGTTATGTTGTCGCCTTGCGATATTTTGGAGTAACTAATAACAGCTTGTTTATCTGCGTAATTTAGTAATACATCGCCCGCACCATCTACACCTGTATCAAGCAATACGCCACTGGCACTCACGCTTTTTGGTGCGCCCCAAAGTGCAATGAGTAAATAAAGCGGATAGATACCTAAGTCAACCAGTGCACCATTAGCAAACTCAGGTAAAAATGTATTTGGCCGTTCGCCATTTTTGTACTTATCGTAGCGAGATGAATATTGACTATATTGCCCAATGTATTTACGTGGTGTGCCAATTTTTACCATTGCCTGTTGCAGCCGTGCAAAGTTAGGCAAGTGAGTGGTCATCATGGCTTCCATGTAAAGGCGCTGATGCTTTTTTGCTGTAGCTATAATGCTTGCAAGCTCTTTAGAATTGGCTGCTGATGGTTTTTCGCCAAGGACATGTTTACCCGCTTCTAGGCACATAACGGCATATTGTTTGTGTAAGCTGTTAGGGGCGGCTATGTAGACAGCATCGACATTGTGATCTTGGCAAACTTGCTCGATTGAGGTGAAAATTTTAGCTTGTGCATTTTGTGGGTGTTTGGCTAAAAACGCTTCGCCGCTTGATACTGCACGCGAGCACACTGCGTACAAATTAAAATCGTTTAACGTATTTGCAGCGGCTAACAATGTGTCGCTAATAAAATTGGTGCCAACAATAACAAAGTTCATACCCGCTCCTTAGAAAATATAAGAGCGCTTAGTCTATCACTTTTTTAGCCCTGTATGTACGAGGAGAACACCCAAACCAGCGTTTAACATTAGCACATAATGTTGCTTGCTCCTGATACCCTAAAAGCTCAGATATGGTTGATATTGTATATTGGTTCTGCGCTAAGTAATGAGCAGCTAAAGCGCGGCGAGTGGCATCTTTTAGTTTTACAAAGCTCGTATTATGTTTTGCAAGTTCTCGGTGTAGGGTGCGAGGGTGCATACCCAGCGCAGCAGAAATAGTTTGGTTACTGCATTGATAAATAGGCAACATTGGCCTTATTAACGCACTGACTTGGTTGGGTAAGGATTGCGTGTGCTCTGCATTTTTGGCTAAAAAACTCAGCGCAGCTTGTACCTTATTTAGCTCTGATTGTTCAAGCTTAAGTGCCAAGTCGCTTTTCACTATTACAATGCCGGCGCTATTACGGTGTTCTATAACGTCACAGCCAAAATAAGCGTTATAAGCGCGAGCGTTAGCACTTAATCTTTGTGGCAAAAATACATTCATTGGTTTACAGCGGTTATTGCTCAGCTTTTTTATAATAGCGAGTGCTAAACCAATGGTAAGCTCAATTGCTTGGCTAATGTTAGGTAAGGGTTTAAGGTTAATTTCGAATGAGAGAAATAAGCTTTTTTCATCCTCTAAAGGGTGCGACGTTAAACTCAGTGCAGGGCTATGTAAATGCAAGTATTTAACAACCCAATTGAGCGCATCACCTAAGTTAGTGCCGCTTTTGGCTGCTATTGCAACGTGTCCTAAAATATCAAAATTTTGCCTGCTTGCAAGCTGAAGGCCAAAGCTGAGGCAATTAAATTTACACGCGCAGTACTCTAATACCTCGGCGTAGGCACGATAAGGCAGATATTGGTTTTCCAGGCATTCAAAGTCAATATTAATATTATTACTTCGCATGATCATATACGGATCGCCGCCAAACTCTCTAATTAGGGTATCTATACCTTGTAGTGACGTAGCTCTAATTAGGCTGCTCATAGTTAACCTCAAATAAACGGTGTCTAAAAATATCAAGTTTTGCTGAGTTTTTCTATGCACTATTGCCATTAAAGCCGTTTAAATTTTAATTAAGGTACACCATGAACAACACCGCATTTGACTACATTGTTATTGGAGCTGGCAGTGGCGGTTGCGTTATTGCATCGCGCTTGTCAGAGGATAAAAATGTAAGCGTTTGCTTAATTGAAGCAGGAAAAAGTGATAACAGCGCATTTGTTCAAATGCCAGCGGGAATTGCGGCGAGTGTGCCTTATGGTATTAATAGTTGGCATTACAATACAGTAGTGCAAAAAGCGCTGAATAATCGTTGCGGGTTTGTACCTAGAGGCAAAGTATTGGGTGGGTCAAGCTCGACTAATGCAATGGTTTATATTCGAGGTAATAAATACGATTACGACCAATGGGCGGCTAGTGGCAATACTGGTTGGGATTTTGAGAGTTTACTCCCATATTTTATTAAAGCTGAAAATAATAAAACGTTTATAAATAATGATCTTCACGGTACAAAAGGCCCACTGCATATACAAGAGCTAAATAGCCCAAGCCATGTCAATCAATACTTTTTAAATGCCTGTGCTGAGCAGGGCGTTAATTTAAGTACCGATATAAATGGCGAAGAACAAAGCGGTGCACGTTTATCGCAAGTAACGCAGCACAATGGCGAGCGTTGTAGTGCAGCAAAGGCATATTTAACACCGTATTTAAACCGCCCAAATTTAACTGTATTAACCAATAGCCATGTTAATAAAATAAATATAAAAAATAACACAGCGAAAGGCGTGCAAATAGAGCGCAATAATCAGGTTATTAATTTGCTCGCACGTAAAGAAGTAATATTAAGCGCAGGTGCTATTAACTCTCCGCAAATATTGATGCTTTCAGGCATTGGGCCAAAAAATCACTTAAAAGCGCATAATATTGACGTTGCTGTGCCGCTTGAGGGAGTCGGTAATAATTTACAAGATCATTTAACCGTGGTGCCATTATTTAAAGCCAAATACAATAAAGGCACGTTTGGGATGAGCCCGTTAGGTATAGGACATATTTTAAAAGGTTGTGTAGATTGGTTTTGCAAACGACAAGGGCGTTTAACCAGTAATTTTGCAGAGTCGCATGCGTTTATTAAATTATTTGAAGACTCGCCAGCGCCAGATGTGCAATTAGAATTTGTTATTGGGCTGGTGGACGATCATAGTCGTAAATTACACACTGGGCATGGTTACAGTATTCACAGCAGTATTATGCGCCCTAAAAGCCGAGGCACGATTACGTTAGCTGATAACAATCCGCGTAGTGCACCGCTTATCGACCCTAATTACTTAAGCCATCCAGATGACTTAGCAGCAATGCTTGCAGGCCTTAAAAAAACACTCGCTATTATGCAAAGCAAAGCCTTTGATAGCATACGCGGAAAAATGGTGTATCCGCTTGATATAAATAACGATGAGCAACTTATTGCATTCATTCGTCAAACAGCAGATACCGAATATCACCCAGTTGGTACATGTAAAATGGGACAAGACTCAATGGCTGTGGTAGATACAAGCTTAAGGGTTCATGGGATGAGTAATTTACGCGTGGTTGATGCGTCTATTATGCCTAGCATTATTACTGGTAATACTAATGCACCCGTTATTGCTATTGCAGAAAAAGCGGCTGATTTAATTAAATCATCACTTAGAGATTAACGAGCTATAAAAGTCATTTAGCCATTGTTGCCAATCGCTTTCAAGGTGCAGCATTTGCTTATGTTTTTTAGCATTTATGTGCTTAGTTTCATCTTCATTTGCCATATAGGGGCCAACGCGACAAAGCGGGCAATGGTTTGGTGTTAAGTATGTAGGCTTTGTAAGACGTGAGCTTAATTCGCTAGTATTTTTATCGATACTTTTTGGGCTGAAAACGTAAGTTATACCGCTGGTGTCTTTGACGTGTTTATCGCGGTCAACATTACGAATTTTATAACCTTCAAAGCGGCTAATATCAAAAGGCATTTGCCCACAATACTCAATGTTTAGATGAGTATTTAAACTGCCTTCTATATTCCATTCGCGATAGGGTTTTACATCCTTTGAGGTGATGTAGCACAGCATTGGACCATTTTTATCAAGCGCATATTCGTTAGCGTATTTAATAAACTGGTGCAGTAAAGCGCGGTTAAGTACATTCATGCTGGTTTGGCGCGTGTTGTTTTCAAACGCTTCACGGCCAACAAACGCAGGTATGAGTGGAAACTGAAAAATAACCACATCAAAGCTGTGCTTGCTTTTACTTAGAGCTTGCCAACACGCAGGGTTTGTTACGTCAAAACCATTGAGTACTTCAACGTTGTGCGCTTTTAAATTGCTAAGTGCATTGTGCTGGTACTTTTGCTCAATTGTGGTCTGGTCATCGAAAGTAGATGCAACTAAAGCTTTTGGCGATAGGTGAGTGTAAATAGCATTCGAAAATGATAAATCGCCATCGCCTACGGTGAGTATTCGCCATTGAGGATTTAAGTACATATTTTATTTAGCGTTTATGTTTGTAGCAGTATTATTTATATCGCTATTTGTTTGTGAGTCTTTTGCTAGTAAACGATGAAACGCAAGTCTGGTTTTTAACCCTTCTATTGCGATTTGTTTAATAATAAGATTAAAAGTAATTAAAACAGCAAAGGCAATATGAATAGGACCATGAGTAAATCCTGCATCTGTATCGTAAAGTGTTAAACCGAATAGCAAAAATAAGACGACTAAAAATATTTCGAGTAATTGACTTGAATAAAAGCTTAAACGACCTTCACTTTTATGATCTTTTTTAATGCGAATAGCACAAAAAAAAGGGATCACTTTGATTTTAAATGCAGCGTTTTTCTCTACGTAGTTTTCGCCTAGTTCATCGAGTTGTTGGCGTAGTTGGTCAATCATAGTGTGTCCTCAAATAGCAGTGCGCGGATATTACCTTATTACCGAACAATATTTAAGTTTACAGCTGCTATTTAGGGTAAATACTCATACCAATAGTCAGAATGTGACAAACAAACACAACAGAGGTAAGTACAACACGCATTTTTTGGTAATCCTTGTGGTAGGTTTGCCATTGCGCAGTCGCTTTTTCAAAAAGTAGCACAAGCCAAAAACTTATAGCTAACCAACCCAATGCCCACTCAACAGGTACAAAGGCTAAAAATGGCACAGGAATAACCGGTAGTACGGCTTTTACTGCATCGCTATAGCTTTGCTCACCCGCTCGCCATAGGTTACCTGTCATAAATGCTAATATAGCAATGCTATAAAAAGTGAAAAATTCTAAGTTAATACTGTTACTACCAAACACAAGCGGCCAACCCACGCAGCCTAAAAATGGTATTAAGCCTAAGTAGCCTAATTGAATGTGATTGATAAACTTTTCCATAACAGTATGCCCTGTGTTTATATAATTAAAAGCGCGGGTATTGTAACAGTATTCTGGTCCAAAAATTAGAGCCCGTTTACCTTTACGGAAAAAGACACAATCTAGTTCAATCTTAAAAATCGATTGGTTTAATCTAAACAATCAATTTTATTTAATTATCCATTACCCTTATTGTATTAATCAAGCCAACGCAGAAGGTCGTTTTAAACGAAGCGTTGATTACTTTTTAAATACATTAAACCTAGTTGAGGAAATACCATGAGCACTTCATTAATAAATACTAAATTACAACCATTCAATGCAACCGCTTACCACAACGGTGACTTTGTAGAATTGTCTGAAAAAGATGTTCTAGGTAAATGGTCAATCTTCTTCTTTTACCCAGCTGATTTTACATTTGTATGTCCTACTGAACTTGGTGATGTTGCAGACTACTATGCACAACTTCAAGAAATGGGCGTAGAGGTTTACTCAGTATCTACTGACACTCATTTTACTCATAAAGCATGGCACGACACGTCAGACACAATTGGTAAAATTACTTACCCAATGATTGGCGACCCAACAGGACGTATTACACGCAGCTTTGGTGTAATGATTGAAGAAGAAGGCTTAGCACTTCGCGGTACATTTGTAATGAACCCAGAAGGCGAAATAAAAGTAATTGAAACTCACGATTTAGGTATTGGCCGTAGCGCTAAAGAACTTGTTCGTAAAGTACAAGCTGCACAATACATTGCAACTCACGACGGTGAAGTTTGCCCTGCATCTTGGCAGCCAGGTGAAGACACACTTGCACCTTCACTAGACCTAGTTGGTAAAATCTAAGTACCTGATTTTCCAATCAAGTAAGGGCAGGTTACTGCCCTTAAATCAACAAACGTACGCTTGTTGATGCCTCCTATATCAATATATTTGTTTAAGCACATGCATTATTTGGCATGGGAGGCCTGCTGTTTAAATTTTCCTAAAAGGGTTAAGTCATGTTAGATAACAACATAAAAAATCAATTAAAAAGCCATTTCGAATCGCTTACTCAACCTGTTGAGCTGCTTATTGCCTTGGATGACAGCAAAAAATCAGCAGAAGTAGAAAGCTTAGCAAACGATTTAGCCTCACTAAGCGATAAATTTACGGTAATAAACAATCCTGATACAAGCTCTCGTCGCCCATCAATGGTTGTACATTCACCTATTAAAAACACTCATATTACGTTTGCAGGCGTACCTATGGGTCACGAATTCACAAGTTTAGTGTTAGCACTTTTGCATACTGGCGGACACGCAAGTAAAGCTAAAAGCGAAGACATTGAGCAAATACAATCGCTCACTCAAGAGCTAAACTTTGAAGTATACATAAGTCTAAGTTGCCAAACGTGCCCGCAAGTCGTGCAAGCACTTAACACTATGGCTGCGACAAACAGTAATATTAAAGCCACCATGATTGATGGCGCATTATTTCAAGATGAAGTAGAAGAGCGAAATATTTTAGCTGTACCGGCTGTATATTTAAATGGCGAACCATTTAGCCAAGGTGCACTAAGCCTTACCGACATACTCAATAAAGTAGATAGCAAAGGGGCTGCTAAACAAGCCGCAGCGCTAAGCGAAAAAGACGAGTTTGATGTACTTGTAGTTGGTGGCGGGCCTGCGGGTGCATCGGCTGCGATTTACTCAGCGCGAAAAGGGTTAAATACAGGCATTGTGGCTGATAGATTTGGTGGACAAGTTGCCGATACATTAGCAATAGAAAACTTTATTTCGATTAAGGCGACTGAAGGGCCAAAATTAGTTGCTCAGCTTGAAGAGCACGTTAAAGAATACGATGTAGATGTAATGCACAATCAGCGTGCTGCGGCACTTGGTTATAACAATGGTTACGAAATTACACTAGAAAATGGCGCAATACTTAAAGCTAAATCGCTCGTACTTGCTACTGGCGCACGCTGGCGCGAAATGAACGTACCAGGTGAGCAAGAATATCGCGGCCACGGTGTGGCATATTGCCCGCATTGCGACGGCCCTTTGTTTAAAGGCAAACCTGTTGCTGTGATTGGCGGTGGTAATTCAGGTATAGAAGCGGCAATCGATTTAGCCAATATTGTGCAAAGCGTTACGGTACTTGAATTTGCAGACACATTACGAGCTGATGAAGTGCTTATTCGTAAAGCTAAAAGTATGGCAAATATTACTATTATCAAAAGTGCACAAACAACCGAAGTACTTGGTGATGGTAAAAAAGTAACTGGCTTAATGTACACAGATAGAGTGACAGGGGAGAGCAAAGAGCTTGAACTTGCCGGTATATTTGTACAAATAGGCTTAATACCAAATACCGAGTGGTTAAAAGACAGCGACCTTGAATTAAGTAAATTTGGTGAAATACTGATTGATGCTAAAGGCGCAACGTCATTACCAGGCATTTATGGCGCGGGGGATGCAACCAATACTCCGTTTAAACAAATTATTATTGCAATGGGCAGCGGTGCAACAGCAAGTTTAGGTGCATTTGATTATTTAATTCGCCACAGCGATGAAACCGAGCAAGATCAAAGCGCTGCATAGTTAACCAGAAATCTCTCTTGATATAACAGCGTTCACCCTTAGCTGTTTGTTCACCCAAGCCGCCCTTCTCCAAAGGCGGCTTTTTTATACTTAAAAATTAACATGCGATTTAATCGCAGCCACCACAATTGCTATCCGTATGAGACGTGCCACCGCTTACATAAATTGACGAGCCTGTAGTAGATTTAGCCTTTGTAACAAAAGTTGAGAGTAGTAAAATACTGATCCCCACAATGACAATAATTAATGCCTGCCATTGTTGAGTTGAAAAACCTTTGAATAGCACTACAGCTAATATAGCGAACAGTACGGTTCTAAACATATTTTTCATTGTTGAATTCTTTATACAATTATATTTTCTTATTAATGTTTGAGTTTCAGCCGCTCAGCAGCCGATGCAATCGCAATTTCTAATGAGTGCATTTTAAATGGTTTTGAGATAAACATATCCATACCAGCTTGTTTGCATGTTAGCTTATCTTGCGCTGATGTATTAGCTGTTAAGGCAACAATATAAGTTGAGTCATGCCTGCAAATGTTTTTTGAACGCAGTTGTTTTGTTGCCTCAAAGCCATCGAGTATAGGCATAATACAATCCATAAAAATAAGATCGTAGTGTTTTTGCTGACACTTTAATATGGCGTCTTGCCCATCAACTGCAAAGTCGGGCCTCACACTAAACTTATTTAATGATGCATCAAGTACTAATCTATTTATATCGTTATCATCAACAACTAAAACAGAAAGCTTGCAAGCATAAAGATTAACTTGCGATATGTTACTTGAGTGATGTATTTGTTCTTTGCCCGGTTTAATTGGAATACTCAGTAAAAAATGTGTGCCTTTATTTATCTCACTCTCTACTTTTATTGTACCGCCCATATATTCTACAAGTTCTTTAACTATTGCTAAGCCAAGTCCTGTTCCACCTTTGCTGTTTTTGGCGTCGACTTCTTGAGTGAAAGGCGAAAATAATGACTTTAAAAACCCACTTGTCATGCCTCTGCCTGTGTCATGCACTTCAATATTTAAAGTGAATTGATTACTCGCTTTAGTTATTGATGTTTGCAATTTTACCGACCCTTGCTCGGTGAATTTTAAAGCATTACTTAATAGGTTAGAGACTATTTGACTTAATCTTGTATTGTCTGAATAAGCCCAGCAATGGTCGGGTATATTGTTGCTAACTTTTAAGTCCACATTAGTATTTGTAAACAATGGGGTGTACAAGGAAGTAAGATCAGTAAAAATTGTTTTAAGTAAGAAATCGGTTGGTTCGAGTTTCAATTCACCATGATTGATTTTAGAAAAATCGAGTACTTCATTGATTATGCTCAGAAGAATGTCGGCACTGCGTAATGCAACTTTTATTTTTTCAGACCGTTTCTCTTCGTTTTGTTCATCTATTAATGTGGTTAGCATGCCTGTTATACCGTTGAGCGGTGTTCTTAGTTCATGACTTATTTTTGCAAGTAACATGCTTCTATCGTCAAGTAATCGTTCCGCTTCGGCCTTTTTATTTTTAAGTTCTTCTCTGAGGGTAACTGACTCTGTCACATCTTGAAATGTGCCAAAAAGTCTTACGCAAATACCGTCATCAAACTCAGCTTCGCCAAAAGTTGACACCCAAATATGTTGCTTTTTAGCTGTGATTATCTCCAGTTCTAAATGCCACTTTTCACCTGATTGTACGGCGAGTTCGACTGCTTTTGTTATACTATCTCTGCTTTGACCTTCTTTATAAAATTCAAGCGCAGAGTCTATTTTTGGTTGATAATTTTCGTCAACTTGATGGATGCGTTTAGTTTGTTGACTCCAATAAATATTATTATTAGTTAAGTCTACTTCCCACGTGCCTATATTAGCTACACTTTCTAGTTTCAATAAACTATTACTGTTTTTAGTGAGTTCTTCTCTTGTGATGCTGCGAGCAAATTCAGCCCCTAACCATTGTGCAAACAACTCAATGTAGTCGTAGGCGTCGTCTGAAAATACTGGTGATTCAGTTGCAGAAGAGAAGTTAACAGTACCGTATACATTGTTACCTACTTTTATAGGTGCACCAATGTACGATTCTAACTGAAAATTAATATAGCATGGGTGATCTGCAATTATGCTCTGTGATACTTTATGAAATGCAAGTGCGGAACCTGCCTCAAGTGTGTGTACGCAGTAGGTGCCATCCAGATCAAATTGAGTGCCTATTTTTAATTCGTTATTAGGGGTTATGGCATGTAACACTGAATAACAGTTATTTTCAACACGGCTAATGATTGCTAAATCGAGGTTAAAAACCTCGAGTCCGAACTCTAAAAGCTGGTGGGTTTTATCGTCAAAATTAAGGTCTTGATCCGATACTATATCGTGAAAACGTCTAAGAAAATTCAATAGAAAACATCCCTTAATTTTTTAGAATCTAATTAATATCTTGATATGGAACTAGCTAGTAAAGCAGCTTAACTAAAGATAGCGTTATTCAGCTTTTATTTGTAGTACTTGTTCAACATTTCTTACTGAATTTGAGCACAAAAGATTATTTATAAATCTTTTAATTATCAAATCATTATATTAATAAGTTGAATTGGGTGTGTACTCAGGGTTGATATCGCCGCCTACTTCTTCAGGATCAACATCGTTAATAAGCAGTGTTTCACGTACAGCTTCAATGTGATCAAGCACACTTTGGTAGCGCTCGCCATATTCATACTTTGTCACTTCAATCGCTTTAGGCATGTAAGTAAAGGCTATTTTAAGTGCGTGGAGTGCTTCTTCGTTTATTTTTTCGCTCATAATGTTCTCTTATGTGTAGGTTATAGCTAACCTGAGTTCTGGATAATAAATCTATCTCAAGCAGCTATTTTTAGCGCTAATTGCGTTGAATTTCCTTGCAATAGACCAGCTATTGACGCGTAAATTCGCCTTGTTTTCACCAAAAATTTCTAGCTAGAGAGAAATAGACTTAAATATCGTTATTATTTATAGTGTTTTTAAATCTCTTAACCAGAATTCAGGTTAGTTAATAAAATACCACCAAATACGATTCGGTAAAGACAAAACTAACAAAAGTGAAATTTTCTAGAAACCGTATGAATAGTTTAATAGAAAAATAAGTGACTATAAAAGGCTTTAAAAGGGCTGTTACGCCATCTAATGTTTAAGCAACTCGTAGCCTGAGGGAGTAGCTAATACAGGTAAGCCAAGAGAAAACGAAAAATCAAACTCGGCTTCACTGAAAAGGGGCATTACTGCGTACCTAAATTGCACTGCATAGCATAAAAGCTAATAAGAAAAACCAACCGTGTTTTTAGTATAAAAGCGGCTTAATTTGTTTAATAAATTGCATTAAGTAATAAATGCACAATATAATGGCAATTGTTATCATTTGCATGTGCGGTTTTGTATATGTTTAGGCAAATTTAATGAGCGAAGAATGGATAATAAAAAAACGTTTACAGCCACACGGCGAAGACACTTAATTGCGTGTGTATTAGCACTAATTACTGCGGTAATAATAATTCCGGGTATGACAACCTACTTACCGTTTCAAATGAATGAACAAATATTACTGCCTATTTTACTTTTTCCTGTTATTTGGACTGCGTTGTTTATTTATGCGTATTTGGCGCAAAAGGTATGGCAACCTTTTGTTGTGATGATTGTACTGTGTGTATCACATGGTTTATTGAGTTTTTGGGCGTTAACGCAGGGGCAGGGATGAAGTCGATCACTTTAAAAAAGCTATTTTTATTACATAGCTGGGTAGGAATTATTACTGCGGTACTGCTATTTATTGTTGCATTTAGTGGGGCATTAGCAGTGCTGTCGCGACCTGAGTTAAAAATATGGGCAAATCCAGAGCTACAATCTAGCCAACACGTTGCCAGCGCGCAAATTAATCGACTAGTAAATGAATACCATAAACAAGTACCTAGTGAATTTGGCGAAAACATTCATGTGTTTTTGCCAAGTGGACATAACTTTCATTTATTAACGTTGGTATTTGAATCTCACCATGGTGATGAAAATTACGACCAAGAGGTGGCCAGAGTATTTCAATTTCATCCCAATACATTGGCGCTGGAAAATACTTACTATGGGCCTAGTAAAGAATTTTACGCTAATAAAAAAACGGATGCGCCAACTTATATAGGCGAGTTTCATGCAGACTTGCATTTAGGGCGACCAATTGGGTTAATACTCACTGGGTTTTTAGGCCTAACGCTTTTAGTAAGTGCGGTTACAGGTTTGTTTATTCATCGTAAATTGATAAAAGAGCTTTTTACGTTTAGACGAAATAAAGGGTTAGATATTGCAGTCAGTGATGCTCACAAGGTTATAGGTATTTGGGGCAGCGTATTTAATATTGTGATTGGTTTTACAGGATCATTTTTAGGGCTCGCGACCATTATTTTACTACCAGCAGCTGCGTTTGTGAGCTTTGGTGGCGATCAAGATAAGTTAATAGAAACGTTTACCGCCATTCCTGAGCCGGTAGTTAGCCACATTAAGCAACCTACAAAAATAGACACTATTTTAGAGAATGCCCATAGCCGTTACCCTGAAGCAGTAATTAGGGATGTCACAATAATGGCGCATAACGATGCGAATGCGCAGGTGTATTTGCGTTTGTTAGGTGGCGAGGCTGTTGCTTCTCAGTTACTGCATTATCGTGGTAATGGTGAGTTTGTGCAGTCGATGAGTAGTTTTGGTGATATTTCGGGTGTATCAATACAAGTAATTGAGTTGATGTTTCCGCTGCACTTTGGGAACTTTGCAGGGGTGTTTGTAAAATTACTTTGGGTATTGCTTGGCTTAAGTACCGCGCTTTTACCTATTTCAGGGATGATGATGTGGCTGGCAAAGCGTACACGTGGCAGTAGCCCGTCGCTGAGTATGCAGGCATATGCACGATGGAATCGTTTTATTATTGGCAGTTGTGGAGGTTTGGTATTAGCAAGCTTTGTGTTATTTCCTTTACAAGTTGTACTTAATTATACCGTTATTGGTGTGGCGCAAAATAGCTTTTTTGGACCCGTGTTTTTTTATACGTGGTTGGCATGGTTACTCTTAAGTGTATTGCCTGTAGGTTATAAAAACTATTTTAAGCTGACTCTTTTGCTATGCGGCGCTTCGCTTGCGTTGGTGCTGCCGCTCAATATTATATTTGGCGTGAGCAATGTTATTAACCTTAATAGTACGTTTGTTGCGGTAGTAGATATAAGCTTTATGGTGGTGGGTATCGCGTGTATTTTTGCTGCCTTAAAAATAAAAAACACACAAAAATTACAAGCAGAGGTACAAACCGCATGAACGAGCTACTAATTACAATTGCAATGGTGAGTTTGCTACTAATGATGCTCAACATACGAAAAAATACACTAACAATAGTGACTAAAACATTTTTAAGTACACTGTTATTTGGTTTAGCGCTGATATGTTTTATGAGTATTTACGGTATTTTAGGCGGTGCAATATGCACCGTTGTCGGGGCCATGTTAGCTGGTTTACTAACTGCAGTTATTGCGGGTAAAGCACCGCAATTATTAGGTTAAAAAATGCAGTTATTTAGCTAAAAAGGCCTTAGCAGCATCAATCCCCATGTTGTAACCACTATTAAGTATTTCAAACTTTTTAGTGGTACGCCCAACTTTAAAGTTAGCAGGTGGTGCAATAATATTGATTTTGCAGTCATTTGGTGGATTCATAATAAAATCGATAGACTTATTATAAAAATCAGATCTACCTAATGTAGTTTGAATTAATGCGGGGTAGTCTTTATACATTTTTTTAGTAAGCCAAGGTGCTTTACTTGGTTTTTTACGATAGCCCAAACATTGAGACAAAATAACGGTGATTTCACGTGCGCCCATTTCGTAAGCTTTTATTACCGGAATTGAATCAGCAACCCCGCCGTCGGTCATCGCTATGCCATTAATAATAGGGTAGTCACGATATGCAATGGGTATAGCGCATGATGCTTTTAATTGATGCACCATATCGGCGCTGGTGGCTTTTAAATAGTGTGCTTTGCCTGATTCGATTGCCGTAGATACAATATAAAACTCGTGTGGAGTTTGTTCGAATACCTCTGTATGAAGGCGTATTTCGCGAATTGTTTCTTGCCATAACCAATCTAAATCAAATAAATGACCACCTTTAATAAAGCGCGCTAAATTAATAAATTCAGGACGGCATGAATAGTCAGTAATCACTTTATAATTTCGCATTGGTTGTTTGCATAAAAATGCGGCTATATTCGTTGCCCCGGCTGAAACACCAAAATAGCGTTCAAACGGTTGGTATTGTTGTTTTAAAAACTCATCAAGTACACCTGCGGCAAATATACCGCGCATTGCACCGCCTTCAACGACGAGTGTATTTTTATTATTGTTGTTCATGGTCAATCCTTTTATGAAATTTGATGTTATCAACTCAGTCTAAAAATTACTAATGGTGTTGATAAATTAAAGCCTGGTACACATCGCGAAATTCACTGTTTTCTGGTAAGGTTTAATATTACAAGGCTTTGTTAATAATAAAGAATAATTACTTATGTTTGATCCTAGCGTAACCATTTTTGAAAGCACACAGTATCAGCTTGCAGAAAGTCCACTTTGGCATCCTGTGCTGAATACTTTTTTTTGGGTCGACATAAATAAAAAATTACTTTTAAGCAAAAACATACACAGTGAAAGCCAACTAAAAACAGTTAATATGCCCGATACGCTCAGTGCAATCGCTTGGATTGATGAGCAGCACTTGCTGCTCTGTACAAGTACTGGCTTATATAAATATCATATTAATTCAACTACTCGACATCTTATTCTTAATATTGAAAATACACAGCTAAATAGGCGTTCAAACGACGGCCGTGCTGATCCATGGGGTGGCTTTTGGTTAAGTACAATGGATGTAAATGCTAAAAAAGGGGATGGTAAAATATACCGTTATTATAAACGCCAGCTTAAAGCCGTTGTAAATGGCTTGAGTATCCCAAATGGGTTGTGCTTTGATAAGCCACGTTTACGCGGTTATTACTGCGACTCTTTAACGAGCTGTATTTATGTATTAGATTTGGATGAGCAAACTGGCGAACCTTGCGCTGAGCCACGTGTTTTTTATCAATTTAATAATATGGATGTTGACCCCGATGGCTGCGTAACCGACAAATTAGGCAATTTGTGGCTAGCTGTGTGGGGAATGGGGTGTGTTATGTGTTTATCCCCAGACGGTGCGTTAATTAAAACGATAAAGCTTTGTGCAATAAAACCGACATGCGCTGCATTCGGTGGTAAAAATGCTGAGTTGTTACTTGTGACATCGGCGTTTGATGAGGCGGTTAATAATACTGTTAGTGAGCAAGGCGCTGTATTTCAAATCTCAGGCATAAAAAACGGGCAGTTTGAGCCGCCCGTTTTACTGTAATTTATTATACACAGTGCTTGTTTTAAAGTGATGATTAGCTTTTAGGCTTAACCCACATAACACCCACTTCTTTTTTGGTTACTAAGACTTCAGTACCGGCGCTAATTGGTTGCTCACTTTTGAGTTTCCAGCTAATACCTGAGTATTGATGTGTAGTTAAACCTTGTTCTGTTACATCGCTAGCAAGTACAAAAGTAAGTTCAGCAAAATCACTATTTACCTGTTTTTTATCTACGCGATTTTGCATTTGTTTTAATGGTTTCCAAAGTACAACCGCCAAGCCTGCGGTTACAACTGCGTTACTCCAAAGGGCTATGGTTAATGAGTCAGGTAAAATACCAAAACTCATTAATAATCCGGTAAGGAATAACGATAATCCAAAAAACAATAAAATAAATGTAGAAAGGCCAAGTACTGCTACTTCTATTATTAAAGCAACAATACCAAGTACCATAAGTGTTTGCGGTAAATTTTGCGTAATAAAATCCATACAAACCTCTTTATTTAGTTATTAACCCTGATGCTTTTTATTTAAGCTATTAATGATTGCCATACCTTGGGCAACCATTGAACTTGCATCTGTCGCGTTGTCTGGCAGTAATACAATTGATGACTCACGAGCAATGGCTTCTTTAGCAGCGATTGCTTTAGTTGCTAAGTCTAACTGAATTGCTTTTTGGCCTTGCTCTGTATCTGCGGCTTCACCTATTTTAATAAGTGCATTTGCTTGTGCTTCTGCAACCGTAGTAATAGCTGTTGCTTCACCTTCAGCGCGTAAAATTTGCTCGGCTTTGTTGGCTTCAGCAGCAAGTACTTGTGCTTGTTTTTTACCTTCAGCAACGTTGATATTTGCTTGGCGATCACCTTCTGACTCTAAAATTTGAGCTCGTTTAACACGCTCAGCTTTCATTTGTGCTTCCATCGCTTCCATAATAGAGTTAGGCGGCACAATATCTTTAATTTCGTAGCGAAGTACTTGAATACCCCAAGGCTCAGATGCCTGATTTATAGCTGCAACAATGTTTGTATTAAGTAAATCACGCTCTTCAAATGTTTTATCAAGCTCCATTTTACCTAATTCTGAACGCATGGTTGTTTGCGAAAGTTGTACAACCGCAAACGTATAGTCGTCAACGCCATACGTTGCTTTGTAAGGGTCTAGCACTCTAAAGTACAGTACGCCATCAACGATAAGTGAGATGTTATCTTTAGTGATAGCTGACTGCGATGGTACATCTTGAGCTTGTTCTTTTAAGCTACGATCAGCCGATATTCTATCAATAAATGGAATAATAAAGTTAAGGCCAGCTTCTTTAGTTGATTGGTACTTACCAAAACGTTCGATTAACCAAGCGCGATTTTGTGGTACAAATTTAACGCTACTTTTTAAAAGCACGATAACAAAAACAAGTAAAAAAGCCTCAACAGTAAAAACCATATCGAGAATTTGTGTGACTGGATCCATTTAAACATTCCTTATAATAATTAAACGCTGAGCAGTTGTATTGTTTATAATTTCAGCGTGTGTAGATTATCACTACTAAGGCGTTTTAACCACAAAAATAGGCACTAGAGAAGGGGGGGGATATAGCATTTTTTGAAAGTGCTGGCATTTTAATTTTATTAATTTTTACTGCACGAAACGGAAAGTTTACTTTCACAAAAATATTCTATTTTCAGTTTTATATTGGATGTAACTCAATAGGTGTATATTAATTTACTTAAATATAGGGCTATTTAACAATGAGAAAACCACCCCATAACGAGACAAAATTTTTATATCTATTTACTTAACTTTTTAGTGCGTTTAAGTGCGTAAAGTATTACAATTGATACTGTATATCATTACTCCTTCCAGTTGAGCCTTTTAATGGCTTACTTGCATTTTAAGTATAGGTAATTCAAGCACTTCATGACAGAGATCACTACACACCAAGCTTCACGCCGTAGGCTACTGATTGCCCTGGCTATCACGTGCTCATTTATGGTTATTCAAGTCATCGGGGCTTATTATTCAAATTCACTTGCGGTACTTGCTGATGCGGGTCATTTATTTGTCCATAATAGCTCACTTTTTATTGCTTTAATTGCGTCTAGCTTAGCGATTCATTTTGCTAAAACCTATAATGATGGACATCAACGGGCTGAGTTATTAGGTGGACTTGTAAATGGTGTTTTGTATTTAGCTATTAGCTTAATTATTTTGTATGAAGGCGGTGAACGGTTCATGCATCATAGTGAGGGGCATGAGCTTGCTATTAATAGTTATTTAATGTCGGTAATTGCGGGGATCGGGTTTTTGTTTCATGGTGCCGCTGCTTGGGTTTTATATAAAGGACGCAAAGCAAGTATTAATATCTATGCCGTATTCCTACACTCATTTTTTGATTTAATTTCTACTGTATCGACTTTTGTTGCTGGTGTGCTTATTTATTTTACTGGCTGGGATGTAATTGACATTCTATCTAGCATGTTGATTGCGTCGTTTGTTTTATTTACTGGTATTAAAGTAATTATTAGTTGTATTAAAGGTTTACGTTTAAATAAAACGCAGTTACCAAAAGCAATTGATATTGAAAACGAAATAACGCGTATGGAGCACGTGCATGATGTGCATAATGTCACTGTTACTCGTAAGTACAGAGGGATCGTAGTTGGTGCCCATGTTGTACTTAAACAGCACTGCACTATTGAAAAACACGACGAAGCGTGTCGCTTAAAAGTAGAGCAAGTGCTGTCAGACAAATTCAATGTTAAAAGTAGTGTGTTGCAAATAGAGAGCCATGCTGAGCATACGCATGTTCATTAATTTATGAACATGCTGGGCGTGATTTTATTTGCATACGAATTAGTAACATTAAATCAACCCCAAAATTTCTTCAAAACAACTATTTTTTCGTAACTCTTTGGCGCTCATTGGCTTTGCAAAGTAATACCCTTGTAGTACATGGCAACCTATATTTGCTAAAAATATCATTTGCTCTTGTGTTTCAACACCTTCGGCAATGCAATAAAGCTCTAAGTTTTCAGCTAACGAATATATCGTTTTAATAATAGATTCGTCGTCTTTATCAAAGCCAATACTATTAACAAAACTTTGATCAATCTTAATTACATCTATAGGGAACTGACTTAAGTACGTTAATGACGAGTAACCCGTGCCGAAGTCATCAAGCAGTAATTTGAAACCAGCTGCTTTTAAGTTTTGTAATTGTTTAGCTGCTTTAAACTTGTCTTCAAGTAAGATACTTTCTGTAATTTCAAGTCTGATCTGCCTTGGTGATATTTGTGATTTTGCTAATATATAGAGTAGCCGATCAGTTATATTAGCTTTTAAAATATGTTTAGGTGATAAATTCAAAGAAATATAAAACAATGGGTTATTGCTCAGAATTGGAGCAAGCTCAATAAATGCTCGTTTCATTGCTTGCTCTGTAATTTTTTCTATTAATCCTGTTTCTTCTGCGATAGGGATAAATACAGCAGGTGACACTAATTGACCTTTATTATCCCAGCGCATCAGTAGCTCTACGCCATTAATAGTTTTTGTTTTTATATCAACTATAGGTTGGTAATGATTAAAAAACCGATTGTCTTTTACGGCATCTTTTAAATCATTTTCAAGAATAAGCTTTTGTTTTATTTCTTCATTCATTTCTTCACTAAAAAATTTAAATCCATTTCTGCCAGCTTGCTTTGCATGCATCATCGCAACATCAGCATTTCGGATCAGTAGATCTGCATTTATAGCATCGAATGGATAAAGGGCAACACCAATACTGGCAGATATATTGATAGAGAAATCCTCAATAATGACTTTGCTTGCCAATTCGCGGCTAATTTTTTTTACTGTCTCAGTAAGCGACTTTAGTGAATCTACATGCTTTATCAGTACTAAAAATTCATCACCACTTTGGCGGCCAAGTGTTGCTTTGTTACTCAGTATATTTGTTACGCGTTCTGTAATATTACAAAGTAGCTTATCGCCTACGGCATGCCCAAATGAGTCATTAACGGGTTTAAATTTATCAAGGTCGATAAATAGTAGTGCACATTGCTTATTACTTTTGTCTGCATGATTAATCGCTTTTTCTATTTTTTGATGCATTAAACTACGGTTTGGTAAGCGTGTTAGGGGATCAAAGTTTGCTAGATAGCGAAGCTCGTTTTCTGCGTTTTTCTGTTCGGTTAAATCAGAAATAACGACAACGTAGTAGCTTACGTCATTGGTGTCTTTTGCTACTGCTGTAACGCTTATATGTATAGGATGTTCATTGTTTATTGCTGTGTTGATATAGGCATCTGTACGCCAATTTTGTGTTGGCTTTAACGCCTTTAATATTGCTGAATATTCTTTACACTTGGCTTTACCTATCGCTTTAATGAAAAGTTTAGGGTTTAATTCGGCAATAGATTTTTTGTTTGAAAATGTATTAATAAAGCTATTATTGGCTGAAAAAGGCATAAGTTGATCATCAAGGATCAATAGCCAATCGGTTATTTGACTAAAAACCTGACCAAGAATAGCCGCTTGTTGTTCATTGGCTCGCTGCTCTGTAATGTTTGTATAAATACCTGAAATATACAAAGGCTCAGAGGATTGTGGTTTATACACAATTTGGCCAAGGTCTTGATACCATAACCAATGACCTGTTTTATGGCGTAATCTATATGTAGCTTGCCAATTATTTTGCAAGCTTAGCGTATCGTTTTGCTGAGCATATGAAAGTAATTGCCCCTCAATTTGTCGGCGATCATCTGGATGTATCAAGGCTAAAAAATCATCTAGTTGAATACGTTTAGGTAAGTCTAAATAACCTAGCTCTTTTCCGCGTTGTGTGTTTACAGAGTTATCCTTAAAGTAATAGTTCCATACACCGCTTTTATTATTTTTAAGCGCAAGCTCAGTTTGCTTTTGCGAATCGATCGTCGCTCTGTGAGCTTTTCCAATCACAATTTGGCGACTGCGATACTGCCAAAAAAGTAAAGACAAAATGATGATAATACCGAATAAGTAGGCAGTATAGGCAATAGGTGATTGCCAAGGGGCATACGCTACATTAAAGTTGAATGTTTTTGGTATGCTTATATTAACTCCATCTCTGGTGTATGCCGATACAGTGAGAGAGTAATCGCCGGGTTGTAATTTAGTAAAAAAGACTTTATTTACTTTTAAATCATCATAGGTAAGCAAGGTTGGTCCTGATAAAGTGACTTTATAACGTACTTTGTCTTTGTTTTGATAATCAAAGATAGAAAAGCTAATCATCAGGCCCATATCTTTATGGCTAAGCATTAATGGCTTGTTAGTGTATTCATTTGGATAATAACTTAGGCTTTTTGAAAATAGGTCTATATCAGTAATTTCAAGGCTACTCTTTGAACTGGTAGTGATAAAATCAGATGGATCAAATACCTGTAGTCCAGAGTTACTGCCAAATGCGAGCTGATTATCTTGCAGTCTAACGGCTGAAATTGGCTCAAATTCATTTGTACTTAAACCATCTTCTATTGTGTAAGTATTAGTATTAAGCGTATCTAAATTGAGTTGATATAAACCATTATTACTACTAACCCATAAAAATCCGTTGTGATCATCTGCAAGCAACGAATAGATAGAATCAGTTCTCAGTGTGTTTTTTAAGCCTATATAATGTTTTCTTTGATACGTACTTGGGTTTACACCAATTAGCCCTTCCTGAGTAGTAGCTAGCCACAAAGTATCACGAGCTTCATCAAGGTAAATATTTTCTACTGTATGAAAAACATTATCTTTAGTGCTGTTCGATTGAAAAATAGTGGTGAGCTTTTGCGTTTTCTCATTATAGCGATATAGTCTTTTTGCAGTGCTCAATAGCAGCTCTTTAGGATGCGATTTCAATGGTTGGTGAAATGTATAAGCCTTTAGAGGGTTTACTTTGTCTTTCAATCCATTGATTACTCTGCTTTCTCCTGTTTTTCCACTATAGATATAAAAGTTTTCACTAGACATATAGGTAAAAACATCGGAGCTGAAAGGGGAAAACCCATATAAATTCTCACCATTCACGCCACTTTTTTTCTGGTTTCTTTTTTCGATAATTTTGCCGGTGCTTTTGTCAAATAGATCCAGTCCATTAAACCGCACTAACCAGAGGTACTTATCATCAAGCTGAGAAGGAAAAATGTCGTATACGGAATATTCACCATAAACCGCTTTAGAGTCAGTTGATTGCAAATATGTTTTACTGTCTTTTGTTGTTAAGTTGTAGCGAGTTAGACCATCGTTGGTGCCTAACCAAAGAATGTGATTTTTATCTTGATAAATTTTATTTATGGTATTGTTTTTAGGTAAGGTAATTTGCTTAAATCTACGATTCTGAGTTGCCCATGTAAGTACGCCTTGTGTTCGAGACGCGAGCCAAAGTACACCTGATCTATCAAGCATTAAATTGTTTATTGTATTTTCGGTGATGTTAAATTTGCTTTTATCAAAGCTTAAAATGAATTCTAATTGGGTTGTGTCTCTGTGATATTGAAACAAACCACTTTCAGTTGCAATAAACTCACCATATACAGTGTTCGCATAATCCCAAATATTATAATCAGCAATAAGAGTGGTAATCTGGGTAGGATCAATCTGTTTAGTGGTGTTAAATGCAATGCGATACATTCCTTCCACAGTGCCAATTAACAGCCCTAAGTCATCATCAATTGTTAAAAACTTGATGTCATTGTTGTCGACTGTTGTTTTTTTAGGTTGGTGAATTGTCAGCGGCGCCAGACTTTGTGTTTTTAAATTATACGTAAAAAGTCCATTATCTGTACCTATATAGAGTGTATTGTCGTAAATTTTGAGAGCTCTGATGTAATAATTTTTATTTTTTAGAGCAATTTTTAAGTCTAATTTTTTTTGATCATTATTAAAGCTAAATATTTTTTCGTTTATCGCAAAATAAAATGTATTTTCTAATTGTGTGATACTAGATATAGGAGAGAAATCTGTTTGTTTTTTATCTAGTTGACCCGAATAAATTTTTTCTGTTTTTAGGGTCAGCGGGTTAATCATGTATGCGCCAGATACATCGGTAGAAACAATTATTTGACCGTCTTGGGTTTTAAACAGTTTATTAATGTAGTCTTGGTCTAGGTCGAAACCTCCATCAAAGGTTTTTATTTGATAACCATCATATCTGTTTAGTCCTTGTGCCGTGGCAATCCAGATGTAACCAATATCATCTTGAATCGATTGCAGTGCATAACTTTGTGATAAGCCTTCATCAGTTGAGATGCGTTGTAGCTGTTGAGCATAATTTTGCGAAGCTGATACACTTCCTATGCAAAGAAAACAAACAGTGATGGTGAGGAAAAAAAACTTACTCCAATACACTTATAAACTCGCCCCATAATAAGTAGGATAGTATTGTAATATAGCATAAATTTAAATTTTGACTCGTATGAAAGATACATGAGTCAAACATTTTTTGGTGATTGAATTAAGTTAACTTTTAAATACTGGTGTTATAAACCCATGAGGTAAATATGAGTAGGGTATTCAATATTGATGCTTCACAAAGTGTGCTTTTAGTGATTGATTTGCAAAGCAAGTTGGCACCTGCGATAGAGTGTTTTCCTACAATCTTGAGCTGTACTTTACAGCTGGCTCAAACGAGCCTTATACATGGTATACCCGTTTTAATTACAGAGCAGTATAAAAAAGGCTTAGGTGGCACACAAGATGAAATAAAAGCGCTTTTACCAAAAGCAACGTATTTCGATAAAACACATTTTAGTGCCTGTGCCGAACCTGGTTTTCTGGCGAGTATGAAGCAGTTTGCTCGGCCTCAGATAATTGTTGTTGGTACTGAAGCACATGTTTGTGTATTGCAAACATGTTTAGATCTTTTACAAAGCGGGTTTGACGTAATTGTGATTGCAGATGCCGTTGGTTCTAGAAATGAAAAGCATAAGCAAATTGCTATTGATCAATTACAACAAGCGGGTGCTATAATTTCGTGTGCTGAAACTGTTATTTTTCAATGGGTAAAAAATTCAGCAACGACAACATTTAAAGAAGTTTTGTCTATAATAAAATAATGAATAGACCCTGCTTTAAATTAAAAATAAAGCGGATAAATAAATTCACCAAATTTTCCTGATTCCAATGAACTTATTGGCGTTTAACTACGTATGAATCGGGCTTAACTTATAAATCAAAAGTAGTAAGGTTTTTATGTCTAATGTTTCTAGGTTATTTACAATTATATTTAGTCTGCTATTTATTGAATCAATAGTTTTAGGCTTATATTTTGATACGTTGATGCAAGCTTTTGTTGTAGGTTTGCCACTTTGTTTGTTACCTATTTGGTTACTCAACACAAATGTAAATAGTCAAATAACACCACATATTGTTGCAGCAGCAACTATGATGTTTTCTTTTTTGCATATACAACAAACGTTTGGTCTGATTGAAGTGCATTTTGAAATATTTATTTTAATGCCCATGCTAATCGTATTTGTACAATGGCGTGTATTTATAACTGCAATTTTATTTGTCGCTGTCCATCACTTTTCTTTTTATTACTTACAAACTCAAAATACAGGTGTGTATGTATTCGACCCTGACAGACTTGCTTTTACAACGGTACTTATCCATGCCGGGTATGCAATAGTTGAAGTAATCGTAGCTGGGTATATCGCAGTAACATTACGACGAGAGCGTAGAGCTGGTTTATCGCTAAGCTATGCAACAGAGCAAATAATGCAAGACCCTGCTCACATTAAGCTTTCTTTACGGGCTGACGCTACTGAAAGTGAAGCTGTTTTAGGTTTTAATACGTTGCTCGACTATTTATCTGATGTAATTAAAGAAGTGCAGACACAATCTGACTCTTTACAAGGTAACTCTCAAGAGTTGATTCAAGTACAGGCTCAATTAGCTGACGGGGCACAGCAACGAACACAACAAACTGATGATATTGCCAGCTCGGGTGCCCAAGTTGCGCATGGCTTTAAACTTGTAGAGCAAGAAAGTGAGATTTTAAAACATCAAGTAGATAACATCACCCAAGCCGCAAGTGATGCCCTGCATGAAGTGCTACAAACTGACAGTAAGAGTAGAGAACTACTAACTCTTTTAAATCATACTGAAGAGCAAATTAATCATTTAGTTGCCGCTGGGGATGTTATTTCAAGTCTTCTTAATGAAATATCAGGTATTGCTGAACAGACTAATTTATTAGCATTAAATGCGGCAATTGAGGCTGCGAGAGCGGGTGAGCACGGCCGTGGCTTTGCTGTGGTTGCTGATGAGGTTAGATCACTTGCGAATAACAGTAAAGCGACGACAGACAAAATTAGCCTTACATTAAAAGATTTAGTTAATAACAGTAAAACATCAACCCAGTCTATGAGCCAATGTGTTGATTTTGTTGTTGATTTAACGCATATAAGTACTGCAATGAAAGAGAATATTTCTGCAATGAGCGAGCAAATTGCTGCGGTATCTACAAGTACAAATTCGGTATCACAGGTTGTTGCAGAACAAGCAGTAAACACCTCGCAAATAGCTACGAGCACTGATCATATGCGAAAAAATCAATATGAAGACACTAAAATAGTTCAACAACTGACCTCTAAAGTACAATTAATACATGTCAGTATTGACGTGCTAGAGCAAAGTATTGCCAAATTTAAATAAGGTTAATTATTGGAATGCCATACTTATCATTGTGTGGTTTAGCGTTGTTATAACTGGGCTGGTGTATTTTCAATTAGGGCAGTTAAAAACTTTTGATAGCGCTAAAGTATTTATGCAAAAAAGTTGGTTTAATGACTTTAAACAACAGATTGTGTGGGACAATAAAGATACAGCGTCGCTGCTACTCGTTACTGAGGAAAGTTGTGGCTGTTTTACGCAGGCTAAGCCGCATATAAATTCACTCACTACTTTTGCCAAAAGCAAAGGACTTGGTGTTGTGCAGGTTCAACTAACGCAGCAATTGAAGCGAGTTGTACCTGCTACGCCTGCTGCTGTCATTATAGATAAGCACGGGCAATTTGTTTATGCAGGGCCATTGTCTGAAGGATTAGCGTGTTCACAGGGGAGTGGCTTTGTTGAAACAGTCATTACTAATTTGGCTTCAGGTTTTAATTCTGAGTTATTAATTACTGACACAAAGGGCTGTTATTGCACAAATAACGAATCATAAACACGCCTCGTTAAGTAATTACGTTATTGCAAGTGAGATTTATTTTCATTATCATGCCCGCACCGTATTTTTGCCTATTTAATTCTAATGAAATTTTCTCTTTTATCTCTTGCAATCACATCTATTATTTTCAGTTCTGTAAACGTAATCGCTAGTGAAGTAGAACAAACATCACTTAATTCATTAAACAAAGCTGAAAACGCTATTGAGACTATTGAAGTAACGGGTCGCGCTTTTTCATTATATCGACCAACAGAGTCAGCATTTGGCACACGCACCAATACTCCACTAGAAAAAATACCACAATCAATTCAAATATTGCCACAAGCTTTAATAAGTGACCAAGCTGCACGTCAAATTACCGATTTATACAGTAATATCGCAGGTGTAAATGGTTTTAGCTATTCGGGTGTTACTTTTAGAGGATTTCGCCAAGACGAAATTTTATATGATGGCGTAAAAGGTGATCCGTTTAATGGCTTTGCTGTTCCGCAGTTATTTAATATTGAGCAAGTTGCTGTGTTAAAAGGTCCCAGTGGGGCAGTTTATGGAAGCGGTAATCCTGGTGGGATTATTAATTATATGACTAAAAAGCCACAATATGACGCTAATACTGCCATTGAATTAGAAATCGGGAATGATGACTTTATAAGTGGCGCATTCGAATCAACGGGTAGCGTGAATGATGAGCAAACGCAAGCTTACAGAATTGGTATTTACAAAGATAGTCAAAACCCGTTTAGATATAACACGGCAGAAGATAATACCATTATAGATTTAGGCTATCGCTTTGATTTTAATGATGAGTCTAATCTTGTGCTGCAATATACTAATATAGATCAAGATTTAGGAGGAGCACGTTTACGTGGTGTGCCTGTTGACGAAAATGGTGATTTTATTGCAAGTAGAGATTGGAATCATAATGAAGCAACTGACTATCAAAAAATGTCTGCGGACGTATACCAAGCAACGTATAAAAACCAATTAAGTGATGTGTTTAGCTTAGATGTTACGACTCGTTATTTTACCAATGAAGAGCAACAAAACTATCATGAGCCACGTGGCTTGTCTGATACCGATAATGATGGTGTTGTTGATTGGAGTGAACGCGAATTTAGAGATCAAAAGCGCGAGAATGAAGGGCTAAGTATTACCGCTAATTTAATTGCTGAAACAACTATAGCCAATATGGAACATATGTTTTTAGTGGGCTCTGATTGGTACTCATCAAAATTTGATGCCGTGTACCGCACTGCGACTCAACAAAGTAAAGGCGGCCCTGTACCTGGACTCTCGCTGATTGATCCACAATATGGTTTAACATCGGCGGCTAATTACGACTTAGAAAATATAACACCGCGAATTATAAGCACAGACTCAAAAAGGTTAGGTATTTATATACAAGACCAAGTAGATATCACTGAAAAATGGAATATAACCGCAGGCTTGCGCTACGATCATTTTGAAGACACGGATAAAGTATCTAACGTTGAGTTCTCTGATAGCGATGTTACTTTTAGGGTAGGTACTAGCTACAATATTAGCGATACTTTTTTTCCTTATGCTTTATATGGCACCGGTTTTTTACCGCAAGATGCAGCAAGCCAGTCGCAAGAAGTTGGTGGACCATTTGAGCCTGAAAACAGCCATATTACAGAGCTAGGTTTACGTACTAAGTTACTTGATGACTCGTTAGCCATTAATATTGCGACGTATCAGATTATTCGTAAAAATATATTACAAACCAGCTTATTGCAAAACGACACGGGAATTGATCAACTTGAATCCCTAGGTGAAGTACAAAGTGATGGTTTTGAGCTTGAGATAGTGGGTGATATAACTGACAAGTGGGTTGTAACCGCAAGTTATGCGTATAACGACACGCGTATTAATGAGCAAAGTGAAGATTTTTCTGCGCAAGCAGAAGGCACTGATAAATTTGCAAATGCCCCACAAAATACAGCTGGCTTATGGACGCGCTACGATTTACCAAACATCAACTCATCAATAGCTGCAGGGCTTGACTATGTTGACGAACAAGTAAGCCTTGATGGCGCACACGTTAAACCATATACAATTTATAACATGGCCTGGAAAACGCAAGTAGAAAACTGGACATGGCAAATATCAGTTAAAAACGTCTTTGATAAAGAATATGCATCGAGTGGCTTTATTGACCGTACTGGGCATTTTCCTGGTGAGCCAAGACGCGTATATTTATCTGCAAAATATCAGTTTTAATACCAAAGTACCTCTAAGATAAAAGTACGAAAGCTCAATAATATTGAGCTTTCGTTTTAAATTAAATGTAGTTAAGGTTGGAAATAGCTGCTTGAGATAGGTTTATTCTCCGGAGTTTAGGTTAAATAGTAGCAAAGCCATATAACCCTAGTAAAACAAATACACTGGCCGAAACTGCACGCACTGTATTTAATGGCACTTGGCTTAAAAGCGCATTACCTGCAAAAATAACAGGTATATTTGCTATTAACATACCCAGTGTAGTGCCAAGAGTAACCCACAAAATTGATTGGTATTGCGCGCCTAATAGAATGGTTGCTATTTGTGTTTTATCACCAACTTCGGCAATAAAAAACAATATACACGCGACAAAAAAAGCACCATATTTATCGTGCTTATGGCTAATTTTTTCATCCTTATCAGGAATAAGCAGCCAAAGGCCAACGCCAATAAAACTAACATTAACAATCCATGGCATGTACTGAGTTGCAAAGTTATTGCTCAGCCAATTTCCAAACCAAGCACTGAGGCCATGGTTAATAATAGTTGCGGCTAATACACCTAAAATAAGTGCTATTTTATTGTGAAAACGGACGGCAAGTACTAACGATAAAAGCTGTGTTTTATCGCCTATTTCAGCTAAGGCTACGGTGACGGTTGATGTGAAAAAAACTTCCATAAATATTACTTACAGGCGGGAATATTAAACCAAGGCAAACAACTATCTCCCGCCATGAGGATAGTGCCTACCTAGGTCTCGCCGATAATGCTGCTACAACATTACAAACTTACCATGCACGTGAGGTGCAATTATGTTGATAAGTTTACTCGTTTATCAATTAATTAAAATATAAGTGCTCTAGTTCACTAACTAGTTATTTATTGTAATTGACAGTACTGAGTGGGCTACTCCCCCAAGAGAAATTGCATTATTCCATAAATTTTTTATTCGGTAAATATTAAGAAGAGTATGGCGTTTGCTTTTATTTTAAAAAATGAATAAAAAGCAGACGCTATAAATAGCATCTGCTTTTACATATTTAAAATCAATTAGTTAAACCATAGTGAGCTTTGAAATTTACTTAAGCCTGAGGTTTAATTAAGTATTTTTCACCGGTTGCTTGTTTAGAGTAAGCTGCAATTGATTTTAAATGCAATACTTCAGCTAATGACACTTCATGTGTGTAGTGACTTGCAAATGTGGTAGTAATTTCATTTGCAACACGTTCGCGCATCGCCATTACTGTATTAGTTCCTAATTTACCTAATGCATTAAATAATAAAAATCCATTTACAGCCCAAGCAAAACCAAAGTTACGGTTTAGCGTAATTGGGCCTCGATCTAATGCACCATAAATATAAACTTGCTTGAATGTGTCAGAGCCATAAATAGTGTGCTCTTTCATATCACGAGTTGCAGCAACTTCCATACAATTAAGAATATCACTTGTTAATTGACCACCGCCAATGGGGTCAAACGCAATCGTTGCACCCGTTTCAATAATTGCCGCCGTTAAGTCCGAAAGAAAAGAGTCGCTACTTGAGTTAACAATATATTTTGCACCCATGTTACGTAATAGTGTTTCTTGTTCTGCTTTACGCACAATATTTATTAAATCAATACCATCGGCAATACAAATACGGTTTAACATTTGACCTAGGTTAGAAGCTGCTGCGGCATGTATAATGGCTTTATGACCCTCAGCGCGCATGGTTTCTACCATTGCTAGTGCGGTAAGCGGGTTAACAAAAGATGACGCACCTTCTTTAGCTGTAGTCCCTTCTTTTAATTCTAAACAGCTCTGCACATTGGCACATATAAATTGACGATAAGTTCCTCCACCAATTACAGCTACGGTTTTACCTATTAATGCTTGTGCTGCGGGCGATGAGCCAGCAGCAACAACAGTCCCAGCACCTTCATTTCCAACTGGCGTTGCTTTATCAACTCGCGTTTTAAGTGTGGGCATAAATTGAGCCGGAACATCAGCTGTAATAACAGGGTTTTGCACAGTACCTGATTGCACCGCTGTAGATATATCAGCTGCGCTGAATAAAACGCCTAAGTCTGAAGGGTTTAGTGGAGCAGCTTCAAGACGAACAACAACCTCATCGGGGCCTGGTTGCGGCATTTCGATGTTTTTTAAAGCAAGTGTTAGCTTACCATTTTCACTAATAGTTGAAGTAAGTTGAATATTTGTATCAGTCATTTGGGTCACTCCTGTCAATAATTAAGTTCGTTGAACCAATCGCTTTATCGTATTGGTTATTTTTTGATTACACTTAGCGTAAAATATTACTTTGGATTCACTGCTTGAATTTGAGTTTTAATCTTTTGCATAAACTCAGGTATATTTGCCTGTCGATCCGCTTCTACTTTTTGGGCAATAGCAGATTGACTCATCGAATCGTTCCACTCTTTCATTTTAGGTACTTGTGCAAGTACATCCCAGTCAAGTTGGCTAGAGCCAAAAGCACTGACAATGGTGTTAACGTAATAAACGTAAATATCAGCCATTGTAAATTGCTCACCCGCAATACAAGGAGAAAACTTACATAATCTACTTAAGGCAATAACGCCACGGCTTAATACTTGGCGTACTTCAACTTTTAGTGATTCAGGGGCTTCAGTGCCTGAAAATACATAAGGTATTAATCGTCTACTTGGCAATTCAAAATAAAGTTCAGCTACTTTCATTATTTGGCGAACAACAGCGCGTTCTCCGGCATTTTCTGGGTATAACGCATTTTCAGGATAAGTTTCTTCAATAAAGTCACAAATAACACTCGACTCTGAAATATTAAGTCCTTCAGATGTAGTAATAGCCGGGACTTTACCGACCGGACTGATGGCCAATAAGTCATCGTTACCACTATAAATTAGGTGTTCTTTAAATGAGAGTTCTTTATACAAAAGTACATGTTTTACTAAGTTGTAATAGTTACTCGCGGCGAAGCCGTGCAAAGTAATCATAAATCAGTTCCCATTATTAATGTGAAGGTACTTTTTAATTGCATCAAAAATGCAAATTAAAATCTCAGTCGTTAAGCTAAATACATTATTACTTGTTTTAATTTGGTTATATATAAAAGAAAATGCGAATCACTTTTGCCTTTAAGACAATAATAAAGGCATTCGCAAATTTACTTAATGGAGAGAAGAGTTGGATCAACTTCGGGCAATACGATATTTTAATAAAGTAGTAGAAACAGGAAGTTTTACTAAAGCTGCAAACGTTTTTAATGTACCGCCATCTTCTTTATCAAGGCGAGTTGCAGATTTAGAAAAAAGTTTAGGTGCAACGCTTTTAAAGCGATCGACCCGTATTGTGAAGCTGACTGAAGTAGGCCAGATTTATTATAACGACATGCAGCAAATACTAAATCAGTTAGAGCAAAGCAATGAAACTGTTCGTAGTTACCAAACTACCCCAATGGGACGTCTACGTATTAGTTCGATGGTGGGTTTTGGCGAAAAAATCCTACTTCCTTTACTTGATGAGTTCAGCCAGCTGTACCCAGAAATTATATTAGATGTTAGTTTAAGTGATGAGTTATCAACACTTGGACGTGATGATGTTGATATTGCTATTCGTGGCGGTTACGCCCCAAATGAGCGAGTACTTGCAATAAGGCTTATGGACAATGGATTCATTCCCGTCGCTTCACCCCGTTATTTAGAAAAATACGGTGTGCCGATGAACGCGATGGAGTTGCAGCATCATAAGGGTCTTTATTTTAAAGCTCCATTAGGGCCAACGCCTTGGTTGTGCAATATGAATGGTCAATGGCATGATGTTTCAGGGCCTGCTGTCGCTATTTCAAACAATGGACCTTGGCTTGCAAAAAAGGCGTGCAACGGTGAAGGTATTTTAATGTCTACCCGATGGGCGTTAGCTTCATATCTAGAGTCAGGAAAGTTGCAAGAGCTTACGTTTGAACATGAACTTACCATAACGCAAAGCGCCGAAATGGCCGTATACTTGTTATATCAAAAACAACGCTACTTAGTACCAAAGGTAAAAGCGGCTGTGGATTTTTTAGTACAAAAAATAAAAGTAACAAATGAAAGTTAATAAAGTGAGTAATCTCAGGGCGCTATATTTATTCTTAGGCACTTAAACTGTGTAATTACCCTTTTTAGGAGAAAATCCTATTATTTTAAATTGATTGTTTTTAACCTGCGACCTATTCGTTCACTATTATCTAATGGATGAAATGAAAATAACCCGGCAACAAAGGGTAAATTATTAACTTAAAAATTAAATTAAATTGCCATCGTTTTGCTTGCTTAATTAGAGTGGCTGTCTAATTTATTGAGTTTGACAGGCTGTCATAATAAGCAAGTTACTGTAAAAATTTTAACCGAAAACGGCGAGCGAATATCAGTAACTGCGAAAAACTACTCGCATAAAACTTAAACTACTCAATAAAAAGTTAAAACTGAATCATGCAGCCATTTCATGTGTGTAATTTAGGTTTAATAGGGCTAATGACTTATTTAATGGATTAAATGAGAATCTAGGCAAGTTTAGGGCTTCTATTTAATTTAGTGGTTAAATATGAAGCGCGACAATTAGTCTGACAGAGAGGGTTAAGAATCATCTACTGGGTGCATTACACTCTCTATTGGCCTCATTTGATTATTATCAAAATTATCAAATAGTTCAGACTTATCAAGAGTATCTGAAACTAAATTAAGCATAGATATTGCTCTAGGTTTTGCAGGTAAAATTCCTGTAACTCCATTAATTATAATTGCTTTTATTGAGTGGATGTTATTCTTTAACGCATAATAAAAACGCGTGTGACCTTCTATGATAACAAATTCACTTCCAACTTTTTCAATAATTGGTGGAGTTATAATCGAATTAACCCCCAAGCTTGTTTTAAAAGTTGCTGGAGAGAAAAGTGCAATGTTAGCTTTTTTGAATATACTTGCCAACAAAGCCACTTGGGCCAACTTATATTCCTTAACGTGCAAATCTAACGTCATTAACTTATCGCTTAATGACACTGATTCCAATGTAAATGTTGAGTTCTTGTACTGTGAAATTTCTTTTAATTTTTCAAATACTTGTTCCGGGGGAATTGATTCTATAGTTATATTTACATTCTTATTATTTTCAAAAATATCAGCTTCAATTTGATTGTTAAGTGCATTCAGTATTGGGGAATCATATGATCTATTTGAATACACTCTTATTTTTTCCTCTGAATATTGATAGTCCCTTCCAACAACACCATCTGCGGTACTAATTGCTGCGATTGCTCGTTCGTTAAAACGGTCTAACAGTACACCTTCAAATGGGATCTCTTCATTAGAAAATAAACCTGCACCAATATCTTTAAGTAGTCTTTGCCTATATATTTCATCTTTATCATCTGGTTTCGCGGGTTTAAGCAGTATGTTGACATTAACACCGCGATCTAAAGCAAAAACAACTGAAGGGAATACAAAATAAAGCCAATAGCTATTTGAGGAAACAATTAAAACCTCATCAGTTGCTTCATTTAGATACTCAACAATTAGAAGAAGCTTTTCATCAAACCCTTTATAAATTATATTCTCCGACCGATTTCTAACTGCTATTCTTTCATCTCGGACAAATTCCTTTACACTGTCAAACCCTGATTTTATTAACCAATTTTTTGCTTCTAGATCGACTCTGTCAAAATCAGTAGCCTTATATTCTCCTGTAGGAATATTGACAGCATAAGTGTTATTTTGCATTTGGAGCTGTATCTCAGTCCCCCCATTAATGACTGTTGAAACTAAACTTTCTATAAAACCCGTTAAGCTAGTTATTTCTGAATTGGTGGTATCTTGTAATCTGAAGCAAAGGATTCGTGATGATTTTTTCTGCATTTCAGGGGTAGAAAAAACCCATGAAGGAACATTACTAATCATACCTCCATCAACTAATAGTGACGTTCCATCAGAAACAGGTTGAAAGTATAGAGGGATAGAACTTGAACAACGGACAGCAAATGCAACGCTTTCATTTGGAGTTTCTTCTTTGCTCCATAATCGAGGTTTACCTGCTGCAATATCCGATGCAACGATATAAAGAGGAATTGTTAAATCTGAAAACCTCACTGGTGGCCTTATACCTAGCTGCTCACATAAAATCCTATCTAGCCAAGTTTGAATTTCAATTGAAGAATACTTACCTGAATTTTTCCATATATCAACCAATTCACCTGGGAGCCCATTAATAGGCTTAGTAAGATGCCTCCACAATGATTTCGAACCAAAAGCGTTATCTTTGGTCAACGTAGTTTTCATAAAATCATTAAAATCTTTTTTTTCTAATTGATTTAAAATAAATTCAGGCGTTGCTCCACTTGCTACTAGAGCAGCAACAATGGAGCCTGCCGATGTACCGGCCACTCGACCAAAATTAATTCCAGATGAGACAGCTGCTTTATAAGCCCCAGCTAAAGCAGCACCTCTTACACCTCCTCCTTCAAAAACCCCCCAACAATGATTAAAAAAATGTGTTTTCGGGAGATATTCAAGGCCTGCTTCTTTCAATATTTGAGTGAAAATATGGTTAGCTTTTTCTTTGTATTTAGAAGGACAATAATTATTGATACCTTCGAATATAGTTTCCACATCATAAGGAGAAATACATACCTGATGAATAAACTTTTTTACATCACTATGGAGCTCAAATGAACACTTAGCAGAATACATAACAGCTCTGGCGACTTGAACCGTTGGGAAAGGAACTCTGGATGACTTAAACGAAATTGTTCCCTTATCTATTGCATCAATAAAGCCAGACTCGAGTACTTTTGCTTTCTGATGTAACTGGCTAGGATAAAAAATAATAGAGTTTATTGAAAATACAGTTGTCGATGGCAGTACAGTAAGGCTTGATTCCAATGAAAGTGAATTTATTAAATATGTATTTTTAATATCCCAAATATCCAACGATGAGATGGTTGTTTTTGCAACATATCCTCCAAACATTGTTTTTTTATTATCTTTCGACAAAATAGACTCTAAAGATATTCCTTTAGGTAAATCAACAACGATATCAATATCTCTAGGGCTTAATTCAACATTTCTAGTGCATGATAAGTACTGGTCTCTTACCCAGCCACCAAATATTACAGCGGGTATTGAAGCTTCTTTTAATTTTGTGAATACAGATGAAAGCATCGGGTCATTATTCAAAAAATCATCAAACTTTTTTTGAATAGCATCCACAACCGTCGAATCATCAAGCTCATTAAGCAAGAAGATATCTTTATTATTTAGATCTATATATTCCACATTAGAAAAGACTGACAAGTTAATTCACACCATAAATTATGTAGCTAGACAAGATAATGTTATCAGCCTTTATGTAAATAAACACGCAACTATTGTCAGGATTAAAAAAAATGGTCAGATACACATTAATTTTAGAGTAAATGGCAACTGTATTGCCTTTTTCATAATATAGAAAAACTGCAAAACACGATGCGTTAAGAAGGGGAAGCCCTTTTTAACCTAAAAAAAGCCACTCAAACCCCCGTAATTCCTTTCAAAACGGCAATTAAAACAACACCAAACTCCCACTTTATATTCTGCATAAAATACTGTAATAGATTGAATCAAAATAGGAACTCAGCTATGGTTTGTTTATCAATAAAAACAAATAAAAAACGCGTTAATCTACAGATTCGTTAGGTTTTTAAGTATGGAGTCAACTTTGGAATTATCAGATGTTTTTGGAGCTTTAGGGATTGTTGTTAGTGTTTTATTTGGAGCATGGGGAATCTATTTAGCTCTCAAAAGTGCAAAGAATAAAGCCTCACTATCATTTGTGTATGAACAAGTTATTGGCCTATTTGATGATGTAACAAGTAAAATTCCCAATTTATCGATAACTTATAAAGAAAACCAAATAGACAGTAAAGTGATCCTTATCAACGGTTATCTAGCAAATGATGGTGGAAAAGATATTTCGCCGTCTATGATAGAAAAGAAACTTACAGCAATATTACCAGATAATTGGAAGTGGCTGGAGTGTAAAGTTTTATCAAAACCTAATGATTTAAATATAACTTCAAATGTAGTGTCAGAGAACGAACTTTGTTTTGATTTTGGACTTTTTAGAAAGGGGGAGTCCTTTTCATTTCAGGCATTATTTTCAATTGACGGTGATATAAATGATAAGAAAACTAAAGCTTTAATCGATAATATTTCATGGAATCACCGAATAGCTGATTTAGGAAAGGTAAAATTTATAGATTTACCATATGCAAAAAAAACACTTCGTGGATACATTCTGCCAGTGGCAATTAGTTTAGCATATATGGGATTTAGCTTTTATATGCTTTTAAGTGGTATGTTTGAACGTCCCATAATAAATTATATGGCACCGATAAACGGCGAATATGTTGAAGTTAAATTCAAGCCTGAATTAGATGGTAATGCTGAATTAGAGGTTATTGAAACAGAGCATATAGAGACGGTTAATTTAGAGAAGTATTTTAAGACAACTAAAATATATCCTAAGATATCGGTACCTAAAGGTAGTGTTTATGCTAAATACATTCTGTTTAGTTTAATGTTTTTAAGTTCATTTCTGATGCTCTATGTTGCTTTTGAAAAAGATATTAAGAAAAGGAGTATTCGTAAACTAATCACTGCTTCAAATAAAACCTAATCGGGTAGCCGGAGGTCTCTAACCTCCAGCCCCCACACCAGCCATTTGTAGTGGTCAACTAATTTTG
>NZ_JJNZ01000049.1 GCF_000690055.1 Pseudoalteromonas fuliginea
AAAATCACTGTACCACTACAGATCAAGTCTGAGCTAGTACAGCTTTACTCTAAGTAATAATACCTAAGCAGTTACATTTAGCAGCGAATCGCCTTCACTTAAACCAAATTTCTCTTGCACTGATGCAAGGATTGATTCTTTATCTTCATCAGACAATTGGTTTGAATACTCAGTTAATAGCTCATCTAAATAGCTGACTACTTCATCTGTATCGACTGATTCTAATGAGTTTTGCGGCGGTGGCGGACGCTGGCCTTCTGCCCGTCCTGCATCACCAATACTTTTAGCATCAAACTCGAGTTCGCCCATTAAATCAGCAAGCTCTTTAGTGGGTGCAATACCTTGCTCTTTAAACGCCGCTTGAATACTTTGCGCATCGTCGCTAGTTAAGTTTTTTGCATCAAACTGTGCAAGCGTTTCTTTAATAAAATCGCTTTGCTCTGTTGATAGCTTTGCTGTTTGGCTGCTTTGTTGCGACATCAAACTGGCAGAACTGCTGTTAATACTATTAATCATTTTAGTACCCTTTCAACGTTCACGACGAGGTGGTTTATGATCGCTAAGCTCTTGTTCACTGATTTCGCCATTACCATCGGCATCGATAGAATCAAAAATTGTTTGTGCATCGCCGTGCGGTGGTTTTTTAGCACTAAACTCTTCAAAGCTAATTACACCATCGCCATCAGTATCAATAGTTGAAAAATCAGGTCTTTCAGGAGGATTGTCACCGCCTCGTGCAGCTACATTAGCTGAAAAAGCAATAGATAATATTGCCACAGTGGCAAGTGTTGAAAAATGCTTCATAGTAATAACCTCGTATTTAAGAATTAAATTAAGATTACGCTTTAAAAACGCAAACAATGTGCAAACAATAGGGTAGTAGTAAATTATTTTGATAAAAAAATTAATTTAAAAAGTTATGGTTGATTGCATTGCAATCAATATATAAGCTAATAAAATAATACGATTAATAACTGACGAGCAGTTGCGTTACTGCCCTTAATTCTCAAAGCTGATATACTGCTTGAGCCAATTAAACAAACAAATACAGAGCACTTTCATAAATAATGATTAATAACCAACCCTACTTAGCAGGCAATCTGTGAAAATACCTAAACGCCTACAACCTCTTGTTGATGATGGCCTTATTGACGAAGTTATAAGCCGACTAATGAGCGGCAAAGAAGCCGATGTATTTATTGTGCGTTGTGGTGAACACATACGCTGTGCAAAAGTGTATAAAGATGCCGTTAAACGTAGCTTTAAAAAAGCGGCACAATACCAAGAAGGCCGAAAAGTACGTGGTGGACGCCAAGCCCGTGCTATGGGCAAACGCTCTAGCTATGGCCGTCAATTAGAAGAAGAGATCTGGCAAAATGCCGAAGTTGATGCCTTATCTCGTTTAGCCGGTGTGGGTGTGCGTGTTCCTGATACTTACTTTTGTATTGATGGCGTGCTGCTTATGGAGCTCGTGTCGGACGAGGATGGTAACGTAGCCCCTCAACTAGGACATGTCGTTTTTAGTGAAGAGCAAGCGATTGAGCAGCATAAGCTCATGATGCATTATATTAAGCTTATGCTTTGCGCAGGTATAATACACGGCGATTTATCTGAATTTAATGTACTTGTAGATAATAACGGCCCTGTAATTATAGATTTACCGCAAGCAGTTAACGCTTCAGCAAATAACAGTGCGCAAGCTATGTTTGCACGCGATGTAAATAACATACGCCGCTATTATGGTGAATTTGCGCCAAGCATACTAAAAACTCAATACGCTAAAGAAATGTGGGCATTATTTGAAGAGGCAAATTTAACGCCGAATTCAACGCTTACTGGTGAATTTGAAGACAGCGACGAACTTGCCGATGTAGATTCTATTCTTGATGAAATTCAGGCAGCAGAATACGAAGAGTTTGACCGTTTAGAGCGTATTAAAAATGCTGACGATGATGAGTAGCTCATCGTCATCGCTCATTCCACATTACTGTGGATGCACAAATCGGTAGCCAACCCCATAAACAGACTGAATAACACTTTCAGTTTGTGTCACTTCATCTAATTTTTTACGCAACTTTTTAATATGACTATCAATAGTACGATGGCTCACAATACGCTGATCGGCGTACATAGTGTCCATTAAACTATCGCGCGAATAAATACGATTTGGGTTGTTAAACAAAGGTTTAAATAGCTGAAATTCAAAGTTCGTTAGCTCTATGCTGCTTGATTTGTATTTTACGCTGTAGGTGCTCTCGTCAAGCTTCATTGTTGACTCTGTAACATCACTTGCGCTACTTAATCGCCTTAATATAGCTTTAACTCGCGCCACCAGCTCAGCATAACTAAACGGCTTACAAATATAATCATCTGCACCTAACTCAAGTCCAAGCAGCCTATCTATTTCTTCTACTTTTGCCGATACCATAATAATAGGCACATTTGAAAAGCGCCTGATTGCTTTACACAATTCAATGCCACTTTGGCCAGGTAACATTATGTCGAGTAAGATTACACTCGGGCTGTTAATTTCAAGCCAAGGTAATACTTCATCCCCGTGATGTATTTGATGAGTGATAAAGTGGTGGCTGCTTAAAAAGTCACTCATTAAGTTAGCTAGCTTTACTTCATCTTCCACAATCAGTATTTGTTCACTCATAGGCATCTTTGTAAGTAACCTCAACTTTATTTTTATAAACTAAATCTTCGGCAATCTAATAATAATGGCAAGACCACCTAAACTGGCTTTTTTAGCAGCTATTTCACCATTATGGCCTTTAACTATATGCTGGCAAATAGATAAGCCTAAACCAGAACCCCCCTCTTGGCGATTACGCGAACTATCTACTCGATATAAATACTCAAACAAATGCGATAAATGCGACTGCTCTACACCTACGCCATTATCTTCAATTATAAGCTCTAAGTAGGTTTGCCCTTTAATACTTATATTGCTAGCCGTTAATGAAATAGTGGTGCATTGTGCATAGTGTACTGCGTTCATTAAAATATTATCGAGTAGCTGCAAAAGGCGTGTTTTATCTGCTTGTACAGTTATGTGTTTAGCGCTATTTAGTAAATGAATTTTTATATTATGTTGTTCAAGCACAACCTGATATTTTTGCTCAATAGTATTTAATAATAACGCCATATCAGTAGGTTGCATAGTGTAGTGCATACCTCCTAACTCTGCGCTATTGAGCATATGCAAGTCGTCTATTAAGCGTTTTAAATGCAAAGCTTCATCGTTAGCCGAACTTATATTTTTTGTGTTCGGTTCTCGTATACCAAGTAGCATAGCTTCAAGTTCACCGAGTAAAATGCTCATTGGCGTCCTAAGCTCATGAGAAATATTAGCAAGCCATCGCTTACGTACTTGCTCATCTTTAGCGAGTGTAAATGCAAGGATATTAAAATCTTCGCTTAATTGGCCTAATTCGTCTTTTCGCTCAAGCGTAAGTTTGGTCTCGTAATTACCTTGCGTTAAGCGATGCATACCGTTAGCAATTTGCTTTACTGGGCTTACTAGGTGACGAGACAATAAAAAGGTAACCAGTAATGTAAGCACTACCGCAGCTAAAGCAATAAACCATAGGTAGTTAGTTTGTTGCTGTAAAAAATCAAGTTCATAACCATCCACCAAGCTATCTCTTTTAGAAACAGCTAAGTAACCCACTACTTTATCGCCCACTGTAATTGGGGTTGTTATATATTTTAAATCACTGAGATACTTACCCACTACTCGCTGTTTATTTTCATCAAGTAAAGCGTAGTGAGCAATATTGTCCGGTGGTGGGCGGCGATCCATCCCTAAACGAACATGATCGGGTGGCGGTCGTCGCATCATACCTCCTCTGGGGCCAGGACCTTTTGGTGGTCTAGGTAAAAACTGGCTATTTTCTAGCTGCGATTCAACAAGCTTTCTAAAATTTTCGCCATCGCCAACAACGCGTTGCCATGAGGGTGTTTGTTCGTATTGTTTTGCAAGTTGTACAACAAGTGGCTCTAGCGCTTTTACCTCTTTTGCATTAACAAAATCAATTACGCCTTGGCCTATACTCCATTGTATAAGTACCACCAGCCCTGCAATAACACTAAAAGTAAAACTAAATAGTATTAAAAAAAGTTTATTATGAATTTTCATTAATGCGTGTTTTCAACCTTGCTAGGAAAGCTTTCAAATCGGTATGTTATAAACTCTTTGCTTTGGTCGTTAACATACAACGTAGCAATTATTTTTTTGCCTTGAACGGTCCAATACATATGACCATGATTATTTAATGTAACCGATACGGTATTTATACCACTTTTAAATAAGTTAGCAGGTAAATGCAACGCTTGTCCGTAAATTCGCTGTATTTTAATCCCATTAATGTATAAATGAGCATGACCTTGTAAAAAGCCCGTATCATCGTTTGTAGTAACGCTCATCATTTGCTGCATGTTCATCGTGCCCTCTGGCGGCACAGACAAATCATAGTTCTGTGTATCTAAAATTAAGTTATAACCCGACATACTATCTTTTAATAACTTAAGGCTTAATGCAGGGGTTGGCGTATCACTTGGCACTGCTATAGGCATATGGCTATGATCCATCATTTCCTGCTGCGCAAAGAGCTTAAAGCTCAATAGCGCAGCAGTAGTTAGGATCAATGCGTATTTAAAATAACGCATAGTTACTCCTTACATTCCCGGTGGTGGACCCATTGTTTCGCCCGTATCACAGCGACCAATTGAATTATCGGCTAATTGACCTTTAAAACGAGGCCCTATTTGATAAGGAAAAGAAGGCTGTAATTTACCATCACTGTCTAACGTTAGTGTTATATGGTAGTGATAACCCTTGCCATCGTTAGTATCGTGGCCGTTATGCTCATCTAATTGAGCACCGGTTACTGTTTTTTGTGCGTAGTAATAATCTTCAAAATAATAACCGTCATCAGCATTTAATGTATTACCTGAAAGCGTAGTCACTTGTGCACCAATTGCAGGGCCTGCATCACTTGTTTGTGTACCTTGGCTAACGTCGTATTGATTGACTAAAGTACAGCTTCGCTCACCCTCAGTACCACAACCACCTTCACTTTCTGACGCGCCATAATCACGCATTTCCCAGCCACTTAATGCAAGTTGACCGTTACTTTCATAAGGACCGTAAAGTGGATAACCATCAGCTGCAAACCCATAAATAGGTGAATGCGCATCGCCATCATCTTCAAGTAAATCAGCTAAACAACTAGTGTAAAAATGGTGATGATATTCACCGTTAGCAGCATGTCCGCCACACACATCAACATCGTATTGCTCAGCAATTGGCGCTAATGTATACCAAATATTATTACCGTAGCTCATACCATCGCCCCAGTTAAATATACTGGTGCCATTAATCATTAAGCCAACTGTACCTAAGCCTGTTTCGCAAGTTTCAGTGTCAGATAAATCGGTAGGTGTTATGGGAAAATACGCCTCAACTATTTGTTCTGTCGGGCAACCAGGTCCTGGAGGCCAATAGCCTGCACCGCCTGTGTCATTACAGTTTTCAGTGCTGCTGTTATAGCCAATATCTTCACCAAATGAAATAGTTTGCCCTACTGCTGCTGAAGTTACACCATTATAAAAGTCGGTAGCTGCACGTGGGCGATTATTTAACGTGTCTACTTGGTCTTGTGTAAGCGTTACATCATATTTAGGAATGTCTGTTGTTTGCACATACATGTATTCAACGTCAGCATCTTCCTCTGTAACAGTAACAACCTCAACTGATTGAACATCTTCAACCACTGCACCATTGTTTTGTATATAAGTAGAGGTTGTATCGTTGTTAATTAACCAACTAGAGAGCTTTACACTGGTATCACCATCATAATCTGATGATGCAATTACCGTAATAGTAACGGTATCAATAACAACATCATTAGTACCATCATCTGCACTAATTTCAAACACAAGTGCTTCATCAGTTAAAACTTCAGGTGCAACAAACTCAGTAGACGTTGCTGTACTTGAAGATAAGCTAACGGTAGTGCCTGATGTTTGTGACCAGCTGACAGATACTTCGCCATCATCTTCAACTGTTGAACTTAAATAAACGGTATCGCCCGCATTAACAGTTTGGTCAATACCGGCGTCAACCGTTGGAGCACTATTACTGACTGTCTCGCCGTCTGTTGTAGTACTTGTAGAATCGCTGTTACATGCGCTTAAAGCGATGCAAAGCGCACTTAACGCAAATAACTTAGTTGCATTAGAGGCTTTTATTTTAAGAAGTGTTTTCAATGTTTGAACCTTTACTTTAACGTTTAATAAAGCAAAGTTAACAAGTAAAAGTGCAAACAATGTGCATAAACAAAGGAAGAATCTACATAAAATTACAACTGTGGTCTTTTAAGCAAAAACTTATCTTTGGTTGTACTAAAGTAATCACCGCCCATTTTACCCACTGCATTTAATAATTCAGGGTCAATATAGCCATTACTCATCACTTCATCGTCTATACAAATACCCACTACATCCAACAACATCATTTTTCCGCCGCCAGGCTCATTTGAAATACTAATAACTTCGCGTAACTTACATTCAAACCGTACTTTTGAATCAGCCACACTCGGCACTGCGACCATTTGGCTATCAATTTTAGTTATATTTGCAGCGTCAAATTCGCTTATATCACTAGGATAATTAGCACAGCTTTGATTCATTTTTTCAACCAGTTCATGGCTCACAATGTTAATCACACATTCTTTAGTTGCCATTAGATTATTGAGCGTATCTTTATTCGTTTTATCACTAGGGTTTACTTGCGTAACACTTAAAACAGGTGGCTTGCAGCTAGCCACAGTAAAAAATGAATAAGGCGCAATATTCGCAATACCTTCACTATTTAATGTACTTATCCATGCGATAGGCCGTGGGCTTATACCGCCGACTAAGTAAGAGTAAACATTTTGGTTGGTATTTTCGGTGAGATCTAAAAACATACATTTCCTTTTAATACATTAAAACTAAATCTTAATTCAAGGTAGTTACGTATAACTTTGGCTAACTCAATTAAATAACAAGTTAATTTTTATTTCTATTTAAAGCAATAAACCAATTATATGAAAATAAACATCGTGTGGTTTAAACGTGATTTACGTCTTAGCGATCATCAACCATTAAAAAATGCATTTAGTAATGGCTTACCGACCCTGTTACTTTATAACTTTGAGCCATTACTGCTCGAAGATGCACACTACAATGAGCGGCACTGGCGCTTTGTGTATCAATCAATAGTTGAGTTAAATAATCAGCTAGCGCGTTTTAACGCCTGTGTTTATGTATTTAATTTAAATATGAGCGATTTACTTGAATCGTTAAAGACGCAGTTTGAAATAGTAAATATATTTAGCCATCAAGAAATAGGCTTAAACAATACCTTTGAGCGCGATAAAGCAATAAAAACTTGGTGCCAGCATAACCACATTAATTGGCAAGAGTCGCAAACAGGCGCGGTGATTCGCGGCAAAAAAAATCGTAATAATTGGAATGAACGCTGGCAGCAAACAATGCAAGCACCTATTGCTGTTCCTAATTGGAAGAGTATAAAAACAATTACCCTTAATAACTATCAAGCACCTGTTCTGCCAAGCGCTTACACGCAAGATCACGACAGCTTTCAACAAGGCGGTCCGCTGCATGCGCGCACTGTAATGCAGAGCTTTTTTGCCGAGCGCGGTAAAGGTTATCAAAAAGGAATATCGAGCCCAAGTTTAAGCCAAACCCACTGCTCTCGGCTTTCGCCGTATTTAGCGTGGGGGAACATTAGCCTTAGGCAAGTGTATCAAATGGCCATTGATGAATATCATTCAAAACACCCTGACAAAAGAGGCTGGAAGCGCCCGCTTGCTGCGTTTGTATCGCGCTTGCATTGGCACTGTCACTTTATGCAAAAGTTTGAAAGCGAGTGCTCCATGGAATTTTTAGCCCTTAATCCAGGCTACCATGTATTTCCATATCGAGATGATGAACATGTGAAAAACGATATTGAACGCTGGGCGCAAGGTCAAACAGGTATTCCAATTATTGACGCTTGCATGCGCTGCTTAAAAGCCACCGGTTATATAAACTTTAGAATGCGCGCCATGCTTGTAAGCTTCGTAACGCATCATTTAAATATTAGCTGGCAGCAAGCAAGCTTTCCTCTTGCTAATTACTTTTTAGATTTTGAGCCAGGGATTCACTACCCGCAAATTCAAATGCAAGCCTCGGTCACTGGTATTAATACCATTAGGCACTACAACCCAATTAAACAATCAGAAGATCAAGACCCAACAGGTTCGTTTATTAAAAAGTGGTGCCCCGAGCTTGAAAAACTCCCTATTGAATATTTACATCAGCCTTGGGAGCAAACTCCGATGGAAGCACTCTTTAACGACTTTAAGTTAGGTGAGGATTACCCTGAACCCATGCTTGATTTAACAGCAGCCTCAAAAGAAGCACGCGAGCGCTTATGGCAATATCGTGAGCGAGCCGATGTTAAACGCGCCATAGGGAAAATTCTTAGAAGGCACGTAGCAATTACACCAAAAACAAGCCAAGCAAAAAATAAAAACAACACTAAAACTAACAGTAAGGCTAAGTAAGCATGGCGCACAAAAAACTAAACTTACCTCAAAAAATATGCCCTATTTGCAATAAACCTTTTACATGGCGTAAAAAATGGCAGCGCGACTGGGATAACGTTATTTTCTGTTCAGAGCGCTGTAGGCGTAATAAATAAGAGTAATAATTGACTGGCATCTATTTTTCAATATAATCAAATACTTAGTGGTTATGAAGAAATAGTCGAACAGGTATCGCAAGCGTGGAATAAATTTATCTTAGCTCCTGAAGCAGTTAAAAACATATACTCTAGTGACTGGATAAAATTGATTTAATCTTTATGCAAATTGGTGTAATTACACTGATAATGATAACTATGATATATATAATCTTAGCTTTGTAGCCCAGTTTTAATAAACACAAAAAAGCCGCCTTGCTGGGTCAGCCCAGTTAACCAAGGCGGCTTTTACTAAACAACTATAACTTACATATTACCTAGCTCTATCATCATTGCTGTGTACATACGTAAATTAAGCTCAAGTTGCTCAAGTGTCATAAATTCATGCTCTGAGTGACCTGTGTAGCGTTTACCTGGCATTGAAGGGCCAAACGATACTGCATTATCAAACAGCTTTGCGTTAGTGCCACCACCTATTGATACAAAGTCAGCTTTTTCGTCGCCCGTAAAATGCTTGAAAATATCAAGCAGCTTTTGCGCGTGCGGCGCACTATCAAGTAGCATAGGTGTGCCAATAATTGTTTCTATGTTGGCAAGCGTTACATTGTTAGTGGCCTGCCAATTAGCGAGTGCATCATCAATTTGCTTTTTTAATACAGCTTCGTCTTTACCCATTGGGCGACGTGCATTTACAGCAAGAGTTAGCGCATTACCATCGCGCTCAATAACGGTTGGTGTCACTGTCATCGGGCCCATAAAGTTGTGCTTGTAAGCTATTTCGCCAAACTGTTTACCGTGAATGTCTAAACCAATTAACTGATTCACAAAGTCGATTAGCTGGCCGTCACTGTTATTTTCAAGCTCCACACCTTTAAATAACTCAGCTAAATAGGCAATCGCATTTATACCCGACTCCGGCTCAGATGAATGCGCCGACATACCTTTAACACTTATTGCTAAACCATTACTTTTTTCACTAAAGTTAAATTCAACTTTATTTAATGTTTTTGCTTTTGCTTTTAATGTATTAATAAGTGCCGCGTTTGCATTGTGCAAAACTAAGCTTGCATCTTCTGGAATTTGGCTTCTAAACGCACCGCCAGTTACATCCTTTACATATAAACCCGTCTGTGGTGATGTTGCATTAAAAGTAGGTGCAATTAAGCTCCAGCCTTTCTCGGCAACCACTACAGGGTATGATGCATCAATCGTTACTGCATATTTTGGTTGTTCATACGTTTTCATAAATTGAGTAAGCGGACCCCAATCAGACTCCTCTGCAAGGTAAATCATCAGCTCAATTCGGTTATTAAGCGTTATGCCTTTATCTTTAATTGCTTTCATGGCGTAAAGCGCTGTTGCTATTGCACCTTTATCGTCTTCCGTACCACGACCAACTAATTTACCCGGTTCAGATGTATCAATAATAAAAGGACTTTGTTTCCATTTGCTAGCATTAGCAGGTTGCACATCGCCGTGGGTTACTACCGTTACTTTTTCGCTTTGCTCGCCCATACCAATTAATACGGTGTAGCCTAAATCTTGATAGTCAAAACCAAGCTCTGCGGCTTTCATTTTTAAAAGTGCTTTAAAGCCAATAAAATCGGGATTTTGAGGAGCGCTAATGTCGTTTTTATTAACCGTCGGAAAAGCCACTAAGTTAGTTAGTGTGTGTATTTGAGCATTTTGGTAGGTATTTACTGCGTAATCGGCAACGCTATCAATATTTTTATTTAACTGCGCATGAGCACCAAATGCAAATAAAGCAATACTGGCTAAAGCTAACTTTTTCAAAACAATTCCCATTTAATTAATAACTAAGAGCATTAATTATAACGCTATGGGAGGCTTACATATAGCAATTTGTGGCAGGCACACAGGTAACTTAAGGTAAATATTTATATAGCAGCTTTTATGAGGATGAATGTATAATGCGCGACTTAAAATTAACAGGATCTTTAATTGTGAACCGTCGTAAAAAAATCGTCACTAAATTTCAAAAGAAAGATAAACGCACTAACGCTAAACTACACAAAAGCAACAAACCGTCTTATGTATCAAAAGCTGAGCGCGAAAAACTAGCTGAACAAGAAAGTAATGAGCCACAGGTAACCCAAGAGTAACTTTACGTTACCCGTTGCTTTGATAATTTAAAGTGGCAAAAGTAGCGACCACTTACATAACATATCACTGCCGTGGCAACTATAAGCTCAAACGTAGCTAAGTAATTAACTGTATCTACATATGGTATTGCGAGGTTTATACTTTGCATCCAGTCTTTCATTTTAAATAATGCAGTTGCCCCAATAACCATTGGAAATGTAAAAGCAGCGTAGCTCGGCGTAAAAGGTCTGCGTAATAACTTTATAAATAACACATAAACAATCAGTGTTTTTATTATCGCTAATATAAATAATGCCCCCACTATAACAAGTGATGGATTAGCTACAATATGAAAATACCCCGCTAATGTTAAACTGGCAGGCGCAGCTAAAATGGCAAGTGTTGGCTGTATTTCGTAGTCACTTTTTAATGCTAATAAAAAACGATAAAACATAATTGGCAGCATTATCGCGTACGTTGATATACCAATAACTAACGCACTATAAGCTAACCACGCTAATGTCGGATTTCCCGAAAAAGTAATATCTGCAATAATTATCCCTACTGGTGGCACAAACCAGCTGGGCGCCATATCCTCAAAGTTAAACTTTTTTGCTCGCTGGTATAAAAAACTCACCAAAAATGTGAGATGCAGCACAAAAGCTAAAACCCACATAATATCACCAGCCAATGGGTTAAATTGCCCAATTGAGTTTGAAATAACAAGATTAGCCATTGCAAATGTAGGGATCACACTTCCTGCAACTGGGTGTGCTAAATCGGCTTTTAATAAATGAGGGTGTAGTAAAAACTTAGCAGCCAAAAGTAAAACTAATACGCCAGCTAATACCGCTCCCAAAAATTGCCCTTGAGAGTTTAAATTAAAAACGTTTTCCCATGTCCATCCCATACTAGCAATACCCAAAGCTAAACCGGCCATAGCTGTTGGCGCACCCATCACTTTATTTTTAAATTGCTTAAACACTGTACTTCCTAATCATTGGGTGATGAACAAGTTACTGCTTTTTACTGCATTACCTTAAAATAACGCTGTAAAATTAATCCAAGCGTGCTTAATAGAACCCTTTTTGCATACAAATATTTCATAAAAACAAAAAGCCATAACACAGCTACGGCTTTTGCTTTATTTTAAATTTGAATATGAGGTTAATTAAAACGCGTAACTAACGCTTACATTAAATGAACGACCTTGCCCTGCTAATTGCTCAAACCCGTTGCCGCTATCTTGTTTAAGCGCTGCAATACTTACACCGCCAAGGGGGAGCTGGTAATATTCATCAAACACGTTACTCACTTCTGCGCTTAGAGTTAATGAATCCCATGTGGCTTTAGAGCTTAAATTAATCAGGCTGTAGCTGTCTGTTTGGTTTTCAAAACGATTATTATCTACACGGCTTTTTGCATCTACCCACTGCCAAGATAACGCATTTTCAAATCGATTAATTTGCTGGCTAATACCTAGCTGGGTTTGCAGTGGTTTAATTTGATAAAGCGGCTGGTTAGTATCGTCGCGCTTACCTCTCGTATTAGTAACATTAGCGTGCAACTGCCAGTTACCTAAATCCTTAAATTCATAAATGTTGGCTGTTAAATCTATTTTTGCACCATATAAAATGGCATCTACATTAGTAAACTGCAAAATGTTACGCGCTGTATTATCTAAATCATAACTATTGAAGCTTCTTACAATATCAGCATCAATATAATCATTCACATCTGTATACCAAACATTGGTGCTTAAACGCCAACCATCATCTTTAGCCTGCTTAATATAAGTAGCACTTATTGTATGCGCTGTTTCAACGTCTAAATCAGGGTTACCAATATAGCCATTACCATCGCCATACCAACCAATCATGGTGGTTGCCATATTGCTTACGCCCCAGCTGTATCGCTCGTATAAATTAGGCGCGCGGTTTTTACGGGCAAGGCCAAATTGCAGCTCATCATAATTTGTTATTTGGTAGTTAATTAATAAATTAGCATCAACTATGGTGTCAGTTTTATCTCTGTTGGCAGCATTAAAGTTCTGTGCAGCAATGCTATTATCTGTAGACGTATCGCTCATGGTCATAGTTTCCATACTGCCTATACCCATCATGCTCATACCATCGTTGTAAGATTGAACCTCCCCAACGTGGGTATTAATACTTTCAATACGCACGCCTACGTTTAACCATAACTTTGTATTTATTTGACTCTCAAATTCAGCAAATGCCGCTATGCGCTCTCGTTTACCGTTATTTATATTTACGTAATCGTCTGGTCCCATCATGGTTGAGCCTTCAATACCTGGCCACCAATCATCAATGCTGTAATTGTAATATTCTTGAGCGAGTAAAATACTGCTGTTTTTATTAAGCGCGATACGCCATTTAAGCTGCGTACTTATATCTTGTGCATCGGTTTTCATTGGCATCATGCCTGTTTTTTCTTCACTGAAAAAACCCATTTCGTGCTTTACGCTATGCCAGTTAACTTGCCCTTCAAGCTCGCTGTTATCAAAAGAGCGTTTGTATTGAGCTATTGCGCCGTAACTGGTGTTATCGGTCATATCCATGTACTGATTTGCAAATCCCTGATACGGGATTTTTTGATGCGTTAGCTTTATCACTAATTGCTGTTTATCATCGCGCATAGCTGCGGTTAAACTATGATTTTGTGCTCGGTACAATGTATCTAACACTACATCGCCGTTACCGTCTTCATAACTATCTGCATCACTAAACGAGCCCTGGTAATTAAGGCTAAACGTGTCACTTGCTAAACGTGCACCTACGCCAAGTTTACGTCCGTTATCAACACTACTGTACTTTGCTGACACATAACCTGAGTGCCAACCTAATTCATTGCTATCGCTATACTGTGGTGAAATAGAATTAACGCTTATTACGCCAGCAATATTATCGCCGCCCGAGCTCACAGGCGACACGCCTGCAACCACATTGTAAGACGTAATTTGATTAGCCGAAATATACGAAAGTGGCGGGTTCATGTGATTAGCGCATGCAGCGGTAACATCTGCGCCATCAATTAACACTTTAACTCTGTCGCCCATTAAACCATTTAAAATAGGGAGGTTAGATACGCCGCCCGCAGCTGAAAAGTCGACACCTAAATCACTTAATAACGATTCTGACGAACCAAGTGCTAAATGCTTATTTTGAGCATGTCCGTGTACTTCAATTACTTCTAAAGGTGTATCGTCGGCAAATGCAAACGGAGATAGCACACCGCTAATAAAAAGTGCGACAGGGGAAAGTAAGTAAGTTTTTTGAGTTTTGCTTTTATAAACCATTGTGAATTTATGCCACTGTAATAATTGGCGTAATTATAGTGTGAACTGCAAAAGCAAAAGCGCGACATATTGTCGCACTTTATCAATTAAGAATGTTGTTAAATTGCCCCTAGACAGAACCCTTCGTGCAGCGCGTGTTTGGCATTTATTCTACGTTATCGCCTATTTATGAGGAATAAACACTACATAGGCTCTGCCTTACTTAAATACCAAACATACTGCTGAAAATTCAACCTCAAAAGATAAGCAGGCCATAAATAAAGGATGGTTTTAATTACAAAAAAGAGCCAACAGTAAAACTGTGGCCCTTATATAAGAATGTATTCTTTAAATTTTATACATTTAGTTGCGACACAATTTCCGAAACCTTCTCCGCCCCAGCTTCAATGTCTTTTATAACGTCAGATACTTCTGAAATTAACTCTCGCCCTTTAACCGAGGAATCAGAAACAGATGTTATTTGCTTTGAAATATCATTGGTCAGCTCTTGATTGTTTTTTACAACCGTTGCAATTTCATTTGTAGAACTACTCGTTCTTGCTGCCAATTGTCTAACTTCATCAGCTACTACTGCAAAACCTCGTCCATATTCACCTGCTCTAGCGGCTTCAATAGCTGCATTTAAAGCTAGTAAATTAGTTTGATCGGCAATACTACTTATAGTAGAAACAATGGAGCCTATGACCGCAGATTGTTCATTTAGATTTTTAATTAACTCAACTGATTTAAGGACCTGATTTACGATGGCATCGGAATTTGCGATCGAATCGTTTAAAATACCAGAGCCTAGTACGGCGGTTTTAACCGTAGAAACGGCTGATTCGTGTGCAATCGCTGCGGCTTCTGTAACGGCTCTATTACGCGACATGCGCTCAGTTATATCCGAAGCAAATTTAATAACCTTTATCACGTTTCCCTTGTTATCTAAAATAGGGTTATATGTTGCCTCAAGCCAAATTATGTCTCCATTTGCTTTTACTCGTTTAAACTGTCCTGATTTGAATTGCCCTTTCCCTAACTCATCCCAAAAATGCGGGTTTTTATCGTAAAACTCGTCGGTGCAAAACATCCTATGATGCTCACCTGTTATTTCATTTAGCTTATAACCGGTAGCAGACAGAAAGTTGTTATTAGCTGTTAATATTTCACCTTGAGGGGTAAATTCAATCGTTGCCAACGCTTTGCTTAATGCTTCTGCAACTGCTTCTTGTGCTTTTCTTTGCGTGTAATTAGCCGTAATATCAGAGGCTATTTTAATTACCTTAACGACAACCCCATCTATTTCAACTGGAAAGTATGTTGCTTCTAACCATATTTTTTCGCCTTGGGAGTTATATCTTAAAAAAGACCCACTTACTGACTTACCGTCTCTGAGATTTTTCCAAAATTGAGTATACTCTTTCGATTCCGCATATGATTTTTCACAAAACATGCGGTGATGATGACCAACAACATCATCCTTGGTATAATCTACTGTGTTCAAAAATAATAAATTAGCGTCTAAAATAATCCCTTCAGCCGTAAACTCAATATAAGCAACATGCTTCGTTATTGCATTTAATACTGATTCTTTTTGAGCGACTTGTAACTCAAGTGCTTCTATTTTCGAGTTACTTTTATTTATACCAAACATATAAGCTGCCTTAGGGTAAATGTTTAATCTGAATGAGCTGTTTCTTTAAGCTCTATACTACAACTATAAAATTTAAATATAGGCAAAAATACAAATTTAATCTAATAAATTAGACTTTATGCGCCGCATCACACTAATTGACCGAAACTCTGGATAATCAATCTATCTCAAGTGGTTACTTTCAGCGCTAACTGCGTTTAATTTACTTGCAATAGGCCAGCTATTAACGCGTAAACTCGCCTTTTTTCACAGAAAATCTCTGGCTAGAGAAAAAACCTCAATCTGAGTTTAAGTTAATTATCTAGAGCCTGTTGATCTTCAAAAATTAAAATTTATTCTATCTTGGCCGATTAAATCGCGGCGTAGGTTAGGTAACTGATCCTGCTTACTCTACTGATTTACATTGACATAAGAGTGAGTAAAGACAGCGCATGCTTTGCATTTACGCTACGTTATCAAACGCTTATAGGAGTTAACCAGGGTACATAAGGCCACTGTGCTTAAAAGTAAACAAGTTCCTGTAAATTCAATTTCCAAAGATAAACGGGCTCAATAATAATCTAATTTTATATGTATAAAAATATCACTATTAAATGCATAAATCGTATATATCTTATTTAATTTCAGTTTGGCACATGACGCCGCGCACTTTTTAACTTAATATAACCACCTGTTTATCTCTAAATCACGTCATTTTTTCTAGGGTCTGTTTATAGATTAAAATTCGTTCTATCTAGGTTCGATTTAATCGCGGCGCGAGTTGTGTAACCTAGTGGGCTAAGTAAAAACAGAGCAAAGCTTCAGCGTTCTGCTCACACCTTTTACCTACATCCATGAGGGAATAATCACACTAAAAAGCTCTGTCTTGCCTAAAAAATATACTGCAGTTAAATTCAATCTCGAAAGATAAACAGAATCTAGCCTATATAATATTTTTACATATTTTACTGTTGCTTTTATCTATGTATTTCACATCAATTTCAAAGGATTTTTTATGACATCAGATGTAACGTCGGCATCTAGTCAACTTAACAGAACCGCTATTTTACTTGTATTAGCGCTCGGTACATTTATTTTAGGATTATCTGAATTTTCGATGATGCCTATGCTGCCACTGATTAGCGAAACATTTGGTTCAACGCCATCACAAAGTGGTTATGCAATTAGTGCTTACGCCATTGGTGTTGTAGTGGGCGCGCCTATTTTAATGCTAACAACTGCTAATATGAGAAAGCGCAAAGCATTGCTCATTTTTATAAGCTTAATGTTTATATCAAACGGGTTAAGCGCGATGGCAACGTCGCTTGAGCAACTTGTAATATTCAGATTTTTAAGTGGTTTACCTCATGGTGCATATTTTGGCGCAGCTATTTTATTAGCATCGGATATTGCCCCAAAAGGTAAGCGTGCTAGCTTTATGTCTAAGGTGTTTATGGGTTTAACTGTGGCTACTATTGTTGGTGTGCCCGTAGTTACACTTGTAGGTCAAAATTTAAGTTGGCGGTATTGTTTAGCCGGCGCTGCAGTGCTTGCATTTATTGCTTTTATTTTTGTTTATAAAGTAGTGCCAAATATCGATAACGCTAAACCCTCTAACTTACTAAACGAGTTTGGCGTACTTAAAAATAAACTGGTTTGGTCTATTTTAGGTATTGTAATTATTGGCTTTGGTGGGGTGTTTTGTATTTATACTTACATTGCCGACACCATATTAGTGGTAACAAAAACAGCCCCGTATACTATTTCTATCGCAATGGTAATGTTTGGTATCGGTTGTACGCTCGGTAACTATGTACTGGGTAAAGCAGCCGATAAATCTGCAATTAAAACCACTGGTCTTGCACTTGTATGTACCATTGTATTTGCCTTTGCTTATGTAACGGCAAGCCATAATATTTGGGCTCTTTATGCTGTGATCTTCTTTATTGGTTGCAGTGTGGGCTTGGCTACGCTGATTCAAACGCTTTTAATGGACGTCGCCCCCGAAGGCCACGCTATGATTGGCGCCTTAGTACAGTGCGCATTTAATACTGCCAATGCTATAGGCCCTTGGGTCGGTGGAATTGCAATAGCACAGGGTGCTGCACCTAATCAAACAGGTTACGTAGCAGCTGCATTATTTTTAGGTGGTTTGGGGATGTGGCTACTAAGTTACTTACAACTAAATAAACAGCAACCAACAGCGCAAGCCGCCAGTTATAGCAATCCACAATAATACTTAATCAATTTGAGGGATTAATTAGGCGAATTGATATTAAGCTGAGTTTTAAATAATAAACACAAAAAAGCCCAAACAACGTTTGGGCTTAATTTTATATTTTAACTAAACTGCGTTATTTTGTTAGCTCAGTATTTATCTCATTAATTAATGTATGAATGCGCTGTGCATTTTTGCCTAAATCACTACGTCCTACTCGCGACTTACTACGAATATCGACAAAACGTTCACTGCCTTCATCGTTAATGCGGACAACGACATCATCTTTAAAACCAAACCATGTTGTTGTATCAGTCGCTTCTACAAGACCTAAACTTGTATCTGTGTTAACAAGTTCCCAACCCAAGTTTTTCACTGCTTGCTCTGTAGCTTCAAGCAAATCAGTTTTAGATTGAGCAAAACTAAGCGTTGCAAGTTCTGGGTAAGCTTTGCGTTGTTCAATTGCGGTTTCTTCGCCTGCATAGGCAACTGGGTTTGGCGCATCAACACGAAGTGGTGCAATAGCTACAAACTGAGGGGGGTTAACTAAGTCGGTAGAAATATCATGTATTGGCGGCACACTTTTAGCTGTGTTCATCATATTTAAAGGCATTGCTATAGCCACTGCTGAAAATACAACCGCAATAGCTGCACTACCAAATGTCACGGTTTTGCGCATAAAGATTATCTGTATTAAAAGTAGCACAAGTGCAGCGCCACCTGCATAAACGCCAAATCGAAAGCCTGTAAATGCAGTTCCTAGTTCTACAATACCAAATTTGTACAAAGGCCCAGGCAGAACGACCAGCAAAAAGGCAATTAAACTAACTAAGCTCACTAAAATTTTCATTTTATGATTCCTTTATTATGTGTGATTTTTATTATTAAACAGATAAACGCTATTAACGAGTAGCTTATACTGCCTATAAGTGCTTTTAGATTACTATTAGCGACTAATTACACAAAAAAGTCCAATGTTGTGTGATCAAAGTTACTTAAATTAGGAAAAATATCAACAAGCTCAGAGCTCGGCACACCAAACCACTGAGCCAATGTGGCAAAGTACTGCTCATTTGCAACGCTTGGAATTAAACGCCCGCCACTGGTATCTTGTGGGCCATCTAAATGCTGAGTTAAAAGCTCACCATATATATCGCCACCCTTTACTGCGCCGCCCATTACTATTTGATTCCCTGCCCAACCATGATCAGTACCATCGCCATTTGAGGTCAACGTACGACCAAAATCAGACATAGTAAACGCAGTCACTTTATCTGCCATATCAAGCTCTTTCATCGCACTATCAAACTCACTAAGCCCTTGGGCTAATGTGCTTAGCAATGCAGGGTGAGTATCTAGCTGATTATCATGGGTATCAAACCCGCCCATAGACACAAAAAACACTTGGCGCTGAGTACTTAATTTTGACTGCACGCTAATTGTTTTAGCAACTGCTGCTAACTGCTCCGATAAACTTGTATCACTAAATGAAGTAATTAACGCTGGCGCTGTTTCTAGCGCATTATTCATCGCTTGGGTGTTATTAATCGCCGACTTGAAGCTATCAGCGTAAGCACTACTGAGGGGATGAACTGTATTACTCATAATCCGGTTCATTATAGTAGTTACATGTTCCATGCGCGGCTTATAATCACTAAATGCATTAATTTTACTTATACCGCTTTTATTAAGTGCAAATGCTTTTGTTTGATTACCCGTTTGCCAAAGGTTTGTACCATCAAGCGATATATTAGCGGCAAACTGATCTTGCTGCTCTAAGCGCTCAAGTAAACGTGCGCCCCACCCACTATTTAACGACTGTTTTTCACGCCCATACATCCATGATGCCTGCTGATCATTATGCGAGAACAAATGTTTGGGGATCGTCACTGTTTTATTTTTATAATCATCGAGAGTAGTAGGTGAGAGTAAAGTTCCAAGGCCGCCAACAAACGCTAGATTAGACGAATCAAACACCCTTTTAATAGGCGCAAGCGAAGGATGCAGCCCAACTCCACCAGCAAAATTAGTTGCACTATTAAGTGCTATAGGCGTCGAAACAGCAAGGTTTTGACGACTTTGTTCATACAAGCTACGTTGCTCACCTTCTAATGGTACTAGCATATTAAGTGAATCATTACCGCCATATAAAAACACACACACCAACGCTTTGTAATCCCCCAGCTCAATCGCATTTACTGACCCCGTTAATGCTTGCAGTTGTAAACTTGTTAGCGCGGCCGCCGACACACCGCCTTTTAAACATAACGACAAAAACTGTCTTCTATTTATGCTCATTATGTCTCTCCTAATACTGCAAATTAAATTCAGGTGAAATAGCAATTATGTAAAGTAAATACGATACCCGTTCTCGATATTCGGCATCATTAAAGTATGCATCTAAATCAAGCAATGCTTGGCGCGTATCAGCACTCATTGAACCTGCAAAATATAAAACATTATACTGTTCAAGTAAGGCACCTACCCCGTTACTTTTTAAAAAGCTCATATCGCTCTTGATATAAACATATAACTCTTTGGGATTTAAATCATCACGTGCTTCTGCAGTTCCCCATACTAAACCTGAGAAATGCTCGTTCATAGTGCCAATTAATGTAGTATCACCCGCTATTTGTAATTCCGGTGCGACTAACTCATCACTGCGTAATTGAGCTGGCTGATAATCGGGTCTAAAAAAGTTAAATACAGATGGCGAACGCATTGGCCCCTGCCCATAATTATTTATTAAATTCCATGTTCTATACTCCCCTTCTAAAGACCTTGCATCAAGGTTTCGCCAAAATTGTACTGTTTTTAGTAAGGGCTCCTTAACTTTTCCTTGATAGCTTAAAACACTGCCAAAATGACGAGCCTCGTCATCCAAGTAAATAGCTTTAATGACAGCCGCTAAATCCCCACGCACACCATCGCCATTATCGTTAAACACATTAGCCACTCGCTCAATATATTGAGGGGTTGGATTTGATGTAATTAATCGTTGAATTAGTTGCTTAGTAATAAATGGTGCTACATTGGCGTGATTAAATAAATTATCGAGTGCTATTTGCAGTGATTCCTCTGGCCCATAGCCCTCAGGGATTACTTCATTATTTAAAAGTACTTTTTGTTTACTTGAATGGTATTCGCTAAATGCTTGCATTGGTTTAATATAATCACGGCTTTTGCGTTTAAACGTTTCACTATCGGCAAACGTCCAACCAGTAAATACCCGTGCAAAGCCTTCAATTTGAGACTGCCCGTAAGTGGCAATGGTATTCCCTTGGGCATCAAGCTTTGCGCTGCCATCTTTATTTAGCTCTTCAAGCCCAATGGTAAATAACTGCATTACTTCACGTGCGTAATTTTCGTCTGGACGAATGTTAAGTGCATCATCTGCTTTTTCGTTACCTAAATGGCTTAAATAAGTCCCCATAATTGGCGAAAGCGTGACATCCTCTAGTAACTCCCGGTAATTACCAAATGCATTTTTAAGCAGTAAATCGTAGTAGGTAACCATTCCTTCTGGTTGAGAGCTTAAGCTGCTGTTGGCATCCGACACCACTAATATCTCGCTCAATGCAAATGCAACGCGCTGGCGAAGCTGATCGTCACTGCGCAAGGTCGCCTTCCACCAACCATCAATACGGTTGATATATCTAAAGTCATCTTGATCCGGACTTTTGACTAAATAACTTCGGTGGTATTCAATTGGCAATGCTATTTGGCTTTCAAGCCATTGCTGCTCACTTAACCCTTGGGCTTTGCGTATTTCATTAAGTGTTGGCCCCATACTACCTTGGTGTAGCAAACGTGCAGCAGCAAATTCATCCATCGCGTTTCTGGCAATAAAACTTACCGTTTTAACTGCAATAGCACCTTCGTTGTCCGTTGCAGTTACATTAAAGGCATACTCTTTTGGTGAATAACTCAATGCTGAAGGAATATTTATTATCACAGAGTTAGCAGCTATTGGCTCATCAAGTACCTTAAGACCAGCAGTTTGCTCCCAGATCACACTTGTTATTGTGCCGTCGTTATCGCTCGCTGTTGCAGTTAATTCAATAGTTTGGCTTTTGGTTATATCGCTTGGAATATTAGCCACAGATAAAATAGGAATTTCATTTCCGTTAATAGTTGGCGTATCATCTGAGCCTGAACCACCGCAAGCACTTAGTAGCAAAACTGAGCTTGCCATCAAAAAATATTTATAATGCATGAAAGTCGTCATCGTCTTTTAATAAAGGTACATTACCATGTACCGAGTTTGATGCATTTATTGAAACACAAAATTTACAATTTAACCCTTTATTTTTTGTAACCGAAACTTGACTAACCCTCAAAAACACAAAAAATACGGTGGTTTAAATTAGCCTGGGCTTTATTATTTATGAAAACAGAAATTAGCTATCGTTTTGAATCTTCACAAGTTGCCAACCGATTTTCACATGAACTAAAAAATTGGTCTGTTAACGATGTAAAAACTCGTCTTTTTAATGGTGGCGACAGTGTAAAAGTAAGCTATGAGTATGACGAAAATGGGTTTGATTACACTATTGCAGAACTTGATGACCTAGCTGAGCGACACGCAGGTAAAGAAATATAAGTAAACAAAACCCCTCTCATACGTAATTTATTAAATATAAATACGTTAATTACTTTTAACACGCTAGAGATGAGTCTGGCAGTGTTATTATGGGTAATATACAACGCATTAGAGTGCCCTTATTAAGCTCACTCTCAATTTCTATAGATCCCTTATGTTCCTTTAATACGTTATATACAATAGCCATTCCCATTCCAGTTCCCTCACCTACAGGCTTTGTAGTGTAAAATGGTTCAAAAATATGATTGACTGTTTTTTCATCCATTCCGCAGCCATTATCGGACACTTCAATGTAGATATTTTTCTCGTCTGAGAATAAATTAACAAGAATTTCTCCTTGCTGGTCTTGTACTAAATCACAGGCATATTTAGCGTTTAGTAAAAGGTTTACGAAGATTTGATTAATTGCCGACAAATTACAATAACTTAATGGTAATTCATCATCCGAACACGTTATGTTGCATGTTTTTAATTGATTAGCGAGTAACTTAATAGCCCCCTCTAGCGACTCTCTAATATTAGCCATAGCCATGGAATTATTTTTAGGTCTAGCAAAATTAAGTAAGTTATTAACAATTGCCGCAATTCGCTGTAATCCCTCATGCGTATCATTTAATAGTTCATCTAGATCATCTAAAATAAAATCAATATCACTTTCTTTATCAAGTTTTATTAGTAATGTTTCCATCTCTGCAGCAGATATTGATTTATTAATATATTGTTTTGCAACAGTCATTAATGCTATCAGCGTAGGTTTAAAAAATTTAATACTTTCAAGGTTACTTGTTACATATGCCAGTGGATTATTTATTTCATGGGCAACACCTGCCGATAGCGTCCCTAAAGTAGCCATTTTTTCACTTTGCATAAGAGTAACCTGCTGATTTTTTAACATGTTAAGCTTTTCTTCAAGATCTTGGTTTGCACAAAATAATGCGCGTGTTTTATCCTCAAGTAGCATCTCTAGTTCATCTCTTGCTGCTTTTTCACGAAGGTATGCTTTTTTGTAGTTGTGGGTATCTTCACTCATTGCCAATCTCATATTTAACTTCAATTACACATTTATCAAAACCATTATGCATACATTCAACATGATTTAGCGCCACCTCAATACCGTAATGAGAGGCTGCACCAAAAATAAGCCCTTCAGCGCACATGCACAGCTGCCTTTTGGAATAGTAATGCATCAAAATAAATCCATCTTCAATAAGCTCTGCTTTAATTTCTGGTAAATTTGGCTCTTGATATAGTTTTGCAACTTCAACATGAATCACCTTATCGATACCCATAATTAAGTCCGCAAACCCATTAAAGTTTTCAACTATTGTAGGGTGCCGGCCCCTTAAGTGGCCAAATAAATACTCACCAAATGCCTTTAAAACATCAGGCATAGACATAGATAAAGCATCAGCTACATCTTGCGCCAACCCCACTATTTCTTCATCTGGATAGCTTTCTGCTGAAATATAAATACGATCACTAGGTGCATTTTTTTCAAGTAAATCATCCCACGCAGCCATGCCGCACTTTTCAATAACGAGGGCTTCAAGTCCTCTAAAAATAACACCTTTCATACATCCCCTCGTGTATCACTTTTTAAAACTTAAAAACCATTGTTGTACATCTTCTAGTATTTTCAAATCATCAATAAAGTCATATTCAGTTTGATTAAACTCAATTACTTGCTGGCAATAAGCATGCTCAACAATCATATGAATAACAGTTAATGATATCCCCTCATCCACAGGTAAATCATCCAGTAACTGCGCCCTAACAATTGACTTTTCAAACCCCCAAAGCGCTAATAAGTAGGCACTAAGAGCGTACTTAGGCACGTTTTCATCTTCGTTATCTTGCACAATACACATAGCAGCTAATTCACCAATAACACTAAGCAAACCAACTGCAAATGCAAACAACTGTGTTTGCCTATCTTGCTTTAAATACTTAGCGAGCGATTGCGCCATACTTGCTTTTTTATATCCTTTATTAATTAACTCATTAAGCGTCTCTTGCTTAGCCTTATTAAGTAATTGTTGAGACAATTCAGAAAAAACCACAATCGCCTTTAAACTAACTAAACCAATTCTTATAATCGCCTCTTTTAAGTTTGTAGTTTGACTATCAAACCCCATAAATGCGGAGTTGGCTACCTGCAAAACTTTTCCCGTTAATACAGGGTCGTGGCTAATATTATTTTCTAAAATAGAAATGTTTGGCTCATTTTTGTTTAACTCACTTAATAAGTTTTGAGTCACAACACCTAAAAATGGCAAGTCTGAAAGCTGCCCTAAAATAACGCGATGAGGAGCATGAATAGGAAGTAATTTTAATAACTTAGCGCTGTCTAGCACCGCTACTAAATGTTTCTGTGTAAAAGGTTTTACAAGATGAAAGTGGATTGTGTTGTTAACTTGTAGTTGATAGTTACTACTTAAATCACTGGTAAATAAACACCTTAAGGCTGTAGGACAGATCGCTTTAGCGTGCTCTAGTACTTTAAGCCCTGAAGAAAGTGGCATCATAGAATCACAAAAAATAATGTCGGGTGTTTTATTACTTCCTATGTAGCGTTCAAATTCATTAGGTAACTGTAAGCAGGCTACAGTTACATTTGCACATAAGCGGCTCAACGTTTTTGCTAGTGCACGTAATAGTAATTCGTCATCATCAATTAAAAGTATATTTATTTTTTGCTCATGCATTCACTATACCTTCGCTATAACGTATTAATTTCTAATCAAAGCGTAGTATAAATTCACAAATAGACATAAAACGAAAAGGGCCTAATCGTATTAGAGATTCATAGGATTAAGATAAAGCCATTGAGCTCTGATAGGATATACTTAATTACTGCACAATTAATGTTAAACCAGCCGGTTAAATAGATTGAATGAAAAAGATATTTTTAATAGCACCTTTTTTATTAGTTTTATAAACGACAAGCTTCGCCCACTGATTAATAAAACATACCGTTCCAACTCAACAAATACTTTAATTGGTCAATCATTAGCTGGTCTGCTTTCAAGCGATATTTTATTTAATCACTCTGCAACTTTTAATTATTACGTAATAATTAGCTCAAGCTTATGGTGGGCCGATAATGAATTACTAAATAGCCCTTTTGATCCACAATCGTTTCCTCAATCGGTTTATATTGGCATTGGTAAAGAAGGTGAATTAATGGAAGGCTTAGCAAGGCGATTGAATAAGGAAACAGCGCCTATTTTTGGTAATAAAAGCCAAGTGAAATTAGGCTATTTTAAAAACCTAGATCACGCCGATACTCTGCATTTAGCTGTATACGACGCTTTTACATAGATTAACTACCATCCAAAAAAGTAATTAATAAAAATGCTTATAAGACTTTAAGTATTATTCATGGTATTTGCGGATCATCGCCACTTTGCCGTTTTCAATTTCGATTACTTCCATCATTGTGGAGGTGTATTCTATTGGCTGCTTACTTTGTGGGTGAATACCTTTTGCAAAATTCTTATAACGAATAGCAAAGCCTGTATCGTTAAACACAAATGTATTAAGCAGTGTGCTTTCAAACAACGTGTGTGCACCTAAGTAAAAACTCATACCTTTGCGCATCTGCTCTTTGCCATCAGGAGTACGTGAGTCATCCGGTTGATACGGAATATGCTGATTACCAATATCATCGGTTAACAATGCAAGATAAGCCTCAAGCTCTTTAGCACCTGCGTTAGGTGCTTGTGTGGCGGTCATTGTTTTATAATACTGCTGCGCAAACGCATTTAAGTCGAGTGGCTTTTCAGCATTCGCCGAAAAAGCAGTTACTAAAGCCAAACCTAATGTTAAAAGTAACCTCATTGACTATTCTCTGTAGCTAAAAATATTTTATAGGTACATTACCTTAGTAAGTTCAATAATCAAACAAAATCAGTTTTAAGTGAATTAACACCTACATTTTGCTTTTCACTCTGTTGGTTGCAACGCTATTAGCGGGGTCGTCTGGCCAAAAATGTTTAGGGTAGCGACCTTTCATTTCCTTTTGCACATCGCGGTAACTGCTAGCCCAAAAGTGGGCTAAATCTTGAGTAAGTTGCAATGAGCGTTTACCTGGCGATAGCAGGTCCATAAGCAGTGGCAATTTACCGTTGGCAAGCTTAGGCGTACTGGTCAAGCCATAAACTTCTTGCATACGCACACTTAGCTTTGCGGGGCCATCAAGTTGGTATTCTATCTTTATATTTGAGCCACTGGGCACCGTTAAGCGCAGAGGTAATAAAGCTTTTAACGTAGTTTGTTGTTGCCAATCAAAGCAGTTTTGTAATGCTTCAAAGTAGTTAAACTTTTTAAGCTGCGTGAGCGTTTTAATATCTTCTAAAAACACGCCTAGCCACTGCGCTGCATTTTGAATAAGTTGTTGCTCGTTTATTTGCGGGAATTTATCGGGCATTAAATTACTTGCTAGGCTCATACGTATCAGCAATTGTTGCGCATCAGGTTGCTCGTTAAATAATGCAAAACCGTGTTTAGCAAATAAGTTAAGCCACGCTTTAGCGCGCTCGCCCTTATCTAGTTTTTGTTTACTAGGCTGGCTGCTGAGCGTTATAGCCCCGAGCTTTACTTCATCTTGATGAATAAAGCGCGCTGATTTTTCATCAAACTCACAACGAGTAAGTTCACTAAATAAATGCGGTAAAAATTCTTGTAACTCAAATGGGTTAAGCGCGGTGGCTGTAAATATACGCCCGCCTTTGTGCCCGCCCATGGTTGCTATAGCTAAGTAATCGTCGTTGTGCCAGTAATCTGCATTTAACTCAGCACCTGCACCATTGGCAAGTAGGTAACCATTACCGCGTTTTTTAGCGATGCGATCGGGGTATGCCAATGCCACTAGCAAACTAATATAATGCGTATTTAATTCGCTGTTTTCGTCTTTTACTTTTAAGCGGCTTTGCCAATATTTTAACTGTTGTTTAAATACCGGATGCGGACGTTGCTGCTGGCTATGCAGCGCTAAACTCAACTCGTTTGCGCTATTTACTCGGCTCTCAAGTAATGCCACTAAATAAATAGCGAGCCTAAAAATACCAGGGAGTTGGTCATCAAGTATTTGTGCTTTTAATAGCATATGCGCCAAACGAATATCAGCACCAAAACCTAACATTTTACTGCCAAGCGGTGTGAGCTTACCTTTGCTATCAATAGCTTCAAGCATATTAAGCAGGTTACTTGCTTGTTCGCATTGCTGCTCAGTGGGCTTATCGAGCAAGGTTAGCTCATCAATACTGGCTCCCCACTGCTTTGCCTCAAGCATAAGCTGGCTTATGTCTGATGTGAGTATTTCGGGATTGTCGTGGCTATTACGTCGCTCAAAGGTTTGCTTTGAGCCAATTCGATAAACAATGCCCGGCTCTATACGTCCTGCACGCCCTGCACGCTGCACAGCAGATGAGCGCGATATACTTTGTGTTGTGAGCTCTGTAACCCCTGTTTTTAAATTAAAGGTGGCTGCACGGCGCTTGCCGCTGTCAATTACAATGCGTATGCCTTCAATAGTTAAACTGGTTTCGGCTACATTGGTGGTTAGCACTACTTTGCGCATGCCGTTTGGTGCAGGAGCAATAGCAGCTTGCTGATTAGCTTTATCTTGCTCGCCAAATAGCGTTGCAACTTGGCAGTTACTTGGTAAATCGCTCAGTGCTTGTTGCACGCGTAGTATCTCAAACTGCCCAGGTAAAAACACCAATACGCTACCTGTTTGCTCATTAAGTGCTTGTTTTATTATGTTAGGAATTGCATCAAGCCAGCGGCTTTCATCTTTTATGGGTATGTATATTTCGCCTATTGGGTAGCTGCGACCGCTTGATTGAATTACAGGGCAGTCAAAAAACGCTGTATAACGCTCAGTATCAAGAGTTGCCGACATAAGCATAATGGTTAAATCTTCACGCAGCGCACTTTGGGTCTCGAGCGCAAAGGCAAGTGAGGTATCGGCTGCAATTGAACGCTCATGAAATTCATCAAATATCAGTAAATCAATATCGCTTAATTCGGGGTCGTTTTGCAACATGCGCGTTAACATGCCTTCGGTGACTATTTCGAGGCGCGTATTAGCGCTTACTTTACTCTCGCCCCTAATCCGCAAGCCCACACTTTGCCCAACACTCTCGTTTTGGCACTTTGCTAAATAACTGGCAATATTACGTGCAGCTAAACGGCGAGGCTCTAGCATTACAATACGTTTAAAATGCCCATCGCGCATTAGTTGCAGCGGCAACCACGTAGACTTACCCGCACCAGGCGGCGCTTGTAATAACGTAATAGGATTACTTTGTAATGTAGTAACGAGTTGTTGATATATGTCTTGAACCGGCAGCACAGCTATTTACCCAAAATTGCTTTGTGTGCATTGTAACAAAAACCAAAAATAAACGCGCCGCTAAAGCTGTGTGGTTATAAAGGATTTAATTAAGGGTTACATAATCAGAAATAATTACAGACTGCTCTGTACATTTTTTAAGGATGTGCTCACAGCATTAATTATTACTGCCTCAATAAAAACATAACACACTGATTATTAATATAAAATAAAGATTTAACTTGTTGGTACACGCTTTGCTCCTTTTATACTGAACGTTAATTAAATCTAAGTAAGGAGAAACTTATGAACAGCGATCGTATGAAAGGTAATTGGAACGAACTTAAAGGTAAGGCTCAACAGAAATGGGGCGATCTTACTGACGACGATTTAGACAAAATTGAAGGTAGCCGTACAGAGCTAGTGGGTAAAATCCAGCAGCAGTATGGTAAATCTAAAGAAGAAGCAGAGCGTGAAGTTGATGAGTTTGAAAAAACTCACTAATCGCTAACTTCTAAAAAAAACCGCCATTTGGCGGTTTTTTTGTTTAAGCTGTAGGTTATTTAGTTACGCTTTTAATTGGTTACCAATCGGTAACTGTCTAATACGCTTTCCGCACGCGGCAAAAATAGCATTACATAATGCTGGCGCATAAACCGGTGTAGATGGCTCGCCTACCCCCGCTGGAGGTGCGTCACTTTGTACTATTTCAACGTCAATCTCAAGAGGTGAGTCACTCATACGCGGTACGCGATAATCATGAAAGTTACTTTGCTGTACACGGCCTTTATCAAAGGTAATACCATCGCTGATTGCTGTTGTAATTCCGTAGATAGAGCCTCCTTGGGTTTGGTTTTTAACGGTGTCGGTGTTTACAACCGTACCCGCATCAATAGCTACCCACGATTTAATTACGTTTAAATCGCCAGCATCCGATACTTCTACTTCAACTACCGTAGCTACGTAAGTTAAAAAGCTTCTGTGTGCTGCTATTCCTAAACCTCGACCTTTAGGAAGCTCTCGCCCCCATTTACTTATGTCAGCTACTTTTTCAATAACATGGCGCAGTCTGCCAATATCTAGAGGATAAACCGCTTTATCGCCACCGTAATTATCGTATGTGGCATTTTGCTCAGTTACATCAACAATACGACTCGGACCTATAGTGTCTAGTAAATAGTCTTTTTGGTCGCGACCGGCTTTGTGCGCTGCTTCGCCAATAAATGACTGAATAGCAAAGGCATGAAAAATATTTGATACAGAGCGCATCCAACCAATTCGTGCTTTGGCTTGCGCATCACCGTTTTCTAACTTCATATTAGGTGTGTTAATAGGATTATCGGTAAATCCTAAGCGCAGTTCAAAGCTCCCTGGCCTAGTCGCCCCTTCTGAAAAGGTAGAGGTAATTGGTGAAAACGCGGTGCGGTGTAAATACGATTCTATTGCGCCATTTTTATCTAGCGATGCTTCAATGTGCTGAGCCGAAACCGCATGGTAAAAACCATGTTGTATGTCGTCTTCACGCGTCCATTGCACACGAATAGGTTTGCCTACTTTCATTGAAAGGTAAGCTGCTTCTGCTGAAAAGTCAGGTTTTGACTTACGCCCAAAGCCGCCTCCTAACATGGTAACGTGAACATTAATTTTGCTCTCATCCATGCCAAGCATTGCCGCCACTGTTTTCATATCGGCTTGTGGATTTTGCGTGGCAGCCCATATATCAACACTGTCTTTGTTGTACATAGCTGTTGCACAAGGCGGCTCCATTGGTGCTTGAGCAAGATGCGGCGCGTAATAATCAGCTACGAGTTTATTGCTCGATTTAGCCAACACGCCCATGGCATCGCCTTTATCACGTATGTTTGCCTGTGGAGTTTGTACTGTTTGTAATAATGACTTTTTAAATTCTTTTGAATTGTAATCGCCATTTTTGCCATCATCCCACACGACTTTTAATGCTTTACGCCCTTGCCATGCAGCCCATGTGTTTTTAGCTATAATCGCAATGCCACCTTTTGGCTGAAACTGCGGCGCGCCTTTTGGTGCAGGTATTTCAATAACATCTACAACGCCGTTTATCGCTTTTGTAGCACTGGCATCAAATGACTTAACAACACCGCCTACTACCGGCGGGCGTTCAATTATAGCCACCAGCGCTTGTGGTTCGCGTACATCGGCTGCAAATATTGCTTTACCTGTTACTAAATCGGCTAAATCTATGTGCGCCATGCCAGTATTAATGTAGCGCCATTCTTTGCGTGTTTTAAGTGTTAGTTTGTCAGCTTCTGGTGGCGTTATTGTAAGCGCTAAGTCGATTAAATCTTTATAAGTAAGCGATTTACCTGAGCTGTGTGTAACAACGTGTTGATTGGCTGTACAGGTCTGCGGGTCAACTTTCCAATACTTAGCGGCAGCGTGCTGCATCATGTAACGCACACTTGCGCCCATTTCACGCAGGCGCTGCATGTTGTAGCGAATACTACGCGAGCCATCGGTATTTTGATCGCCGTATTTAGGGTCGCCCTTACCCTGAATAACAATAACCTTATCCCATGCGGCTTCCATTTCATCGGCAACAATTTGTGCAATCGCGGTGCGAATTTGCTGACCCATTTCAGAGCGATGGCAGGTTATTTCAACCATGCCGTCTGGGCGCAGTGCAATAAATAAGTTTGCGCGTTTTGCTTGCTCTGATGGCTGCTCTAACACACCCGCAATCGCTCTTGGCGCACTGCCTACAAAATAAGTACCGAGTACTAACGCACCTATTGCACTGGTTTTTAAAAACTTGCGGCGGTTTAAATCAAAGTATTTGTTATCTTGGCTCATACTTCTTCCCCTTGTTCATTTGGGTCAAAATATTGAACACTCGCCATTGTTTTAGCGGCTGATTTAATTGCTTTATGAATACGCGGGTAGGTACCACAACGGCAAATATTACCCGACATATTACTTACTATTTCATCGTCGGTAGGGGTTGGGTTTGCAGCTAATAAGCTTGCAGCTTGCATCATTTGACCGCACTGGCAAAAACCACACTGCGGTACCTTATGCTCAACCCATGCTTGTTGTACTGGATGGTCGCCCTGCTCGCTTAGCCCTTCAATTGTCGTAATTGAAAGACCCGCTACTGCCGCTACAGGCAATACACACGAGCGCTGAGCTACCCCATCAATATGCACAGTACACGCACCACACTGCGCCATACCACAGCCAAATTTAGGCCCGGTTAAATTCAACTCGTCTCGCAGATACCATAATACTGGCGTTGACGGATCGCCAGAAAACTCATGTTTATTACCATTAATGGTAAGCGTGATCATACTAAACTCCTTGGCAAAGCGCTTTAAAGGACGGTTCCTTGTTGCGCGAGAACTATTTTTAATTACTTACTATTTTATACTTACTACTTTTAGCCTATCACTTAGATCTATTTTATAAAAATACTAATTATTAGAACGTTAGTAAAAATAGGACAACCAACTAACCACAATTTAGATAAAATTTAGGTAGCCGTAAACAGCTTGTTGGTAAAATTGAGCAACAATACGCTAAACCAAGAAAAGTAAATGAGTTGAGAAAGGTTATTAATTTATAAGCATTTTAACTAAAGTAGTGCATCACTGTAGCTATCCAAAACTTTATAATGGATAAATTACTGTTCTGACAACCCACAATTGCCACCGGTGGCAATTGAATGTAGAATAAATTTAATATTAATTAATTTGGTAAAATCTATGAAAATCGCATTAATGAATGAATTTAGTCAAGCAGCAAAAAACCCTATTGTACTTGAGCAACTTAATACTGTGGCCAAAGCCCAAGATCATCAGGTATTTAATGTTGGCATGGATGGTGACAACGACCATAGATTAACATACATCCACCTAGGAATTATCGCCAGTCTATTGCTTAACTCTAAAGCTGTGGACTTTGTTGTAACAGGTTGTGGCACAGGCCAAGGCGCACTTATGGCTAGCAATGCTTTTCCGGGTGTTGCATGTGGTTATTGTATTGACCCTTCTGATGCATATCTATTTGCACAAATAAACAATGGTAATGCACTGGCTTTACCGTATGCAAAAGGTTTTGGGTGGGGTGCTGAGCTAAATATAAAATACATTTTCGAAAAAGCATTTACAGGTGAAAAAGGTCAAGGTTATCCAGCTGTTCGTAAAGAATCTCAAGTGACTAACGCTGGTATTTTAAGTCAATTAAAAGTAGATATAGCTAAAGATTATCTCAAGGCACTTGAATCGATAGACCCCGACCTTATTAAACAAGCTATTGGCGGTTCACGGTTTCAAGATTGTTTCTTTAAGCATTGTAAAGACGAAGCAATAGCAGCATTTGTTAAAGCTAGAGCTTAATAATAAAATTGTCACATAGCCTGAGTTCTGGTTAAGAGATTTACTAATATATTGAACCATAATGATATTTAGATTTATTATCCAGAGTTCAGGTTACATACCTCTAATAGCAGCTTCTGCATCATCTTGGGATAACAACTACTCACGTCTTTAAGACCTAAAGCCAACCGGCAGTGAGGTAATAGCAGCCAATAATGGCTACTTGTAGCACATAACTATAGCGACAATTTTTAAAAGTATAATGGTAATTCCCACCGCTACCCTCAAACGTAATATCACCATTTAATAAAGCCATGCTGGGCTTATCACTAAGCTTTTTATTAATACCCCACACTGCATACCGAAAATTATGTTCGCCTAAATCATCAACACGAATATGGTATTTAGCTGTTTTCCAATCGAGTACTGGTTTTTTAAAAGTATTAACACTTAAATGCAGAGATTGCTTACCTTGTTCGATTAAGCTTTTTGCAAGTGTCTGCTCTTTAGATGTTCCGCTATTTATACCGATAATTTTACCGCCGGTATCAACCCACATAACGCCGTTATTTAGCATAATGCCGCGCCAACCTACTTTCTCCCAATCAGTATTAATGTTTGAACTGGCAATAACTGCTAATAACTCATCATTAAAAACCTCATCAAAGCGGTTAATAAACTCAGCTTCATTTTTAATGTCAGGTATGGGGTATCGTCGTTTTAGCGGGTAGCGAATAAGTGCTGCAATCGCAGTTTTATCATGCGTTTTAAAACAGGTAGAACGCTCTCGTGATACTCCTGCTCAAGAGCAAATGTGCTAGATGTAAAAAGTAGAGATAGGCACAGTAGAGTGTGGCTTAGATATTTCATTTATAGTCCTTTATTTATTCTGATGCTTAACAATCTTAAATGACTTGAAAGCAGCTCTAGCATATATAATTTCAACACCTCTATCCTGAATGCAGAGGGACTTCTCTAGATCGCTTCTAGTTAACTTTGACTGGCATCCAATAATTATTTTAGATAGTTTCATATCCTCATTGAATGGCTGAAAATAAAGATCATTTTCTTTTTCAAAGTTATTAAGGCCCCGAATTGTTCTATATTCTTTTTCATATTCCCAATGTTTGAATTTAGAAAGTAATAACTTTAGTGGGAAGTTTTGATCATCTATTAAATTACTTTTAAACCTTTCAGAATAATATTTTACCTCTTGAGCATCCTCTTTGTTAGATAGCTCAAGTTCCACACATATGCCCTTGTGATTATTAGCATAATGAGCCCACTGAACAGGGTTTGACCAAATTTTACTAAAGCACAATATTCCAAATTTTCTTGAAACATCTAGTTTCATCCTATTTAAGCTTGCACGTATATAAGGTGTACTAGTTTCGATACCTAATAACTCAAAAGGATCATTCAAATTGTCAAAAGTTGAGGCCTTAACCCTCCTATTTGATAAGTTTTTTAAGCCAAATACCTCATCCATGTAATGATAAAGCTTCATTTAATCTATTATCCTATTATTTTTAGAAAAGAATATTTTCCTGAATAAAAACCCAGGGCAAGATCACGAACTTT
>NZ_JJNZ01000050.1 GCF_000690055.1 Pseudoalteromonas fuliginea
CAAAAACTGGAAAAGTTAAACAACGAAAATTCTACAGATAGCCTCCATTAAAAATGGGGGGATTACCGAAAAATCTCTATAAATTTAATTATTTCATTCTTTTGTATTAAAGCGGCCTTGTGTCGCTTTGTGCATTGTTAGCACAAGTGAAGCAATAAAAAGCATTCACAATCGTTGTGAATGCTGTAAAATTCATGCTGCAAAGCATATCAATTTGATTAAAGGGTCAGTTATGCCTACAAACGCGTTTTTAGGAGTATTTGCAAAATCTCCTATCAAACCTATGGAAGAACACATCAAGAAGGTTCATCAAGCAAGTAAAGCTTTGATACCTTTTTTTAATCACGTATTTAAAGAAGAGTGGGTACAAGCAGAAGAGCTTCGTATCACTATTCGTAATTTAGAGCGTGAAGCCGATGATATGAAAAGAGATATACGTTTACAGCTACCGCGTGGATTATTCATGCCGGTAGAGCGTACAGATCTGCTCGAATTAGTAACCCAACAAGACAAAATTGCTAATAAAGCGAAAGACATTGCTGGACGTGTGATTGGTCGTGAAATGACCATTCCTAAAGTTATGCAAGTTGATTTTCTTGCTTATTTAACTCGTTGTGTAGATGCAACTAAACAAGCATCTAAAGCAATTAATGAGTTAGAAGAATTGCTAGAAACTGGTTTTAAAGGTCGCGAAGTGACCTTAGTAGAAAAAATGCTAGTAGAATTGGATGCGATAGAACAAGACACGGATGAAATGCAAATAAAAGTACGTCGCCAACTGCGAGTTGTAGAAGGTGAGCTAAATCCAATTGATGTAATGTTTTTATACAAAATCATTGAGTGGGTTGGCGAGCTTGCAGATATTGCAGAGCGCGTAGGATCACGTCTTGAGCTGATGTTAGCTCGTTAATTTAAAATCAGTTCAATTACGAAAGATTAAGGTTACACAATGGATATCATTGCATCTTACGGCACGGTATTAATTTTAATTGCCGCAGCAGTCGGCTTTTTTATGGCTTATGGTATTGGCGCGAATGACGTTGCTAATGCTATGGGTACTTCAGTAGGTTCTAAAGCGCTTACAATCAAACAAGCAATTTTTATTGCGATGATTTTTGAATTTGCAGGTGCTTACTTAGCAGGTGGTGAGGTTACATCAACAATCCGTAAAGGAATTATTGATGCAGCACCATTTGCAGATATTCCTGAGCTTATGGTTCTGGGCATGATTGCTTCTTTATTTGCAGCCGGAACATGGCTATTAATGGCTTCGTTCCTAGGTTGGCCGGTATCAACTACTCACTCAATCATTGGCGCAATCATTGGTTTTGCGTTAGTTGCTGTTGGTACTGAGGCAATCCAATGGGATAAAGTAGGTGGTATTGTTGGTAGTTGGATTATAACACCGGCTATATCAGGCTTTATTGCATACTTAATATTTATGAGTGCGCAAAAGCTTATTTTTGATACAGACGCTCCACTTAAAAATGCTAAACGTTATGTACCGCTTTATATGGGTCTAGCGGGCTTTATTATGGCTTTAGTTACAATTAAAAAAGGCTTAAAGCATGTTGGCATAGATTTAGGTGCTGTTGAAGGCTATGCACTTTCTATCGCTATTGCGGTTATTGTGGGTATTATTGGTAAAATTGCCATTTCTCGTTTGAAGATTGATCCTCAAGCGGATAAGCAAATGCAGTTCAACAATGTTGAAAAAGTATTTGCTGTATTAATGGTATTAACTGCATGTTGTATGGCATTCGCCCATGGTTCTAATGACGTTGCTAATGCTATTGGTCCACTAGCTGCTGTTGTAAACATTGTTGAAAACAATGGTGAAATTGCTAAGAAAGCCGCTATTGCATGGTGGATTCTACCGCTTGGTGGTTTTGGTATTGTGGCAGGTCTTGCTATCTTAGGTAAAAAAGTAATTAAAACGATTGGTGAAGGCATTACACATTTAACGGCCTAGCCGTGGTTTTGCTGCTGAACTAGCTGCTGCTTCAACGGTTGTTATTGCATCAGGTACTGGTATGCCAATCTCTACTACTCAGACCTTAGTTGGCGCGGTATTAGGTGTAGGTATGGCACGTGGAATTGGGGCACTTAATATGGGCGTAATCAGAAACATTGTAGTTTCTTGGGTAATTACGTTGCCAGTTGGTGCTGCCCTTGCTATTGTTATTTTCTACGTACTAAGAACCGCTTTTGGGGTTTAACAAAAAAGTACTTAAAGACTTTTAGCTTGAAAAGATCTCAACGCCCTAGGTGTTGGGGTCTTTTTATTTGTGGAAAGAAAAAATGACCAATCTTCCAAGCATCAAACAGCTACAGTATTTATTAGCTGTTCATCAACATCAACACTTTGGGCGTGCCGCGAGCGCGTGCTTTATAGGTCAATCCACTTTAAGTAGTGCGATTCAAAACCTTGAAGAAACACTTGGTTGTCAGCTCATCGAGCGAGAAAATCGTAGCCTTATGTTTACCAGCATCGGCGAAGAAGTTGTAGAGCGTTCTCGTAAAATAATTAATGATACAATTAGCTTAAAAGAGCTGACTAAAAGCTTTTTAACTCCCCTCAGCGGTAAGTTAACCGTGGGTGTAATACCGACTATAGCGAGCTTTATTGCTGCGCCGCTCTATCACTTTTGCAAACAAACTTTTTGCGACTTAGAGCTGGTATTGATAGAAGACACGAGCGATAAACTACTCGACAAGCTCGAGCATGGTCATATTGATTTAGCGCTATTAGCCTTACCATACGAAACGGATAAGTTTCATACTCAAATTTTGGCAAAAGATCATTTTAGCTTAGTGCATCATAAAGAATATATGCCTGCAAAGGGGGTAGAGGACTTTAATTTGCTACCAGATGCGAGTGTATTCTTACTGGAGCGTGAGCATTGTATGACAGGGCATGCGCTTAGTGCGTGTCACTTAAATCGTGCTAGTTGTATTAATCCATTTGAAGCAGCAAGCTTGCATACTTTGCTTAGCATGGTTGAACATCAACTTGGCGTGACTTTTTTACCGCAAATGGCAATTAATGCAGGAATTTTAGATAATAAAAATATGACAGCGACACCATCGCAAAGCGACGCATACCGTGATATCGGTATATTGTGGCGTAAAACAACGGGACGAATTCGCGACTTTAAATTATTTAGTCAGCAGCTTGAGGTGTTTTTACAACGCCAATGTAGTTTGGAGTTTAATAAAACAAAGTGATTTAAATGTTAAAGCAGCCTAAAGAGGCTGCTTTTGATCATGGTTATGGTGTTCAAAAGGTTCTAGCTCCGGTAAAAATAATAAATAGATCCACACCACTAAATTAAAATAAGGCATGCAACCTAATACTGTAAATACTCGAATTGGGTAGCCCTTTATGCTCGCGTATCGATAGCATTGATACGCTATTGCAAAGTGAATAAGTAGTAATAAGATAATCAATTGCGTCATATTTATCTCCTCAAACCTTATTTTAAAACAGCCCGTGATTTAGGGTTCTGTATTTGCAATAGGTAATGTCATGTTTGTTAAGCGTAATCCTTTAAATAACATGACATTCGTATTGTGATGAGGAAAGTATAGGTAAAAAAGATAATAATGATAGTAATAAAATGCTTAAAATTGTTTATTAATGCTTAATATGAGCTAGGTTATTGTTGGTAAAAAACTTTATTTTTTAGAATATTTTCAAGCTCTGTCTTTACTTTTTCAACCGCCATAGGACGTGCAATAAAGTAGCCTTGTCCGTAATCCACACCAATCTCTTTTAGTGCAAAAAATATATCTTTATTTTCAACATACTCAGCCACAGAACGCTTATCGAGTGACCGGCTTATATCATTAATTGCTTTTACTAACGCTAAATCGATGGGGTCGTTAAGCATGTCACGTACAAATGAGCCGTCAATTTTTACATGCTGTGCGGGAAGCTGCTTTAAATAATTAAAAGTACTAAAGCCGGTACCAAAGTCATCTATAGAAAAGTGACAACCTAAGCTATTGAGCTTCTCAATCATCTTACGTGTTGCTTTTAGATTATTAATACTTGCAGATTCAGTAATTTCAAAAATAATACGAGTAGGTGATACTTGATATTTTTCTAAGCTTGACTCTATAAGCGGTAGTAATCGTTCATCTAAAAATGATTGTGCTGATAGATTAATTGCGACTTGATTTAATTCTGGGTGTTTTTCAACACAAGCAAGCGTGTTACGAATAACACATTGATCCATCAAAAATGTATCGTTTAACATTTCAAGCGATGGAATAAATTGATTGGGGTACACAAGTTTATCATTGAGCTTTAATCGTAGCAGCACTTCAAAGTAAGCAACTTTACTTTGTTTGAAGTCCCAAATAGGCTGATAATGAAGCTCTATATTATCTTGTTGTAATGCTTGGCGGATTTCGTGACCCCATTCCAAACCTGTTTGCAATGTCTTATTTTGCGAGTCTTCTTTTGAATAACAGTGGACTAAATTTCGACCTAAATTTTTAGCTATATATAAGGCGATGTCGGCTTGTTTTAAGCATTCATTGGGATCGCAATTTTTAGATGTTATTTGAGCTAAGCCAATAGAGCAGCTTATTGTGTAAACTTGATCCTCTGATTTAAAAGTATGCTGTTCAATTGCGATACAAACACCTTCGGCCACTAAATGCGCTTCTAATAAGTTCATGTTTGTTAAAATAACAGCAAATTCGTCACCGCCAATACGGCAAACAAGGTGTTCATCACCGATATTGTCTTTAAACAGTTGAGCCACTTCTTTTAAGACAATATCGCCCTGATGGTGGCCCTTACTGTCATTTATTATTTTAAAGTGATCAAGATCGATATAAATAATAGCATGTTCTATATCATCGAAAGTGTGCTTTGGTTGGCAGATATGATTAAGTTGTTGATCAAAATAATAGCGGTTATGTAAGCCTGTAAGTGGATCGTGATGCGCTAAATGGCGTAACTGTAATTCAGCTTGCTTTCGCTCATGAATATTGTCGATTGTGGCGGTAATTGTTGCTGTATTACGACTATTTTTGATCAGTTGAAACCTGCATTCTACCCAAATTTGAGTGCCATTTTTGTGCTGTAACTTAATTTCTACTTGTTGCTGATTTTCACCCCCCCCTAAAATATCACAAATCGTATTTTGTAATTTTTCTTGGCATTCATTAATACAAAATGCGGTTAAAGGTTTTTGCAGTGTTGGTTTTACGCCATGACCACTTAGTGTTTCCCAAGCTGGATTTATAAAGCGTATTTTACCTAGTTGATCAAGTTCAAGTACCACGGTATTTAAGTGTAATAGAATGCGTTGGTGGGCTGAGAATAACTCTTTATATTTCACTTCACTTACACTCAATTGCTCAACTTTGTTGGCAAATTCAGCATAACTGACCATAAAGTCTTCTCGACGTGCTGCGTGGTCACATACTTTATTTAAAAAAGAAGGGTCGTAGGGGGCACGAATAAAATCGGTAACACCTGATAATAAGAGCTGCTCTGCATAATTTGCATCATCATTATCTATAATTGTTACAATTGCCTGTTTTGGGTTATGTTGCAAAATCTCTTCTACTAAAACACTCGACGTTTCAGCTCTTGCGGCTGTGGCATCTAACAGTACGATGGCAAATTTTTGCTGGTAGTAAGCGTTTAGCGCTTCTTTGCTTGTTGTTGTATGTGTAATTGCAAAGTTTAGCTTTAGTTGTGCGCTAATATCATTGGCTTTATCTTGCAGTGGCTCAAGTAATAAGAGGTTTAAGCGGCTACTTTTTTCTAAATGTGTCGACAGCACATTAGCCAAAACCTGTGGCAGCATGTCTTGTTGCTCAAAAGGCAGTACGGCATCAATACCATAACTACGCGCAGTTGTTTCTGCGATGCGTTCACAATAAATGGGAGGGATGAGTAGTATCGGCGTATTCTTTGGTGTTTTTAATAAACCCGAACGGATCATCCGTGAAAAGCGCCAACCATCTATTTTACCAACATTGAGGCCCGTGATAATAATATCAACAGGCTGTTGCTTTAATAGTTTTAAAGCTTGTTGGCTGTCTTGTACTTCAATAAAAGCAAAAACATTCAGGCTCTCTAAAGTGGCACGAATAGTAAGGCGTTCAGCACGACTTGCGTTTAATATTAGCAATTTAAGTTGCTCTACCACGTATTTCTCAACCCATATTTATTTAACCGAATAAGAATAGTGATTTTTTGATTGAAGAACAAGAAAATTAATGGTCATTCGTAGGCTTGCGTACTTCAATTTTGCAGAATATAAGGGGATTTCTTGAGCTTGATAGGCGATAGATATACACTTGGCGCGATTTTAAATGATGTGGATTACTAACTATGCGCGTAGCTGATTTTAGCTTTGACTTACCTGATGAATTAATAGCTCGCTTTCCTAAGCCGGATCGTACGAGTAGTCGTTTACTTAGCCTAGATGGGCCTAGTGGTAGTGTAGAACACAAAGTCTTTAGTGACATACTTGAACTGGTAAATGAAAACGACTTACTGGTTTTTAATAATACCAGAGTAATCCCTGCACGCATGTTTGGTCAAAAAGCATCAGGTGGTAAAGTTGAAGTATTAGTTGAACGCGTACTTGATGAACATCGTGTGCTTGCACATGTCCGTGCTAGCAAATCATTAAAGCCTGGTAATGAAGTTATTTTAGAAGGTAAGGCCAAGGCAATAATGGTTGCACGGCATGACACGTTATTTGAGCTTGAATTTGATCACAGTCAAAACGTACTTGATATATTAAACGACATTGGACACATGCCATTACCGCCTTATATCGACCGTCCTGATAACGAGGCAGATCGTGAGCGCTATCAAACAGTTTATGGTGAAAAACCAGGGGCAGTGGCAGCGCCTACTGCTGGTTTACATTTTGATAAACAGTTAATGGCTGCATTAAAGGATAAGGGCGTGCAAATGGCTTTTGTTACCTTGCATGTTGGTGCAGGTACTTTTCAGCCAGTGCGTGTTGACAGTGTTGACGATCATATAATGCATTCCGAATACATTGAAGTGCCAGAAGATGTGGTAGCGGCTGTTGCAAAAACTAAAGCGAAAGGTGGGCGCGTTATTGCCGTTGGTACAACCTCAGTGCGTTCATTAGAATCTGCAGCAAAAGTACATGGTGGCAAGCTAGACACTTACTTTGGTGATACAGATATATTTATTTATCCGGGTTATCAGTTTAATGTAGTGGATGCCATGGTTACTAATTTTCACCTACCGGAATCAACGCTTATAATGTTAGTGAGTGCCTTTAGCGGGCAAGACAACATTATGGGTGCGTATAACACGGCAATTGAACAGCAGTATCGTTTTTTTAGTTATGGCGACGCGATGTTTTTAACACGTAAATAGTTAAGTAACCGGCCCTATTGCAAGTAAATTCAACACAGTTAGCGCTGAAAATAGTTGCTTGAGACAGACTTATTATCCAGGGTTCAGGTTAAGTATTAAATTATCAGTAAAAATGATTACAAACCCCAGTTAAGTTGCTGGGGTTTTTTATTTGAATGAAGTTATCAGTATTGAATTTACCGCAGCTAATAGTATTGGCTGGTCAAAAAGGGTAGAATCGAGCGGTTAAATTATAGCTTGTTGGACTGTTTTTCTGACATTGAGGATGATATGAAATTTGAATTAGACCGTACTGACGGAAAAGCGCGCCGTGGCCGCTTGATTTTTGACCGTGGTGTAATAGAAACACCTGCATTTATGCCTGTTGGTACTTACGGTACTGTAAAAGGTATGACGCCAGATGAAGTAAAAGCGACTGGTGCACAAATTTGTTTAGGTAATACCTTCCACTTAATGCTTCGCCCAGGTACTGAGATCATTAAGCAGCATGGTGATTTACATGACTTTATGAACTGGGATTTCCCTATTTTAACTGACTCAGGCGGTTTTCAGGTATTTAGCCTAGGCGCAATGCGTAAAATCACTGAAGAGGGCGTATTATTTCAATCACCTGTAAATGGTGATGAAATTATGATGTCACCTGAAAAATCGATGGAAGTACAACGCGATTTAGGCTCAGATATTGTAATGATATTTGACGAATGTACGCCGTATCCAGCGACTGAAAAAGAAGCTAAAGATTCTATGGAGCTATCTCTTCGTTGGGCTAAGCGTTCTAAAGAAGGTCATGGCGACAACCCATCTGCTTTGTTTGGTATTATTCAAGGTGGTATGTACCCAGAATTACGTGCACAATCACAAGCCGGTCTTGAAGACATTGGTTTTGACGGTTATGCATTAGGTGGCCTATCAGTAGGCGAGCCTAAAAACGAAATGATGAACATTCTTGATCATTGTGCGTTTAAAATGCCAGAAGACAAACCTCGTTACCTTATGGGTGTAGGCAAACCAGAGGACTTAGTTGAGTCGGTTCGCCGAGGCATTGATATGTTTGACTGTGTTATGCCAACGCGTAATGCACGTAATGGTCATTTATTTATTACCACAGGTGTGGTTAAAATACGTAACGCAGTGCATAAAACAGATACAGGGCCACTTGACCCTGAGTGTGATTGCCATACGTGTGGGAATTATTCACGAGCTTATTTGCATCACCTTGATAAATGTAATGAAATTTTAGGTGCGCGACTAAACACAATTCATAATTTACGTTACTATCAACGTGTTATGGAAGGTTTACGCAATGCAATTAGCGAAGGTAAATTAGAAGAATTCGTAAAAGATTTTTATGCTCGCCGAGGCCAAGATGTGCCAGAGCTAGCAGATATAAAAAATTAAACTTTAAAAATTAAAGAGGAAGTATCATGAGTTTATTTATTTCAAACGCACAAGCAAGTACAGGCGCAGCAGCGGCAGGCGGCGGCACTATGCAAATGCTAATTATGTTAGCTATTTTTGGTTTAGTTTTTTACTTTTTGATTTATCGCCCACAAGCTAATCGTGTTAAAGAACACAAAAGCCTAATGAATGCGATGGCTAAAGGTGACGAAGTGCTAACTCAAGGTGGCTTAGTAGGTAAAATAGTTAAAATTTCTGAAGATAAAGATTTCATCGTTATCTCTTTAAATGAGCAAGCAGAAGTAACAGTACAAAAATCATCTGTATCAGCAGTATTGCCAAAAGGCACAATGAAGTCGCTATAAAAATAATAAGGACGACCCCGTGTTAAACAAGTTTCCGGTTTGGAAGTATTTACTTGTTTTAGCTTTGGTAGCCATTGGCCTTTTATATGCTTCTCCAAACTTGTATGGTCGCGATCCGGCTATACAAGTTTCAGGTGCTAAAGGTGCTGATGTCGATCTCAGTGTTGTAGACAAAGTAAACGAAATCCTCAAAAAAAATAATGTAACCGCTAAATCGACAATACTTGAAGATGGACAAATTTTAGTTCGTTTAAAAAATGTTGAAGAGCAGTTAAAAGCGCAAGATTTACTGCGTGATTCGCTTAGTGATGATTACATTTCTGCTATTAATATGGCACCCGCTCAACCAGCTTGGTTAAAAGCGGTTGGTGGCAACCCAATGAAGTTAGGCCTTGATTTAAGTGGTGGCGTTCATTTCACCATGGAAATCGACATGGCAACAGCGGTTGATAACCAACTTGAGCAAATGGAACAAGATTTTCGCAGTGATCTGCGCGAAGAAAAACTACGTTACCGTAGTGTTCGCCGTGTAGCTGGCTCTGAACGTATGCGTGTAGAAATGCGTACCGAAGAAGACAAAAATGCTGCAGAAAGTTTCTTAGAAACTCGCTACCCGCTAAACGTTTACATTGATGATAGCAGCAACGATAAAGCATTTTTTGCAACAATGAGTGAGCAAAAACTCAAAGAAATTCGTGACTACGCTATCAAGCAAAATGAAACGATTATTCGTAACCGTATCAACCAAATTGGTGTTGCAGAGCCTAACGTACAACGCCAAGGCGCTGAGCGTATTATTGTTCAACTACCCGGTATTCAAGATACAGCACGCGCTAAAGAAATTTTAGGTGCGACAGCAACACTTGAATTTCGTGAAGTAGACGAAAATGCCGATGCAAGTGCTGCTGCTCAAGGTCGTATCCCAGCGGGTACTGAAATGATCATGAGCCGCGACGGTTACCCTGTTGTACTTAAAAAGCGTATTATTTTAGAGGGCAGCCATATTACGGGCGCGCAATCTGGCGCTGATGAATACCAACGTCCACAAGTTAGTATTACGTTAGATAGCAAAGGTGGGGCAAAAATGAATGCCTTTACCAAACGCGCTATTGGTAAGCGTATGGCAACGGTATTTATCGAATACAAGCCATCAGGTAAAAAAGATGCAGATGGTAAAGCACTTCCGCCTATTAAGGTTGAAGAAGTAATTAACGTGGCAACAATTCAAGCACGTCTTGATCGTTCGTTCCGTATTACAGGTATAGACAACCCAGCTGAAGCGCACAACTTAAGTTTACTACTTCGTGCAGGTGCGCTTGTAGCACCAATTCAAATTGTTGAAGAGCGCACAGTAGGTCCAAGCTTAGGACAAGAAAATATTGAAGCGGGTATGACTGCGGTTGCACTTGGTTTTGCGTTTGTACTTGTGTTTATGCTTGTGTACTACAAAGGCTTTGGTATGGTTGCAAACCTTGCGCTTGCGGCCAACTTAGTACTGATTGTTGGCGTTATGTCTTTAATTCCAGGCGCTACACTTACGCTACCAGGTATTGCGGGTATTGTATTAACAGTTGGTATGGCGGTTGATGCTAACGTACTTATTTTTGAACGTATTCGTGAAGAACTGGCCGATGGTCGTAGTCCTCAACAAGCGATTCATTTTGGTTACGATAGCGCATTTAGCACTATATTTGATGCCAACATCACGACACTAATTGCTGCCATTATACTGTTTGCAGTGGGCACAGGTCCAATTGCGGGCTTTGCAGTGACACTTGCGATTGGTATTTTAACTTCAATGTTTACAGCCATCGTTGGTACCCGTGCGGTAATCAACTTATTTGTTGGTGGTAAACGCATTGATAAACTTTCGATTTAAGGAGCAGACATGCAAATTTTAAGTTTGGGTAGTAGAACCCTTCGTTTCATGTCTCTTCGAAAAGTGGCTATGGGTTTTTCGACGTTACTAATTTTAGCGTCGTTTGCATCAATTTTTGTTAAAGGCTTAAACTTTGGTTTAGATTTTACAGGCGGTACTGCTGTAGAAGTGGGTTTTTCACAACCTGCTGACCTTAAAAAAGTACGTGATGCGCTAGCTGAAAATGGCTTTTCCGATGCATCGGTACAATTGTTTGGTTCAAGCCAAGAGATTTTAGTTCGCTTAGCGCCACGCGGTAGCGATGTAAAAGCTGAAGTAATTGGTAACCAAGTAATCGACGCACTTAAAAAAGCAGACGACAGCGTAGTAATGCGCCGCATTGAATTTGTTGGCCCAAGTGTAGGTGAAGACTTAAAAGAGCAGGGTGGCCTAGCCATGTTAACTGCACTTATTTGTATCTTAATCTATGTTGCATTTCGCTTTGAATGGCGCTTCGCTGTGGGTGCGGTAGGTGCACTATTACACGATGTTATTATTACTGTAGGTTTGTTTTCTATATTAGGTTTAGAGTTTGATTTAACTATATTGGCGGCAATTCTTGCGGTAATTGGTTATTCACTTAACGATACCATTGTTGTGTCGGACCGTATTCGTGAAAACTTCCGTAAAGTACGCATTGACGACACAGTTGAAATTATTGATATTTCACTTACCCAAACACTTAACCGTACACTTGTAACATCAATCACCACTATTTTAGTATTGATTGCCTTGTTTGCATGGGGCGGACAAACTATTCATGGCTTTGCAACTGCATTGTTATTTGGTGTGTTTATTGGTACTTATTCTTCTATTTATGTTGCCAGCTCTGTTGCACTTGCAATGGGCGTAAGCAAAGAAGATTTAATACCAGAAGTAATTGAAAAAGAAGGTGCAGACCAAGACGCTATGCCGTAATGGTTGTGTAACTGTTAAAAAAACCGCTCTGTTGAGCGGTTTTTTATTGCGTGGCGTTTATTTCAGTGCAATAAAATTGTAATACAGGCTTGCTACTTTATTATTCTTATCAAATTATAATTAGAGTCCGACGTGACCGTACAACACAAAGTTTTAGAGTATATTTTAAATAATGCTGAAATAACGACATTATTTCAGCCTATTTTTAATATATCTAATCAAAGTATTATTGGTTACGAAGCGCTCAGTCGCGGTCCTAAAAATAGTCCACTTGAAATGCCGAATAAGTTATTTGAAGTGGCTCATCAGCATGCATTAATTTCAGAACTTGAATTATTATGTCGCTCTAAAGCAATCGAAAACTTTGTAAAATTAAACCTCCAAGGCAAGCTCTTTTTAAATGTAAGCCCTAAAACTTTACTCGATCCGTGTCACCCCAAAGGCGAAACGTTGCATTTAATTGAGCAATTTGGATTAGCTGCGAACAGAGTTGTGATTGAAGTTACTGAGCAAGAGAAAGTTGATGATGGGTTTTTACTTTTAAAAACAATTGCTCATTATCGAGAGCTTGGTTTTACCATTGCTATTGATGATTTAGGCGCTGGCTACTCAGGGTTAAAGCAGTGGTCTGAGTTATGTCCAGATTTTGTAAAAATAGATCGCTATTTTATTGATTTTTGTGATGAGAGTGACGTTAAAAAAGAGTTTTTAAAATCAATCACTATACTTGCTAAAGCAACTAATACAGCCGTTATTGCAGAAGGTATTGAGCGTCCGGAGGAGCTGGCGTTAGTTGAGAGCTTAGGCATTAGTAACGTACAGGGATTTTTACTCGAAAGGCCCAGTTTACGACCAAGTTATGACTTTAGTTCTGAGCAAATACAAGCACTAACATTTAAAGCAAAGGCGCTCTGTGAGCAATCAATGGCAATAGGGTATCTTGCTTTAACTCAGTCAGCAATTGATAGCGAAACACGCTGTAAGGATGCTCACAAGCTATTTGAGCAAGACAAATCAATTATTAGTATCCCAGTATTAAATCAAGATGACCAGCCAATTGGTTTACTTCATAAAGATCAGCTAACGGAAGTATTTGCGGCCCCCTACGGGCACGCACTTTATGATAAACGCCCAGTTACAGAATTAATGGACAAGCAGCCATTAGTCGTTGACGAGAATCAAATGCTTGATGTCGTAAGTAAGCAAATAACAGATCAGGATTTTGATATACGCAGGCATATAGTTATTACACGCAATAATAAATACTTGGGATTAGCGCCACTGAGAGATATTTTAAAACATATTACCGAAGAAAAAATTCGCCACGCACAGCACGCTAATCCGCTTACTATGCTACCAGGTAATGTTGCTATAAATGAAGCTATAGAGCAAAGGCTGCGTAATAAGTTAAAATTTTCATTAGCTTATATAGACCTAAATCACTTTAAACAATTTAATGACTTATATGGTTATGCCAGCGGTGATAGTGTAATTAAATTATTAGCCGATGTAACAGTGCAAGCTTGCACAAACAGTGCTAACTTTGTAGGACATATTGGCGGTGATGACTTTATGGTTGTGTTTGACCAAAGTGATGCAGTTACAATTTGCAATACAATTATTGAACGGTTTGAATTGCAGTCACAGCTATTTTTTACTCCTGAGCATATTAAAAGCAAGGGATACTGGGCTACAAATCGCGAAGGTGAAAAGCAATTTGTCCCTTTACTGACCTTATCGATTGGTTTGGTTGAACCTGATTTACAACAGTGTAAAAATAGTCATCAAGTAGCTGCATTAGCGACTGATGCTAAAAAAGAGGCCAAACGATACCGTCATAGCTATCTTTTTATCTGTAAGCGAAGAAGGCCTACACCAGCGGTGGTGCGTTTAGCAAATAGTAAAAAGGTAGTTTAACAAAGTAGGTGATTATTATGTTGCCATTTAAGTATCTGGTTAGCGTTGTAAGCTTGTTTGTGTGTAGTGCTATAGCAAGCGAAGTCAATATTATTAATGTCCCTCAAGATCAACACTCGCATTTTACGCGTGACGACTACCTCAATGAATTACTCTCAAAAGCACTTATCAGAGCCGATTACTCAGCTGAAATAAATTTAGTGCCAGTTCACCCTCATCAACAACGAAATCTTATGGCACTTGATGGGAACGCCCTTGATTTATATTGGAGCATGAGTAGCCCTGAGCGAGAGTCGTTGGCAATTGCAATTAAAATCCCTTTATTTAAAGGGTATATTGGTAAAAGGGCACTGCTTACGAATACAAAAAATGTAGATAAATTTAAAGGTATTACCTCTGTTGAGCAATTATCAATGCTTATTGCAGTGCAAGGTCATGATTGGCCTGACATGCGGATATTAGTTAACAATGGACTAAGTGTTAGGCCACTTTCTAATTTAAACTCGATGTTTGCATTAACAAGTCAGGGGCGGATTGATTATTTTCCGCGCTCATTCATCGAAGTTAATTCAGAGCTTATGGATTTAAAAGATAAGAATTTAGTAATAGTGCCAGATTTATACATTAGCTATCCAACTGGGCTTTATTATTTTGTCTCAAAAAATAAACCCGAACTGGCTCAAGCGATTGAAAAAGGGCTTAAGATCATGCAAAAAAATGGTGAATTTGATGCGCTATTTTATGAGTATTTCGCGACAGAGCTTAATTCATTACCTTACACAAAAGGTAAAACAATAGAGCTTAAGCTTGATAACCCTTATTTTTAGACACAAAAAAAGGAGCCTGAGCTCCTTTTTAGTATACTGCTGTACCAATCTACTTAGGTAGGGAAATTTAATTCGTTAAATTGTTCAAATACTTATGCAGATTAGTATTAGTAGCATTAAATTAGCGAAGTAACGACTCAGTTAATACTGGGCGAATTTCACGAATAATTGCTTGAGTCAATTTTGGTGAACCACAGATGATATTACCGCTGTGGCTATAGTTATTACCACCAGCAAAATCTACAACCATACCGCCGGCTTCTTTAACCATTAGTTCGCCCGCTGCAGAATTCCACGGTTTTAAACCAATTTCAAAAAATCCATCAACACGACCCGCTGCAACGTATGCCATATCTAGTGCAGAACAACCTGCGCGACGAATATCAGCAGTGTGTACAAACAATGCTTTAAACGCTTCAGTGTATGCATCCATGTGGTTTTTATTTTTGAAAGGGAAACCAGTAGCAAGTACAGTGCCCGCAAGAACGGTAGTTTTGCTTACACGAAGACGTTTGCTGTTAAGTTGAGTGCCTTGACCACGAGAAGCAGTGAAAAGCTCACCACGAATTGGATCATAAATAACAGCTTGGTCTAAACGACCTTTAACTTTAAGTGCGATAGAAACCGCGTAATGAGGGATGCCTTTGATGAAATTAGTTGTTCCATCGATAGGATCTACAATCCATTGGTAATCATCATCCTTGCCTTTATGCTCACCTAACTCTTCACCAACAATCGAGTGAGTTGGGTAAGATTGTAAAATAGTGTCACGAATTACGGCTTCAGCTTCTTTATCAATGTTAGTTACTAAGTCGTTAGCGCCTTTTTGTTGCACTTCAACTTTTGATAAATCTTCACTTGCGCGAAGTAAAATTTTGCCTGCGTTACGCGCAGCGCGAACCGCAATGTTTAACATTGGATGCATGGAGTTACCTTTGGGTTGTAAAAGAACGTTTATATATTTCAGCCGGCGTATTTTAGCGATTTCTGCCATAAAGTAAACAATAAACCCTAAATACTTTTGTGTGTTTTTTATACTTTATTGTTCTGCATATATATTTGCGGCTGTATAAAATTTAAATAAATCTAAAAAACCACTTTACCTAAAGTTAACTTGAGGTTTTATTGTGTTTGCATACTCAATCAAGAAGGACACATTATGTATTTAGAACATGTCAATTTAGTGGTTAATAATATTGAGGATATGATTAAATTTTATCAAGCGGTATTCCCTCATTGGTCAATCCGAAGTGAAGGTAGGGGCACTTGGCATGGTAAACCAAGGCGCTGGGTGCATTTTGGTGATGACACACAATACATTGCAATGAGCGATCATGGTGAAGGTGAAAACCGAGATTTAGCAGGCCATCAATTAGGTTTAGCGCACTTTGCTTACGTTACCCAAAATTTAGATGCAGTAGTAAAGCGTTTGCAACAAGTTGGTTTTAAAATAGATAAACAAGGCGGTGACAACCCATTTAGAAAAAATGTTTATTTTATCGATCCGGCTGGATTTGAAGTAGAGTTTGTAGAATATTTAAGTGATATACCAAGCGAGCGAAATAACGATTTATAATAAAACGTCAGGCAGTAACTTAGGCTTATTCATCTTTCGAAGTTTAATTTTAAGCCGTGTGTTTGGTTTTTAGTAGAACACACCTATGTGGTGTGCTTATTCCCTATAAATAGGTAATAACAACGTATAAATGCCAAACACAGGCTAACGAAAGGCTCTACCTAGGACTGCAGTTAGCACTGAAAATAGTTGCTTGAGATAGATTTATTATCCAGAGTTCAGGTTGTTTAGGTTACAAATCTCGGGCAGCGATTAAACGCACCTAATTAAGGCAATATCTGACCCTAAAGGCCAATCGACTCTAACGCGCTGCTAGATAAATTATAATGAGCGGTTATTATTAACGCCAAGTTGTGTTTTTAGCTCGTTTGCAAAGCTCATAAACTTCTCTTTTATGGTGCGTTTTATTTTAACTTCAACCGACCCCATTACTGCTTTACCTTCAATATGAATAGTGGGTCCTTGGCGCTTGTTAAGCGATACCGACTTGTTTTCAAGGCTGCTTAAAATACAAAACATTTTAGAGACTACATTTACATGCTCTGGTACATAAATTTCATCGCTACCAAAAATACAGTTAACGTGAATCGTTACATTTTGGTGGGTAAAAATGGCATCAGTAAAATCAAGCACTACAGAGCCCATAAAATTGGTTAAGTATATATTTTTTGGCACAACCCATTGACCACTGCGCTCGTTAGAACCCAAAATGCTGCGTAGCGTAAAATCATCATCGCTGTTTTGCTGTGCACTATAATGTGGAGTAAATTGCGATTGTTTTTCTGCTTTATATTGCTGATCGGTATTAAGTGTTAGGTCTTCAACTAGGATTAACAAAGCTTCATTACTACTTGCATCCATAGCCTCATCTAAGCGTCTTTCAAATGCATCCACTGAAATAACGCCATGGCTGTAATTATAAATTAATTGATCTATCACTTGTTCGCGTACTTGCTCTATTGGGCGGTCTTCAACTTTTACAGACATGGGTATTCCTTATTATATTTACTATTGGTGGTGAGTAAGCAAACGGCGTACCAAATATAATTTCAATAATTATCAGAGGCTTAATTTTTCAGTCTGTTTTTAGTTTTGTTATATTAACGATAGATTAACCAAAACAGCAATTATCTAGCTATTTTCACAATGTGAGAAAGTTTTACCGATGAGTCTGTAAATAGTTACACGGCTATAACATGAGATTAGTTGACTTAAATTTCCAACCCATTGAATTTAAATGTTAAATTTAGTTGGCCTAAAGTTCGCATTAGTTAAAGTGTCTTTAATCAAAAGGAGAAAGGTTATGAAAACATTTAACAAATCTATTATCGCGGCTTTAGTTCTTGGTACTACGGCTATGAGTGCCCAAGCAAACAGCTGGGAAAACGAAAGTAAAGATGCTTGGATTGATGGTAAGGCAGAAACAGTGCTACTTATGAACACTAATCTAAACAACTTTGACATTAACACTGATGTAAAAAATGGCAAGGTAGTACTTACAGGTAAAGTTGATAGCGAAATTGAAAAAGAGTTAGCAGAAGAACTTGTACTTAGCCTAGATGGCGTATCCGATGTTGAAAACAGCCTGACTGTTGTAAAAAACATGGATACCAAAAACACAGACAAAGACATGATGGATGATGGTGATAACGACCTAACAGACGCTAAAATCACCACCGTAATCACAACACGCTTCCTATTTGACTCAGAAGTTGGTGGTACAGACATCGATGTTGATACCGATAACGGTATTGTAACTCTAAACGGTTCTGTAGAATCTGAAGCTGAAAAACAGCTAGCGGTTAAAATTGCCAAAAATGCTGAAGATGTGCGCGACGTGGTAGATAAATTATCTATCGTTGCTGAATAATGCACTATACTCAAAGCCCAGTGAATCTGGGCTTTTTGTTTTTTAATTTTAAAGGAGTTAAGTTATGGATATCATTCGTATAATATTGTCAGTTTTATTACCGCCACTAGGTGTATTTTTGCAAGTAGGCTTAGGTATGCATTTTTGGTTAAATATTTTATTAACACTGCTAGGTTATTTCCCAGGGTTAATACACGCCATTTATATTATTGCTAAAAAGTAACGTTGTGTTATTTGTATTATTAGTTGTGTAAGTCAATTTTAAATACAGCTTAAAGAGGCACTTTTAATTGGCTTGCATGAATCCCTTCTCCTAAATTCCTCATTTTTACACATTACTCCCTCATAAAAGATTACTATTTAAGCAGTTAGCTTACTGATTGTTAAAATAAAGGTTTTTAGTAGTGACAAGCCCCCAAAAAGTTTTTATACTGCAACCCGCTTTAGTCGCTCTGTGACTGAACGCTTCAAAAATTAACTGCCTAGCAGTTATATAAAAGTTGGCCCCTTAGCTCAGTTGGTTAGAGCACACGACTCATAATCGTTAGGTCCCCAGTTCGAGTCTGGGAGGGGCCACCACTTTTACAAGCTTTCCAAGTAAATACCTGCTAACAGAAATTACCCTGTGCTACCTCTGTGCTACTTTTAATTATACTTATTAACTGGGTTGGGCTAAAGCGCTTAATACAAGAAAAATATTTATCGAATACAACTACCTTGACTGCTTATACATCACCAGAAACATCGATAACTACAACTTCAATTGCATCTTTTAGTTGCTCGCTTAGAGATGCCTCCAAAGCAGAAGCTAGTTCATCAACTGATTTAGGCTTATACTCCTTATAGTTTTTTGTGTTGGGTATCTTTCGTTTTGAGTCTAACCCGTACCAAAAAACTAAGAATATACCTCTCCCTGAGCGCTCTGCGTGTTTCATATATTGTTTGTATAATTGGTCCTTGGGTGCATCCCACAAATCAGGGTGATAGTGTCTCTTAATTTCGATAGGCAGTTTAAGATGCTGCTCTGTATAACTGCAAGCTATGTCAGCTCTTTTATTTGCAAATTGAAGATCTTCAGGCTCTGAGCTTATATAGTTAGGTAGTTTATTTCTAAGGAGTGTTAATAAAGCATCTCTTCCCTCATTTTCAGGCTTAGGATTAACTAACTTTCCGTATTGATCTACATTCCAAAATTGCTTATGAATATTAGCATTATCTGATTTAATAACTTTAGCTAAGTCATTTAAGTGAGCTGACACTAAGGAAGATAAGTCATCAATATTTGATGGCTTTTGATTAAACAATGTATTCGCAGCCCCCTTCCATGATGGCTTTTTAAAGCTTGCTTCCCTATATAGCTGTTCAGAGTCATGAATTGCTGCCATTAATGTTTGATTGTATGTATTAAACTCAGGTTCGCTGAGCATACCTCTAAGAGCATTTCTTGCCACCGGAAGTGGAATCGATGCTAGTTTAAATATTGCATCTTTAACTACAGCAGAAGCCTCATGATCATTTCTATTCCCTGACCAACCACTTTTTGGTCTTGGAGTATTTACAAACCGTCTTGCAAACTCATTAGCAAGACAGCTATAGATTGAAACTTTTTTTTCAGTTGATACCAGCTCTAAGTTGGGCCCATACTTCTCTATTTGTTCCTTAATAATCCAAAGTTGGTTGAGGCTATCTTCGTCATTCGGCATAAATTGCAGTTTGTAAGAAGGTAGGATAATGAACGCCTGTGCTACATAGAACTCTCTTAAATCCTTTTCTAGATCTTGAGCTGTACTTAATATATTTGTAACAATTTCTCCTAGCTTATTGAGACTTTCCTTATCATTGACTGCTCCATGCCAAAAGTCTTGAGCATAAGGTTTTGAAAAGCAGGCCTCTAAAAGTTTGATAGTTGATTCTTTACGAAATGCCTTTAGTTTTTTTGAATTTAGAAATATATGCTTTGCATGTAGATACTGAAAACCTGATTTAATTTCTGCTAACATATACTCATAATATGTTTCAACTGCCAATTGTGGCTTTTCATGCAGTATAGCTTGCAACCAGTTTCTTGATGTGTGGTCTCTTTTTTTTAATTGAGGTGATAGGCAAAAGCTATCCAGTATTAGTCCTAGCTTTATTTTATCTGTTGTCCATGCAGATATACTCTGGGTCTCTCTCCATAATTCGTCTAGTCCGGCTAAAAATGCAGATAAAATACGGGCTGATTTACCTTCTTTGGTGAGCTGAATTATATAACCTAAATCATAAAGGTCTGTTCTGTAAGTTATTGATTTGAAGCCTTCTAAGACGTAACTGAAGTCGTTACCATTGTAGTGGTCAACTAATTTTGGCCACAGTTTTAGAATCTTGATATCTAACCTCAGATTCATTTGGCGCTAAACCGGCATTATAATGATGC
>NZ_JJNZ01000051.1 GCF_000690055.1 Pseudoalteromonas fuliginea
ATAGCCAAGAGCTCATGCCGAACTCAGTAGTGAAACAAAACAGCTCGAAGGCGAGCCCCGGCCAACGATAGTGTAGCATTTGCTATCTGGGATTTAATAAATAGCCAGAGCCCATACCGAACTCAGTAGTGAAACCAAAGCTTCGACCGATAATAGTGTAGTATTTCACTGTGGCTCTCCACCGCTGTGGGCAGCACGACATTCTACTGCGTAGCGCACCGACTTAACATTGTAGAAAGCCCGAATTTAACGATTCGGGCTTTTTTACTTCTGCAGAAAAGTGGATGGATAATACATGGTATCATTGGTAAACTTATTCTAATCTTTTATGCCCATTTAGCTGACTTTGCTTGTTAATTAACAGTATGAACACTAAAATTAATTTATAGTATTAGCTAAAAAATAATGTGTGTGAGCTCCCTCAATGAACTATCAACCCTTTATAGATGACTCAGTATCCCTAATAGAGTTTACACGTATTTACCTCGCTATTTTCTATACATTTGTGGCGGGATTTTATACTTATAGAATTATTTATAAAAATCGAACCACACCCTCTGGCGTTATTTTTCCTGGTCAGCAGTACTGCTCTAGTTGGTGGAACCATATGGCGTTTAAATTTTTCAGGGCTGCTATTTGGTTTGTGTGTGTTGTGAGAGTTTTTATTCCTGAATTAGATAATTACTTAGTATTATTTGAACCTTTAAACGGTTGGCCTGGGGTCATGTTTGGCAATGTATTACTGAGTGCTGGGTTTATATTAAGTATGTTTGTACATTTTGATATGGCATCACTTTGGCGCTCAGGAATAGATCCTAATGGGCCAAAGGAGCTAAAAACCACTGGACTCTATGACTATTCTCGTAACCCTATGTATTTAGGTGTTGCAGCGGCTCAAATTGGTTTCTTTTTAGCATTGCCGTGTGTATTTAGTCTGATATGTTTGATTGTAGGGGTTACCGCTTTATATAGACAAACTTTAGTAGAAGAAGAGCATCTATCGCAATCTTTTTCAGAGCAGTATCAGTATTATAAACAACGCGTACCTCGCTGGTTGTAATAAAGACACTACCCACATACAAGCTGGTATTTAATTTTAAAGTAAGACTTTAGACTTAACGTACTTTTCAATAAAGCTTTGTTTAGTGATTGGTTTTGAAAATACATAACCTTGAATATAATCACATGCTAACTGCTTTAATAGTAAGTATTGATGTTGGGTTTCTACCCCTTCAGCGACAACTTTTACACCTAAATTATGTGCCATTGTTATTATTGCCTTTATAAGCGCTATGCTGTTTTCATTGGTTTCTATATCTCTAATAAAAGAGTGATCAATTTTTAGGATATCGATATCTAAGCGTTGAAGATAGGCAAGTGATGAATAACCGACACCAAAATCATCTATTGCTATATCAATATTTTTTGCGTTAAGTCGCTTTAATTGACTCTGTATTAAAGAATCAGGATCCATTAGCGTGTTCTCTGTAACCTCTATAAGAATAGTATGGGCGGGGAGTTTGTATTGCTCACTTGCTTCTAGCCATTCATTTACCCAATTACCAGCACGATCAATCTCAAGTGGTGACGTATTTACGCTAATTTGTATAGGTGTTTCGCAAAGTAGATTAAATTGAACAGTATCTTTAATTGCTTGTAGTTTTACCCACTGGCCAATATCGCTTATTAAGCCATTCTTTTCAGCGATTGGTATAAATTCATTTGGGCTAATTAGACCTCGCTCAGGGTGATTCCAGCGTATTAACGCTTCGGCTTTGGGTACTGATGTACCATTAATAGAAAAAATGGGTTGATAATAAAGCTCAAATTGATTTTTTTTAAGGGCAGTATGTATTTGTTCTATTAAACGGCGCTTTTCGATTGCTTGTTCTTCCATAGCATAAGTGAAAAATTCGTAGCGGTTTCTACCTTTATGTTTAGATAAATACATTGCTTGATCAGCTCGCTTTACTAAGTCTTCTACTGTTACCCCATCCGTTGGATAAAAAGTTAAACCTAAACTTGCAGTCACATACACCTTTTCTTTTTTTAGATGAATACACTGCATTAAGCTACTTTTTACTGCATTTGCAACCTTACTTGCGCTCGCTTGATTGTCTACTCCTTCTAGAATAAGAGTAAATTCATCACCGCCTAGTCTTGCTACAGTATCGTTAGCTGTTATGCAGTTTTGTAACCTAACTGCGACTTGATGTAACAGTAAATCGCCATAGTCATGTCCGAGACTGTCGTTTATTTCTTTGAAGCCATCTAAATCAATAAAAATAAGGGCAAAAGTTATATTTTTTTTGCTAATTAAACTTTGTAGTTTTTCGTAAAAGTAACGTCTGTTAGGTAGGTCTGTAAGGCCATCTTCATATGCATATTGGTGTAATTGTAAATTTGCATTTTCAAGTTCTTTAGTACGAAGCCGAACTTGATTTTCAAGTGAACTTTCTCGCTGTTCAATCGTGTGTAACATATCGTTGAAACAGGAAGTAAGTTCGCCTACCTCATCTTGCGAGAGCTGTTTTGCACGTAAGCTATAGTCATTCGATTTTGTTATTTGGTTAGCTGTTTGTGCCAAATATAATATAGGGTTTAAAAACCGACGTCTGAGTAATAAGGATAATAGTAAGCTCACAATAAATGTAAATATCACCAAAATAATAAGAAACTTACTATAAAATGCCACTCTATCATTAATGTAGCTATCATTAGCCCTAATTTTGAGCTCACCATAGCAATGAGAATCTAGCTCTAAAACGGTACTTATTTCTATACTATGTTGTGCTGTTTTAGAAAGAGAATTGGCGATAGCAAGTGGTTTACCATCTGAATTACTCACAATCACAGATACTATATCTGAGCGAATAAGCAGTGGGTTAATAAGTTCTTGTATTGCTTCTGCATCGTCAAACATAAGCGCTGTCGTTATATTAGGGGACAACATTTTAGAAAGAGATACTAAACTTTTTACTTGCTCTTCTTTCGCGCTACTTATTTCATAGGCACTAAATACGGTTGTGACAGTTGCGGTTGATACGAGGGCGACACACATTAAAATGACTAAAAGTTTTTTGCTCATTGTGTTTAATAAAAATAGTTTTTTCATTGCATTACCTATCAACAACGCGAGCAAGGCGTAATACTTTTGAACTCATCGTAATACCTACTTCTTTAAGCTTTTTAGGCGCTATTTCGAAACGAATTTTACCACTTGAAAGAAAAAACCTAATGTGTCCGCCATTTTTAATAAAACCTTCAGTTTCACCTATAACCATAATATTGTCATAAGGAAAAAACTTTAGGTTTTCCCAATTAGCGATTGTATTGACGGTTATAAAAAGCATATCACACGATACGTTTGATATATCGTTGAGAGCAATATGTTTATTCTTTAAAGGTAATCCTTTTACTATTCGTTCTTTTAAAACAATGTTTGCTAACTCAATAAAGTGTTTATCAGGGCTGCATAGAGTAAAAAAATTGTCTTTTTGAGGAAGCGAGTGCCATTGAGAAAATCTGGCAAAATTATATAAGAAGCCCGCTTTAAGCATGTATTCCTTTTCCATTGCATTACAATTCGCACTAAATAAAAATACAAATATAATTAAGGTACGATGGATTAAACTTTTTGACTTGAGCATGTTATAAACTTAAAACGTAGTCATAATTGTGAATGTAAAAGATTCATCAATATAATTGGGTATAGTATAGGTTTCGTTTGTATTACCATATTCGATGTGAGAACTTGCTAATAAATTTTTACCTGAAAGCGCAGTTGACCACTGTTGGTTTATCTGCCAATTCCAAGTCAAATCTAATGCTGCGTAGTTATCTGTGTTATACGCATTAGAATTTTCTACTCGTAATGTAGAAAACAGAGAATGGCCGTTAAATAGAGTGTAATTTGCTTTTGCAAATAGCTGCCTATTTGTTGAATCAAACCCAACCACAGGCCTAGTATCATAAGGTAAGCTATATTTAAAGTCTGTATAACTGTACCCAAGTTCTGCGCTGAGAGTATCCATAGGTTGCCACGATAAAACGACATCAAAACCTTTTGTTGTTGTTTTTCCAACAGAGATTAAATCAAGGTTGATTTGAGTTGTTGTAAGCGCTTGAGCTGCTTGTGGGATCTCTCCCGATCGAAACAGAGCGAGAGCAGGCAAGAATTGTTCAAAATGGGTATTTAAGTTAATAACCGCTACGTTTTTACCGTGCGTGTTATAAGCGGAAAAGTCCATTGACCAATCGTTATCGGAAAATCGGTAACCTAGTTCGTGAGAGATATAATTCTCAGATTTCACTTTATCGTTACCATTTAAAAAAGTGGCGATTCGATATTCATCTATAGCTACCAGCCCTGTACTTGTGCCAAGTACATCAAGAACTTTGGTTCCATTAAGTTTAAAATTATCGTTAAACTCAATAAGCGTGGGGATTCGTACACTTCTGGATATAGCGCTCCAAACAAGATGATTCTCGATTGGTTTGTAAACTAACCTTGCTGAAGGTTGGTTTTCCCACCCTGTTAGATCATTATGATCTAATTTAGTGCCAATTATAAAATCGAGAGTATCAGGGGTAAAGTTATATTGAGCCTGAATAAGCCCACCATACTGCTGAAGGTCATCCAAATCTTTATCACTATCTAAAAAGACACTTTGTGCAAATGAAATGGTGTTATAGCGGTAGTTTAATCCCCAATCAAACTGTAGTGACTGGTAAATAAAATTCATTTGGTAGTCAATATCTATCGATTCGAAATGCTCTTTTATGTAGGCTTGAGATCCATTTTGTTTGAGCCATGATACCTGTAACATCTGATTGGCATTGCCTGATATTCTGTGTTCTAAACGAGCCATCATACGTGAGTCGATACGTTTTAAATCATCAGAAAATGCAATGTTTTCATTTGTAGCATCAACTACACCTCGGTAGTTTTGGCCTAATTTTGAATGCGTAACATCGCCTTGAAATAAACCCGACAATTCATCATTAGGTGTATAGTCAGCACGTATACCAAAAGAATATTGTTTCGTAGTATCATTTGGTTTGAGTCTAGCTCCTTTTTTAGATGCATTTGCATGTTTTGCATGGCCATAAATTCGATAACTGCCTTTATTACCAATATCGTTTCCATAACGAAAATTTGTATCGACATTTATTTGATTGCCGGTGGTTGCTGTTGCTAATGTGTCACGAGTATCAATACTATTTTTAGTAATAATATTGATAACACCATTATTTGCGTTACTTCCCCATAAAAGCCCACCTTGCCCTCGAATGACTTCTATGCGTTCAATATCGTACAAAGGAACATTGAGTGTTTCCCAATAAACAGCCGCAAATTTTGGTGTATATAAACTTTGGCCATCGATCATGACTAATAACTTGCTAGAAAAGCGAGAAGCAACGCCTCTCGAAGAGATAGCCCACTGGTTATTATCGAGTTGTCTAACAATAAGCCCGGGAACCATTTTTAGTGCTTCAGGTACAGACATAGCACCAGAGTTAGTAATTTGCTCTTTACTTAAAACATAAATAGAGGAGGCTGTATCAAATGCTGATTGAGTTCTTTTCATTGCTGAAGTGACTTGAACATCCATTCCCATTAGGGCATCAAGGTCAAGGTTTTCGTAATCAAATTGCTCAGCCATTAGTAAGGGAGAAATAAAGGTTAATGGCCATAAAAAGCGTTGTGATATTTTCAATGAGGTGTCTCCTACACAATCCAAATTCAAAAACAATCGTTGTTTTTGTAAAGCATCTGTTATCACATGATATTAACATAAATTAATGATGTGAAAGCACTTTATATTATTAATAAAATTGATTTTGGAATTTTTTTAGTTCGCTCAAAATAATAAACGTCTTGGGCCAGTTGACCTCTCAGAATTAAAATTCATTCTATCTCGGGGCTATTTTATCTGGTTACTAAATTGGAAAAAGCAAAATACAGATCCTATATTTTAACTCTGTTTCATAGGTAATCATCAAGTATAAGTAGTTTTGAGCCGCCATGGTTTAGCAATGCGTTATAGGCTTAATTATTACTCGCTATTTATATAGATGGCGCATTATTAAAATGTGAGTGAATATATCGTTTCTTTAAAGCTATTTTTTGCTTTTGTTGTAGGGGTGTCGAATACTGGATTTAGCTTCATTAAACCTAGAGGCAAGCAGGTATGATAAAAAGTGGGTTAGTGGATTTACAAGAAGTACTTGATTTAATGCTTGATGCTGTTTGTGTTGTAGATAAGCAAGGTACATTTGTTTTTGTTAGCGCCGCGTTTGAGCGAATTTTTGGTTATTCAGCCAATGAAGTTGTTGGTAAAAAAATGATTAATTATGTCTATTCTGGAGATCATCAAAAAACGCACAATGCAATTGCTTCGCTTTTATCAGGAGAGTTAATAAACCCTCGTTTTGAAAATCGTTGGCTCAGAAAAGATGGACAATTAGTCCACATACTATGGTCTGTTCGCTGGTCTGAAGAACATCAAGTAAGAATTGCAGTGGCTCACGATATTACCGAGCGAAAAGAGATGGAAGAGCAGCTTTATTACATGGCAGGGCATGATGCATTAACGGGTTTACCAAACCGTTCGTTATTAATGGATCGATTGCAAAAAGTAATTGTAAAAGCTCACCGAGATAATTTATTTTTTTCACTACTGTTTATTGATATAAATGGCTTTAAAGCTGTAAATGATACTTATGGTCATAACGTTGGTGATAAGTTGTTGCATAGCATTGCACAGAGGCTGTCGAATGTAATGAGGGAATATGACACTGTAGGGCGTTTAGGTGGGGATGAGTTTTTAATTATTTTAGATAATTTAAAGTCACCAACCGAAAGTGTTGTTATTAGGCGTAAAATTTTAGCTCAATTTAAGGCTGAATTTCAATTGGATGAATTAAGTCTCAATATCTCTCCTAGTATTGGTATTGCCAATTACCCTAATGATGGACAAACTGATCATCAACTCATTAAGTATGCCGATCAAGCTATGTACAAAATTAAAGGCGCAAATGTTGCTAAAGTTATGTAGTCATTTTTATTAATTTAATGCCTATGCTGAACTACTTTTTTTAATATCTTGTTGCCAATTGAGTGCTAAAAAATCAATAAATGTACGTACTAACGTTTGCTGATAACTTCGTGATAGGTACACCGCCCATAGGCTATGGCCAGGTGAATAATAATGCGGCAAGACTTCTACTAGCTCGCCATTTTTTAAGTGTTTATTTGCTAAATCGCAAGGAATATTAGCAATTCCCATCCCCCTAATTGCCGCTTTAACTAAAATGCCCATTTCGTTTGATTGCAAATTCCCCTTAATTGCAACTTTTTGATCATTTGTTGCCGATATTATTCGCCATTTTGTCGCACTACTGTGCACTAGGCAATTATGATTTAGTAAGTCCTGAGGTTTAATTAAGGGGGGCGACTCAGCTAAGTAGTTTGCTGAGGCACATAACACACCATCAATATGCATTAGTTTACGGGCAATATGTTGATCTTCAGGTTGTTCAATATAGCGCAGTGCCACATCAACACGTTCGTCTACCAACTGTGATAAGTTATCCGAAAGTACAAGCTGAACATTTGTTTTGGGGTGTAGTTGTAAAAATTGCTCCACTCTTTCAAATAATAAATTTTGACCCAGCCCAATAGGCGATGCAATTCTGATTGTACCAACTAGTTCATTATTATGGCTATGAGCACGACTTTTTAAATCAGAGACTGTACTGAGTATTTGTTGGCAGTAAATTAATGCTTCTTCACCTTGAATAGTTAAACTTACTTTACGTGTTGTGCGATGAAATAATCTCAACGATAACCACTGTTCTATTTCTTGTACGTGACGAGTAATTTGTAAGCGGCTTAGATTTAAGTGCTCAGCAGATTTAGTAAAGCTGCCACAGCGGGCAACTTCTACAAAGCTTGTAATTGCAGTAATTTTATCCATTAGTAACTTATTATGAACTAATATGTATCTTAACAGTGTGTTTATCACTTAAAAGCGTGCAAGTAAACTAACTTCATTAACTCAATAATAGGATACAGATAATGAAAGTAGCAGTTTTAGGCGCAACAGGCTGGATTGGCAGCACAATCGTACAACAAGCAACTAAGCGCGGTTTAGAAGTGGTCAGCATTGTACGTGACGCAGCGAAAATAACAGATAATACAACTGCCGTTCGCGTATTTGATTTACAAAGCCAAGATAATATTGCTTCAGTACTTAAAGGTATAGATGTACTTATTGCTTCAGTGGGCGGACGTGCAGTAGGTAATCATGAATTAGTTGCACAAACCGCAGAGCGTTTATTAACAGCTTTAAATGGAACAAGCACGCGTTTGATTTGGGTAGGTGGTGCGGGTAGCTTAGAGGTTGCACCAGGGGTAACACTTGTATCAACACCTGAATTCCCTGCAGATTACAAAGATGAAGCACTCGCACAAGGTGAAGCATTAAATGTATTTAAAACGACTACTAGTTCTGCTTCGTGGACTTTTGTAAGCCCTGCTGCAGTAATTTATCCTGGTGAAAGTGAAGGTCCTTATCGTATTGGCGGAGATCAGTTTTTTACAAATGAAGCTGGTGAAAGCAAAGTATCAGTCACTGATTATGCAATAGCATTAGTTGACGAAGCACAAAAAGCTGCACACTTAAACCAACGTATCAGTGTTGCTTATTAACTTATATTAAGTTTAAAGCATTTGATTATTTAGATGCTAAGCGCTGGCTCCTAAGGGCAAAATAATTTAATCTGAGAGTATTAATCCTTATTAAATTATTTGTCTTATGAGCCTTCTTTTTTCGCTTGCGTTAGCAAGTCTTCCTGCTTTACCTGAGCCTGTTGCAAATAATGCTGTGGCTAAAGTTATTATTAAAAATCAGCCTTATTTTTTAAGTTTTATGGGATTAGGCCGCGATAAACAGTACTCGTCAGTGCATAACAAAGTGTGGGCGCTTAAAGTTGGCGATTCACAGTGGCAATCTAAAACTGGTGTGCCTTCAAGCTTGCCATTAAAAGGGCGCTTAGCAAGTACCGCAGTTGGTTTAGGTGAGTACGCCTATGTGTTTGGCGGCTATACAGTTGCAGAGGATCATACTGAAGTTTCAAGCCCCGACGTATATAGGTACGACGTAATAAAAGATACCTACACTCATCTTGCAAGCATGCCAGTACCCGTAGACGATAGCGTAGCGCTGAGCTACAAAGCGCGTTACATTTACTTAATTAGCGGTTGGCATAACGACGGTAACGTAAATTTAGTACAAGTATACGACACGCAAAATAATACATGGCAACAGGCCTCGCCATTTTTAGGTGAGCCCGTATTTGGTCAAGCGGCCGCTATTAGTGGTAATACCATTGTTATTTGCGATGGTGTTAAAACACAAGCTAATCCTGATTCGCGTCGCTCGTTTGCAGGCGTAGCACAGTGCTTAAAAGGTACAATAGATTCAACTAATCCACAAAAAATAGATTGGCGCACATTGCCACATCCAACAGGTTCCGCCCACTATCGAATGGCAGCCACCAGCTATAATGGCAATATTTATATGCTGGCAGGTTCTAACAATCCATATAATTACAGCGCAATAGGCTACGACGGTAAACCTGCACCAGCAAGTGATCATGTTTGGCGCTTTAATATCGAAAAAAATGGATGGCAGGTTTTATCACCGGTTGAGGTAAAGAGTATGGATCACCGTGGTTTACTTGAACACAATGGGGTTTTATATCGAATTGGCGGTATTGACAATAAACAGCAAGTAAGTACTAACGTACTGGGTTACGAGGCTGAAAAGTGAACACTCTTTACATCACAGGAGCAGGAGTAAGCGCAGCCAGCGGTATTCCAACTTTTAGAGGGGAGGATGGTTATTGGACCATCGGCAGTAAAAATTATACGCCTATGGAAATGGCAACGCGCGCAATGTATAAAAACGCACCGAAAGAGTTTTTAGCGTGGTATTACCATCGGTTTGCAACGTATCGCAACCATGGTCCAAACGACGTACACCATTGGCTGAGTGATAAAAACCTAATTACTCAAAATATAGATGGGCTTGATGGCAAAGCCGGTAATAAAAATTACATTGCTATTCATGGCAGGCTCGATCAAATGACGCTATTTCACCATCAAGGCGATGATGTAATCCCGTTTGCCACTCCGTGGGAAAAGGTAGATGAAAGCTGCCTGCACGACTCCTTATTTGAAGTGTTTAATATTAAAAACAGATCACCTGAGCTTAATTATTCTTTTAAACCCTTTGTTTTATTGTTTGATGAGTATTACACCGAGCTTTATAGAATTAGCGAAGCGCAAAAACGCATGAGTAATGCCGATAAAATTGTATTTATGGGGACTTCGTTTAGCGTTAATATTACGCAAATGGCGATAGAAATAGCGCGTGATTACAACATTCCCATTGAAGTTGTAGACCCCGAACCAGCTCATATTTTACACCCCAATGTGAGTTATAAAAAAATGACTGCGCTTGAGTATATTCAAAATAGCTAAATTAAGTTGGTGATTATGTGTGATAAATACGCTATTTATATTTATTTTACAATTTTATAAAGTATTTCTCCTTCGCTTGTACATTGTTGATCTATAATCTTAACTTATACATTAATCGTCATACTGTAAACATAACAACACTGAAGAGATGTAAATGAGTGATTTAACAGCAATAGCAAACTTATCAATATTATTAGTAGAGCCTTCAGATGTTCAACAAAAGCTTATTATAAAATCACTGACTCAGTGTGGTGTAAAGCAGGTTGAAAAAGCAACATCGCAAGAACAAGCACTAACAATGCTTAATAGTTACCAGCCTGATTTAGTTATTAGTAGTATGTACTTTTCAGACGGTACCGCTGACTCCTTACTACAAAAAATCAGATCAAATCCACTAACAGAAAACCAAGCATTTATGTTGGTGTCAAGTGAGCGTAACAAAAAGTACTTAGAGCAGTTAAGGCAGTCGGGTGTATTAGCTATTTTGCCTAAACCATTTAGTGCTGAATCTATAACGCGCGCACTTAAAGCTACTTTAGATATTATTAGTGAAGAAGAAGTTGAGCTTGAACACTTTGATATTACTTTATTACGTGTACTTGTAGTTGATGACAGTCGCTTTGCGCGTAAACACATTATTCGCGTACTTGCGGGGATGGGGATACCAGCACCAGTAGAAGCTGAAGATGGCAAACAGGCCATCGAACAATTAAATACACAGTCATTCGATTTGATTGTTACTGATTATAATATGCCTGAAATGGATGGAAAAGAGCTAACCGAAACCGTCAGAGGGTCAAACACTTACTCACATATCCCTATTTTAATGGTGAGTTCAGAAGCAAACGACACTCACTTAGCCAATATTGCTCAAGCTGGCGTTGATGCCATTTGTGATAAACCATTTGAGCCTGCAACAGTTAGAGATTTATTGTTTAAAATAATGTCTTAACTTATAAACTTAAGGCTAGCAGTAAAAATGCATTAGCCTGAGCAGATAAAATTAAAGCAGCGCTTGTTAAAAGTCGCTGCTTTTTTATTATTGGCTAGGTACGTTATAAAGCCCAAACGCCACAAAACATAATATAACTGCAATTGTGGTATCAAATATTCGCCATCTAAATGATGAACTTAATATACTTTTAAGTTTAGGTGCAAAAAGCACTAAAGTGCTGAACCAAATTATTGACCCAACACAAGCACCAAGTGCAAAATGCATTGGGTTTGGTTGTAAAGCGCCAATATTGCCAAGTAATAACACGGTATCTAAATACACATGTGGATTTAGCAAACTGATTGCAAAAGCCGAAAGGGCAGTACTCCACCAGCTTACTTTTTCTACTTGGCTTATTATTAAACCCGAAGTCCCTTTAATCGCTCGCATTGCAGATCCATACGCTAAGTACGATAGCATCGCAATACCGCCCCATGTTAACCAAGGCAGTAATCCTGGTAATAACTGCTGTAATTCATTTGCTGCAAATACACCTATTAAAATAAGAGTCGCGTCGCAAATAATGCATACCGTGGCTAAAACCAATCGATTAGCGCCAGCCATGCATTGGCTTAAAATCCAAATATTTTGCGCGCCAATGGCAATAATTAAACTTAGCCCCAGCATCACACCCGATAAAAACGACATACTATAAATCTACTCAACTATTCAATGCCTTGCAGGGTATTGGTAATTCTGTTACAAATCCAATGAATATATTTAGGGTTATATGCGTAAAACTCATGATTGATTATCAACTACTCAATGCACTGTCGGCGGTTATTAGTGAAGGCGGGTTTGAAAAAGCCTCTAAAAAGCTATTTATTACGCAATCGGCAGTAAGTCGGCGTATTCATCAACTCGAAGCCAAACTTGGAGAGCCTGTAATAATTAGGACGCAGCCACCGCGCCCAACCGCTCTTGGCAAGCGTTTACTTAATCATTTACAACAAGTCCTGCAGTTAGAAGTTGCTTTAAACGTAGATGCACTTAACGAGCACTCCAGCTTAAACACACCTCTTAGTGTAAAGTTGGCTGCCAATGCTGACTCACTAGCCACATGGTTGCCAGAAGCGCTAGCCATACTAGATACAGAATCTGATTGTAAATTTAGATTTGAAGTGATCTCAGAGGATCAATCTATCGCCCATAAAAGAATGAAAGACGGCGAGGTAATGGTATGTATTAGCTCATCTTCTGAGCCTGTAAATGGCGGGTTAGCGAGCCCATTAGGCGCTATACGTTACAAGGCAATTGCGAGTCCTGACCTTATTAAACAGCATAACCTCACTTCGCTTACGCAATTGGCGCAGGTACCTTGTTTAGTTTTTAGTGAATATGACAAGCTACAGCACCAGTTTTTAGCCGATATTAACGGCTCAACGCCAGAGTATATACATATATATCCCTCATCAGAAGGATTTAAACAAGCCATGATTGCAGGCCTAGGCTATGGTTTATTGCCGACTTTGCAGCTTGGTGATTCCCTGCAAAAAGGGGAGTTAGTTGACTTATTTCCAGAGTATTATATTGATACGCCCTTGTATTGGCATTATTGGCAAAGTGAAAGCCCGCAACTTAAAGCACTGCGAAAGTTTGCAATGCAAGTTGCGGCTAACCGATTAGAACCAATTTAAAGGTGTTTATAACTGCCCTAATCTATAAATGAGTAATGCCGTTTTTTTAATGTTTTTATCAAGGCTGGTTAAATCGGCTGTTTCGTTTTTAGTGTGCGCACCGCTGCCCATCAAGCCTAAACCATCAAGTGCCATATCAACATGGTTTGCCGCAAACGAAATAT
>NZ_JJNZ01000052.1 GCF_000690055.1 Pseudoalteromonas fuliginea
CTGAATATCCCCTATTGTTGGCAAGCTATATAGCATGCCATTTTTTTTGCTAAGGGCGTGTTGATCTTTGTGGATTGAAATTTGTTCAATCTAGGGGCGATTAAATCGCGGCGCGAGGTTTGTAACCTAGTGGGCTAAGTAAGAATCGAGCAACAAAGAGTTAATCGTCCCTAGAAAGAACCCATTGGGCAGCGCATGTTTGGTATTTATGCTGCGTTATCGCCTATTTATGGGGAGTAACCACACTACATAGGCTCTGCCTTGCCTAAAAACCAAACATACTGCTGCAAATTCAACAACCAAAGGTCAACACGCCCTAGGTACAACCGCAAAAAATAATCCTAGCAAAATAAATAGCACGCCACTGATCTGTAATAGTAATTTTTTCATATAACACACCTTATTACTCGTTAACTTGAGTATAATTTAAGCTGCATTAAAATCGACTAAAAGAGTGTTACAAACTGTAAAATCTTCAATTTCTATTCGCCATCACCATGATATAATTAGTCAAATGCCCTAAGATATCGCCGTCATGATAGCAACAATTACACAGCAAGATGCCGCGACAGAACTTGTCGCAAATTACCTAAATACCATTGCAAGCCAAGGTTTTAGTGGAGATACCGATGCAAGTTATGCAACGCGTATTACTGCTTCAACCGATAACAGTGTGTATCAGGAAATACCCCAAGGTGTTATTTTTCCAAAAAATGAAAAAGATATTCAACTCGCACTGCAAACTGCATCTCGCGACCCATTTTTATCATTAACTTTTGGCCCTCGTGGTGGCGGAACAGGTACTAACGGTCAATCGTTAACACCAGGTATTGTTGTAGATTTGTCTCGCTATATGCGCGAAATCCTCGAAATAAATGTAGAAGAAGGCTGGGTACGCGTTCAAACTGGCGTAATAAAAGATCAACTTAATGACTTTTTAAAACCTTATGGTTTTTTCTTCTCACCCGATTTATCTACTAGTAACAGGGCAACTATTGGTGGCATGATAAGTACTGACGCCTCTGGGCAAGGTTCGTTAGTTTACGGAAAAACAAGCGATCATGTTTTAGGGCTTACAACTTATTTAGTCGATGGTACGCCTATGTGCACCTCACCAATAGACATCGACAAAGCAAAAATTATAGCCGAGCAAGACTCTCTAATTGGTAGTTTATATAAAACAGTTTTAGATATTTCAGTTAATGAACGCGCAGCTATTTTAGCTAAGTTTCCACGGTTAAATAGGTTTTTAACCGGCTACGACCTAGAGCATGTGCTAAGTGATGACTTACTTACTTTTGACATGAGCCGCTTAATAACGGGTTCAGAAGGCTCATTAGGTATAGTAACTGAAGCTAAATTAAACCTAACACCGATTGCTGAATTTAAAACCCTTATAAATATCAAGTACGATAGTTTTGACTCAGCACTTCGTCATTCACCGTTTTTAGTTGATGCACGCGCAACATCGGTGGAAACCGTAGATAGCAAAGTTTTAAACTTAGCGCGTGAAGACATCATTTGGAATTTAGTATCGGACTTAATAACCGACGTACCAAATAAAGATATGCAAGGCCTTAACATGGTCGAGTTTAATGCAGTATCAAACGATGATATAAAAGACAAAGTAGACACGCTTTGTAAACTTCTAGACGAATGCGTAAAAAATCAAACTAATGGCGTTATTGGTTATCAGTTAACCAGTGATAAAAGCGATATACTAAAAATTTACGCAATGCGTAAAAAGTCTGTGGGTTTATTAGGTAATGTAAAAGGCAGTCAAAAACCACTCGCCTTTGCAGAAGACACCGCTGTACCGCCTGAAAACTTAGCAGATTATATTGTCGAATTTAGAGCATTACTCGACAGCCACAATTTACAGTATGGTATGTTTGGCCATGTTGATGCGGGGGTTTTACATGTACGCCCAGCACTTGATATGTGCGACCCAGAACAAGAAAAACTACTTAGAACTATTTCAGATCAGGTAGTAAAACTAACCGCTAAGTACGGCGGTTTAATGTGGGGCGAACACGGTAAAGGTTACCGAAGTGAATATAGCCCTGAATTTTTTGGTGAGCATTTATATACGCAACTTCGAAAAATAAAAACAGCTTTCGATCCTAACAATCGCATTAACCCCGGTAAAATATGCACTCCTATCGATAGTGAAGACTCACTAGTTAGTGTTGATGGACAAAAGAGATCGCACTTCGATAAGCAAATATCAATAGAAGTTAAAACCAGTTTTAACAATGCAATGATCTGTAATGGTAATGGCATATGCTTTAATTACGATGAAAATTCACCTATGTGTCCATCGTATAAAGTAACCGGCGATCGTCGTAATTCACCAAAAGGTCGCGCAAGTTTAATGCGCGAATGGCTTCGATTACAAGAGTCAAAAAATGTAGATTTACTCGAAGTAGAAAAGCAGCTTAACAAAGGTGAAGTAATCACCTGGTGGGAACGTTTCGTTCACAGCCGCGAAAAACGAAAAGGTATTTACGACTTTTCTCACGAAGTAAAAGCGTCAATGGATGAATGTTTAGCGTGTAAAGCATGTACAACTGCCTGCCCAATTAAAGTAGATGTTCCTACTTTTCGTTCGCGCTTTTTAAATTATTATCATAGTTATTATGCGCGTCCGGTAAAAGATTACCTCGTTGGTAACATAGAAAACAGCGCGCCATTAATGGCAAAGTTTGCAAAAGTTATAAACCCAATTGTTAAAACATCATTAGTAAGCAATGTTATTAAAAAAACAGTTGGTTATGTTGATACACCACAGTTAAGTATTCCTGCACTTTCAAAGCGTATTACTAAAACACAAAAATTTGATTTTGATTTATTAAATAAATTAAATGCAGAGCAACAAAGTGAATATGTATTAATAGTACAAGACCCATTTACGAGCTTTTACGAAGCAGAACTAGTAGAAAGTTTTATTACTTTAATAACCCAACTTGGCAAAAAACCAATGCTATTACCTTTTAAACCAAATGGTAAACCGCAACACGTAAAAGGTTTTTTGCATGAATTTAAAGTTACAGCTAAAAATGCAGCTGAGTTTTTAAATAAATTAAATGATATTAATGCACCGCTAGTCGGTTTAGATGCGTCACTCGTTATGTGCTACCGCGATGAATATAATACAATTTTAGAAAATAACCGTGGTCAATTTAATGTGCAACTTGCCCATGAATGGCTCGAAACACAATCGTTCAAATCACTAAGCGCAAAGCAAAATACAGATACCGAATTTACATTACTGAGTCATTGTACTGAAACAACTGCGCTGCCAAAAGCGGCAAATGTTTGGCAAACAATTTTCAATGATATTGGTTTAACATTAAAAACAACAAATACAGGTTGTTGTGGAATGGCGGGAACTTATGGCCACGAAGCACAAAATCAAGATAACTCGCGTACGCTTTACGAAATGAGCTGGAAACCAATTGTAGATAAAAATAAACCAGAGCAACTTTTATCTACGGGCTTTTCTTGTCGTAGCCAAGTTAAACGTTTTGAGAAATTTAAACCAAAACACCCAATTGAATTACTCGCACAGGTACTTAGCTAATAAAAGTTAAAAAAAGGCGTAACTTAAAAATAAGTTACGCCTTTTTTTATTAATACCCATTCGCTTAATTAAATGATCGTTTTTGAGGCTGGAAAAACGCCTTGATACCTCGGCAAAAAATTCACTAATTTTTATAAAAGCTATTTAGATTTTTTAGCGAAACTGTCTGCAATTGGCTTTGTACTTATACCGTGTATAAATACACTAAACAAAATAGTCGTCATTGCTATTGTCGCTATTTGATATTTGTTTTCTATTTGCGTATCAATCACCATCAATGTAAAAACAATTGATGCTAATCCTCTTGGTCCAAACCACGCAAATGTAAAGCGCTCTTTAATATTCAATGCCGTAAACTGCAATGACAACATAACTGGAATTATTCTAATCAATGTTGTACTTAACAAAGCGTAAATTATAATTTCAGTATTTAATTTCGGAATAACTAAGTAAGCACAAACAAACCCAAACAAGCACCAAATCATTAGCGATGTAAAATCTGCGATGTGCTCTGAGTCTTCAATTAATTCTGTTCTAACTTCTTCAGTCGAAAATTTATCAAATAATAAACCGGCAATAAACACCGCAATAAATCCACTGCCATGAAAATACTGAGTGACAGAAAAAACAGCCATAGCAAAACCGAGTAATAAAAACGGACTGGTATTTTGCGCAAAGTAATGACGTTTCATTGCAAAGTTTAAACTCGGTATAAAAACAATAATACTTGTAATAGCTATTAATAAAGCCAAGCCAAGCTCTCGGCCAAACACACTTAATGTTTGTGTTGCGGTAATAGCTGAATCCGGATTTTTAGCGAGTAATATAAATATTAAAAATATGGGCACACATAATCCATCGTTCAAACCACTTTCAGTATTTATTCCTTCGCGTATTTTTTCAGGCACTTGTGTACTTGCTAGTAACCCTTTACTTAATGCCGCATCGGTAGGTGTTAAAATAATAGCAAGCAACGCTGCTTGAATAAGTGAAAGCTCAGCAAAGAAAAATAAAGCAACAGCAATACCAAGTAACAAAGTTAAGGGTAGGGCAACAAACAACAGTAAACTAGGATACTGAAAACTATGCCTTAATACACTTAGCTTTGATTTAGCTGCATCTGAAAATAAAAATATACTTAGCGTAAGCTCTATAAATGGTAATAAAAGATCAACGCCTTCTTTTATTTTATCCCCTTCGTTGGGTAGCATTGAAGCTAAACATATTCCGCCAACAACAAAAAACATTGGGCCTGTTACTTCTGTTTTTTCTAACTGGCGAAGTGTTAAAGAATAAATTAAAAATAGTCCGCCTATAAATGCTATTACTAAATACTCCATTAAATTTTCCTTTTAAGTCCTGATTTTGCTCGCTCTTTAATATTTGTTTGAATATAAATTTGATCGGTAGTCGCAATTTTAGAATGGCCTAAATCTTCTGATAAATGTTTAAGCGGTCTGGTTTGCGCATCATGTGTAGCACCAGTATGACGAAGCCAATGTGCAGTTGCAGCGCCAAGTTGTTCAGCGTCATCTTTAAAACCATCATCAAGTAATGATTGCTGAGCATAATCAAAACTTTGTTGAACTAAACGCCTAATTTGCCTTACTGTCATGCCACCTTGACCGCGAATTTTATGAACTAACGGCTCAGATTCATCAACACGGGGAAGGGCAGGTAAACCTCTGTATAGTCTATAACGTTTTAAATATTCAACAAAATCATCGCTTAAGGTTACATCTCGTAATTTATTACCTTTTCCCATTATACGTAAAAACCAAAAACCATCATTATCTTGCCAAAAATGAGACATCACCGGCGACCATTGTGGGCGCTCAGATAATTCTGAAATTCGTAAATAAAGACCTTTTAAGCAGGCAAGCGTAAATAAGTTTCGCTCTAAATCAGGGTTATGTTCGCATAAATCACGCGTTACACCAAAAACGTATTCCCATTGAATATCGCTTAATGTGTCTGGAATTTGAATTTGTGATTGAACAACTAAGTACGGACTATTTTTTTTAACAACAGGGACAAAGTTAGCAAATGTTTTTTCTTCTAGTAGGGCAAACTTATAAAATACATTTAAGGCAGTAAACATAGACGATAAAGTTTGTTGGCTGGCAGTTGATTCTTTTAGCATAAAAGGGCGCCAGTTTTGGTTTAATCGGCGAATTCCTTGTTCATCTTTATAACGCCATTGCACTGAAGTTGCAGCCCATGCTTTATCGGGTTCAACCATAAAATCAACGTAAGCTTCAATATCTTCACGTTTTAAATCGAATACTGATTTTTCTGCTATTAACCACGACCATAAATAAAAGCGTTCAAGCTCATTTCGAAAACGACTATAAGTGGCTTCTGACTTGCGGCCATAAACATATAAAAACTGATACAAGAATGTCAGATCGGCTTTTGATTCAGTTACAGTCAAGCCAATTTCCTGTATAAAGGATGCAAGTTCTGGGTATTCCGAATTTAGAGTACCGTCATCTAGATGGGCAATTTGATATCTTAATTGTTTTAACGTATCAACCAAAGCAACAAGCATAATTTATAAATATTCAATTAAATAATAGACTTACAGAATAACGTTAAAGTCCGATACTGTCTAGTATTGGACATAGTAAAGTTCTAATTATTTTAATACCGTGATTTTTCTATGGTTGTTGGTTGCTATAATCTTATTAAGGAAAACATTATGAAAAAACTAATTATACTAAGCGTACTTGCTTTAACAGTTGCGTTAACTGGGTGCGCTACTACAGGTAGTGCATCACCAAGCGAAAAACGTTCACTTGTACAAAGTATGAAAGCAAACACATTAGATAAATTATACGCTGAAAAACCTGATGTTAAAAAACAAATTGCTAACTCTGCTGGTTATGCTGTATTCGATAACGCGAATGTAAATGTAGTGCTTGCTAGCTTTGGCGGTGGTTACGGCGTGGTTAAAAATAACCTTACAGGTAAATCAACTTACATGAATATGGGCGAAGCCGGTTTAGGGCTTGGTTTAGGTGTAAAAGATTTTAACGTTGTAATGGTTTTTCATAACCAAGCTGCACTAAATAGATTTATTGAACACGGTTGGGCGTTTGGCGGAAACGCTGATGCAGCAGCTAAATATGAAGATAAAGGCGGTGCACTGGTTGCCGAAGCGATTGCAGATCAAGTTACTGTATATTCTGTAACCGAAAATGGCCTTGCACTACAAGCTGTATTAAAAGGTACTAAGTTTTGGGTTGATTCAGAGCTTAATTAACCCCCAAATTACTCTCCTAAAAGCGAGCTGGTTTGTATAATCACGCTCGCTTTATTAAAGTCCATACAATTTAACATAACGTAATTTATGGGTTATTAAAATACTACTAAATTATTTTAATACTAAACGTCCTAACTCTCGTTTGCTGCAAAGTCCATCTATCACGTAAACATACTATAGACACTTTAACCAACTGCTGTAAAATTGGTCCATAAGTATAGTATTGAGCTATCTAGCATAATTTAAAGTGTAGAGTTCTAAAATTTTAATAAGTCATCATTAACTTTGGATATATTCGAGTGAATTTAGCATAAAGGTAATTACATTAATGCATTATAATATTAATTCTTTTCTTAAAGCTTTAAGAATTAAATACCTCAATTTGATTGATTTCAAAAAAAGTAATATAAGATTTCTAGTTGCTGTATCTATAAATTCAATAGCTCTAATTTTTTCAGTTATTTGGCTAATCTCAAGCAATATAGGTGGCAATAAAGACTTTGAGTTTGAACCTCTAGTTACTACTTTTACCTTATTAGCTGCACTTTTCAGTTTGGTTTTTCTAAATAATAAACTTACATACCCTCATTTAAAACTTAGTATTGGGGTTGGCATTCAAAGTAAAACAGGGAAAATTGCGCTAAATATAGGAGTAGCTAATCATTCATTTATGAAAGTTTATCTCTCTAGTATATTCCTTACAGTTAGAGATAATGGTATTGAGAAAAATATATTTTTTTTAAATGATTCATTCACAGGTCAATATATAAAAAATGAAATTGATTCTGGTGAACGTTTAAACTTTCATTTAGGAAAAACTGCTATTCTTTTAGATGATTATCAAACATCAGATTATTTAAAATTTACTGTCAAAACTCAGCTAGGCTTTGAATTTTATATAAAGCAAGACCTTATAAGACAATCAATTCAATCTCTAAATTTTTAGCTAATTAATCTAAATACGAAGGAGTGTAAGATATAAATAAAAAAAGCTATTAAATATAATTGTCTAATTAAATAATAGCTTTTATTTTTTTAATTTAAATAAACTCTCTTCAAACGCCTCGGCTAACTTTTCAGTTTCACTAAAAACAGTATTCCAATATTTAATTCGGGTATCTGCATCAAGATCGGTAAAGTCGTTTCTGTCTGGAATTTTTCCGTAGGGTAAGCCGGCTACAAATTCTTTTGATGGAGTAATCATCACAACGTTATCGTAATTAAGTGGTGATACTTTGCGTTTTAAATTTTTATCGAACCACCCTGCTTTTGGCTCTGAATTAAAATGCGGATATAAAATTAAGCCTGGGTTATTAATTTTTAAATCAAAGTGGTAGTCAATTATTCCGCCATCGCGATATATACCTTGCGGCGAGCCTGCAATATTTTTTATGCCTTGCATAACAAGTGGTATTGAACCCGATGCAAGTAATGCATCTTTTAAATTATTTTGAGTAAGTGCTATGTTTTGCGTTTTAAAATTGTAGCTGTCGGTAATTGATAAGTCACTTGTTGCTGGTCCAAATATAAAACGCTCATACTGCGAGCCTAATAATTTTCGGTTAACGCGGTTAAGCATGTAACTTTTTGATAAACCCATTAACTGTATTAATTTATTTTCGCTGGCGATAAAGCCATTCGATTTTGCTACTATAAAGTGCGCTTTAAATATTGGGTTATTTATAATTTCGGTTACACCGTTATCGCCAAAAACATCTTCAAGTAATGCGCGCGCTTTTATTGTTATTTCATTTGGTGTAGGTTTATTACTTGAGTATCGGGTTTGCGAATACGATTTTGCTAAGCGCTCAATGGCAGCAACGGGATCGTTTTGTGCAAAACACGCAGAGCGAAAAGCGCCAGCAGACGAGCCAATTAAATTAAGTGGTTGGGTACGGTTTTTAAAAAATTCACCAAAAATATATTTATCTAAGCCAAATAATGTAAACCATTTAGGACCGCCACTTGCACCTAAAAAAGAGGTGAAAAGTTCAGGTTTAAAGCCCTGTTCGTTAATAATTTTAGCCGCTGTTTTCCCTGCGTGAATCTCGATCATCTAAAAAATTGTGCCTTTTATTTTGGTTGCTATAGTTTTTTTACAACACTGAAAGTGAATACTTATGCAAAACAAAAAGCGATTTCATGTTGCCATAAAACCGCTTTTTATAGTTAAGTGTGCTTAAAGTACGTGAATTAATCCCAAATGCCGTCTTCGCATTTACCCTGTACTTTTACATCTTTTACTTTAAATTCGGGCTCTAGACCTTTGTCTCTTTGTGCGTGGTAATCGCTCGTGACAGACAAAATAGTCGGCGTTAACAGTATAATAGCGATAACGTTAACCACTGTCATTAACCCTAAGGCAATATCGGCTAAATCCCAGACTTCTTTTAATGTGGCCGACGCGCCCCACAACATCATTGATAAATAAAGCAAAGTGTAAATGCCGCGCCCTACTTTGTTGTCGAGTTTAAATAAATGCAAGTTACTCTCTGCATAGGCGTAGTTTGCCACCACCGATGTAAAAGCAAATAAGGTTATAGCGGCTGCTACAAAGTAAACACCACCTTGTGCTAAGTGAGCGGTCATCGCGCTTTGTGTTAAACGAATGCCTTCCATTTCGCCGCTAATATCTATATCGGCTAATAAAATGATCACCGCGGTACAGCTACACAGTACTATTGTATCGAAAAATACGCCTAGCATTTGTATGTAACCTTGCGTTACAGGGTGATTAGGTATTGGGCTGGCACTTGCTGAAGCATGCGGAACACTACCTGCACCGGCCTCATTAGAATATAAACCACGTTGAATACCGTTTTTAATGGCAGCGCCCATTGCACCGGCGCCTGCTTCTTGTAAACCAAACGCTGATAAAAATATATCTTTAAGCATGGCGGGTACTTGCGTGAAATTTATAATCGTAATAATTACCGCCGCAAGTACAAACACAATGCCCATTATTGGCACAACACGCTCTGCAAATCGGGCAATTGCTTTAAAGCCACCGAGTATAATTGAGCCCGCTAATACGGTAATAACTAGGCCTGAATAAAATGTAGGAACTTCAAACGCGTAGTTAAGTGCGTCGGTAATTGTGTTAGTTTGCATTGCGCTAAACGTAAATCCGTAACCTAAAAATAAACATGCGGCAAACACAATTGCAAACGCTCGGCTACCCAAACCTTGTTGAATATAATACGCAGGCCCGCCTCTAAACTCGCCACCACTATCGCGTACTTTATATACTTGCCCAAGTACGCTTTCGGCAAAGCCTGTAGCCATGCCCAATATGGCTATTACCCACATCCAAAATATAGCGCCGCTGCCACCAAGTGAAATTGCAACCGCTACACCAGCTAAATTACCGGTACCTACTCGTGCGCAAAGCCCTGTACACAACGCTTGAAATGATGAAATATCGTCTTTTTTACATTTGCTACTGCCTTTTAAAAGACTAAACATATGTTTAAATTTAAGTATTTGAATTGCTTTTAGTCGTACTGAAAACCATACCCCTGTAAACAAAAGTATATAAATAAGTACTTGCCCTTCTCCCCATAAAAGGTTGTTTACGCTTTTGACGACGGTATCGAACATTGCTAATTCCTTCTTATATTTTTTATATTAATACCCTTTTTTGGGTATAACGGCATTTGCTTGCGACATCGACTAAAAATTTAATGCAAATAAGGCAGCTAAGCTGCCTTAAAACTATACATTATTTATTTTGCAAATGAACTCCTGCAATCATGCACCTAACTGAGCCACCAGCCGACTCAATAGTAGGTATAGGTAATGGCACAAGCTTAGCCGTTTTTTGTATAACTGTTATTTGTGCCGGTGTAAGTGCATTAAACGCAGTTTGCGATAAGGCTAAAATACGACCATTTTTACCCTGTAGCTCAATAGCATTGCCACAAAAGTTATTAATTTGCTCAAGCGTTAAATCGATAACTTGATGATGGCTTTTCAAAAAATGTTTAGCTAACTGTGCACGTTGATTAATTGGCACCATATTTAAACTGATCATTACAAATTTTGTAGCAATACACATTAAAACATTAGTGTGATAAACCGCAGTTCCTTGCTCGTCATATGCGTTAAACACTATGGGTGATAGTTTTAATTGCTCACATATTGTATTAACCACCGACTTGGTAGTTCTTTTTGATTCTACCGCGTAAGCGAGTTTATTTTGATGATCGATAACCAGTGAACCAGTGCCTTCAAGAAATGAATTTTCTTTCGATAAAAATGAATAATCAGTCACTGAAGACACTTTATAGTGATCCGTTAAAAAATCAATAATATCTTTTCGATATTCTAACCTTCTGTTTTCTACAAACATTGGATAGATTATTAATTGGCCACTTTGATGAGTTGAAAACCAATTGTTAGGAAAAACTGAATCGGGAGTGTGTGTTTGCTCATCTTCAAAAAGGTGAACTGTTACCCCTTCATTTTTTAATATTTGTACGGCATTAGTCACTTCTTTAAATGCTTGTTCACTTTGATTTTGTGCTAAACATTCACTTTGAAATGCGTTATCGAGCATTGTGTGTGGGTTAGATGTAAAGTGATGCGGTCTTACCATCACTACAGCTCTGGGGGCTTGGTTTACTTCGCTCATGCCACATGCGCTTTTACTAATGGTTGATCACTAAGCACTGAAAATAAATTACGAGGGTCCGCTTGTTGTGTAATTAAATCAAGCAAAGCAAACTCGCCCGTTTTAATTAACTCATCGCGTATAAATACCAGTGCGGTAAAGTCTTCGCTCGCAAAGCCAACGCCGTCAAAAATGGTTAATTCATCTTGGCTAGTACGCCCAAGCGACTGCTTATTAATAACGTTATGAAACTCAGTTACTGTAAAGCTTGGACTCATTTGTTGAATTTCGCCCTCTATTCGAGTTTGCGGCTCGTACTCAACAAATACATTAGCACGCTCAAGCAATCTAGCATCTAACTCTGTTTTACCTGGGCAATCACCACCTATGGCATTAATGTGCACACCTTGTGGGATCATGTCGTTTGTTAAAATAGTAGCGTTAGTTTTATCAGCAGTACAGGTAGTGATAATATCAGCCCCTTTTACTGCCTCTTGTACACTATTACAAATAGCCACGTTTAATCCGCATGCACTTAAATTAGCAAATGCTTTTTTAGAGGCGCTTTTATCTATATCGTATAAACGAATATGCGTAATACCTAGTACCGCTTTAAAAGCGAGTGCCTGAAACTCTGATTGAGCGCCATTGCCTATTAAAGTAAGGGTTGTTGAGTTTTTAGGTGCTAAATATTTAGCTACCATTGCAGAAGTTGCGGCTGTACGTAGTGCTGTTAGTAAACACATTTCGCTTATCATAACCGGATAGCCACTATCTACATCGGCTAAAATACCAAATGCAGCGACTGTTTGAAGTTCTCTAAAGGTGTTTTTTGGGTGACCATTTACATATTTACAGCTGAACATTTGGCCATCACTCACTGGCATTAGCTCTATTACACCCTCTGGTGAGTGTGCTGCATAGCGAGGTGACTTATCAAACTCCGTCCAACGGGCAAAGTCGGTTTCTAATTTATGTGTTAGATCTAGCAAAACGTTTTCGACCCCTAAGCTATTTATAAGCTTAGCCATTGCCTGAACGCTAACAAATGGAACGCCTTGTTTTGGCTGTGCTATAAAATGACTCATGCTGAAACCTCTTGAATAAATGTATTAGTTAATTTAAAACAAGTTTAGCGAGGCTACGTGCTATTTAATATGGTAATTAATTACACAAATAGTACTAGTTTTTATCATTTTGCTATGCAGTTATATACAATTTATGTATTTTGGTCAGTAACTTCTTTTAAAGGTTTGATTTATGACTCCCTATATTTATGACTCTCTTGATAATGCTTTAATAGCTGAATTACGAAAAGACGGCCGCGCTTCTATTTCAGCTTTAGCCAGTTCTTTAAATGTATCACGCGGGACAGTGCAAAATAGGTTAGACAGATTAGTTAGCTCAGGCGCAATATTAGGGTTTACTGTACGCGTTCACGAACACATAGAAACAGAAGCCGTGCGCGCAATTATGATGATAGAAGTCGTTGGTAAATCTACCTCACAAGTAATTAAAACAATGCGCGGAATACCCGAGCTTATAAAATTACACACCACCAATGGTGCATGGGATTTAGTTGCAGAGCTTCAAGCTGCAAATTTAAGTGAGTTTGATGGAGTGTTAAGGCAAGTACGCGAAATTGACGGTATTTTAAATAGTGAAACAAGCATATTGCTTTCATCAACTTAAGTTATTTTTAATATTTCAATTTAAAAATTTTGGAATGAATAATACCGCAACTTCAAGTTCCAGTATTATTCATGATTTGGGTATCCGATTGGCTTAATTGTAACGATACTCGCTTTGTGAGTAGTTATGCGTATTGCTGATCTCAAATTGGCTTTGCTGCGCTAAATAAGATCGACCTGCAGCTAAGCCTAATTTATGATCAAAACGCAAATCGTTATTTGAACTACCTAATAATTTGCTATGCAATTTTTCGTCTGCAAAAATTTGTATTATTTCCACATCACTTGGTGGATTTGCAATAAACTCAAGCTCATCTAAATACGCTTTTTCGTGCTGTATTAAGTAGTCCAATGTTTTTGGACAATAACCTGATGCAATAGCAAATGTTCTTAGCTTTTGCACCCATGCAGATTGCGCTTGAAAATTAGCATCAACTGTTCTTATTACCACAATTTTACGAGCGCCTCGGTTGTAAGCTTCACGCACGGGTAGTGGTGCTGCTAAACCGCCGTCTAGATAAAAGTCGCTCTGTGCTTGCTCTTCAGCAAGGTGTATTTCGTTAGCCGCTTTTGCATTTAACCAAGGTGTTAACTTTACACCTTGTTTGTATAAAAACGGCAGTGCGCTAGAAGCCTTTAACAAATCACGCCATTGACCACTATCACCATTTGGCGATAAGTAATAAGCTTTTCTGTCTCTTGCATTTGTAGCTGTTATAAGTAGTTCACGCTCACCTAAACTCGTTTTCGCTGTTTTGAAATCTATAGCTCTGTTTACTTCAGTGGTTTTGTCAAAGTACCAATCTAAATCAACTATGTGTTTACCCACTAATCCACGACCAAGCTGAAAAAAACGCTTATTACGCGAAAGCCCTCTGATCAGGCGTTTAGCGTAGCCTTTTTGACGCGCTAAGTAGCTAGTTAAGTTTTGCGAACCCGCTGAAGTACCAATGAATAAATCAAAAGGGTCATAGCTTTGCTCTAACCACGCATCAAGTACGCCCGCTGTGAAGATCCCTCGCTGCCCGCCACCTTCAGCAACCAGTGCAACTTTTGGTTGCGCTGTTTTGTTAACTGAATTAGCTGTTGCGGTGTTTAGAGAGTTCACGGTGTACCTGCCTTTAATTTTATGATGTCTGGTTTAATAGCTACATTATAAAAAACAAAAGTGATATCTTAAAATTGATTGTTTAAATCAGTTCGATTGAAAAAACAGAACGGTATATAAAACAAAATATGTACTAAAAATAGCAATCAAATTTACTTTGAATATTTAAATAACAAATACAGACATCACTGAAAGTTAATAAAATGAGTAAACTAATTTAACTTTTGATGATGTCTGTATGTTAACAAGCCCAGAATGTACGCTTGCTTAACTAACTATATATTAGTGTTTTATTTCCATTAAAATTTCGAGTGCACGGTGGCGTTTTTCACTATCGAATACATCATTGGTAAATATAAACTCATCTACTTCTAGCTGTTTCGCTATCATCTCTAATTTGTGTTTAATACTTACATGTCCTCCTACTACGCTTAGGCTTAAAAAGTTCTCTACATGAGCGCGTTCTTGTTCGCTCCATAACCCGTCCATGCTTTCAACAGGTGGTTTTAGCCACAGCTCATTACCGCGTATAAGTTCGAGTACACGTTGCTTAGAAGTAGTCGACAAGTATTGCGCTTCATCGTCGGTATCTGCAGCCACTAAAGGCAGTGCAAGCATTACGTATGGCTTATCAAGTACGCTTGATGCTTTAAATTCGCGCTTATACAGCGCTATTGCATCGTGCACGAAGCGCGGTGCAAAATGTCCTGCAAATACATACGGTAACCCTTTTTGCGCCGCTAGTTGCGCGCTAAATAAACTCGAGCCTAATAACCAAATAGGCACGTTTGTGTCCTCCCCCGGTATAGCACGTACAGGGTGTGTACCATTGTAAGGACCTAACAATGTTTGCAGTTCAGTTACTTCACCTGGGAAGTTTTCTGCACGGCTCATATCGTTGTTTAATGCACGACTCGTTACAGGGTCGCTACCTGGTGCGCGCCCGAGTCCTAAATCTATTCGCCCTGGATATAAGCTCTCTAATGTACCAAATTGTTCAGCAACAACTAATGGGGAGTGGTTTGGCAGCATAATACCGCCCGATCCAACGCGTATCTTTTTGGTATTACCTGCAATGTGACCAACCAAAATTGAAGTGGCCGCACAAATTATACCTGGCATATTATGATGCTCAGCAAGCCAAAAACGGTTAAAGCCAAGCTCATCAGCACGTTGAGCGTATTTAGTACTTTTATGAAGAGTGTTAGTAACGCTGTCCCCTTTGATCATGGGGGCAAGTTCTAATAACGAAAAAGGAATGGAATTTAACAAAATAGCAGCTCCTAAAAATGCATGCTAATAATGGATTACATCATTAGCATAAAACACTTAAATGGGTCTGCTATTAGGTCAATTCAAGTTACGCAGTGGTATTAGAACAAAATAGGTATATGTTATTTTGCTCTAAGGTATTCAGGCAAGCTGTGCATCACGTTGGCGCAGCTTTTTATAGCCTTCTGAATCCACGCCTTTTTTCCAATACCCTGAGGAAAAAATATTACCGCGTGGTATATTAAATTGCTCTGTTAGCAGTGCTTTTGCTTTACGAACAAGCCCAGCTTCCAATGCCATAAATACAATGGGAGGCTCTGCTGTAATGTGCAAATTTTGAAGCGCGCTAAGTAGCGCCTCGTCAGCGTTGTCGGTAACAAGCCAATTAACATCGCGGCTTGTTTCTAAATCAATAATATCTTTTTCGGTGGGTACATGTACAAAGGCATCAATTTTTGAAATTAAAGGTAATTGCTGCACATACCCTTTTATTGCATTTACCGATGTTAAATCGCCGAGCAATACATAATGCGAATGCGCATAATTATCTAGCTTTTTAGGGCCAGGACCTGCAATACCTAACTCGTCGCCTACTTTTGCAATTTTAGCCCAGTCAGTTGCAGGGCCTTGGTGCATATTTATAACAAAATCAAGTGTTAGCGCGCCTGTTTGTGCATCTACATGCCTTATTGTGTATGATCGCATACAGGCTGTTTTTAAGTTAAAATCTACTTCACCATCTTTTGGAAATAGTACTTTTACATAGTTACCAATGTACTGTGAGGTTAAGTCGTTAAAATCTTCAGAGCCTACAACAATGCGCTGTAAATGCGGTGTGATTTGCTCTGTACTTAATACGTTGGCTTTGCGAACTTGTTTACTCATGTATTACCTCGTTTTACAAAACTTAGACTTTAATACCAACCTGCTATAAAAAGCAGGCATTGCACAACGCCCCATTGGTTGATAAAATCAACTATAACAAGTTAATTGACTTTGTCAACTATATTGAGAGTTCTATGAATACACCTTTATCAAATACGCTGTTTGAATTAATGCAAAATTACCGTGTAACAATTCGTGAAGCAATTAACGCAGGCGAACTGGGTATTAATGCTATGCACGTACGCTGCATACATATTATCGCGAACGTAAATAACTGTACGGCTAACGATATTGTTACTAAAACGCAGCGCGATAAAGCGCAAATAGCACGTTTAATTAAAGATCTTATTAGCTTAAATTTAATTAATAAACAGGCGAGTGAGCACGATAAACGCTGCTTTATTTTATCGCTCACAGAGCAAGGTAAAGTTCTTTTTGATAAGTTATTAGCCTCAGAGCAAAAAATAAATAATCAAATGTGTAAAAACTTAAACCCTCAACAAATCAAAGACTTTTTAGATACCGCACAACAAATGATCAAAAACATGGATTGATCAGCCATACATTCTTGGCATAACTTACACAAAACGCATATACTGTACACTTATACAGTGTATGCGTTTTAGGTTGTGTTATGTTTGTCATTCCCATTTATATAGAAGCAGGCGTGTGTGGTTTTGAATCACCCGCAGCGCAGTACACCGAGCTAGGTGTAACCCTTGATGAGCTTTTAATAAAGCATCCAGATGCTACGTTTATTGGTATTGCATCGGGTAACTCTATGCAAGAAGTCGGAATTTTTGAAGGTGACTTATTAGTTATCGACCGTGCAGAGCCGGTAAAAAATGGTGACGTTATTGTTGCTAACTTAAATGGTCTTTTTGTATGCAAACTGCTTGATAAAACCAATGCGCGGCTGCTTTCAGCTTCCTCTTTACATAAGCCTGTACAACTCACCTCTGCAGACGAGTTTCAGCTAGAAGGCGTAGTAACGCTATCAATAAGAATGCACAGGCAAAGCCCAGAGTTACTAAAATGTATGCCTTAGTTGATGCTGTGTCATTTTATGCCAGTGCAGAAAAAGTATTCGACCCTGCTATTCGATCCAAACCCGTGGTTGTACTTACTAATAACGATGGCTGTGTATGCGCTATTTGCCCTATTGCTCGGCGCTTAAATATTCCTAAATTTGGCCCGTACTTTAAAGTTAAACATTTACTTGAGCAAAACAACGTTGTTATTCGTTCTAGCAATTACGAGCTTTATGCTGATTTAAGCGACAAGATGATGAATATTATTGGCCGCTTTTGCGATACACAACACATATACAGTATTGATGAATCGTTTTTGCACTTTAATGGCTACACATCATTAATTAAAGACTGGCACGAATACGGCCATACAATAAGGCGCACAGTGTGGCGCGAAACGAAGCTTCCTGTAGGTGTAGGTTTTGGCCCAACCCCTACTTTAGCAAAAGCCGCTAACCACGCCGCTAAAAAACTCAGTGGTTTTAATGGTGTAGCAGTCATAAATAGCGAACAAACTCGCCAAGCTATTTTACAAAGAATGAGCTGCGAAGATGTATGGGGAATAGGCCGGCGACTAGCTAAAAAGCTTAAAATAATGAATATACACACCGCCTGGGATCTTGCTCAGCAAAACCCTAAAGCAATGCGCCGTGCATTTAGTGTGGTTGTTGAACGTACTGTAAGCGAACTTAACGGGATAACATGTTTAAACTGGGATGATGTACGACAAGACAAGCGGGAAATTTATTCGACCCGTAGTTTTGGAGAGCGCATATGTGAGCCAACAGCCCTTAAAACGGCGCTAATTAACCATGTAACCACAGTGGCTAATAAACTAAGAGCGCAACGTTCGCTCACTCACCAACTTTATATTTTTGCAGCCAGTGGCGCGCACGAAAATAGATATTATAAAAAGTCGTTTGTGTATAAGTTCCCCTCACCCACTAACGACACCTGCGTGATGGCTAATGCTGTATCTGAGGTATTTGATCAAATATACCAACCTGCAGTTAGGTTTTACAAGTGTGGTGTAGGCGCTTTAGAACTTACGTCACAGCAATTTCAACAAAGTGATTTGTTTAACCAACGTACTGACAACCCACAATTAATGAGTTGCCTAGATGCTATAAATACACGGTATGGGAAAGGAATGCTTAGTTTAGCTAGTAGTAAATTAAATGACCGGTGGCACATGAACCGTGATTTTTTGTCGCCGCAGTACACCACGCGTTGGCGCGATATCCCTAAAATATACTGCGAATGATTTACTACTTACTACTTACTAGATACTTTGTTTACTTTCATCTGCTTTTTTAAATGTGCACTCTACACTGGGTTTGCTCAATGTGTACCTTAGTGTGTTATCAGCTAAAAATCGGATACTTTGGCTAATTGTTTTTTCGTTTATTGCATCTTCACAACGGCTCATTCTTAAACCGTTTTCAAGGCCATCACTTTTATATTTAAGTGTGCTGGTTATAAAACAAAAGTTTGGTTTTTTAATGGTTCGGGTACCATTGTGGAGCGATCCAAATATAATTTGCTTACCTAGTTTAAAACCCGCACTTGCATCACTTTCATCTGTCAAACTCAAATTACTATTAACACATAATCCAGAATTAGCCGACACAACTTCGTAGGCTCCCAATTTTGACTTTAAAAGCGGTATAAATCGTGTTTTATTACTCGGCTCAGAAAAAGCATTTGCACTTGTAAAAGCGACAGTTAATAAAGCGAGTGTTAAATATTTCATTTCGTGGGTGTATCCTCGTGAGTCAGCGTGTTAAATAATAGCAAAATGCCTAATCACTTAGCTTTTATAACTTTTAACAACTATAACAGAGATTTACTATAAAAGGAGAGAGGTCGTATTCAGGAACCAAGGCGTGAGCAGCTAGCGGAAGCTTTGCTCGACTATTACTTATTCTTACATGTGTAAGCCAGTAAGGTAACGCAGAAGCAATTACCGAGCTCACTAGGTTACACACCTCGTGCCGCGATTAAATCCCTCTAGATTGAATACGTTTAAATCCACAAAGATTCCTCCTAGATACTGCATTACAAACCGTTTTGCTGTTAAGTACTTTAGTTAATACGTACTTAAACAACAAAACGATTTATATCAATGCACTTACCTGTAAGGAGACATTGGACTCATTAAATTGTTTAAGTAGTACAAAAATTACTGTTTATTTTATTGCCAGTACTTTGCAAATAATAAAGGGTAGCTTTGCTTTAAAAACTTAGGTTTGTCTTTAAAACGTTTACCTTTGGGTTCATCGCTGCCTGATGGAATAAACGGCAATTCGTCTTCGCTGCGTTCTTCAAATAATAAACCGGCTATTAAATCATACTCATCAATATACGGGTAAGGCTGCTCGTTTAAATAATAAACAGGTGTACACTGCGCTATCGAGTCAGCATTTTCTAAGGCGTTTTCAAATACTGTTTTACCGCGAGAAATTAACCAACATCTAAACTCGCTAAAACCGTAATCGTCATTACACCCAGCCATCACAAAGGCAGCGCCAAACAAATCCCAGGTAAAGCATTTGCGCATATGTATGCCAAAGTGCTTATCAAAATCAATAAGGTGTTGATCGCTTAAATCATTAAGTTTAGTTTTTAGGTTATCGCTCACACTTTGCGGATCGAGCCCTAAATCAGGCGTGGTTACTAATTCCCAAAAAGCCTGTTCTGTTAACGCTGCCATTATAAAATCTCTTTTACTCGGCCAACTTGACCATCTTCTAAACGTACTTTAATACCGTGCGGGTGATTAGGTGATTTTGTTAAAAGACGCTCAACAACACCTTCGGTTAATGTACCGCTGCGTTGATCTTCTTTTAATACAATATTTACTGTTATGCCTGGTGAAATTTGCGAACGCGTAGGAACGGCCATAATTGAAACCTTTAAAGTAATTTATGTAATTATAAACATCACTGTGCTGTCAAACCAACTAAACCACTATTAATTGGCGAAAAATAAGATATGTGCTGGTTTAATATTCAGTTTAATACTTGCTAGCTGATTTAGTATAATATCTTTTAATTCGTCAAGCTGGGGTTTTGCACTTTCAAGAGCTATATCATCATTAAAAAAGCACTGCACTTTTAACGTGTTTGTTTCGTTATTTAAATCCACTGAATGCGTTAAATAGTGAAAGCCAAATACGGTTTCTTTTATTGTTTCACACGCAATAGTCAATACTGAGCGAATTTGCTTATCGCGTTGTTTTTGAGTTTTAGTCATAAATGTACTAGCGCTACTTATTTAGTCTGGGCTTGCTGCTGCTTTTTAAACTCTTCGTAATTAGAGTCCTGTTTATTTAAGCATTCGTAATATTCTTTATCCGCTTTATAGTTGCACTCATCAAGACGTGCAGATTGAACTTCGTGAAAACGTGCATCAGAGCTGCAACCAGCCAAAATACAAAATCCGATAATAAGTAATGCGCTGTTTTTTAGTTTATTGATAAACATTAAATTTCCTTACACTTTCGATATCGAAAAAGCGTTAAATTATTACAATATTATTGTATATTAGCGCCATTAAACCTTAATACTCACAGGACCCATTATTATGATGTCGCAGTTACAAAAGTTGTTTCAGCGTATAGACAAAAGCAAGATATTTCAATCATTTGTTATAGCTGTAATTATTGTTTCTGCCCTGACAGTAGGTGCGCACACTTACTCACTGCATCCAACGGTAGAGCTTGCTCTAAATTGGATGGACGTTGGCATTACCGCATTCTTTTTAATTGAACTAATAATCCGCTTTATTGCAAGTAAAGGTATAAAAGACTTCTTTTCTAAGGGATGGAATATATTCGATACAATTATAGTACTAGGTAGCTTATACCCTGCAGCAGGTTCTACGATGCTAATTGCACGATTACTGCGCATATTTAGAGTACTGCGATTGGTTTCGATGATCCCAGAGCTGCGCTTATTGGTTAACTCTCTGCTTAAAGCTATTCCGCAAATGGGTTATATCGCTTTATTAATGTTTGTTATTTTTTATATTTACGCCGCTATGGGCAGCATGATGTTTGCTGAAATAAACCCCGTACTTTGGCAAGACGTCTCAATATCAATGCTTACCTTGTTTAGGGTAGCAACATTTGAAGATTGGACCGACATAATGTACGAAACAATGGCGGTGTACGAATTAAGCTGGATTTACTACCTTACATTTATATTTTTAACCGCATTTGTATTTTTAAATATGATGGTAGGTGCCATTTTAGAAGTTATGAGCGAGGAGCACCGAAAAGCGCGAGAAGAGCTCGCAGACGACAGCTCATTACCTGCAACGCAAGGACAAGTAAACGAACTACAATCCCAAATTGCTGAGCTTAAAGCGCTATTGAGTAACCGCAAAAACTAATCTGATAAGAGTACTAAAGCACCCACTTAAAGTTTAAAAAGTGGGTGCAGCTTAGGCATTCAACTAAAACATGCATTCCCAAAATGCTTTAATTTTCCTCGTTATTAGATTTGTTATCCGTATCTTCAAAAGAAATGATGTTATCTACTGTCATTTTAAACGCATCAAAAAATGCGTTTTTTAGTACAGAAATAACAGCTTGGAAAGTCGAAACATCCGTATTATCTAGTTGACCTTCAATAGGAATGCGTGCAGCAACAAGTTTAGATTCATCGTTTTCGAGTATAGAGCCGAGTAAATCAACACTGCCTTCAAATATGGCAGTAAATATGCCGTCGTCATCTTTTTCTATATCTTCGCGCCACGAAAAAACACGCAAGTTTTGAACGCCCGCTTTTACATAACCATTTAAGTTATTGTCTTTAGCCACAAGTTCCATAGCGCCATCAATACCCCCTGCTTCAATATCAAACGGTGTATACACTTTAAATACAGTGTCTAAATTTTTAACTGAAAAGCGCTGTACCTCTGCATTAAAATCAAAATTAGCGTGCTTGCTAAAAGGGTCTAATTTGCCATTAAACCTTAATGCCGCCTCCCCCATTAACGCACCTTCTACGTTTAGAGTAGTCACAAGTGTTTTTGATAGGTTTTGCGCATTCGTTATGTTTTCAATTCTGGCATTAATATTTGATATAAAAGTGGGTTTTTCACCCTGACTAGTTGCATTAACTAGGGACAACTTACCTTGTTCAATAGTTAAGGTATCGATTGAGAACAACACTAAATCGTTGGCGAGTCCGATCCAAGTTGTTTCATCTTTTACACGTTGATTTTGCTCTGCTGCGTTTGGGTTTTTATCATAAATAACAATTTCGGGGCGCATAAAAGCCATATTTGTTACCAGATTCCCTTTTAAAAGCGCCGACCATGCAAGTGAAAAATCAAGTGTTTCTACCGCAAGTAAAGGTCTAGGTGCTGTGGTTGCGTTAGTAGCGTAAATTTCTACATCGTCAATGGCATAAGCGCCACGATATAAAAACAAATCTACATCACCTATATGTCCCGTAATACCTTGCGTATGTTTTAGCTGGTAATTTACATACTGCTGCACTGCATAAGGCGCAGCTATTCTGAGGGTAATTAGCAGTAATACAATTACGACAAGAAAGCTGAACCATTTACGGTGTAATGAATTTAAAAATGAACGCATTGTAATTTCCTTTATTTCCACCTACAAAGCAGTATTTTAAACATGTAAAAACTACGCAATTTTGTGATAGCAGTACATATAATGCGAGTAAAATACGTATTCTATAAGGTTTGTTGTAGTTAGCTGGTTAACATGGGAATTACAGCAAATGATGTACCAGTTTATAAAGCCCGATTTATAAACTGGTAAAGCAGGTTAAATAAAAAGGGTTAGCAAATTGCTAACCCTGAAAAATAAAATTTACTAACAATGTTTACTCATCATCAATAATAATGCGTAACATGCGGCGCAATGGCTCTGCGGCGCCCCATAAGAGCTGATCTCCCACTGTAAACGCGCTTATGTATTTAGGGCCCATGGCTAATTTACGAATACGGCCAACAGGAATACTTAATGTCCCCGTTACTTTAACTGGGGTTAAGTCAGTAGCGCTAATTTCGCGCTCATTTGGAATAACTTTAACCCATTCATTATGCGAGGCTAAAATTTCTTCAATTTTGTCTACGCTAATATCTTCACGTAGTTTAATGGTCATTGCTTGGCTATGACAGCGCATTGCACCAATACGTACACATAAACCATCAATTGGCACTGGTTGCTTAGAAGAGCCTAAAATTTTATTGGCTTCAACCTGCGCTTTCCATTCTTCTTTAGACTGACCGCTTGGCATAGGTACGTCAATCCACGGAATTAAACTGCCTGCTAATGGCACACCAAACTGGTCTTGTGGCAAATCACTTGAAGCCATTTTTTCGCTTACTATCTTATCAATTTCTAAAATAGCAGAGCTTGGGTTATCTAGTTTATCTGCGACACTTGCATGAATAGCGCCCATTTGTGCAATAAGCTCTTTCATATTTCGTGCACCGGCGCCCGACGCCGCTTGGTAAGTCATTGGGCTTACCCATTCAATTAGGTCTTGCTCAAATAAACCACCTAATGCAAGTAGCATTAGCGATACTGTACAGTTACCGCCCACAAACGTTTTAACGCCTTGCGCTAAGCCTTGTTCAATAACATCTTTGTTTACAGGATCCAGCACTATAATGCTATCGTCACTCATTCGAAGTGCTGAAGCGGCATCAATCCAGTAGCCATCCCAACCAGATTCTCTAAGTTTTGGATATACGGAATTGGTGTAATCGCCGCCTTGGCAAGTAACAATAATATCCATTTTAGCAAGTTCGCTAATGTCACTTGCATCAAGCAATGGTTTTGCATCGCCTGCAATGTCCGGTCCTAACTGACCCGCTTGCGAGGTGGTGAAGAAGGTAGTGTCGATATGGGCAAAATCACTTTGTTGCTGCATACGTTCTAATAACACGGAGCCTACCATGCCACGCCAACCGACTAATCCTACTTTTTTCATTGTTTTTTCCACTGTTTTGTTCATAAAAGATGCCTTAATACATTAAAAATTAAATTCATTGCGTGAGATTTAATTTTCATTGACGTCAAAATAACACCACCAGCCCCCTAAAACTAGTGAATAAAGTAGAACTCAAATTTTTTTCATAGTGTAAAAAATGCAAAGGCATGCAGTGCTTATTTTAAACTTTAATAAAAGCTTAACCTTGTTGAAACTTATATTTACCAAGCTTAATAGACACATTGAATAAAGATGTTTTGTGTAATTCTACATTCAACTAAAGGAAAAGATAATGAAGACATTCACTCTTGCTCTACTTACTTTAAGTTCAGTATCACTTAATGTATTTGCAGATACTACGCTTTCAGCAAGCACAATAACGCTAAAAGAAAATGAAAAAGTATCCTTTGAGCGCGCAGAAATAAATATGGAACAGCAACAAGGTATATTGGTAAATACTGCAACAACCTATTACGCACCACAGGTTTGGATAAATGGGCGCTTAGAGCTGTTTTTTGTGGGTTCTACGAATGGAAATCAATTTTGTGAAGAGCGTGGTCACAATCAAGAAATTTCTGGAAGCACAATTACCTGCGGAGAGGATGAAAGCGCCTACGGAGACTTCGATTGGTATAACCAATCATGGGGGATGAAAAGTACTGGTAGTAAAAACCAATGTTATCAGCTCTATGCAACTATAAAGTGCAAATAGAAAAAATATTGACACAAAAAAGCCCCGTTAAATAACGGGGCTAATCGGTAACTATGTGTATTAGTTCAGACAAGATC
>NZ_JJNZ01000053.1 GCF_000690055.1 Pseudoalteromonas fuliginea
CTATGTGAAAGTAGGACATTACCAGGATTTAATTGAGAGAAACCCGTTACAGTAATGTGACGGGTTTTTTGCTTTTTGTAATTTTGTAAATAGTCCATGCCGAACTCAGTGGCGAAATAAAATAGTTCTAAGGCGAGCCGCGCAGAAGGACGTCCCGACACAAAGATAGTGTAGCATTTGCTATGTGCCTCTCCACCGCTGTGGCACTACGACATTACCAGGATTTAATTAAGAGAAACCCGTTACAGTAATGTGACGGGTTTTTTGCTTTTTTGAAATTTTGTAAATAGTCCATGCCGAACTCAGTGGCGAAATAAAATAGTTCTAAGGCGAGCCCCGCAGAAGGACGCCCCGACACAAAGATAGTGTAGCATTTGCTATGTGCCTCTCCACCGCTGTGGCACTACGACATTACCAATATTTAATTAAGAGAAACCCGTTACAGTAATGTGACGTTTTTTGCTTTTTTAAATTAAGAAAAACATCCCTCTTTAAATTCAACAACAAAACTAGTTGCGTCTATTCGCGCGTGCTAAAATCCAATTTTTATGAATGATGATATAGAGGTCTAGTTTGCCTACAGCTGATTACCAAAAGGTGCTTGATGAAATAGCACATGAAGTACGCCCTTTATTATCACAAGGAAAAGTAGCTGATTATATACCGGCCCTTGCAGAGGTCGATCCTGAGCAATTTTCTATCGCTATTTATACAACTGATGGTAAGACTGTATGTGCGGGGGATTGCTCTCAACGTTTTACCATTCAGTCTGTTTCAAAAGTTATGACACTTACTATGGCACTGCAACGTTATGGTGATGAACTTTGGCATCGAGTTGGAAAGGAGCCTTCAGGTACTGCCTTTAATTCGCTTACACAGCTTGAGTTTGAAAAAGGGATTCCTCGTAACCCTTTCATAAATGCAGGCGCAATTGTAACATGTGATGCGTTATACAGCCGCTTATCTGCACCAATGCACTCTATGCTCGAGACCTTTAGGTTGTTAGCTGGTAATAGAGGGATAGTGATTGATAAAAAAGTCGCTAATTCTGAGTATGAATTTAGGCATCGTAATGCTGCTATGGCACATTTAATGAAGTCGTTTGGTAATTTTGAAAATGAAGTCGATGATGTTTTATGGTCTTACTTTAACTTTTGTTCTATTGAGCTCAACTGTATTGAATTAGCCAAAGCTTATAATTTTTTAGCTAATAAAGGTGTTGATAATCGATCGGGCGATCGTGTTTTAAGTAGTCGTCAAAATAAGCAGCTAAATTCGCTTTTATTTACCAGTGGTTTATATGATGCTGCGGGGGATTTTGGTTACAGAGTAGGTATGCCAGGTAAGTCGGGAGTGTCAGGGACTATTTTAGCCGTGTTACCAAATAAGTTTACGGTAGCTGTTTATTCTCCAGGGCTTAATTCGTTTGGTAATTCGGTAGCAGGAATTGCGGCGCTGGAACTACTATCTAAAAAGCTCGATATTTCTATTTTTTAGGAAATCGAGAGGGAGCAATACTTGCTCCCACCGTTATTTACTGTTCCCAATAAACCTGTTCTAAGCAGTCTTCGCGTTCTGGTAAACCGCGAGATAAGCGAGGAGAGTGCTGAACTAACACTTCATAACTAGCTCGGTTAGCATATTTACTAATTTGCGATAGTGATGAGTAAGTAATAGCTTGTTGCTGATGCTTAGCAGAGTTTGCCACGTTAAGTTTATGATAAACATTTGCTGATAAGTCATGTAGTACAGCCGCTAAAGCACAATCGCCTGCACCATTGGTGTTTTTAATTGAGTCAGGTCCACCCATGAATGGGGCTGTATGGCTATATGCTCTGATAGGCTTATCACACTCGGTTTTACGCATAGCACGTGAAAATTCGTATCGATTAAAATCAGGTATTGCTCCTGGTAATAACGGGTATTCGGTTTCGCGCTTTAAATTTTCGTCAACGTAGCCGGCCATAAATAAACCTTTTTCGCCAGCGGTGCAAATTACCAAATCTACCCAATCAAGTGCTTTATCAGCAGCTAGGAGTGGGTCTTCAAAACCCGTAATAGCTAACCCTTCTTCTTCGTTCATAGCAAGAATATCAACATGCTTTTCAACAAAGTTTGCCCACCAGGTAGGGTCTTGCTCAATTAAGAACTTGGTACCGAGTGTAAGAACAACTGGCACACCTGCATCATTAGCGTATTTTACCGCTTGCATAGTCGCTTCAGTCATCGTTTCACTACCTTGCGTACGCATGAGGTAGGCACTGATCACTAATGCTGATGAATTTTCAATAAGGTTTTTATCGATAGATTCAGGACGTAAGTGATTCATTAGGCCCGCACTTATTGCAAAAGTACGCTCACCGGTTTCATCAATTAATGTAAAACAACGACCTATAGGCCCATCTACTGGTTGAAGATAGTTTAAATCTACGCGGCTTGAGGTGTTGCATAAAAAGCGGTAGGCGTAGCTACCTATTTTTATATTTTCGCTCATTACGCCTAATAAAACTGAGCGATCATCTGCAAGTACAGAGTAGTTGTGCATAGTGTTACCAATGGTCCCACCGGCAAACTCAAAATCAACCATATCGTTTAATTTTAAACGATCGTATAAGGCGTTTGTTATGTCGCTATCAATAACTTGCGACATACCTCTACGTAGTTGAAATTCGTCAAGGAAAGCTTGATCAACTTTTGCCTCTATATCAACAACGATCTGATCGATACCCGTAATATAACTACGTTGTAATCGCTCTGTTGCGTTAAGTTGATTGGTAAGTGGATCTTTGGCTTCCACTGGAAAATAATGTTTATGCCTGCGGCGTCCAGGAAATTTCATTTGCTACCCGTGTTGTGAGCTAAATAAAAAAAGCGTGAGATTATAGCGTAAATCAGCACGAGTGAGCCATTACAAACGGGTAAATATTGTTTTATTTTTGCAATAAAGTAATGAATGACGCACTTTAGAGTGCTAACTAGGTATAATCACAGCATAAAAAGTTATTTAAGTAGAAAGAATGAACGAGCCATTTGATGATTCCTACTGGATGGAGCAAGCGCTTTTGTATGCAAAGCAGGCAGAGTTGCTTGATGAAATCCCTGTAGGAGCGATTGTAGTAAAAGATAACCAGCTAATTTCAGTAGGGTACAACCGTTCAATAACCGATAACGACCCATCTGCCCATGCCGAAATGATCGCAGTACGAGAAGCAGGAAAAGTGCTTAACAACTATCGTTTAATAGATTGTACACTGTACGTAACATTAGAGCCTTGTTCTATGTGTGCAGGAATGTTGGTGCATAGCAGAATAAAGCGTTTAGTATTTGGTGCAGCCGACGAAAAAACAGGGTCTGCTGGTTCAATTATGAACTTATTACAAGAACCGAGGTTAAACCATCAAGTTGAAGTGTGTGGTGGTGTTTTAGCACAGCAGTGTGGCAATACTATTTCAGATTTTTTTAAACGTAGAAGAGCACAAATTAAAGCAACTAAAAAAGCTGCTCGTGATGCGACTAATCTTTAATTAGTCGCAGGGGATATTTCTGACTCTACCATTTGCTGCATAGCAAACATTCGGCGACGCCAGATAATCTTTTTGTGCAATTTGCGCAACATAACACGACGACGTGTGGCCGTTGAATAAATTACATTACGTTTTAATCTTTGTGTGCGTCTACGTTTTAGCATGTTTTCTCCTAATGCAAGAGTGAGAAAGGCACGAGGTATATCTTATAAATTAATGATATACAATTAACACACATTAGTGATCATTTGATGACAAGTAAACAGATATTTAATTTACTTAAATTTCGCTTATAGATATGGTCAAAAATAAACACCTAAATTAATCTTAGTTATTTTTTTCACTTGACTGCTCGGGCTCAATTATAGGTAGTTGCTTTTGTATTTGAGCTTCACTTGCCTCAATTTTTATCTCACTTGTTACGTTTAGCTTTGGCTCGATTACAGTGCTTAGCTCTACGATTGATTCAGGTTTTTCTGCAATAGCATTATTTTCATCTAGCCAAACAAGTGCATCGTAATAGCGACGAATATTATCAACATATTTAACCGCTACATCGCCACGCGCATAACCATAGCGGGTTTTACGGTAATAGCGCTTTTTAATTAACAGTGGTAAGCGTTTTTTTACATCAGCCCATTTATCAGGGCTTGCGCCTTGCTGTTCGGTAATTATACGTGCGTCATTAACGTGTCCCCAACCTACATTGTAGGCCGCTAATGCAAGCCATGTTCTATCGGGTTGCGGGATTCTGTCGGGAATACGCTTAATAAGCTTACTTAAATACTTACCGCCACCGCGAATGTTTTGCTCTGGCTCTAATCGGTTAGTAACACCCACTTGTTTTGCTGTACTGCGGGTTAACATCATAATACCGCGAACGCCTGTTGGCGATTTAGCGCGAGGATTCCACATAGATTCTTGATAACTAAGCGCTGCTAGTAAACGCCAATCAAGACTACCTGCATATTGTTCAAACCACGGTTGGTATGTTGGTAGAGTTTCTTTTATCGCTTCTATATAAGCTAGGGTATTTACATAGTTAAATTGGCGTACATGCCCAAAGTATTTTTCTTCGAGTACGTAAAGTTGATTACTTTGTTTTATATCACCAAAAAAAGGTACAAGTAGAGCATATAAAGAGTCGTCTTTAGATTTGTTGAGTATCCATGCGATTGGGTCGTTATGGGTAACTGAAAAGCCAATACTTAAATTAGGGTGATACCGACGAAACAGCGACAAGGTATGTGTATCGGCAAGGGTGTAATCTATCTCACCATCAATAACTGCTTGAAGTAACTCTTCTTCGTCAAACTCTTCGCTTTCGGTCCAAGTGAGTTCAGGATTGTTTTTTTTCATTTTTTGTAAAGTAAGCGAATGGCTACTTTTAGCTATAACGGTAAAGTTACCATCTAAATCATCAAAATCACGTGGGCGAACGCGCCCTTGTTTATAAACTAACTTTTGGCTAATTGTGCGATAAGTTGGGCCATAGCGATATTGCTCTGCACGGGTTTTATTGTAGGTAAGTCCTGAGGCAATTAAGTCTAAATCCCCCTTTTCAAGGCGTTCAAACATGTCAGATAAGTTAAAGAAAGGGACTATTTCAAGCTCTACACCTAAATAATCAGCAAAGGCTTGAGATAACTCATATTCAAAACCTTGCTCTCCTTGTACTGCTTGATAATAATTACTGGCACTCGCAAGCGTACCCACACGTATTTTGTTTTGCTCTTTTATTTGGGCGAGTTGAGTTGGCTGTTCTTGCATATCACATGCGCACAACAGCATAACTAAAGTAATGATTATTATTAGTTTTTCTTTGAACATTGAGTGCCCCTTAAACTCGCCAGCCACCGTTATAGCAAAACTAAGCCATCACGTCACTTTACCTTTTATTTTATTAACCAAAACAGACTATAAATACAGCTGAAAAGTTAATTTTATGAAAAGCGTAATTTTGAGTTAAATCTGAATGCTAATTGGACTATAATGCGTGCCTAAAATATCGTTCAATCCCTAACCCCGGATGAAATTATCTATGTTGATCCTTCGTGGTGCACCAGCACTTTCAGAGTTCAGAGTTAATAAAATTTTAGCGCGTTGCCAACAATCGCAACTTCCAATCACTAACGTATATGCCGAGTATACTCACTTTGCCGATTTAACATCGCCGTTGAGTAGCGCTGAGCAAACCAAGCTTGAAAAACTATTAACTTACGGTCCAACCATTGCTGAGCATACCCCAGCTGGCAAACTTGTACTTGTTACACCTCGCCCAGGTACCATCTCACCTTGGGCATCTAAGGCTACCGACATCGCCCACAACTGTGGTTTAAAGCAGGTTCACCGTGTTGAACGCGGTATTGCTTATTATGTTGAAGGTAATTTAAACGCAGAACAACTTGCACAAGTAATTGCGTTATTGCACGACCGCATGACTGAAGCCACACATAGTGAGCTTGAAGATGCTGCTCAGCTGTTTCGCAGTGATGCACCGCGCCAAATGTCGTCTGTTGATATTTTAGGTGGCGGACGCGAAGCATTAGCAATAGCCAATGTTGAGCAAGGTTTTGCCCTTGCTGATGACGAAATAGATTACTTGGTAGAAAACTTTATAAAGTTGGGACGTAACCCTAACGACATCGAATTGTTTATGTTTGCACAAGCAAACTCAGAGCATTGTCGCCATAAAATATTTAATGCTGACTGGACAATTGATGGAAAAGAGCAGCCAAAATCGCTGTTTAAAATGATTAAAAATACGTTTGAGTTAAATCCTGAAAATGTATTGTCGGCGTATAAAGATAACGCGGCAGTAATGAAAGGCTCAAAAGCGGGTCGCTTCTTCCCAAATGCGCAAGGTGAATATGCGTACCATCAAGAAGACATTGAAATACTAATGAAAGTTGAAACGCATAACCACCCAACAGCTATCGCGCCATTCTCTGGTGCGGCTACAGGCTCTGGTGGTGAGATTCGCGATGAAGGCGCAACGGGTCGTGGCTCTAAGCCAAAAGCAGGCTTAGTTGGCTTTACTGTATCAAATTTACGTATTCCAGGTTACGAGCAACCGTGGGAAAGCGATTTTGGTAAGCCGGGTCGTATTGTAAACGCACTTGATATAATGACAGAAGGTCCACTAGGTGGCGCTGCATTTAATAATGAGTTTGGTCGTCCTAACTTGTTAGGCTACTTCCGTACTTACGAAGAAAAAGTAACAAGCCATAACGGTGAAGAAGTACGTGGTTACCATAAACCAATTATGCTTGCCGGTGGTTTAGGTAATATTCGCTCTGATCATGTTCAAAAAGGTGATATTCCTGTAGGCGCTAAATTAATTGCGCTAGGCGGACCTGCAATGAACATAGGTTTAGGCGGTGGTGCTGCATCAAGTATGGCCTCTGGTCAGTCAAATGAAGATTTAGACTTTGCTTCAGTACAGCGCGAAAACCCAGAAATGGAACGTCGTTGCCAAGAAGTTATCGATAAATGTTGGCAGCTAGGTGATGAAAACCCAATTGCATTCATCCACGATGTAGGTGCTGGCGGTTTATCAAATGCGTTTCCTGAGCTTGTTAATGATGGCGGACGTGGTGGTAAGTTCCAATTACGTAGCATCCCTAACGATGAGCCAGGCATGGCACCACACGAAATTTGGTGTAATGAATCACAAGAGCGTTATGTACTCGCTGTTGGCGAAGAGGACTTTGACCGCTTTGAAGCAATTTGTAAGCGTGAACGTGCCCAGTACGCTGTTATTGGTGAAGCAACCGCTGAACCTCACTTAACGGTGTCAGACAGCCATTTTGAAAATAACCCTGTTGATTTGCCGCTGGACGTATTATTAGGTAAAGCACCTAAAATGCACCGCGATGTAACGTCAAAGCAAGTTGTTGGCAAAGCGCTTGATATCACATCAATAAATGCAGCAGATGCAGCGCAGCGCTTAATGCGTTTACCTACCATTGCAGAAAAAACATTCTTAATAACAATCGGCGATCGTTCAGTTACGGGTTTAGTAGCGCGCGATCAAATGGTCGGTCCTTGGCAAGTACCTGTTGCTAACTGTGCAGTAACTGCGGCAACGTATGATACTTACCACGGTGAAGCTATGTCACTCGGTGAGCGTACTCCGGCTGCATTACTTAATTACGGTGCATCTGCTCGTTTAGCTGTAGCTGAGTCGTTAACTAATATTGCTTGTGCAAATATTGGTAGCCTTGAAAACATTAAGTTATCGGCAAACTGGATGGCAGCAGCGGGTCACCCAGGTGAAGATGCTGGTTTATATGAAGCTGTTAAAGCCGTAGGCGAAGAGCTTTGTCCTGCGCTTGGTTTAACGATTCCTGTAGGTAAAGATTCTATGTCGATGAAAACGACATGGAAAGATGAAGGTGACTCACAAGAGAAGTCAGTAACATCGCCGCTTTCACTGGTTATAACTGCGTTTGGTCGTGTTGACGACGTACGTAAAACAGTAACACCACAACTGCGCACAGATAAAGGCGATACATCGCTTATATTAATTGATTTAGGTGCGGGCAAAAACCGCATGGGCGCATCAAGCCTTGCGCAAGTTTATAAGCAATTGGGTGATGTAACCCCTGATGTTGATAGCCCAGAGTTATTAAAAGGCTTTTATAACGCAATGCAAGCGCTTGTGGCTGATAGTAAGTTACTTGCTTATCATGACCGCTCAGACGGTGGTTTATTTACCACAGTAGCTGAAATGGCGTTTACGGGTCATACCGGTGTAACGGTTGATTTAGCAGCTTTAACAGGTTCAGACATTGAAGCGCTTTATAACGAAGAGCTAGGTGCCGTAATTCAAGTTGCAAATGCTGATTTAGATGCAGTGAATGCGGTGTTTGAACAACATGGTATAGCAGCAATTAGCCACAACATTGGCACGCTTAACAGTGACGATACGATTATATTTAACCGTGGCGAAAATACGGTACTTAATCATACGCGTACTGAGCTTCGTACTATTTGGGCTGAAACAACGTATCAAATGCAAGCACGCCGTGATAACCCTGAGTGCGCTAAGCAAGAGTTTGATGCTAAATTTGATGCAAAAGATCCAGGCTTAAACGTAAAACTTAACTTTGATTTAAATGAAGATATAGCTGCACCATACATTGCAACCGGTGCTAAACCGCAAATGGCTATTTTACGTGAGCAGGGTGTTAACTCTCATTTAGAAATGGCGGCAGCGTTTAATCGCGCAGGTTTTGCAGCCGTTGATGTGCACATGAGCGACATTTTAGAAGGTCGTTTAACACTAGAGCAATTTAAAGGTTTAGTGGCCTGTGGTGGTTTCTCATACGGTGACGTACTTGGTGCGGGTGAAGGTTGGGCTAAGTCTATTTTGTTTAACGACATGGCACGCGATCAGTTCCAAAACTTCTTCCACCGTGAAGATACTTTCAGCTTAGGTGTATGTAACGGTTGCCAAATGTTATCAACGTTAAAAGAGTTGATCCCTGGCACTGAACATTGGCCGCGCTTTGTAACTAATAAATCAGAGCGTTTTGAAGCACGCTTTAGTTTAGTAGAAATACAAGAGAATCCGTCTGTGTTCTTTAATGGAATGGCTGGCTCGCGTATGCCAATAGCAGTTTCTCATGGTGAAGGCCATGCTGAGTTTGCAAACGATGCAGCCACTAAAGCGGCGCTTGATAGCGGCACTGTAGCGGTTAAGTTTGTAGACAACTACGGTAGCCCTACAACGCAGTACCCAGCTAACCCTAATGGTTCTCCAGAAGGTATTACAGGTATTACGTCAATAGATGGTCGTGCCACTGTAATGATGCCGCATCCAGAACGTGTATTCAGAAGCGTTGCCAACTCTTGGCATCCTGATGAGTGGATCGAGGATAGCCCGTGGATGCGTATGTTCCGTAACGCACGTAAAAACGTAGGTTAATTATATTTACGTTTATACAAGTTAGATTCATAATCTTACTGTAAAATTAAAAAGGCTGCATTGTGCAGCCTTTTTTGATTATACCAATCTGCTTATATATGGGGTCTATTTAACGTTAAGAAAATTACGCTAGAACTAGGCAAAAGTTTTTATATCTATTGTTCTAAATAAAAAACTTTTAACGACGTTATAGTGCAATTTAATTCGTTAAATTGATCAAAGATTTATGCAGGTTGGTATTAGTATAGCTAAAAGCACAAAGCATTTAAGGATAGTATGTTTAAGCGAATTGGTTTAATTGTTGGAGCTGTATTACTAAGTACCTTGCTGCTTGGTTATGTATTTCGTTTACCTTTATTACAGTGGGTTATAGCGCCAGAGCTCGAAAAAGCGGGTGTAACATTAAACTGCCTTGATTTTTCAATCACGTCTAGCTTAAATATTCATGCTGATAGAGTGTGTTTAAATTATCAAAATCAACAATTACAACTTACTGGTATTACTGCAAATACAAAGCGTGTAGATATTGAAAATGCAGTGCTAACAGTTAATCCACTCCCTGAAAGTGATAATGCTAATCAGCTTGCTAAAAATCTCGATTTAGCACTTCCCTTAAATCGCCCATTAATCAATATTAAACAGCTTGTAGTAAAAAGTGATGAGCTCAATAAGCCACTTAAAATAAGCATATTAGAACCCGAACTAAATAAATTTAATGTCTCAGGTGATATAAACGCGAGTGCAATTTTGACTGCTAATAAAGTAAGTGGTCAGTTTGAAATTAATGACACTTTTTTAAAGCAAGTTATAAACACTAAAAATACATTAATAGCAGATTTTAACTTTAATACTCAGCAAGCATTTAGCTTTGATGGTATAGAACTTGAGTTAAATGGCGATATTAGATCCCAGTTTGCTCACACGTATGAGCAGTGCAAAGTTAACGTATTAACCACTGGTAAATTGGCGACGCGTTTTAATTTAAATAGCCAAGCGTTAATATTTAATACCGATTTGCTTAATAACAAAATTAATTTAACACCAAGCTGTACTGAGTTAATTCCACCAAGTGAATATGCAGGCTTTATTAGCAAACAAGTGCCTTTAAATTGGCAACTAAAACTCCCTCAATCAATTAGCTTAGAGGCTAGTGAGTTGAGTGTACCTGTAATTAATTTGGTAAGCGTGGGCGATAAGCAATTTGATATTTTAATAACAGATACAACACTAAATATTAAATCTCCACTTGAGTACCTACATACAACTTTATCAGCTCAAATAAATACACCCAATATAAATAATATTAGCGTTAATGCTCAGTTAGCTGGCACTGCAATTAAAGGCGATTACGTCGTTATGCTTGAAAGCTTGCCTGAGTTTGCACCTGCAACAGCGAATGGGCTTAGCCTTAGTGGTCACTTTAATATAAGTGAGTTTATAGACTCAAAACCAATTGGGCTTATAAACGCTAAATTAACGCTTAATAATGTAGATGCGTTTGATATAAGTGCAGTGCAATATCAAGGTGATTTAACAGCAAAAATGGATAAACAGTTAAACGCAGAGGTAGCGTTAACGCAGCAATTAAAAAGCGCAGAATATAAAGAATTTAAAGCAACGGATATAAGTAACACATTAACAGCAAATGCTAATTTAGGCGTAGGTGAGTTATTTGCTGATCTAACAGCAAAAACCAATATAAAGGCTGTTAATAGCCCTGACATAAAACTTAATAATATAAAAGTAGAGTCTACGGGCTTGCAAAGTCGTGCACTAAAAGCCACGCATCACGCGTTTATAAACGATGTTGAGTTAGTTATAAATCATCATATGTCGTCGCAAGCTCATCCGTTTGAAGTCATTATTCCTGAACAAAGTACGCTGCCGTTAAATGCATTTATTAGGCAATTTGAGCCACTTGCACAGCTAACTAAGGGCGAATTTAATGGCTATATTAGTGGCGATGTAAACTTACAAAGTGCATCGTTCAATATGGGGATTAGTCATGCAAGTGCACTGTATAACGATTACCTTGCGAGTGATTTAAACAGTGTATTTAGCGGGGAGTATAATTCAGGTGAGCTTAATGTAAAACCAACTACCTTTAATTTAAATGAATTTAGAGCAGGTGCTGTAGTTAAAGCGATTGAAGGTCAATGGCAAGTTAATAACAATACCGCGCTTATAAATGATGTAAAAGGAAGTGTGTTTGGTGGCGAGTTTTCATTAGATAGCTACACAGTAGGGAAGCCAAACCAAGTTGCTAATGTTAAGTTTGAAAATATTGATGCAAGCAAACTTGTTACACTCGACGATAAGTCGGGCATTGTATTAACGGGACGCTTGGCGGGGTCTTTACCTGTTCACTTTGATAGTGGAAAAATTGAAATTATTGACGGTAGCTTATTTAGCCAAGGAACAGGTAATTTAAAAATTACCAATAATGCCGCGTTTGATTCAGTAATGCAGCAACAGCAAGAGTTACAACCTGTGTTAGGGCTATTAACTAATTTAGATATTCAAAAACTTAATAGCAGTGTGGCACTAAAAAATGATGGTTGGTTAAAACTAGGGGTTAATTTGCAAGGCTATAATAAAGCAGAGCAGCAGCAGGTTAACTTTAATTATAACCACGAAGAAAACGTATTTACACTTTTACGCGCACTACGTTTAAGTGACGAAATTACACAAAAAGTTGAGCAACAATACTCACAAAAAGGAAACTAATAATGAGACAGTCGTTATTGATAAAAGTACTGCTCGCACTGAGTGCTATTAGTGCACTAAGTGCTTGCACGCATCGTGTTGAGGTGTCTGCTAAAGAGCCCATTACTATTAATTTAAATGTGAAGGTCGATCACGAAATTCGCGTAAAAGTAGATAAAGAACTCGACAATTTATTTAGTGACGACAGTGAGTTATTTTAAGGAGCTAGAACATGAATACGAAGAAAAAATTAAACATTATTACGTTAGTTAGTGCAGTATGTATGTCGTTCTCTGCGTGGGCTATTAGCCTTGATGACGCTAAAAACCAAGGTTTAGTAGGTGAAGATAGCTCTGGTTATTTAGGGCTTGTTGTACAAAACGCAGAAGCAAAAGCCGTTGTTGATGATATAAATGCAAAGCGTAAAGCGCAGTACTTAAAGTTGGCTAAAAAGAATAACTTGTCACTTTCACAAGTAGAAGCGCTTGCTGCTGCTAAAACAATTGAAAAAACCCAAAGTGGTCATTACGTTGAAGTAAATGGTAACTGGGTTAAAAAATAAGCGTTTGTTATTGTCTTGTTTTGCACAAACCAAAATAAAACCGAGCATTTAAGCGCTCGGTTTTTTACAGCCTTCAAGTAACTGCTGCCAAAAATCAATCCCCTTACGCCTTGCTAGATTTATATTATGCTCAGGAATAGATTCAGGCTCGTTATAACTATCAAGTGCTTCGCTCATACTTGCTTCGCGGATTAAGTGCAATGTAGGAAAGGGCGCTCTATTTGTGTAGTTTGCGGCATCGGTTTCATCGCTGTCGGCAAATACATAATCAGGATGAAAGTTAGCAATTTGATACTTCCCTTCAAAGCCTTGCGCGACTAAAAGTGCATTAGCTAAATCGACCAAGTCTAAAAAGTCTTCAAAGTCACTAAAGCCATTGTCAAACATGATAAGGGTTGTTTCGCGCTCTGGTTCACGGTCAAGCTCAACACATTGCTCAAGCATATCCATTACAGCATCATCCATACTCGTTGCTGAGCTTACTATGTAATGAATACAGTTATTTTCTACTTCTTTTCGAGCAAACGGGCAAAAGTTATATTTAACAATAACAGATGACACCCATTCACGGGTTTGGCTTATAGCTATGTTGGTCACGGTTTTGGCTCTAAATATTGATTAATAATGTTAAGTGTTTTTTGTATAGCACCTTGGTTTTTAGTTACGCATTGCGCAGCTTTAATACCTAAGGTTTGGCACGCTTTTGTGTTTTGGCTAAACGTTATAAGCTGCTTTGCGAGTTCGTCGTTACTATCAACCACTACAGCACCTTTGAGCTTTATTAGCTCGGGATAAACATGGTCAAAATTGTATGTGTGTGGACCTGTTATTACACCTACCGAAAACGCTGCTGATTCCAGTGGGTTATGCCCACCTCTGCGAATTAAGCTGCCACCAATAAAGCTCACATTTGCAGCGCCATATAAATACTGTAATTCACCAAGCGTATCAGCAAGAAGTACTTGCTCATTATTATAGTTATTTTGGCTACGACGGCTAAAGCTAAGTGGGCTTTGCGTTAAAAGCTCTGCCACTTTGTCAAATTGCTCTGGATGGCGCGGGGCAATTATAAGTAATGCGTTCGGTTGTTTTTTTAGTAACTCTTGATGGGCTGAAAGTACCAGCTCATGCTCAACAGGATGTGTTGAGCCTGCCACCCACGCAAAGCGTTCATTATTACTATAAAGCTGTTTAAGGTTGAGTACTTTAGCTAGTTGCTCTTCACTTGGTGTTATATCAAATTTTATTGAGCCTGTTACATGGCTTTTTGAAGTCTCAAGACCAAGCTCTATAAAACGTTTAGCATCTGTTTTATTGTGACTCGCAAGTACCGTAATTGAGCGCATAATAATATGCGTTAATTTAGCGACCTTTTGATAGCCCTGCTGCGACTTTTCAGAGAGTCTTGCATTGATGACAAGTACTGGTATGTTTTTTTTGTGGCTTATCGCCATTAAATTTGGCCATAGCTCGGTTTCTAAGATACATAATGCTTGTGGCTTTATACGCTTTAAAAATCGAGCCGTCGCAAACGGAAAATCGATTGGTAAATAGCTACACGCTACAGTATTTTTAAACTGGCTAAGTATTTGCTCTCTGCCTGTTGGAGTATTACAGGTTATAAGTATATTTAAGTTTGGATGCGCTTTTTGCAAAGCTTTAATAAGTGGCGTTGCGGCAAGTACCTCACCAACAGAAGCACAATGAAAAACTAAAGGTTTAGTTTTAACCGTAAATAAAGACTTACTGACAAACCCAAAGCGCTCTTTAAAGTGTGCACGATAGCCTTGGTTTTTTTTACCTCGTAAAATATAGAGATAAAATACAATCAGTGGGCTAATAATAATTAATGCGAATGAGTAAAAAATGCGTGCCATACTGATCTTTCTTAAAGGGAAGTGGCGTTAGTTTACCGTGAAATAGCCGTTTTCTAAACAGACTCGTTATAAAATATGGTCTGGGTTCAGTTATAACCCGATAAAATACACACAATTAAATAAAATTATGGAATAATGAATTTAATTTTTCCTGCCATTTCAGTTCCAAGAGGAATTTTTCATGTCAATTATCGATTCAGTGGCAACTAGCTACGTTGAAACATTAAACCGTCATCAGGCATTATTTGAAACGATGGAGGCTTATCATCAAGAATCTATGCAATTGTTAGAAGCATGCCATAGTGCATTACAAGCTGGTGGCAAGATTGTTTGGTTTGGTAACGGTGGTAGTGCAGCAGATGCACAGCATTTAGCAGCAGAATTTGTAGTGCGTTATAAATTAGAACGTGGTCCGCTTGCTTCAATGGCATTGACTACCGACACCTCTATTTTAACAGCGCACAGCAACGATTATCACTTTGATACGGTGTTTGAACGCCAAGTTCAAGCGTTATGTAAGCCAGAAGATTTAGTTATTGGTTTAACTACATCAGGTACTAGTAACAATATTAATTTAGCATTAGAGGCTGCAAATAAACTAGGCGCTTTTACAGTGGCATTAACTGGGCGTGATGGCGGTAAAGTAAAAGATATTGCTAAGTTACCTATTATTATAAAAAATGACGAAACAGCACGTATTCAAGAAGCTCACATGTTTATAGGTCACTGGTTATGTGAAGCCATGGATATGGTTGTTGCGGAGCAGCAGTAATGGATTTATCGTTATTAAAAAACTTATCAGCGGCACGAATATTAGTTGTTGGCGATGTAATGCTAGACCGCTATTGGTATGGTGATACAGGTCGCATTTCGCCAGAAGCACCAGTACCGGTTGTTAAAGTAAGTAAATTTGAAGACAAAGCCGGTGGCGCAGCTAACGTTGCAAAAAATATAGCGCGGTTAGATGCAAAAGTTGGCTTATTGGGTTTAATTGGTGAAGATGAAAGCGGGCAGATTTTAGAGACCATCCTAAAAGGTGAAAAAATAAGCTCACAATTAGTGAGTGTATGTGATTTACCGACTATTTCAAAAATGCGTGTTATTAGCCGCCATCAACAACTGGTTCGTCTTGATTTAGAAGAAATGTTTACTGAGCAACACAGCCAGCTTTTATTAAACCGCTTAGAGCTTGTACTTGATGAATACGACTTTATTGTGTTTTCTGATTACAGCAAAGGATCTTTGAGTTTAATTAAAGAAATGGTAAGCCTTGCTAAGGGCGCCGGAAAAACGGTTTTAATCGACCCTAAATCGCCAGATTTACATTTATATGAAGGTGCTGATTACATTACACCTAATTTACATGAGTTTAAGTTAGCGGGTGGTCAAACCGATTCAGAAGAGGCTTTAGCAGCAAGTGCGCGTGATTTAATAAGCAAAAATGGCATTAAAGCTATGTTACTTACGCGTTCTGAGCAAGGTATGTCGCTTATTAGTGCAGATGAAAAATTTGATTTTGCAGCGCAAGAGCTTGAAGTAAGCGATGTAACCGGGGCCGGTGATACGGTTATAGCTACACTCGCTGTTATGCTTGGCGCGGGCATGGAACCTAAAGATGCTGTCGAAATTGCTAATTTAGCCGCAGGCATCGTTGTGAGTAAGTTTGGGGCTGCAACTGTCTCGCCAGAAGAGCTAAGCCGCAAGCTTGGTCAGTATTTACATACTACGGGTGAGCATTACCAAACACCATTTGATGATGTACTTCAGCATATTGAATTTGCAAAACAAAACGGCGAAACCATTGTATTCACTAATGGCTGTTTTGATATTTTACATGCTGGGCATGTACGTTATTTAGCGCAAGCTAAAGCACGAGGCGATAGACTCGTTGTTGGATTAAATAATGATGAATCAATTACGCGTTTAAAAGGGGCAGAACGCCCTATTAACCCGCTAGATGAGCGTGCAATGGTACTTAGTGCACTTTCATCAGTTGATTGGGTTATTCCGTTTGGTAGCTTAGATGAAAACGATACTCCCGCTAAATTAATTGAGCAGATAAGCCCGGATATTTTAGTTAAAGGTGGAGATTACACTGTAGATCAAATAGCGGGTGCTGAGCATGTACTTCGCCATGGCGGAAAAGTTGAAGTGCTTGAATTTTTAGATGGGTGCTCAACATCAAAAGTAATTAGTAAAATTAAACAGTAATACCAATTTTATTAAAAACATGAGCATTCTAGCGTATTAAATAACTCACTAACTACGTTAAAAATTATTTATATAGAACAACTATGTATCATAATTTTAGCCTTGTTATTGAGCTATTTTCTTATCGCTATAATAGAACAATAATTTAATGCAATTGGTATAATCACTGATTTAAGTTTACTTAACAAATACAAAAAAGGGATGAAAACACTGTTTTCATCCCTTTTTTACATTTAATACGTTACTTTATTAATAGTAACGTATTAAAAGTTATATTCGTACTTGGCAAATGCTGATGTATCGTTTTCAGCACCGTCGTTGTTAGATGCAAAAGCACCTAAAGTGACGCGGCCGCCCATAGAAAGCATTCTGTAACGCATTTCTAGCTGCTTAGAGTTAAACCCTATTTTAGTAATGGTGTTACCTAAGTCAGGATTATTTGGGTAACTATCTCGGTTATCGCTATTGTAATCAACACTGCGCAATTTTACCTGCCAATCGTCTCCATTAGATAACTGACCTAATAGGGTTAAAACAACTGACTGTGCATCGTTATCATAAGTAGAGCCAATAGTGCGACCGTGGTAACGGTAACCCGATTTATAATCTGAATGCTCATAGTAGCAATTTTCAACTATTGATTCAGCTGAACATGAAACACCTGTATCTATGTACTCTACATTTATTAATAAGTTTTGATCGTATATTCGTTGTGTTGTTTGTACACCAAATAAGTAGGCTCTATCGGCTGGCTTAAACTGTGAACTGGCATCTTCTCCAATCGTACTGGCATATACAGCATAAGGTTGGTTGAAAAGTGTATCTGACCAGCGAATATCTATGCCAGCTAATTGATTACCTATTTTTGACTCTAATTGGCTATCGCAACTAACATTGCCATCAATACATGCTGTTTGCCCAGTTATGACATCAATAAAATCACCCGCAGAGCCCGGTTGTCCGTCACCTGCCCATTGCGCAGACCAGCTAACAGCAATTTCTAATTGTTGTATTGGGCGTATATTTAATCTACTGCTCCAAAGTAAAGCATCAGGAATTACACGTGTAGACTCAAGTTTAGCCATTTGTGCGGTAAAGCCCCATTGACCAATCCAGCTTAACCATGGTGTTTCAAAAGCAGTACTTTTTTCTCTGGTTACACTTAGTGCAGGTAAAGGTTTCGCATTACCAGACATAATTAAGCTGTTATCAACACCAGGTCCCCAAAATTGCTCAACAGCACCGGCTCTAAAAATCCAGTTACCCAAACGGTAAGCTAAGTAACTATCGTCAAGTGAGGTATCGTTACAATCGGTTAAAGCTTGCTCATCGGTAACTATATCGTCAGTCGTTTTTCCATCAACTAAACATTTTTTACCGTCTTTTCTGTAATTTATAGCTACTTTAGCTGCAAAGTTATCGCCTAAATAAGCGTAAGCTGCTGAAAGCTCTGTTTCTTGTGTATTTGTTGCACCAAAGCTTGTTGCTATGATCGGATCTGTGGCTGCAAAAGCTGATAATTGAAGACTATGCGAGCTGCTATTTTCTGATTTATATCGATGCTTAACGCGAAGTAAAGCATCTTGCAAGCTTGGAGATAATTGCTCAAGCGGCATGCTTTGCACATCACTTATAAAACTTTTCCACATAAGCGGATAGGTAGTTACAGGAGCTAAAATAACACCGGCATCAGCTAATTGTTGAATATCAGCTCTAAGACCGTAATCATCGGGTTTTACCCATGGCTCAGCATTAACTGACGCGCTCATAGCGCAAAAAAGAGTAGAAAGGAGAAAAATTCTGTTTCGCAAAGTTCAGATCCTTGTGATTTAGATTGCGGCTAAGTTTATCAACCTAAGCTTGTTATTGCAGTAAATAATCAAATTTATAGGGCTAATTTAATATATAAAAATGTAACCTAGCTATCGTAATAAGTATCTGATTGGTATACTGGAGTTCAAATAGGAAATTGAGAATGTAATGAGCAACAAACGACTTTTATTTATTCCCGTATCATCACCAGAAGGCATTGGTGAATATATGCGCTCGTTGTTGTTGGCTCAAAGTTTAAAGGCAGAACTTACTGATTCTCTCGATATTCACTTCATACTAAACAAGCATACAAGCTACGCAAAAAAGTGTCCTTTTGAAGCCACATTGCTTGAACACTCAGCGACTAAAGAGCTTGATTCTGTTTGCGACTTTATAGAGCAATTTAAACCTGACGTCGTTGTTTTTGATTGTGCAGGACGTGCAGGGCATATGAAAGCGGCTAAAAAAGTAGGCGCTAAAGTTGTATTTATTTCTCAGCATGCAAAAAAACGCGCTAAGGGATTGAAGCTAAACAGGATTAATTTAATTGATACACATTGGGTTGTACAGCCTGATTATTGTATTGAGCCACTTACGTGGGCTGAAAGTGCGAAGTTAGACATGTTTCCCTTGGCACACCCTCGTAATGTAGGCCCTTTTGTTCCATTTGCTTCTTGTGAGCAAAAACGTGATGTTTTAAATCGCTATAACTTAGTATCGGAAGGCTATTTTATTGTAAATGCTGGCTCAGGCGGACATGTATTAAATAACCTTAATTGCGCTGATGTTTACTTTAAAGCCGCGCTTAAAATTACTAAGCACACTGGTTTAAAAGCAGTTGTTGTGTTTGGTCCCAATTATAAGAAAGCCATTCCTGAAAGTGATGAGGTTACTTGTTTAGCAAGTTTGCAGAGTACTGATTTTTTGGCATTAATGAGCCAAGCTAAAATCGCATTACTTAGCGGTGGAGATACTTTACTGCAAGCAATTGCAGTTCAAACCCCTGTTGTGGCATGTGCTATCTCAAAAGATCAAAATACACGTTTGGATCATTGTGTTAATGCAGGTGTTGTCATAAAAGCAAATCTTGATATTGATGAAATCACTACGAAAATAGCTCAGGTTATTAGCGAGCCTTTCTATAATGAATTCGTTGCTAAATATAGCCAACTTGATAATACACATAGCTTCGATGTGATCACTAATGGCATAAAAAATATGCTTATAGGGGATCGCTAATGAATATAGTGATTGTAATTGATTCACTAGTAGGTGGTGGTGCTGAAAAAGTAATGCTTACTTTGGCTGAAAAAATGGCGAAACTACAGCACAATGTCACTATATTATCTCTTGCGAGCAACGCTGAGTATGACATTCCTGATATAGTTAAAGTTGATAGTTTATTTACTGATAGAGCATCTAAAGTAGATAGATTCTGGCAGCGAAAAAATAGTATTTTGCGATTAGAAGCGTGGTTTGAAAAAAAACAAAGCGAGCTGGGCAATATTGATTTAGTGCTTTCTAATCTTGATAGAAGTAATAACTTGCTCGCGCGTAGTAATATCAAAAATGTTCATTTTGTTATTCACAACTCAGTTAATGCAGAACTTGCACGTCAAAAAAAGTTAGGTCCATTTTCATATTTATATCTTAAAAAAAGTAAGCAAAATTTAAATGGTAAATCACTTATTTGCGTATCAAAGGGTGTTGAAAAAGAAATAATACAAGGGGATTTAATTAACCCAAGTGCAATTGCGACTATTTACAACCCGTTCGATTTTGAAAAAATAAGACAGCAAGCAAATGAGCAAAATAACAATATCCCAAATGAGCCCTACTTAATTCATGTAGGAAGACTCGCCAAACAAAAACGCCACGATATATTATTTGCAGCATTTGCAAAGCTTGATAAAAAATACAAGTTAGTACTTTTATGTAATAAACCGGCTAAAGCGCTAAAGCTTGCACAGGAATACGGCATAGAAAAACAGTTAGTAGTGCCTGGATTTCAACAAAACCCGTACAACTGGATTAAGCATGCCAAAGCTTTAGTGTTGAGTTCTGATTTTGAAGGACTTCCAACGGTATTAATTGAGGCTTTAGCGGTGGGTACTCCGGTAGTCAGCACTAATTGTACATTTGGACCAAGCGAGATATTAACAGGCGAGCTAAGTAAATATTTAGTACCCGTTCAGCAAAGTGAGGCATTAGCCAATGCCGTTAAGCAGGTGCTAGCAGATAAGCTAAATGTAGAAAACGCAGATATTCTAAAACAAGTACAGGCAGAGCAGGTTGCTCTGCAGTATTTAGCATTGGCTAACTAAGTTAACTTATATTAGGTTAACTTATATTAGCGAGTGCTTTGAGGTAGTTGCTATGCAGAGTTTGCCAGTTAGTCGCTTGCCAATTAAATGACTCGTTTCGACCTTGTTCTTTTAAAAATGAGCGCTCAAGACGTGCCATATTACTTTGTTGCCACTGCACATTAGGTGTTTTTATTTCACCTCTATCAAAGTCGATAATATACACATCACCAGTATCATCAAACAAAATGTTATTAATGTTTAAATCGGCGTGATACACACCTTTTGAATGAAATAGCGCGATTGTTTTAGCTATGCCCTCTAACTCATCTTCGGTCAATGGGCGTTCAATTAATACATCGAGTACACTTTTAGCGCCTTTAACAGCCTCGGTAATAATATCCCCACGATAAATTAATCCGCTGCGGGTTACTTTAGCTGCAATAGGGGTTGGTACGTTTAAACCAAGCTCTATAAGTTTACTCATTAAGCTAAACTCTTTATACACACGGGTTTGTTCAAGCCCTGGATATAAATATTGATCGCTTAGCAATTTACCCACTAAGCCACCGCGCCAATAATGCCTAAGTACGGCTGTTAATTCGTCTTGTTTAAAAAACCACGCAGTTGCTCGGCCTTTTTTAGCGCCCACAATTTTATTTCGTTGTTGCCAATAATTTGCATCAAACCAATCGAGGGTAATTTGGCTTGAGTATTTAGGGTGGCTTAATACAGTGTGGTTGCCTTGCACGTGTTGTTTAAACATAGCTCTGTGTAATTGCTAAATAATGTGTCTATATTAGCGCGTTTTAAAGCGCAGGATAAGTGCTTGCAATAGCGTGATTATAATTTAAGATCGGCTTTTGTATTTAATACCTAAGGGAATGTGTGACTCAAGCTCCTAATTATTCATCTATTTGTATATTAAGACTCTCAGCCATTGGTGACGTATGTCATGGTGTGAGTGCTGTACAAGCTATTCAAAAAGCACACCCTAATGCAAAAATTACGTGGGTTATTGGCAAAGTAGAAGCCATGCTACTTGCCGACTTACCGGGTGTTGAGCTGGTGGTATTTGATAAAAAGCAAGGCAAAGCAGCGCTGAAAAGCTTAAAGCAACGCTTCAAAAACCAAAAATTTGATGTGTTACTTAACATGCAAGTTGCATTAAGGGCTGGGTTTGTAGCGCGCAGTATTCCTGCAAAAGTAAAAATAGGGTTCGATTGGGCACGTTCAAAAGAATTGCACAGCTTATTTATTAATAAACGAATAGACCCACAAGCCCAGGCGCATGTGCTTGAAGGCTTTAAAGGTTTTGCAAAAGCCATTGGTGTAGCTGATTATAAACCGAGTTGGGACATGCCATATACCGAGCAAGACCAAGCGGTTGCAGATGAGTTATTAACATCAGAATACCTAACTAATAAACTATTAGTAATATCGCCCGCAGCTAGTAAAGCGCAGCGTAATTGGCTCGCTGATCGTTATGCCACATTGGCTGATTATGCAAGCGAGCAAGGCTTTAAGGTGGTATTGACGGGTGGCCCAACAGAGCTTGAGATTAACTTAGCAAATAGCATTATTGAGCACAGCAACACGCCTATTTTAAATTTAGTCGGTAAAACAAAACTCAAAGAGTTGTTGTGCGTGTTAAAGCGTGGCAGCTTAGTGCTCGCGCCCGATACGGGTCCTGCGCATATGGCAGTAACAGTTGGTACGCCGGTTATTGGTTTATATGCACATTCAAATCCAGCACGCACAGCTCCTTATTTATATCAAGACTACGTGGTAGAGGTTTATCATCAAAATTTGTTTAAGCAAACAGGTAAAACGGCTGAGCAAGTCTCGTGGGGTACACGCGTAAAAGGCGATGATTTAATGAGCCAAATTACAGTTGATGATGTAAAAGCGATGTTTGACCATGTTGTACAAAAAGAGTCTTTGTAATGAATGCACAACAAAAAAATAAAGCGCTTTTTTTAGACCGAGATGGCGTGGTAAATGTTGATCATGGTTATGTGTATCAAAGCGATAAATTTGAATTTATTGACGATGTTTTTAGCACTTGTAAAACATTTTATGATGCAGGCTATAAAATCATAATCGTCACTAATCAATCTGGAATTGGTCGAGGTTATTATACCGAAGCTGATTTTTTAGCACTGACCGACTGGATGAAAGACCAGTTTAGTGCCCACAGCATTGAAGTTACCGATGTGTATTTTTGCCCGCATCACCCTAAAAAAGCGCACCCTGAATATTTGAAAGAGTGCAGTTGCAGAAAGCCTGCGCCAGGTATGTTATTACAAGGCATACAAGAGCATAACATCGACCCTGCTTGCAGTATTATGGTGGGCGATAAACTCAGTGATATGCAGGCTGCGAAAAAAGCGGGCATCACTACCCGTGTTTTAGTGCGTTCAGGGCAAAGCTTTGACGAAAGCGCTAAGCAAGAAGCTGATTTAATTATCGATTCTATAAGTAGTTTACCTGCACTTTTAAACACATAAATAAACAGCCTGTAAACTGGCAGGAATTCCTTCCAACTTAGGGCGTTTGCGACGAACTGCAAACCGTGCATTTTACCCATTAAACTTTTACAATACCCTGCATAATAAACAGCCGCGAAAGTGCGGTTGTTTACCCGTTCAAATAGATGGAGAACCTAGATGAGAGCATCTGCTTTTTTTAGCCAGTTACAACAGCAAATTGAAGACGTAAAAACCGAAGGTTTGTATAAAAACGAACGTATTATTAAGTCCCAGCAGCAAGCTCAAATTGAAGTTGCATCAGGTAAAGTAATCAACTTTTGTGCTAATAACTATTTAGGTTTAGCTAATAGTCCAGAGTTAATTGAAGCGGCGCAAAATGGTTTAAATAATCATGGTTTTGGTGTGGCTTCAGTACGTTTTATTTGTGGCACTCAAGATATCCATAAAACACTAGAGCAAAAAATCAGTGCGTTTTTAGAAACAGAGGATACTATTTTATATTCTTCATGTTTTGATGCAAACACAGGTTTGTTTGAAACTATTTTAGGCGCAGAAGACGCTATTATTTCTGATTCATTAAATCATGCATCAATTATTGATGGTGTACGTTTATGTAAAGCTAAACGTTTTCGTTATGCAAATAACGACATGGCTGATCTTGAGAAGCAACTTATTGCAGCAGACGAAGCCGGTGCTAAAACTAAACTAATTGCTACCGATGGCGTGTTTTCTATGGACGGCGTTATTTGTAATTTAGAAGCTGTGTGCGACTTAGCCGATAAATATGATGCGCTTGTGATGGTTGATGACTCTCACGCAGTTGGCTTTGTTGGCGAAAACGGTAAGGGTACACCTGAGTACTGTAATGTATTAGACCGTGTAGATATTATCACCGGTACATTAGGTAAGGCGCTGGGCGGTGCTTCAGGTGGTTATACAGCAGGTAAAAAAGAAATTGTTGAATGGTTACGTCAGCGTTCACGCCCATACTTGTTCTCAAACTCATTAGCGCCTTCAATTGTTACTGCATCAATTAAAGTACTTGAAATGCTTGAAAATGGCGGCGAGCTTCGCGCTAAACTTTGGTCAAATGCTAAATATTTCCGTGAGCAAATGGAAGCTGCTGGTTTTACGTGTGCAGGTAAAGATCATGCAATTATCCCTGTAATGCTAGGAGATGCTAAAGTAGCCTCGTTAATGGCTGATAAATTACTTGCTGAAGGCATTTACGTAACCGGTTTTTCATTCCCTGTAGTACCAAAAGGGCAAGCGCGTATTCGTACACAAATTTCAGCGGCACATAGTATTGAGCAACTCGATACAGCTATCGATGCATTTACCCGTATTGGTAAAGAAATGGGCGTTATTTAATTTTATTTTAAACCGAAGCCTCGCTTCGGTTTTTTAGTTGAGTGTGGATTATGAAAGCATTATCTAAATTAAAAGCAGAACCGGGCATTTGGATGACAGATGCACCAAAGCCAGAAGTAGGTCATAACGACTTACTGATTAAAATTCGCAAAACAGCTATTTGTGGTACCGATGTACATATTTACAAGTGGGACGAATGGGCAAGTAAAACCATTCCAACGCCTATGGTTGTTGGCCATGAATATGTTGGTGAAGTTGTTGATATGGGTCAAGAAGTTCGTGGCTTTCAGGTTGGCGACCGCGTATCTGGCGAAGGGCATATTACGTGTGGGCATTGTCGAAATTGTCGTGCTGGGCGTGTACATTTATGCCGTAATACAACAGGCGTAGGTGTAAATCGTGAAGGTGCATTTGCAGAGTATTTAGTTATTCCTGCGTTTAATGCATTTAAAATTCCAGATAATATTTCTGACGAACTCGCTTCTATTTTCGACCCATTTGGTAACGCAGTTCATACCGCATTATCGTTCGACTTAGTTGGCGAAGATGTACTTATTACTGGTGCAGGCCCAATTGGTATTATGGCAGCAGCTGTTGCAAAACATGTTGGTGCTCGCCACGTTGTAATTACCGACGTAAACGAATACCGCCTAGATTTAGCACGTAAAATGGGGGCTTCACGCGCTGTAAACGTTGCCAATGAAAAGCTTGAAGATGTAATGAAAGAGCTAGGTATGACAGAGGGCTTTGATATTGGTCTTGAAATGTCAGGTGTGCCAAGCGCTTTTAATTCAATGCTTAATAACATGAACCACGGCGGTAAAATTGCCATGCTAGGTATTCCACCATCTGATATGGCAGTTGATTGGAACCAAGTTATTTTTAAAGGTTTAGTGATTAAAGGTATTTACGGTCGCGAAATGTTCGAAACGTGGTACAAAATGGCAAGCTTGATTCAATCTGGTCTTGATTTGAACCCAATCATTACACATCAGTATTCTGTGGATGACTTCCAAGCTGGCTTTGATATGATGATTTCAGGTCAGTCAGGTAAAGTAATTTTAAACTGGGATTAGTTCCTCACTAAATTACAAGAAGGGCGGCTCTAGGGCCTGTTGACCTTTCAGGATTAAAATTTGTTCAATTTAGGGGCTATTTAATCGCGGCGCGAGGTTTGTGACCTAGTGGGCTAAGTAAAAACCGAGCAACAAAGAGTAAATTGCCCCTAGGCAGAACCCTTCGGGCAGCGTATGTTTGGCATTTGTGCTACGTTATCGCCTATTTATGGGGAATAACCACACTACATAGGCTCAGCCTTGCCTAAATACCAAACATACTGCTGCAAATTTAACCTCGAAAGATAAACAGGCCCTAGCCGCCTTTTTTATACTATTAATTAAAGAGACTTCAATGGCATTTAAACATATTTCTATAGCGCAAACGTTAGAGCTTTTAGATAAAGAAGACGTGGTAATTGCAGATATTCGCGATCCTAATTCGTATCAAGCCGGTCGCATTCCAGGCTCAGAAGCACTTTCTAACGGTAATATCGCACAATTTATGATGGAAAAAGAATTCGATCAGCCAATTATTATTGTCTGCTACCACGGTATGAGCTCACAAGGCGCAGCTAGCTACTTAGTTGAGCAAGGTTTTGAAGACGTTTACAGTATGGATGGCGGCTTTACAGCTTGGGAAGCTGCTTACAGCGAGAAAGTAGAGCGATGATAGAGCTTGGCAGTTTAAATAACCCGCGCGCCGCACAGGGCTTTATAGATTATTTAAAAAGCCAAGGTTTACAAGGACAATTAAGCTCCTCAGATGGTAGCAATGTCATTATTAGTGTTGCGCCTGAGCATTTTCATCAAATACAACCTTTATGGGCTGAATTTACGCAAAACCCTAACCATGAACGCTATCAACAAGCTTCATGGGATGTAGGTAGCACACAATCGCCGCTTAAATATCAAGGGCAATCACTTAATCTAATGGCGCGATTTAAAGCGCTAAGCTGGCTTAATCAAACGGTTAGCATATTGAGTCTTGTTATTTATGTTGCTTTTTTATTAGGTGGATTTAATGAAATTTATACCGCTCTGCAATTTAACCCATCACAACCACTTAGTTGGCTAACCCCCGCGCTCGTTCACTTTAGCGCGATGCATATAGTGTTTAACTTAATTTGGTGGATGTCGCTTGGTGACAATATCGAAAAGCAATGCGGAAAACTAAGCCTAATAGGTTTGTTTTTAGTGACTGCACTTATAAGTAATTGGGCACAGTACTTAATGGTTGGCCCGAATTTTGGTGGGCTAAGCGGCGTGGTGTATGGATTGCTCGGTTTTTGCTGGATCCATAGTTTTTTAAATCCTAATAAGCCAGCGCTAGTCAGTACGGCAATTGTTGGTTTTATGTTGATTTGGTTAGTACTTGGCTTTGCAGATGTTTTGTTTGTAGGTATGGCTAATTGGGCGCATTTAGGTGGGTTAGTTAGCGGTATGGCTTTTGCCTACACCGCCAAAATATTTAACGCAAAACGTTAAACACTAATGATATAAATATTTAGTGAACAAGACTTCACGGATGATCTCTTGTCCTGTTTCTTCTTTTAAAAGGCTTTTTAGTTTTTCTACACACTTTGCGCGTATTTCTTCACGACCAGTGAGGGATTTTACTTTTTCTTCTGGCTCTTTAGATAAAATCTCTACTAAAGCGTCACGCAGTAATGGTGTGTGGTGTTCGACTACGGCAATATCTGAAGTATCATTAAGCATTAAATCGACAGTGACACGCACATAGCCCATTTTTTTACTTGATGCACCTATATAATTAGTGATTATATCTGGCTCAAAGCCAAAATAACCGACGGTTGATTCCGCACGTGCCGTAAAGCTTATTACGCTTACCAAGAATGTAAAAAGACCTGCGTATACTATTTTTTTCATATTTTAAGCGTTTCCTAAAACCTGTTGTAAATAGTTTATACTTAATAATAGGTAATAAACAGCGCCAAACAATTATTTATATTAGGGTATGTTGATTTTTGCGGTATGAAAAATAAATAGCATGAAGGAAAGGCATAATTGAACTCGCTAAAAAACGATACACCGAATCCTCATACCAAGATTAATGTTTATGGGCGTCATGGAATATCTTATCAAAAGTAATGTGCTTAAGCGGTCGAATTTATAATCAGCTTGATCATAGAAAAACGCTTGAAAGCAAATTATATAATATGTGCACAGGTATTCAATGGCGAGATCTGACTTCTTATTTTAGTGCATGGAGTGCCATATGGAGTCGGTTTAGCTTATGGTCTAAAAAAGATATTTTGAACGAATTGTTTCGCATGTTATCTCGCGATACTGGTATGGATTAGGTCTTTATTTATGGCAGTATTGTTATGGCTCAGCAGTATAATTGCGGTGTAAGAATCGCAGAGAATGAATCAATCGGAAAAGTCGAGGTGGGTCTACAAAAAATTCACCTTGCAGTAGATAGCAGAGAGTTACCTGTTTACTATGAATTATCCTGTGTAAATATGCAGATACCTTCCATGCAGAGTCACTCGAAGCTAACTTCCCAGTAAACAGTGCAATACCAATCTGCTTATATATGGGGTCTATTTAACGTTAAGAAAATTACGCTAGAACTAGGCAAAAATTTTTGTATCTAGTTGTTCTAAATAAAAAATTTTTAACGACGTTATAGTGCAATTTAATTCGTTAAATTGATCAAAGATTTATGCAGGTTGGTATAAAGGCTACGATAGTGAAAAACTGAGAGCGTTCGTTTGTAATAACAGCGCTACACCTTTTATTCCACGTAAGTGTAACAGCTTGGTCGGTAATGAAAAGATTGACTGGTGTACGTAAAAATATAGGCACTTGGTTGGCAATGCATTTGATCGAATTAAGCAATATAGAGAAATAGCTACGAAGGTATGCCTTTGCTGTACTTACTTATATGGGTTGTTATGTATTACAAAGATAACCCGTATGTTGGTTTTTAGGTAAAGCTGCATGTGGTTATTCCCCATAAATAGGCGATAAAATAGTATAAATGCCAAATATATGCCGCCTGAAGGGTTTCGTCTGGGTTAAGTAAACCTTAATCCTGAAAGATTAAATGGCTCTAGTCTTTTTACCAGAGTAATTATTTTACAATCATCCAATCTAGAACGACGTTTATTACTCATTTTACTTCCTCAATATTGCGTCAATGATCCCAATACAAAAATGGCTAGCTAACGCTTCCGTTTTCAAATTCACTGTAAATTACAAAATGATGACTGTGCTTCGCATCGTACAGACCTTTTCACATCTTTATTAGTTCTCAAAAAAATTTAGATTTATTCAACAATAATAACAGGTTAAATAAACAGAACAAAAAAAGTGAAATTAATCTCTAATTTTATTTGTGAACTTTGTGTTAAGTTTTTATTTATTTTATGTTATTCACTTGTTTTAAATTGGTTACTGGGCTAGGGTTTTATTCTTAACAGCACTTATTCGCTCGACTGTTTTAATTATTGAGTCATTGCGTTCAAGTGGAAAGGTATCTTCAAATACTTATGGAGTTAATATGAAAGGATTAAAGTCTCTTTGCGTTTTAGCATTAGCGATAAGTACGCATTGCCATGCAACAGAACGTGTATCTTTATTCAACGACACGCAAAAAATAGCGCCTTCTTTACAAAAAAAACAATCCATATTTAGTAATGCTTCAGATCAAAACTATCTACTCGCGCTAAAAGTATTTGCAGCGCAATACTCAGGTCACACGCTTACATTTCACCAAAGCCAAATTAGTCAAACCAAGCAAAGCCATACAATTACCCAAAAGTACCAAAATATTCCTATTTGGAATCAAGACCTTGTTGTACTGACTGACGAGAGTGGTGTAGTTGAACAAGTTTATGGCGATCTCATTGTTAATGTTGCTAAAGATATATCAACTCTAACTCCCGCGTCAGAAGAACAGCTAAGCGTAGCTCTAGATTCAATAATTTCTCAGTTTAATAATGAACGCCCCAGAGTGTATAGACGTAAATCAGCAGAGGAAGTCATTTATATAGATACTCAAGGAAAAGCACGGCACGCTGCTAAAATTGCCTTTTTCACCGATTTCGAGTCAGGGCCCTTTAAACCACAAAGAATCATCTCTTTTATAGACTTAACGACAAACGAACTCATCAGCCAATCCGATGTATTACAGCGGATCGTTTATGAGGGAGGAAGCGGCCCATCAGGCAATGACAAGGTTTCACGTCCAGATTATAAGCAAGTAGATTATGTTTCTTATCCACCAAAGACTTTTGTTGTTGCAATGGAAACTGACAATCAGCAAACCACCTGTTTATTCGATGCAAAAAACGTTGAGACTAGAAACTATAATCACGGCACAGCGCAAGTTAATAACCCTTATAGCTACAACTGCTCAGATTCAACTCGTAACAATTATAAAGAATATCACGGTGCTCGCTCTGCCTTGAATGATGCCCATCATCATGGACAAACAGCGAATTTAATGTTTGAAGCTTACCTTGGGCATAAGCCTTACTTTAATAAAAAGATAACTCAAAATGTCCATTATGGTCTTAATATGGATCAGGCATTTTACGAAAACGGCGAGGTATATTTTGGTGATGGTGACTACCTCTTCTATCCTATGGTTTCCTTAGATGTAGTTGCGCATGAAATCGCTCATGGTTTTACTGAGGAATTTGGCTCAAATACGCCAAAGTCAATGCTGACAGGACAGGCTCGTGCTATTAATGAAGCGTTTTCTGATATGGCGGGTGAAGCAGCTAAATATTTTTACTTGGGAACCAATGATTGGAAAAGCAATCACGAAACATTTCGCCTCGATGATGCACTGCGTTATTTCAAAACACCTACACTCGATGGAAATTCAATTGATCATGTTGATGACTATGATGACTCAGTAACTTCTCATCATGGCGCAGGGGTATTTAACAAAGCTTTTTACTACCTCACTACAACTGATTTAGATAATGAATCCTCACCTTGGAATACAAAATATTCCTTTATCCTGTTTGCTAACGCAAATAAAAACTGCTGGACCAGCAATAGTAATTATCTTACTGGCGCAGATTGTGTAATGCGACAAACCCACACGGTACGTGATCAGTTGACTCAAGATGGGATTAAAAAGCAAGATGGTAGCCAATGGCAAATCATTGAATTACAAAACCATGTACGTAAGGCGTTTGCGCAAGTAGGTATTGGCCTGAAAGTTGACCATGGGCTCGAAAGCGAACTTGGTTATGACCGCCAATTTTTGGTCTTTGATTTTAAAAATTTGACCCGTAAAGATGGTCAGCAAGTTACGGCTGCCAACAGCGAGGGCTGGCAATGGCAGTGGAATTTTGGTGATGGCAGTTTGCAAAGTAGCGTCTTTGAGCCTAAACATAACTTTGCTATTGCAGGCGAATACAACATTGAACTTACGGCTATCGACCCTTCTGGTCAATCAGATACTTTCATGTTGCCTATTGACGTTTTTGACGACTATTGTCTAGCGCAAGGCATTAATCATAGTAAGTATTACTTATCGTCAGTTTCGTTAAATAACTACAAAAATGACTCTACTTCAAGCAATTACAGTGACTACTCATATAATATCGTCGACGTGGAGGACGGTAAAGCACTCAATGTAACGCTAACCGCAGCACCACATCCAGATACTCAAGACAAAACAAAGAACTTTTATGTCTGGTTAGACAAAGACAATGATGGTTTATTCCACAAGACTGAAGAGCTCGTGCTCTATGGAAGCACTAAGACGCAATTGACTGGCGAGATATCATTGAGTGGCGAGTTAAACCAAACTTACCGCATTCGTACTATGGTGTCATTTGGTTTAGTAAAATCAGCGTGTGGGGATATGTCTTGGGGTGAAGTTGAAGATTACACCGTTAAACTAATCGAAAACAATGACCCTGCTGATTTGAGAGTTACCGCTAATCAAGGCGTTAATCAAATGAGTTTTGATAACAGCACGGTAGATGCGCGTGTTAAGCGTTGGCAGTGGAAATTTGGCGACGGCACCACTAGTAGCGAAAAATCTCCTGTTTACAGATATGCGCAGTCTGGAAACTATGAGGTAGAACTAAAAGCGTATGATAGATTCAGCAAAGAGATAGGAAGTTGGAACAAACAAGTTCAGTTTGATACGACAATCACAGCAAAATTTACACCACAAAGATCTGGTAACACTATTTCTGTAAATACAGATCAAAGTATTATACCCCAAAACAGTACGATACAGTGGCAATTTGGTGATGGCGATAACTCTTCGGTTAGAGATACTCAGCACACCTACCAAGCCGATGGTGAGTACACTATTACACTCACAATTGAACATGTCGATGGTACGCAATCGGCCAGTGAAACGGTAAAAATTGGCGAGAGCAATTTTACTCCTGAAGTGAGCTATACGGTAAACGAACAAGCAGATGGTACGTTTAAGGTAAGCTTTAATAACACTACCACAAAACCTGAAAATGCAGCTTGGGATCCCGATGTTACTCTAGTTTGGGATTTTGGAGACGGCACAACACTTACACAAAACAGTAATTTTGGCCAAGACACAGAGCATACATATCAAGTCGCTGGAACCTATACCGCTAGCTTAACTATTAGTTACGACAAACCTTTGTGGGATGATTGGGGAAGCCGAGCTACTGGCACCAAAAATATGCTGCTAGAGCTTAAATCAGCACAATCTGTTGAATATTGCACGGCGGTGGATCTCACAGACTATGAACACATTAGTAAAGTGACTTTCAATCAAGATGGTCCGTTTAGCAATGCGCAGCAATCTGGCGTCGTTAACCCGAATAATCCAATCAAACTATATGCCACACAGAGTAATACCTATCGTATTGAAGCCGGTTATGCAGGCAGTGAAACATTCGCTGAGAATTACCATGTCTGGATTGATTTAAATAGTGATGGCCAATTTGGTAATGGTGACTGGAGAAACGACAAATCAGAGCTTTTAATAATGGACTTCGACCAGACTAACCAAGACTACGGTAAAGGTTATGTTGAAGGGGAATTTAGCATTTTAAGCAATAAGTTGTCACAGCCTATCACGACGACTCGTATGAGAATTTTGCAGTATTACGGATTTAGCAGAGTAAATAGTATTAATCCTTGCTCTGACTATAGCAGTGCCGCAACCTCGGGGAGCGGAGAAATTGAAGACTACCTTGTCGAAATCTATAAAAATTAAGGAAAATAACATGAAAAAACTAAATAAAAAGGTGCTCATGCCGCTTGCAATCGCTTTAGCAATCAGTAACGCGGTAGCTGCTAGCAACTATATTAATGAACAACAAGTTACCACCGCGTCAAAACAGAAGTCTGGGCCTGCAGCAACGAGGGGCACAGCGGTAACACAGCCGGATCAATTTGGGATCCGCAAGCTAGATATGTCAAATCCACAGCACTATCAATTGGCAAAGTCACGATTGATAAAAGCAAATCGTATTGAGAGTGATTATCCGCAACTACATAAAACGCTAGATGTAGCTAAAGGACAGCATTTATCAGCAAAAATGAACATGACAACGTCTGAAGTGCCACCGGTTAGTGAAGCTGAAGTCGATATCATCAAAGAAGCGCATTTCTTCTTGGATATGAACTTAGCCATTTCATCAGATACAAACGAGCCATATATTATTGTACGTGCAAAAAGCTCACGTTTTGGCGGTACAAAAGCGACTTACATCGACTTATTATTAGAAGATGCAAACGGCAATCAGCTTGCTCCTTTGGGCTCTACATTTAATGTGTTGTATGGCAAAGACACGCTTGCAACTTCGACTATTTCACTGAAATCATTGAAGGCAAACTTCCCAAATTTAGATACCATTTATGCCAGTTCATATGTGGAACTTGAGCAAGAAGATGGCACCATCAGTACAACGATGAAGTATACTGAATACCCCTTCTCATGGGAGCATTTTGAAGCACTTTATGGCTCAGCTTCACCAGCTGCAAAGGGCGACGCTCCGGTATCTGCACTTAACGTTGGGATCAGTTCATCATTGGACACACGTCCAAAATACAATGCAACTGCACCTATCGATAAAAATAATGATGCTGTTATTAAAATCTGTCTAAACCGTAGTCATGCAGACTGTGACTACGCAGCAGATCAAATTGGAGATCCTAACGAGATTACGGATGTAAACATCCCATTCAACGGTGAATTACGCATTCCTCACGAGATCACTGATATTTATCCAACTATAGGTGATTTACCAAACGGTATAGATGAGCCAACAAATATCTATTTACAAGAAGGTATCTATGGTGGCGCGACAAAGCAAAGCTACAAAGGACTCGAAAATGCAGTTAAACAATTTTCTGACTATTTAGAATTTGAAGTTGATAGTGCAAACCAAGAGTCGATCATCCGCTGGAACATCCCGCGTTCAGAAGGTCGTTTTGGCAATGCCAAACTTTTCTCGAATATCGCCCAAGCAAACTGGTATATGACATTTGCTGTTAAAGGTTATCCGTACTTTAAAAAGGGACGTGGTGGCGCGAATGCATTCCAAGTATCGTTAACGTCAGAGACATCAGCGCGTTTTGGTAACTTTTATAGTGAAGTGTTGCCTATGATGAAGCTTGGTTACAGTTGTTTAGCAACCGGCACAATGATCACTATGGCCGATGGCAAGCAACGCGCTATTGAAGATATTGCGAAAGGCGATTTGGTGTTAGGTGCACTAGCTTCGAATACTCAAGTTAAAGAACCTATGCAAGTTGTTGATGTGTCAGTAGGAATTGAAGCGATTAAGATGTATCGCATAAAAGGCGCTGATGGCTCTGATATCTTAACAACTGAAACCCACCCAATTTCTACCTCTAATAAAGGTCTTATTTGGGCGAAAGAACTGCAAATAGGTGATCGTATTCTTACGGAAACAGGTTCCGTGCTTGTTACTAATGTAACAAAAGAGAAGTACAAAGACAAAATCTACAATTTGAAACTGGCGCCTACAGAAAATTCGAAATTCGCTGAGTCTCGTAATTTTGCAATGTTTGCAAACGGCATGGCGGTAGGGGATTTGGCTACTCAAGACGAATTGAACTACAAAGATCAGAATATTCGCATGTCAGAAGAAGAGATTCTTCAACGCCTTCCTGAAAAGTGGAAAACTGACTATATCAACAGTTTGGATTAATCAGGCCACTAGGCCTTTCTATTCGAAAGGCCATACTTCTCTGTAAGGAATTAAATATGAAATTTACATATTCTCCATTGGCACGTGCCATGGGGGTAGCGGTTTTTTTTGCCTGTAGTTTTTCAACCGCAGCTGAGCAAATAGGCAATTTTAACTTTGCTACTCAAGCAAGTAACTCTGACTTAGATTCAGTCACGCTAGGTACCGCTTACCACAGTGAAAAAGAAGGTTTTTATGCACTGCAAAGTGTACTTGGTCAAGTAGATGAAACCTATGGTAATACTGAAATGGATTTTGTTGTCGGTGTTGACATGAGTTATAGCCAACTATCGAGTATGCTTGATGGTAACTTAGGAGCGGCCCTTGATGTTCCCGTAATAAAAGTGGGGGTTGGCGCAAGCTACGCAAAACAAAATACTGCAGATAACTACACCGGTACTTACACACTATTTCTCTCCTTAAAGCCAAAAAAACGGCTGTTAGTTGCAGATCCTCAAACAGGGTTTAAACCTACACAAGCCGCGCTTGATTTGGCCAATGCTAATCCAGGAGACAAATTCAATAATATTGGTAATGAGTTCGTGTCAGCGATTGAATATGGATCTCAAGTGATGATCAACCTCAAGTTCCAATATAAAAATGACGAAGACAAAGTAAAATGGGGGGGACAGCTTGGTGTCGATTGGGCTGGTAAAGTCAATGTCAGTGGTAAATTGCAAAAAGTAGACGAAGACGTGAAACGTAATATCAAAATTACGGTTTCAGCATTACAGTTTGGTGGCGACCCGATAGAGCTTTTGAAGGTGATCCCAAATCAACTCGTCAACTGTACGATGGAAAACCCGACACCATGCTTTGATGTTTTTAAAAACAGCATCGATTACATCAAAACCAACTACGTTGCTCAGTTTGATACCTTGGATAAATATAACGTCGGTAGAGTATTGACACAAAGTTACACCGATTCAGGGCCAAGTCTATCTCCTTTAGTACCTGATGACGTGTACCCAGCTAAAAGCATCTTGACTAAATTGGCGCTCAAAAACATGAGTGATGATTGGGTGCAGGCAATTCTCGATAATCGTCGTGCGGATAACGTACTCAATTACTACGCCAGTGAGTTGAATAACTCACATCGAACTGCATTAGAAACCATTCGCGATAATTCACTCTTTAACTCTTTTATTTTGGCGGACGCCGTTGATTTTTGTAAGCGTAATCCAATAGGTAATTATTGCCGCGATAGAGAGCTACAGACTCGTGGCCGCGTTCATCAATATGACCGTAAATGGCTAGAATTATAAGGAATAAGACTATGTTAAAAGTCATGCTAACCAGCACATTAATTACCTCGTTTGCTGCCATAATAGTGCCATCAGTACAAGCGAATACGACTTTATTTGAATCTCGAGATTTACTCACACCACAGCAAGCGTTAGGTCGCTTTCAATGGTTGGAAAAGTGCTATTCAGGATTATTGGTTGAGGTCTCTGATAATATTTTCGACCCCACAACCCCCATTCCAAACGATGAGAAAATAGCGGATCTTAAAAAAGTGATGTTATACGAAAATAATACCCTTAGGGGAGATGCTAAATACCTCACCTTTGGTGACGAAGATAATGCGAATCCTAAGAACTGGTTTGCGGGTAAATTACCAACTACCTCTTGTTTTCAGATCCCGTCTGACTATCGGATCAGTGCTGTTATGGTCACCCCTACAATGCCAAACTATTGTACGACAAAGTCTCGTGAGCGAACCTACGAATTCATCCAATCGGTGAAGTTTTCCAATATTGAGAACACCAGCAGCAACACCTTTTACAGTAACTATGTTGGCGATACCGCGAAAATATATACAGATAAAAGCTACCAGTTAACATTAACCCCAGGATTTAGTAGTGCAGAAGCATACCCTGAAACTTGGCATGTGTTTATTGATTGGAACCAAGACGGTGATTTCAACGATACAAAAGAAACCTTGTTTGCTGGTGTTTCTGAGCAAGCAACTCAGGTCGAAATTACCCCACCAACAGGTGCAAAAAAGGGCATGACGAAAATGCGCGTTACCATGGATTACTTGGGTGGCAGCAATGATGCATGTAAAGAAGTAGACTCCGGAGAGGTAGAAGATTACCTCCTTTACGTGAAGTAATAGGTGGCAACATGAACTTATACAAACAGACTATCGCGGCACTTATTGCCTGCACTACACCTTTCGCATTCGCAGATTCAAATTTTGTGAATGAAGCACAGCTAATGCAAAAAGCACTCAATGTGAATACCTTCCAAAGTGAAATACCTGGATTGGTGAACGATCACATTGTGTTGGGTACAGCCTATAACAGCGATCAAAAACGCTTTTTGAATGTTCAAACTGTCGCAGGTGAAACCATTGAAACCCTTGGTAATACTCGTGTGCAATTTGAGTTAGTAAATAATGGCAGCTACGACGCAGTTCTTCGTCAGCTAAATGGTAATGTTGATGTAGATGTTGGCTTTCCTGTTATTCGTATTAAAGCGGGTGGTCATTTAGCCAAGGAAATGTCCTCTACTGAGTTTTCGAATACTTATACCTTCCAAGCATCGTTGACACCCAAAAAACGTGTTCTTATGCCAACAGATGCCAATATTGGTTATACATTGACACCTTCAGGTAATACGCTAGCAAATGAGTATCAAAGTAAACTAATGAGCATGGCTGGTGATGCCTTTATTAGTGAGATTGAATACGGTGCTCAGTTACTTATTAACATGAAAATTGAGTACTTAAGTGAGCAGCACAAAAGTGAAATTGGCGGTTATTTAGGCGTTAGCTATGGCGCAGGAAATATTGGTATTAGCGTCGATGGTAAGCTTAATTATATTGACGAAGATCTTAAGAAAAGTGTGCGTATCACCGTCAGAGCATTGCAAAAAGGGGGGGATCCTAAGCAGCTGCTAAGTATAATTCCTAACAATATTATCACTTGTTCACTTGATAACTATGAGCCTTGCTTTACCTTATTTGAGCAAGCGGTGAACTATGCGAAGAACGACTTTGGCAATCAGTTTAATGCACTCTCTGATTATAATGTTGTGCGTTACAAAGCAACTCCTTACGAGATCAGTTCACAGGATTTACGTCGCTTAGACTCCGGTAATAAAGATATTCGCTTTGAAACTACCTACCGTACTTTATGGCTTGAAGATCAATTCAAAAAGTCGGTTAATCATGAGCACCGTGCTCGTGGTGTGCTTGCACAATACGCTAGCTGGATGACTGATGTACAGCGTCAAAAAGCAGAAAGTGTGCAGGAAGCCGCTTACAATAACGCTTGGATTTATGAGCAATATGCCCGAGTTTGTCGCGATAACCCTTACGGGGCAGCATGTTCAGATGCATGGAATGATTACCTCAACACCTGTGGTGGTAGCGGTGTCGGCTGCATACAAAGCTACACGCTTGCTGATCTGAATATACCAGCGGATAACATGAGCCAATATTTCAAATGCGAAAATGCTCGAGAGGCAACCGCGAACTTTGGTATTGAAGAAAACCATGTATCGCTTGGGTTTAGACAATTAGGTTGGGCACCATCATTCGTTGATGCTAATGACCCCGCTGTGGGTGTGATGGCATGGCTACCATGTAAATCAGCCCTTCCAACCTATGGAGCTGCTTTTGAAAATTAGCGAGTAATAAAAAATGCTAAGATTCAATTAGTAAAATTGGGACGTGGTAAGTAATAAACAATCGAATATTGAGTTATTGCTTCCTCGCCCTTTGCCTCTGCAAACCATTTACAGGAATTTATGTATGCACTTAATAACCATATTAATAGTGCTCTGTGGCCTGTTAAGCTTTTACGCAAATGGACATACCTATTACTCTTTAAATACCGAACAAGAACAGCTTGGACACGGGTTTGAGCAGAAATTAGGCATACCGCTTGAACCATGCCTCGATGGTCAGTGGCAATTTCAAGGCGGTAGTATGGGCGATTTGGCTTATCGTGGCGACTTTGACTCAGATACCATGATCAATACCATCACAGGCAGCGTAAAGGCTGGTATCAACTTGGTTATTTTTGGAGGTTCAGCCAAATTTTCCATGCGCAGGAAAGTAACAAAAAATAGAAATTCTGCCGCCTCGGCAGTAGAATTAACCTATGAAAAAGGAAGTTATAACTTTGAAAATAGAACGACTAAAATGGCTATTCAAGGGCTACTAAATACAGATCCAAATCAAGTAAGAAGTCGCTGTGGTGACAGCTTTATCCACAATATCAAACTCGGCTCGCGTATCTATGTAACAGCCAAACTCCATTTTAAAGATCGCGCTAAATACGAATGGTTTCAGACTAAAATCAAAGTGAAGTTTCTTTTTTTTAGTAAGACTTTTACTAAAACTAAAGTATTTCAAGAAGCTACCAAAGATGCTGTATATACTATTCAGGTGAACACCGATGGTGGTATGACGCCAGAACTAGCAGGGCTAAGTAAAAATGGCACTATGCATTGTAAAACCGATAATCTAACTCCTTGTATAACGTATGCCGATAATTTGTTTAGCTATTTATTTGATGGTGGTGACTATGTTGATGATCTTAAAGACGAACATTTAAATATTTTAAAGTATGAAGTCGAAAGTTACGAGGATTCTGGCCATTATGACTTAGCCTATGCTGGTCAAGCTGCAATATCTGAGCGCTATATTGCGCTGTCCGCAAGGCTCAGAAGCTATCAAGATTTAGTTTATGACGAGATAGAGAGGTTGAGTGCGTTTAAAGCGGTATCTGAAGAGCCGCTTGAAATCGAGCAACTAGCAGCGCGTATTACTGCACGTAATACTCAACGTATCGGACTTGAGCAAGCTGGCGAGTATTGTGCAATTTTGCCCGGAACAACTCTTTGCGAAAGCCGTATTGAATCTGCGATAGCGAACGTTGACTAGTTGAACAAATATTTGGAAGAATATCTGCGATACTGCACGGTCTTAACCCGTTGTCTAGCCACATTAGTTAGATTGCTCTTTAACTAATGGGGTTATTTAACCTGAATTTGGATGAAAAATAGGCTAATTGAAACCTCAAGTTACTTACACACTACAGTCTATAATTTAGCCTAATAAATTGAAAAAATAGCGTATTTGTTCTAGAGTGTAAACTTAATGATAAAAAGCTAAAGTTAACTCATATTTCATTGATTTATAATGTCTTTTTATATGCCCATCGACTAAGGATAGCCAATGACTTTTTTTAAATCACTTTTATTGCCGACAAATCTCATCCAATTAAATCTTATTCGATTTAAACAATTCACCTCTATATTTATTACTTTATTCCTCGTTTCGTGTGGGGGCGGCAGCTCTGGCTCTCCTGAGATAAAACTACCGCCAATTGAAGAACCGCTAAACTCTGTTACTGAAGTACCAACAAATCAAATATTACATGCGTTTTTTCGTGATCAAGATAGTTCTATTGGCAAACTATCTGGCAGCGTAACTATTGTCGCGCCTGAAGTTATTGATAGTGACCCCGCTAGAGTTGAGTCTGTATGGGCTTATTGGGTAGATGAGCAAGGAAATAAACAGGGTGATGCTTGGTTAAAAACTATGAAAAAATCGGTTTACGATCTTGATATTCCAGAGGATACAAGTATACCTGAAAATACCAATGCGTTACTTCTTTTGCCGGTAAACACCATTGGACAGGCCACGAAAGGTACCCTTATTCCCTTTCATGATTTCATCGGTAATGCTGAATTATCGGGGCCTGGTGGAAATAAAGTTCACACTTGGGATTATGGCGTTGGTCGCAAGAAAATTTCAATTCAACGCACAGAAGAGCAAGGTGGATTATGTATTTTTGATAATGGTTTAGTTAGTATTACGCATATGAATAATACTAAGGATGAAGTTGGGGAGAGTTATAATCGTAACGAACTCCCTAACGATATTAATGAGAATGCCTTCCCTCCTTATTCCTTTTTATGTGGTACGCAGCCAACACATTCCGAAGATATGATTTCTGATGAGACTGGGGTTTGGACGTATTCAACGCTAAATGACGCCATGTTTTACGGCACACTAGTTTACAATAGCTTTGTTAAATACCTAGGGGAGCCGCCACTGGAGGACAAAATTAGAATCCGTGTCCACTATGGTCAACAATATGAACAAAGCGCCTTTTGGGATGGCGCATATGCCAACTTTGGTGATGCGTATCCATTATTTTACTCTATGGCTTCACTTGACATCATTGCGCACGAAGTAGGCCATGGAGTTTTAAATAGAATATCTGATTTAAATCGATTCGATCATGAAATTAGTACTGATGCTCGTACCTTGCATGAAGCCTTTGGCGATATCTCAGGTGTAATGGCAAAATACGAGTTTACGGGACATTCAGATAATTGGATTCACGGCCAAGAGAATGGCGGCTTTATTCGTCATCTCGATCAGATAAAAACTGAAAATGGTGCAATTGATAGCTTTCTTGATTATGAAGAGGCTGGTGATAATTTCTATTTACGCATTGGTATGATCACCTACCCATTTTATTTACTATCAAATCAATGGGGAATAGAGCCTACCTATAAAGTGTATTTAAATTCAGCGAAGGTCTGTTGGAGTGCGTTGACCACACTAACTGAAGCTGCAGAATGTATTAAACAGCAAGCAGGTGTAGCTGGCTTATCTGAAGAAGATGTTGTTGAAGCTTTTAAGGTGGTAAAAATAAAACTTTTTGACCAAGGCGTGCTTAGCTATTTTAATGCAGAGAAAATTAAATTACGCACTCAGTTTACCGATGATAGCCGCTCAACGAGTCAAGTAGTTCAATGGTTATGGGATTTTGGAGACGGCCAAACTTCAACAGAAGCAAGCCCCGAGCATATATTCGCAGAATCTGGAAGCTACCCAGTTAAGTTAACAGTAACTGATCAATCCGATGATCAGGATACCTTTGAACGGCTTATTCAGGTAACAGATGAGTATTGTTCAATAAACTCAGCTAGCGTCGATAAGCACATCACTCATGTTTTAATTGGTGATAACAACATTAATTATAGTTCAACAGCATGGGACTATACCCAAATGCCTATAGAGCTAATAGATCCCAGCAATACTATCATTAATATTCAAGGAGATACTGAAGTAACAGAGCGATCTACCTCATGGAAAGTCTGGATTGACCTCAACGATAATGGAATTTATGGCGATGAGGTTAATGAGCTTGTCGTAGATGAATTTGTCGAAGAGGGGCAACCTTATGGCCTTAATACTATACTCGATTTATCAACGCTGCCAAGGAGCCGTCAGGCTAAATTTATGAGAATTATTGGTGACTATGCCGTTTTTGGTCCTTGTTCTTCGAGTATAGGGGAAGCACTAGATTTAAGAGTGAGTTGGCAGTAAATTCGGTTAATACACCCTATTGAGTCGAGCTATTTATACTAGAGCGCGCTGAACTTTGAGGTATGAAAATAAATAGCATGAAAGAAAGGCATAATTGAACTCGCTAAAAAACGATACACCAAATCTTAATACCAAGATTAATGTTCACAGGCGTCATGGATATCTTATCAAAAGTAATGTGCTTAAGTGGTCGAATTTATAATCAGCTTGATCATAGAAAAACGCTTGAAAGCATTATAATCTGTGCACAGATATTCCATGGCGAGATCTGACTTTTTACTTTGGTGCATGGAGTGCCATATGGAGGCGGTTTAACTTATGGACTAAAAAAGATATTTTGAACTAATTGTTTCGCTTATTATCTCGCGCTGCGATTAAATCGTCCCTAAGTTGAACAATTTTCCATCTTGAAAGGTCAACACGCCCTCGTTATTTACGATAATGAATGATCACTTTTTCAAATGCTTTGGCAATGTTATTATCGCGTTGGATTTTATTTAATAGAGTTATCGTGATTACTTTCCCTATTTCGTTATTAGTCAATTGGCAATGCACATCACAAGTAAGTGATTTATCATCCTCTGAACGTGAGTGGCTTTTTGAGCCACATTCCTTAACAGTTAAATTAAAAAGCAGGGCGCAAGTATTTAGCGTAAAAGTGCTCAGTGAAAAAATTTTTGATTTAACACTTGAGCAAAAAGCATTGCTTGGCTGCGAAGCCTCAACGGCATTAAACCGAGAAGTACTTTTATTGTGCGATAATATTCCCATGGTATATGCACAAAGCTGGCTGCCAGATAATCAATTATCAAATCAACCAAAAAACCCTCTGCATAATATGGGGGATCGCCCATTAGGCGATGTTATTTTTCAAAATCCAGAGCTCGTGCGCAAAGAGATAGAAGTCGCTCGTTTTGATACAGAGCACCCGATACAGCAATTAGCATTACAACTAAACTTACCAATACAAAAGTTGTTAGGCCGACGTAGCGTATTTTCGCTTAAAGATTACAATTTTTTGGTCTGTGAAGTGTTTTTACCTGGAGCGTACCTTTACTCATGAAGCTAGCAACCTTAAAGTCACAGCATCTCCCTTACTACATACAACTTATGCGTGTAGATAAACCAATTGGTACACTATTGTTACTTTGGCCAACCTATTGGGCTTTATGGCTTGCTAATGATGGAATGCCTAGCTTAGTCAACTTTGTTGTATTTACGCTTGGCGTTATCGTTATGCGAAGTGCAGGTTGCGTAATAAATGATTTTGCTGATAGAGAGATAGATGGCTCAGTAAAGCGGACCGCCCAGCGTCCATTGGCTTCGGGGCTGGTTAGCAGTGGTGAAGCACTTAGTTTGTTTTTACTATTAATAGTCATAGCATTTATTTTAGTGTTGATACTCAGTTTTAATACTATTTTACTTTCTTTTGGTGCGTTGGCATTAGCCTTTTGTTATCCGTTTATGAAGCGCTACACACAGTTACCTCAAGTTGTACTCGGGGCAGCATTTGGCTGGGCAATACCGATGGCTTATATGGCTTCGATAAATGCACTTCCTTTACAGGCTTGGTTATTATTTATTGCTAATATTTGCTGGACGGTAGCCTACGACACAATGTATGCAATGGTAGACAGAGATGATGATTTAAAAATAGGCGTTAAATCGACGGCTATTTTGTTTGGTGAATACGATCGTCACATCATTTTTTTCCTTAATATGACCTTTGTAGTTATAGTGGCTTTTATAGGTTTTATTAATGAACTATCAACTGCATTTGGAGTTGGATTAAGTGTCGCTGCTGGTTTGTTGTTTTATCAGCAAACACTTATCCACAAACGTGAGCGCGGGGCATGTTTTAAAGCATTTTTAAATAATCACTATGTTGGATTAGCTATTTTTATAGGTTTATTGTTTTCGTATCCAATGGCTATTTAGTTTGAGTCATTTTTAGCGAGGCGGATCAATAATGCCGCTGATAGATGCGTTTTTTCTAAACCACCCAGCAATTGAATAACGATTATCTATGGCTGGCAATACCTCATGTACAAAACGCTCACTTTCAAATAAAACCAATGTACCGGCTTGAGGTTTTATTATTATTTCAATTTCTTTGCTTTTGGTTTTGTAGACAACAAGCTCACCACCTTGTGCTGGAGTATTTAGGTAAAGCACACTGGTAAAAACTCTGTTTGAGCGGCCTTTAAAAGCATCAACGTGTTTTTTATAAAAATCACCTTCAGTATATTTTGCATAGTGGCATTCATAGTCAAATAAGCCCATGAAAAAAGTACGGTTAAGCGTTGTACGAATACTTTCCATAGTCGCTTGATAAGTTAATTGCGCTTGTGAGGTACCATCAAACCAAAAGGTCTTATCTTTGCGGATAGTATCGTCAATTTGTAAATTATTTAAACGGCCAATACCAGCGAGGCTAAATTGAGGATTTATACGATAACAGTCAGCCATTAAATCAATAATAAGCTCTTCATTTATAGCATTAGGTATAACAGTGTAGCCAAGCTCTTCGATATCATTTAAATAAGTATCGTCGGCTGAAAAGTTAATCATTCAAGTGGGTCATTTTTTGAAGGTGCGACAGTGTAGCTCAAAAGAAGTTAAAAGCTATCACTTTGTGTCGCACTTATCTCAAGACAAAACGAGGTTAGTTGATTGTCGTTGCGGCTTTTTTAATGAGAGATAACAGTTGATCTATATGTTCATTAACAGCTGTCTGTTTGTTTGTTTGTACGACTAACTGTTCGTGGCTTAAACTCTTATTTGTTTTTAGCTGAATTAACTCAGAGTGCTCTGCTACAGCATTCGTATGCTCTATGCTAGCAATAGCAAAGTGGTCTGACTTTTCTAAACCAGCTATGACCTGTTCAATACTACCCACTTTAATGCTTGATGACTTATTTAAAGAGTCAATTGCTTCATTTAGCATTGTTTGAACTTGTTTTGATTGCGAAAAGCAACCATACATCGGGAAGCTATCAAGGTCGTGCTTACTAATGTCATTTTTTTGAGCTAATGGGTGATTTTTAGATACGAATAAAATGAGTTGATCTGGTAAATGTATATCACTGCCAATACTATTAATCGCTTGTGAATATACGCTAATATCAATTTCACCTAGTTGAAGCTTTCGGCTCAGTTCGTGTTCTTCTTGCAGTTGCATTTCTATTTTTACATGTGGGTACTGTGCTAAAAATTGCCCGCAAGAAATAGGTACAACATTACTTGCTTTATTGGTGTAACCAATAATTAATTTCTCACCTGTTTTTCCACTTACGGATTGAAAAATAAGCTTTTTAGTAAGCTCTAGCTCAGATAAAGTGTTTTTTGCGTAATCAAGGAATAGCTCACCTTGCTGAGTTAGCTTTACAGAACGAGTTGAACGTTTAACTAGTTCGTATCCCATTTCATCCTCAAGTGTTTGAATACTTCGCGTAAGTGCGGAGGTGCTGATTTGGGTTTGTTCTGCTGCTTGTCTGAAATGGCGTAGTATGCCGAGTGCTACAAATTGTTCTAATTGTTCAAATCTCACTTTATAGTCCCTTTTTATAAGTAAGTCGCGGATGCCGCGAACATCAATTATATTAATTTTTAGCTAAACAAAATAGTAAAATTTAATATCTAAATGCGTTTGCAAATTTATGACAAATTTTGGTCAGGATATCCCCCTTTTAATATTTATCAAAGAGGTAAATTGTTAAAAAGTATTATCCTTTAGCCTTGAAACTCATGATTTATTACTTACCTAGTATCCTTTTTAGGGATAAGTAAATCATAAAAAAGGCTTTGTAATCAATTTTTTATATATTCTAGTAAAGACGAACATTCTAAATTAAGAAAAAAGTATGCCACATAATAGGGTATTGATTAAGCACAATTTACGAATAGTTGAATGAACATTGACACATATCAGCTTTTTATTTAACAAAGTTACGATTAACACGGTTGCTTAATGGTTTGTTTTCTATGCTTTGGAGTTCTATTTCAATAGCATCACATGATATGTGGATTTCAAATAAAGAGGTTAATAACGATAAACTTAAGCAAGTTAAGCTAACACCAAATAAAATAATGCCCGCTGTATTAAATTCAATAAATAGTGCAAACATGGATAAAGTGCATAATAAAAATGATGCCACACCATATACTTGCATAGTTCTAATTAGCTTAATACGCTTTCTCAAGTTTGTTATTTGCGCGACGACAACGGGACGAATTGACTCTCCTTCTCGTGCATTTAGTTCCCGAATTAATTGTGCTAATACTAAAAATCGGTTTGTGTAGGCAAGTAATAACAATGATATTGCAGGAAAAAGTAAACCTGGAGTGGTGAGTGTCATAATGTATCCTTAAGTGGTATTACTAGCTTTAATTTGTACAGCGTAACGCAAGATATTGTATACATAAAATAAACGAGGTGGAAATTGCAAAATACTAATAATACAAACGAAACAGTAGGCTCTTTTCAATGGGTAACAATTTATAAAGCCGAAAATACCCTTGAAGCTAATATTCTTAAAGGTTTAATACAAACAAGTGGTATTGAATGCCAAATTAAAGGAGAGATGTTGCAAGGCGCAATGGGAGAAATCCCATTTGATCAAACCCAAGTTAGCGTGCAGGTTTATGCGATAAAAGAGCGCCATGCGCGACAAATATTGGTAAACTATCAACAAGTAAAACAATCCGCTCCAGATTGGGTATGCCCTAACTGTAATGAGCATAATGGATCAACATTTGATTTTTGTTGGTCATGTGAGACATTAAAGAATGACTAAAGCAAATAATTTTCAGCGTATTAGAGAGCTAAACTATTTACAAAAAGCCGTTTTAGCGAGTGCTTTAATTGAGCGAATGCTGCCAAATTACGGTTTATTTAGCGAAGCAACAGGGTTTGGTGACGAAACCTTATTACGAAATTCGCTTAATGTTTGTTGGGAAAAAATATTACTACCTAAAAGTAAAATAGATCTCGAGAAACAAGTTGAAAAAATAGAGCCAAATGTTCCTGAACTTGCTGATTTTGATATGTTTGGTACGTATCCAGCTATTGATGCAGCAACGTCGTTACTTAGCTTAATGCACGGTTTAATGGCGCAAGACGAGCAAGAGTTCATTAGTGTAAGTAAAATATCGCAAGCGACCGTTGCGCGTTTTATTGAATACCAAATGACAGTTGAAGGTGAAATCGCAGATAATACCGCCGTTAGAGAGCACCCATTAATGCAGTACGAGATTGAAGTATTGGGTGAGCTAATTGATTTTGTAGAGAATATGGGGCGTATTACCTCCGATAGCGTAAAGGCACTTAAAAAGTTTGCCCTTGAAGATGGCCAAACAAATATTGGTCTTTCGTTATAAAAATAGTTTAGTAATAATTTAAAAAGGCTGGAGAAATACTGTGCGAATTTTAGGCATTGAATCGTCGTGTGATGAAACGGGTATAGCAATATACGATGATGAAAAAGGCTTGTTAGCTCATCAATTATATAGCCAAGTAAAAGTACACGCTGATTATGGCGGTGTAGTGCCGGAGCTTGCATCACGCGATCATGTTCGTAAAACGCTACCGCTTATAGATGCTGCTTTTGCGCAAGCTGGTTGTGGCCCTGAAGATTTAGATGGTATTGCTTATACTGCTGGACCTGGCTTGGTTGGCGCACTACTTGTAGGTACCTCCATTGGCCGCTCTCTAGCATACGGGTGGGATATTCCTGCGGTAGCGGTTCATCACATGGAAGGGCATTTACTTGCCCCTATGCTTGAGGAAAATATCCCTAAGTTTCCGTTTATTGCTTTATTAGTATCTGGCGGTCATACCATGATGGTTAAAGTAGCAGGTATTGGACAATACGAAGTACTAGGTGAGTCGGTTGATGATGCTGCAGGTGAGGCTTTTGATAAAACGGCTAAGTTGCTTGGTCTTGATTACCCCGGTGGTCCGCGCTTAGCTAAAATGGCTGAACAAGGTGTTGCTAAACGCTTTGTATTTCCTCGTCCGATGACCGATAAGCCAGGCCTTGATTTTAGTTTTAGTGGTTTAAAAACAGCTGCATCAATCACTATTCGTGAAAATGATGATGACGAACAAACTAAAGCCGATATAGCGCATGCATTTCAAACTGCAGTTATTGATACGCTTGTTATTAAATGTAAGCGAGCACTTAAACAAACAGGTATTAAACGTTTAGTCATTGCAGGCGGAGTAAGTGCAAATACACAGCTTCGTTTACAGCTTGAGCGCGTTATGAAGGGCATGAAAGGCGAGGTTTTTTATCCTCGCACTGAGTTTTGTACCGATAATGGGGCAATGATTGCTTGTGCGGGTATGCAGCGTTTAAAAGCAGGGCAATTTGCCACGCTTGATATGAAAACAAAACCGCGTTGGCCAATAGATAGTTTGGAAGCTATTTGATACTCGATATATTAAATGTTTTTATTTTCATCTGTGGGTGCTTTTTTAGTGCCCACTTTTGGTTCATCGCCACTAAATAACCTAATAATATTAGTGCGATGACGAAAAATAATTAAGATCGTAATAAAAGCGACTGGTAACGTATAAAGTGGTTTTATTAGCCAAGTATACAAAGGTGCTAAAGAGACCGTAACCAATGCTGCAAGTGATGAATAACGTGTAACTGCAATAATAACTAACCACGTAAAAATAAGTAAACCCGCCAGCGATAAACCAATAGGTAACAATGACCCAAATGCTGTAGCGACTGCTTTACCGCCTCTGAAACTAAAAAACAGTGGATACATATGTCCTAAACACGCAGCAACTGCAATCAAACCTAACTCAAATGGCTCAAACTTTAAAAAATAAGCGCCCCAGACCGGAATCGTTCCTTTTAAAATATCAAAAATTAACACTAAGCAAGCAGGTAATGCACCTCCCAATCTATAAACATTAGTTGCGCCAGGGTTGTTAGAACCATGGCTTCGAGGATCTGGAAGGGAGAATAGTCGTGACACCAATATGGCCGATGAAATTGACCCGAGTAAATAAGCTAAAACAAATATCAAAATGGCTAACACACGCTTCCTTACTTTTTTATTGTTATACCAACCACATTTAATGCAATTGGTATTGCTTTTGGGCTATTATTGGCGGCAAAATTTATCGTAAAAATTATTATGCTTCTTTCATTACTAGCTAACCTAGCTATTTTGCTATTGTAGAAGGATTTTTTACATATTTAAACACTGATTAAAGCATATACAGCATTAATTTTTTTGATGCTTTATATAACAAGTTCAGTCGTTTTGGTTATTTGGAGTATCAATGGACAAGGTATTTATATCTCAATTGCACGTCGACACTATTATTGGAGTGTACGACTTTGAAAAAGAAAGTAAACAGAGCCTTTATTTTGATATTGAAATGCTGAGTGATATTAAACCCGCAGCTGCGAATGACGATATTAATTTAGCACTTGATTACTCAAAAGTAAGTGAGCGAGTTATTGAGCACTGCACTGCTAAACCAGTTGAATTACTCGAAACATTAGTAGAACAATTAGCGCAAATTATTTTGACTGAATTTAATACTCCACAAGTAACAATTAAAGTAAGTAAACCCGCAGCAGTGGCGCAAGCGCAAACTGTAGGTGTTGAAATTACACGCGCTAAGGTAAGTAACTAAATGGCGCAGATTTATATCAGCCTTGGGTCAAATATAAATAAAGTACATTACATGCAATCTGCATTAATCGCACTTGAGAGCCACTTTAAAAAAATTATTCACTCGTCTGTTTTTGAGAGTGAAGCGGTGGGGTTTGCTGGTAATAATTTTTATAACTCAGTGGTTGCAGCGACAACAAATATGGCATTGGCTGATGTATGCGCTCTACTAAAGCAAATAGAACGTGATAATGGCCGTACTGCCAGCGACAAAAAATTTAGCCCTCGGACACTGGATTTAGATTTACTGTTTTACGACGATGTAATTTGCCAAAGCCCTGCACAACTGCCCCGTGACGAAATAACTAAAAATGCATTTGTATTACAGCCTCTGAGCGAGGTTGCTCCTGATTTTTATCACCCTGTAGCTAAACAAACAATTGCCCAGTTATGGAGTGCGTATAATAACCCTCAACAAAAATTATGGAAGGTGGAGTTTTCTAACCCATGAGTATTATTGAAATAATTATTTTAGCCCTCATTCAGGGGTTTACTGAGTTTCTACCTATATCGAGTTCAGCGCATTTAATTCTACCATCGCAAGTTTTAGGCTGGGAAGATCAGGGGCTTGCATTTGATGTCGCTGTTCACGTTGGGACTTTAATTGCGGTCGTTATTTATTTTCGTAAAGAGGTGGCCGATATACTTACTGGGTGGTTTAAATCATTTGGCGCACAAGGTACTACAGATGATAGTAAGTTAGGCTGGTGGATTATTTTAGGCACTGTTCCAGCGGCTATTTTAGGCTTACTGCTAAAAGACTTAGTTGAATTGTATTTACGCAGTGCATGGGTTATTGCCACAACGACCATTGTATTTGGTTTACTCCTTTGGTACGCCGATGCAAAAGGTAAGCAAATTAAAACTATTTACCAACTTAATTGGAAAACAGCGCTTCTCATCGGTTTTGCACAAGCTGTTGCAATGATCCCGGGAACTTCTCGCTCAGGTATTACCATGACTGCTGGTTTAATGCTTGGAATGAATAAGCAAAGCGCAGCGCGTTTTTCGTTTTTACTGGCAATTCCTATTATTTCTATGATGGGGCTATATTACACAATAGAGCTTGCGCTAGGCGATCATGTTGTAGATTGGAACACGTTATTACTAGGTGTGGGGTTATCGTTCCTATCAGCTTATGCATGTATATTTATGTTTTTGAAAGTGATAGAGCGAATGGGTATGCTGCCGTTTGTAATATACCGCTTATTACTAGGTGTTGGCTTGATTGTATTTTTGACAATGTAGTTAACCACCGACGAACAAAAAAGCCTTCTAACTTAAGAAGGCTTTTTTGTTATTAAAGTGTTGTTTTTTGGCATGAGTGAAATGCTTACTCGCAATGGTAACTCAGCACTAATTTTGGCATTATAGCGCCATTAAACTTTACATTACTGTAAAGTGGTCACGCGATTTAAGGAAAGTATATGCATATACATATTTTGGGCATTTGTGGCACGTTTATGGGTGGTATTGCAGCCATAGCTAAATCGTTGGGTCATAAAGTAACCGGCTCTGATCAAAACGTTTACCCGCCAATGAGTACGCAACTTGAAGATCTTGGTATTGAATTAACCCAAGGCTATGACGTATCTCAATTAGATCCAAAGCCTGATATGGTGGTTATTGGTAATGCAATGAGCCGTGGTAACCCGTGTGTTGAATATGTCCTTGATAAAGGTCTGCCTTATACTTCAGGTCCTGAATGGCTTAAACATAATTTATTGCAAAACTCATGGGTGCTTGCTGTAGCAGGGACCCATGGAAAAACAACCACAGCGAGTATGTTGGCATGGGTATTAGAATACGCTGGCTTAAAGCCTGGGTTTTTAATTGGCGGCATAGTACAAAACTTTGGTATATCAGCGAAAGTGGGCGAAACGCCATTTTTTGTTATTGAAGCCGATGAATACGACACTGCTTTTTTTGATAAGCGCAGTAAGTTTGTGCATTACCTCCCACGTACGCTTATTTTAAATAACCTTGAATTTGATCATGCTGATATTTTTGAAGATTTAAACGCAATAAAAAAACAATTTCATCACTTAATGCGTACATTACCCCAAAGCGGCAAGGTAATTTGGCCAAAGCAAGACGTAGCGCTTAATGACGTAATAGCACAAGGGCTTTGGAGCGAAAGCGAAACGCTCGGTGTTGATTGGAATTATGAGCTAATAAAAGCCGATGGTAGTGAGTTTAATGTATTACTTAATGGCGAAAAGCAGGGAGTTGTTCGCTGGCAAGCAATAGGCGAGCATAATGTTAAAAATGCGATAATGGCTATAGCTGCTGCGCGCCATGTGGGTATAGCCATTGATCATAGTATTGATGCGTTAGGAGAATTTATTAGCCCTAAAAGGCGTATGGAGCTTAAGGCTGATATAAATAATATTAAAGTGTATGACGACTTTGCGCATCACCCAACGGCAATTAAAACAACGCTTGCGGGCTTGCGCGCAAAAGTAGGCGATGAAAAAATTATCGCTATTTTAGAGCCGCGCTCAAACACCATGAAAATGGGCGTACACCAACATACATTATTAGATTCACTGCGTGATGCTGACGAGGTACTACTTTTTGAACCAGAGAATCTAAATTGGTCGCTAAAAGAACAAGCAGATAAAGCGGGTATGCAGTGCTTTAACAGTACACAAACAATTATTGATGCAGTGCTTGAAAATATTGAGCCTAATCAACACATTTTAATTATGAGCAATGGCGGTTTTAATGGCCTTCATCAACACCTTGTTAATGGTTTAGCAGCTAAATACAGCGGAGAATAACGTGCAATTTAAAGATAAAATTACGCTCGCTTTTAGTGGTGCATCGGGTGCGCCTTATGGGCTTAGGTTACTTGAAGTATTGCTTGAGCAGCAATTTCAAGTTTACGTACTTATCTCAAGTGCTGCGCGAGTGGTGCTTGATACAGAATCAAACATCAAGCTCTCTGGTAATGAAGATAAAGCCACTGAGCAGTTAAGTACGCTGTTTAATGCCAAACCTGAGCAGCTAAAAGTATACGGTAAAGATAACTGGTTTAGCCCTGTGGCTTCGGGCTCAGCTGCACCTAAAAAAATGGTGGTATGTCCGTGTAGTGCTGGGTCGGTTTCTGCAATTGCAGTGGGGGCGTCAGATAATTTATTAGAACGCGCCGCTGATGTGGTAATTAAAGAACGCGGACAGCTCATTTTAGTGCCTCGCGAAACACCATTCAACGAAATTCATTTAGAAAACATGCTTAAGTTATCTCGTTTAGGGGTGACAATTATGCCAGCAGCGCCTGGTTTTTATCATAAGCCACAAAGTATTGAAGACTTAGTTGATTTTATGGTGGCGAGAATTTTAGATCATTTAAACATTGAACATAACCTAACAAAACGTTGGGGTTATGGTGAGGGTAAATAATGAATAAGCAAAATATTGCTTTAAATATAAAAGGCCTTACCAAGGTTTATAAAAATGGTGTTGAGGCTATTAAAGGCGTTGATTTACAAGTTGAAGAGGGCGATTTTTTCGCTTTACTTGGTCCAAACGGAGCAGGTAAATCAACTACTATTGGTGTTATTTCGTCACTTGTTAATAAAACAAAAGGCAAAGTAGAGGTATTCGGTTGTGATATTGATACCGAGCTAGAAGCTGCAAAAGCGCATTTAGGACTCGTGCCGCAAGAGTTTAACTTCAGCCAGTTTGAAACGCTTAGCCAAATACTGGTTAACCAAGCCGGTTATTATGGTGTGCCACGCGGCGAAGCCCACAAGCGCGCCGATAAATACCTAGCGCAGCTTGGTTTGTTAGAGAAAAAAGACAAACAAGCGCGTACGCTTTCAGGCGGTATGAAACGCCGTTTAATGATTGCCCGCGCACTTATGCACGAGCCAAAACTGCTTATACTTGATGAACCAACAGCAGGTGTAGACATAGAACTTCGCCGTTCAATGTGGGATTTTTTACGCCAAATAAATGAGCAAGGCGTAACGATTATTTTAACCACACACTACCTTGAAGAAGCTGAGTTACTGTGTAAAAACATCGCCATAATCGATAATGGCCGAATTGTTGAAAACACCACAATTAAAGCGTTGCTTGCAAAGCTTGATAAAGAAACCTTTATTTTAGATTTAAAAATGCCTGCAAACCCTGTCACGCTTGAAGGCTATAAATTTACCATGACGGACGATCACACTGTTGAAGTTGAAGTCGCTAAATCTCAGGGGTTAAATGCGGTATTTAGTGCATTAACAACTCAAGGTAATACTGTTTTGAGTATGCGAAATAAAGCGAACAGACTAGAAGAATTATTTGTAGGATTATTAGAGCAAGGGCGGGGCGAATAAATGTTTAAATATGGCGTAGCCTTAAAGAGTTTATGGATTAAAGAGTGCATTCGTTTTTTACGTATTTGGGTGCAAACCTTAGTACCACCGGCAATTACGATGAGCTTATATTTTGTTATTTTTGGTAACTTGATTGGTTCACGGATTGGCGATATGGGTGGCTTTAGCTACATGGAGTTTATTGTACCTGGTCTTATAATGATGTCGGTTATTACTAATTCCTATTCCAATGTAGCCTCTAGTTTTTATTCAACAAAGTTTCAAAAAAGCATTGAAGAGCTTTTAGTTGCACCTGTGCCTAACTACATTATCGTGCTTGGTTATATGGGCGGTGGTATGACGCGCGGTATTATGGTGGGCTTTATAGTTACCTGTGTGTCGTTGTTATTTGTTGATATTCAAATTCATAATATTTTTGTAATTATGGCGACCGTTATTTTAACCTCGGCTGTATTTGCTTTAGGTGGTTTAATTAATGCAATTTATGCAAATAGCTTTGACGATATAAGCATTATCCCCACCTTCATACTAACGCCATTAACCTACTTAGGAGGGGTGTTTTATTCTATATCGTTATTGCCTGAATTTTGGCAAAATGTATCACAAATCAATCCTATAATTTACATGGTTAACGCATTTCGTTATGGCTTTTTAGGCGTGTCGGATGTCGATTTAAGCGTGGCGCTTGGGGTTATTTTAGTATTTATAACAGCGTTATTTACATTAGCGCTTACATTAATTAAAAAAGGTGTGGGGCTAAGACACTAATGAGTGATGCAAATTCACGTAGTATTGTATCTAATCAAGCGGGTATTCACGAAAAGCTTGATGAAATAGTAAATAAGCACTTAGAGGCTGAGTTTAAAAAACCGATTGCAGCGCATACTCAGGCCGCATTTGATGAAGTAAACGCTAAAGTACAGGCCTTTAATGGCCCGCTTATTTTAGACTCGTGCTGTGGCGTGGGTGAAAGCTCAGCTAACTTAGCTAAGCGCCATCCTGATGCACTTGTCATTGGTATTGATAAGTCATCACACCGATTAGATAAGCACGATGTTGAGTACAAGCAAACCGACAGCGGGCAATATATTTTAGTTCAAGCTGATTTAAATGATTTTTGGCGTTTAGCGGTTGCTGCTAATTGGCAACCTACGCACCATTACTTGTTGTATCCAAATCCATGGCCTAAGTCTAAGCATATTCGTAGACGCTGGCATGGCGCGGCTATTTTTCCATTTATTGTTAAGTTAGGTGGTCAATTAGAAGTGCGCAGCAATTGGGATATTTACGTTAAGGAGTTTGCTAGGGCACTTGAATTAACAGGCAACCCTTGCGAAGTAACGCTTTATGAGTCAGACGATGCAATTACGCCTTTTGAGCGTAAATATTGGGCCAGTGGCCAGCAAAGCCACCGACTCATTATTAATTTAACCTAATGTGATGACCAATTTAGCTCATTAATTCTTCATCACTTTGAGAATTAACATGTGGCGCTGGGGGAGCAAAATAAATACCTTGCATCAGCGTCACATTCGCTTTTTTCAGTGCGGTCACTATGGTTGTATTTTCTACTGAACCGGCTGTGAGTTGTAAGCCAAGTTGGTTTGCAAAGCTTGCTATGTGTTCAATAAACAAATAGATATCTTTATCGTTAACAATTTGTTTTATTAAGGCCCCATCTAACTTAATACCATCAACTTCAAGTTTTAGTACGTTAGAAATATTTGAATAACCACTGCCAAAATCATCAATGATTACTTTTACACCCTTTGTTTTAACCATTCCTATGAATGCTTTTACCTCTGAAAAATTAGCTATAGCTTGTGTTTCTAATAATTCTAAGGTGATGTTACTCGGGTGTGGATAACGTTTTAATTCGTCGGCTATAAATTCGCTCAAACTAGGATCAAGCATATCTTGCGCGGTTATATTTAAGCTCCAGCAAATATCTGTTTTTCTAAAGCGGCTAATACATTGTGAGAATATAGTACGGGTCAACAAGCCATCCATTCTTGAACGGGTAACTACATTTAAAAAAGCCTCTGGCTTGAGTATTTCACCACTTGCTGTAACCATGCGCGCTAAACATTCATACTGCACTACGCGTTTAGTGTTTATATCAATAATAGGTTGAAAGTAAGGGACAATACGATTGTTATCAAATGCTTCGCGAACCTCTTTAGCCATTTCTACATTGTATTGATATTGCACTTTTACATCGTGAAGTGCTTTTGAGTAATTAACAACGGTATGACGACCTTGTTTGGCTTGCAGTGCCGCAATATGGGCATTTTCTAATAACAAAGATTTGTTACCGCTGGCTATACCGGCACACAACGTAATATAAATAAACGGGTCGGTTAATAGTGGGGTATTAAAGTTGTAGGTTTCGATTAAGTCGTTAAACTCATCGTACGGAATTTCTTTTGGTGCAAGTAATACCAGTTTATTGGTCGCTAAGCGATAAATATGACAACGAGCAGAGCAGCGACTTTTAAAATGCATGAGCAAGTTTTTCATTACTTTATCGCCCACCTCAGTGCCATAAAAGCTATTTATGTCTTCAATTTCGTTAATCCAAATAACAGCTAATTGCATATGGTGCGCATTACTTTGCTTTAGGAAGTATTCAAGCGCTATATGATTTGCAAAGCCCGTACTGGAGTCTGTTGCTAAAGATCGTTTGAGTAAGTAAATATAAATAGTTGCAACAAGTATAGCGATAAAGAAAAAGAAGCTCGCCATAGCGGCCGCCTTTGATACACTTTCTTTAAGTTTTTGGTTTAAATCATAAATGGTGATATCAGCACCTGTTATGTAGGTTTTACCATTAGTGCTATCAACATAAGGGATAAAAATAGTTTTAAAATGTCCCCATTGATCTGCTGATATTTCAAATACAGGCTCTGTCGAATAAAAAGCACTAATGTTCGCCTTAGTGGCTTCAGGGTAAAGATCTAAAAACTGGGTTACTTTGCCATTGCTTTGGTCTTCTTTTGTATAACTCGATGCACTAAAGTAGACTTTGTTATCTTGAAGTACCATCGCGTATACATAAGCAATGTTGAGTGCTTGGGCAAAGTCAGAAAGTTGCTTACTCTTTTTTTGATAATCAGAAAAACTAATCGTTTTTCCCTGATTAACTTTATTTAGGTATGTATCGCCGAGTATATGCTTAACACTGGTGGCTGCGTTAAGTAAGCGCGTATCAACAGAGTGCATTATATCTGCGCGTGTTGTTTGGTAAGTATAATAAACGTAGGTAAGTAAACTGATTAAAAATAGACTAAAACCCGCCATTAACCAACTTACCCTTACTCTTCCTTTTAGCATGTGCTTCCCTTTTTTGTTATTTTTTTATTATACGCAAAATATATAAATGCCCAATAATTAATTCTTATTTATTGGCAAGGCTTAAATATTAATTAAATTATCACTTTTTTGTCATGTCTTTGTCTGCTTTTATGGCTTTAAGCGAGACATTTTAGTTATATTGCAGTAAAGTTAGCGCAATTAATTAAAAACACTGTTACTTAAAATAACGCCTTAATTTGGCGTGTTTCATAGACAAACACGTGTTTTAGCTACACACACTAGGTATTGAGATGGATCAAAAGCGTTGTGCCGTCGCCTCTAAAGAAAGCCTTAAGCGTATATTTACTGTACCTGAAGCGCCAGACTCAACTTTAAGCAAAATCGAGCTTGAAATTTCGAGTAATTTAGCAGGTTTCTTAAACGAAAATATTGCGGCAATTGAAAAACCATTACATGAAATAGAAAAAGACTTTCAATCGGCAGTGATCCCAGAAGATCCAACGTTTGTATCTGCTTATGCCCAAGACATTATGGAGCAACTTGTTGCGCATTCTGTGCATACAGCTGCGCCTAGCTTTATTGGTCACATGACCTCTGCTTTGCCGCATTTTTTATTACCGCTGTCAAAACTGATGGTAGGGCTAAATCAAAATCTAGTAAAAATAGAAACATCTAAAGCGTTTACGCCTCTTGAACGTCAAGTACTTGGGATGATGCATCATCTAGCTTATGGGCAAGAAGATTCATTTTATTCTAAATGGATGCACAGTGCTAAAACCTCATTAGGTGCATTTTGCTCTGGTGGTACGGTTGCTAATATTACTGCGCTTTGGATTGCGCGAAACCGTTTATTAAAACCGGATGGCGATTTTAGAGGTATAGGCGCACAAGGCTTAATTGCCGGTATGCTGCATTATGGCTATAAAGGTTTAGCGGTATTAATATCAGAACGTGGACATTATTCATTAGGTAAATCGGTTGATTTACTCGGCATTGGTCGCGATAACTTAATTGGTATTAAAACCTGCGAAAATAATAAAGTCGATGTAATAGCGATGCGCGAAAAAGCACGTGAGCTTGAAGCGCAAGGCATTAAAGTAATGGCCATTATTGGGGTCGCGGGGACAACCGAAACCGGTAATATTGACCCACTGGACGAAATGGCCGATTTGGCACAAGATATTAACTGCCATTTTCATGTAGATGCTGCATGGGGAGGAGCGACGCTTTTATCAAACACGCATCGTCCTTTATTAAAAGGAATTGAGCGAGCAGATTCAATTACCATTGATGCACACAAACAAATGTATGTACCCATGGGCGCTGGTTTAGTTTTATTTAAAGATCCTGCTGCAACTGATGCAATAGAGCACCATGCTGAGTATATATTACGTAAAGGTTCAAAAGACTTAGGTAGTCACACGCTTGAAGGTAGTCGCCCAGGTATGGCGATGTTAGTACATGCTTGCTTACGTGTTATTGGTCGTAAAGGCTACGAGATGTTAATCGATCGTAGTATAAAAAAAGCACATTATTTTGCTGGTTTAATTAAAGCAGATGAAGATTTCGAACTTATTTCAGAGCCTGAGCTGTGTTTACTAACGTATCGTTATGTACCTAAACAGATTAAGCAGGCAATAAAAGATGCTGATGCAACAACACGTTTAGACATTTTTGCATCACTTAATCGTTTTACTGCGAGTATGCAAAAGCGTCAGCGGGAGTCTGGTCGCTCGTTTGTATCACGTACACGCCTAACGCCATCTAAATACGATAATCAACCTACTGTTGTATTTAGAGTGGTCCTTGCAAACCCACTTACATCAGGCGCTATTTTAAAAGATATTTTAGCCGAGCAAAAAGAACTAGCTAAAACAGATCCTGTATTTAAAAAGTACCTCAGTAAGTATATGTAGCTAATAGGGTGTAATTTAAAACAAGAAGACGCTTAATTGCGTCTTTTTTTTACTTGGTTACTTAATAAACTTGAGGGATTAAACCTAACGCTAATTTCTTATTTACAACTGTATGAACACAGGAGTAATACCAATCCGCTTAAATATAGGGTCTATTTAACGTTAAGGAAATTACGCTAGAACTAGGCAAAAAATTTTGTATCTAGTTGCTCTAAATAATTATTTTCTGTTGTCATCGATAAGATTTTTTTATCTCAAAATAGGGCACTTAATTAAGTTAATTGATATTAAAACAGCTGGCTTTAATAATGTTACTGATAATTTTTTGTGACGGTTTTATTTTTTCCATTGCTAAAAACTCATCAGGCTGATGGGCTTGATCTATTGAGCCCGGCCCCATAACGATTGTTTCACACCCTAATTGCTGAATAAAAGGTGCTTCAGTACAGTAATTAACAGCTATTGCTTTTTGCCCTGCTATTTTTTCAGCTAATATCACTAAAGCACTGTCGGTGTTGCCAGTAAAGGCTGGTATTGGCTCGTGTAAATCAATTACGCTGACCGCATTGGGGTATTGTTGATTTATCTCTTTCGTTGCATCAAGTATTAATGCTTGTAACTCTTTTACACTCAAACCTGGTAATGGGCGCATATCTATATGCATTTCGCAGCAAGCACAAATTCGGTTAGCGTTGTCGCCGCCATGAATATTACCAAAATTTAATGTTGGGTAAGGTATTTCAAAGTGGCTTAATGAATACTTATGCTTTAACTGCTCTTTTAAGAACAATAATTTTGAAGTCACTTTATGCATGATTTCTATGGCGTTGAGACCACGTTCGGGATCAGAGCTATGACCTGAGCGTCCAATTACTCTAATCGCTGTACTCATATGTCCTTTATGTGTAAATACCGGTGTCATATCAGTAGGTTCACCAATTATACATCGCGCAGGTTTTAAATTTGGGTGCTTACATATTTGCTGTGCACCTGCCATTGTGGTTTCTTCGTCGGCAGTGGCGAGTATTAAGATAGGCTGGGTTTGCTGCTTTTCATCAAGTTCACTAATCGCTTGTAATACAAACGCAAAAAAACCTTTCATATCAATGCTACCGAGCCCATATAATTTATTGTCGAGTTCGGTAAGTTTAAACGGATTATGATTCCAGCGACTATCATCAAACGGGACAGTATCGGTGTGGCCCGCGAGCATTAATCCACCATCTCCTTTGCCACGTTTAGCTAATAAGTTATAGCGACCTTTACCTCCTTCTAATTCAATGATTTCACATGTAAAGCCAAGTGTTTCGCACCACCTCGCAAGTAGTTCAATTACGCTTTTATTACTCATACACTGACTATCTTCAATTGCACTGATAGACGGAGCTGCAATCAATTGTTGATACATAGAAATAAACGATGGCAAAGGCATAAAAAAATCCAAAATAAGTATTCAATTTAATTGCATAACAATATAAAAGTATTTATGATGAATATCAATTCACTTTTTAAGCATAAATATATTAAAGTAACGTTATGAAAACAATGCGACGATAATCAAAATTCATTAATAAAAGGCTAAATTAGCGCCAAGGCTAGTTTAAGCGAACAAGATAGACAAGTAACAACTAATTTTAAGATAACGAGTAACAAATGAATGTAGTGATTATTGGCGCAAGCGGTTACAGCGGCGCAGAGTTAGCAAGTTTAGTTGCTAAACACCCAAACTTAACTTTAGCGGGTTGTTATGTATCAGAAGGCAGCTTAGATAAAAATAAATTGCTAAGTGATTTATATCCTGAACATCTAGGCTTGCTCGACTTACCATTACTCCCTCTTGGTGAATCAGCTTTTGATTACATTCAAACTAGTGCTGACTATGTGTGCTTATGTACAGACCATAAAGTGAGTGTTGATTTAGCACCGCGTTTTTTAGCAATGGGTAAAAAGGTATTTGATTTATCTGGTGGCTATCGCCTTGCAAGCAATGATGATTACGTTACATATTATGGTTTTGAGCACCAACATCCTGAGCTATTAAATAAAGCTGCTTATGGTTTAGCTGAGTGGAATGGCGAAGCTATTGCCAATGCACGGTTAGTCGCTGTTGCTGGATGCTACCCAACGGCCGCACTAAATGCATTAAAGCCTTTGCAACAAGCCGGTTTATTAAGCGAACAGAGTATTATTATTAATGCGGTATCGGGAGTTACCGGCGCAGGGCGTAAAGCCAGTGTAGGAACGCATTTTTGTGAAGTGTCGCTTGCACCTTATGGTTTGTTTAATCATCGCCACGGTCCTGAAATTGAGCAACATCTTGGTCACCAAGTCTTATTTACGCCGCACTTAGGCAATTTTCCTCGTGGTATTTTAGAAACTATTTATGTGCAGTTAAAGCCTGAGGTAACAAGTGAGCAAGTAACACAAGCGTATCAGGTACTTGCCGATGAGCCACTTATTCGTTTATTAGGCGATAAAATCCCATCAATAAAAGGTGTAGCTAAGCAACCTTATGTTGATATTGGTTGGCAGCAGCAAGGATCGCAATTAATTGTTATTGCAGCAATAGATAATTTATTAAAAGGCGCTGCAGGTCAAGCTTTACAGTGTATTAATCTATCAATGAATTTAGAGCATACCACGGGCTTAAAAGGAGCGTTTTAAATGAGTAAAAAAACGTGGGTTATTAAACTAGGTGGTGCTGTACTTAATACAGAAAACGCGGCTAAAGCATTGTTTGATGTACTTAATGAGCAACAAAATGCTCAGTTTGTAATTGTACACGGTGGCGGTGCACTTGTTGATACTTGGCTAAAAGAAGCTGGTTTTGCCAGTGCTAAGCACCAAGGTTTGCGTATCAGCCCTGCAGAGCAAATGCCTTACATCGTAGGTGCACTAGCAGGTTGTGCCAATAAACAATTAATGACTCAGGCTATTAGTGCAGGGCATAAACCGGTTGGGTTAAGTTTGTATGAAGCGGGTGTTACTGCTACTCAAAAGTTAAAAGCACTTTGTTTAGTAGGTAAATGTACAAGTAACGATGATTCTATTATTAACGATTTACTTAAAATTGGCAGGCTACCGATCGTTAGCTCTATCGGTTTTGATGAGCAAGGCCTTTGGTATAACGTAAATGCTGATGAAGCTGCAGCGGCTATTGCTAGTAATTTAAACGCAGAACTTATTTTTATGACTGATGTAGAAGCGGTGCTTGACGCAAATAAGCAGCCCTTACATCAACTTGACACAAAACACATTGATACTTTAATAGATGAAGGAGTAATTGTGGGCGGGATGGAGGTCAAAGTTAAGACCAGCCTTCACGCTGCCCAACATTTACGACGCGGTGTGTATATTTCCAGCTGGCAAAAGCCAGAAAATTTAACTGACTTGCTTGAAGGCAAGCATGTCGGAACTAAAATTACACCATAGGTTTATTATGTTTAAGAATTTTTTAACCGGTTTAGAATTAGACCAAGAAGGCGCACTTAATTTACTAAAGTTAGCGCAAGACATTAAAGTAAAACCAGAGAAATACAGCCAAGTATTAGCTGGTAAATCGGTTGTAACGTTATTTGAAAAACAAAGTTTACGTACGCGTTTATCATTTGATATAGGTATTAATCGTCTTGGTGGTCACGCGGTTTATTTAGATCAGCAAAATGGCGCTATGGGTGCACGCGAATCAATTAAAGATTTCGCTCTTAATATTTCAACATGGGCTGACGGGATTGTAGCGCGTGTTAATCAACACAGTACGCTAACTACATTAGGTGAATATTCATCGGTACCGGTGGTTAATAGTTTGTGTGATTTGTATCACCCGTGCCAAGCACTCGCTGATTTTTTAACGCTTCAAGAAGTACATGGAGATGTAAGTGAGCTTAAAGTTGCTTACTTAGGTGAAGGTAATAACGTAACTCATTCATTGATGTTGTTAGCAGCTACACTAGGTACAGATTTTGTAGCTGTAACACCAAAAGGGTGCTCACCAGATTCACAAATACTTAAAAAAGCAGAGCAGATTGCAGCAATGAACGGTGCATCAGTTATGGTGAGCGACAGAGTTGAAGCTGCTGTTGGCGCAAATGTTGTTTACGCAGATACTTGGGTATCAATGGGTAATACAACACCAATTGAGCAAGTTAAAGCCAAGTATATGCCATATCAGCTAAATCAGGCATTGCTAGATCAAACCGGTGCTACGACGGTATTACACTGCCAACCGGCGCACCGTGAATTTGAAATTACCTCAGAGGTAATGGATGGTCCAGCATCTAAAATTATTCAACAAGCAGAGAATCGTATGCACGCGCAAAATGCTCTGCTAGTTACATTATTAAATCCAAATTTTGTTAAGGAACACCTATGAGTTCAATTAAAAAAGTCGTTTTAGCCTATTCAGGTGGTCTTGATACATCGGCTATTGTGCCATGGTTAAAAGAAAACTATGGTTGTGAAGTTGTTGCGTTTGTAGCAGATGTAGGTCAAGGGGCAGAAGAACTTGAAGGCGTAGAAGCTAAAGCAATTGCCTCTGGTGCATCTGAATGTTATGTAGTTGACTTAAAAGATGAAATGGTAAGTGATTACATTTACCCAACACTTAAAACGGGCTCAATTTATGAAGGCACTTATTTATTAGGTACCTCTATGGCGCGCCCAATTATAGCTAAAGCGCAAGTTGAAATAGCGCGTAAAGTAGGCGCTGATGCACTTTCTCATGGTTGTACTGGTAAAGGTAATGACCAAGTTCGTTTTGAATCATGCTTTGCAGCACTCGCACCTGATTTAAAAGTAATTGCGCCATGGCGTGAGTGGGACTTATCGAGCCGTGAGTCATTACTTGATTACTTGGCGGATCGTGACATTCCGTGCTCAGCATCAGCGACAAAAATTTACAGCCGTGATGCTAACGCATGGCATATTTCACACGAAGGTGGCGAGCTTGAAGACCCATGGTGTCAACCAACTGAGCAAGTATGGACATGGACTAATTCTCCAGAGCAAGCACCAGATAAATCAGAACTCGTAACTTTAAAAGTTGTTGAAGGCGAAGTGGTTGCTGTAAATGGCGAAGAACTTAAACCATATGACTGTTTAGTTAAATTAAACGATATTGCATCACCTCATGGTGTTGGTCGTGTTGATATTGTAGAAAACCGTTTGGTAGGCATGAAGTCACGCGGTTGCTACGAAACGCCCGGCGGTACAGTTATCATGGCAGCACTTCAAGCAATTGACGAGCTAGTGCTTGATAAAGCAAGCCGTAAATGGAAAGAAGTGCTGGGTGGTGAATTTTCGCATTTAGTATATGACGGCCGCTGGTTTACACCACTTAAAGATTCTATTTTAGCCGGTGCAGAAGCGCTTTCTAAAGTGGCAACAGGTGAAGTCGTACTTAAATTATATAAAGGTCAAGTAACTGCGGTTCAAAAGCAGTCGCCAAATAGTTTATATAGCGAAGCATTTGCCACATTTGGTGAAGATGATGTGTATGACCAATCACACGCTGAAGGCTTTATTCGTTTATTCTCGCTTTCAAGCAGAATTTCAGCACTCGCTAAAAAGTAAATTATTACGCCCCTGTAAAAGGGGCAATACAGGGTTTGGAGATATTTCATGGCATTATGGGGCGGACGTTTTTCTACGGGTCCAGATGAGGCGTTTAAGCAATTTAACGACTCTCTTCCCTTCGATTATCAGTTAGCAGAGCAAGATATTATCGGCTCTGTGGCATGGGCTGGCGCACTTGAGCAAGTTAATGTGTTATCGAGTGATGAGCACAAAGAACTCGTTGCAGCATTGTATGAGTTACTTGAAGAAGTAAAAGCTGATCCACTCGCTGTAGCTACATCGGGCGCAGAGGATATTCACTCGCATGTTGAAGCTGCATTAATCGAAAAAGTAGATGATTTAGCTAAAAAATTACATACAGGCCGAAGCCGTAATGATCAAGTCGCAACAGACTTTAGATTATGGTGCCGTGATACCGCTGAGCATATTTTAAAAGCAATTGAGCAACTTAAAGGCGAGTTTGTATCTTTAGCTGAGCGTGAACTTGGTACTATATTGCCCGGTTATACTCATTTACAGCGAGCACAGCCAGTATTATTTAGCCACTGGTGTATGGCTTACGTAGAAATGCTAGAGCGTGATGAAAGTCGCTTGCAAGACGCGAAAGCGCGCATGAATTTTTGCCCACTAGGAAGTGGTGCATTAGCCGGTACTGCTTACCCAATTGATCGTCAAGCACTTGCGCAAGGTTTGGGTTTTACTGGTGCGACTAAAAATAGTCTTGATGGCGTCTCTGATCGCGATTTTGTTGTAGAGTTATTAAGCTGTGCATCGATTTCGATGATTCACTTATCGCGTATGTCAGAAGATTTAATATTTTATAACTCGGGTGAAGCTGGTTTTATAGAGCTTGCAGATAACGTGACATCGGGCTCATCGCTTATGCCACAGAAAAAGAACCCTGATGCATTAGAACTTATCCGTGGTAAAACGGGTCGTGTATTTGGCGCGTTTAGTGCGATGATGATGACCTTAAAAGCACTCCCTCTTGCTTACAACAAAGACATGCAAGAAGATAAAGAAGGTATATTTGACGCTATGCCAACATGGCTTGCGTGTATTCATATGGCACAAGCTTGTATTAAGGGCGTTAAGGTCAGAGGAGATCGTACACTTGCTGCTGCTAAAGGCGGTCATGCTAATGCAACAGAGCTTGCTGATTATCTCGTCGCAAGAGGCGTACCTTTTAGAGAGGGGCACCACATTGTAGGCGTCCTTGTTCAGCTTGCTATTAGCGAAAATAAAACGCTAGAAGAGCTTTCGCTTGAGCAATACAAATCAGTTAATGATGTTTTTGAAGACGATGTATACCCGGTATTAGAAATTGATGCGTGTATAAAAGCGCGCCAAGCTCTTGGCGGCACATCGATTGAGCAAGTAACTGGTGCAATTAAAGAAGCCAAAAAAAAACAGCAAATAACGGTTCGTGATGCAAATCTAGATGACGTTGAATCTATAGCTAAGCTCATTCAGCATTGGGCTACAGTTGGCGAAAATCTACCTAGAGCTAAAAGTGACATGGTGCATTCTATAAATGAATTTGCGGTCACTGAAATTAACGGTAAGGTATCGGGCTGTGCCTCGCTGTATATATATGATACAGGTCTTGCTGAAATTCGCTCTTTAGGTATTGATCCTCAAAGCGTTGTTACTGGGCAGGGGCGGCAACTCGTTGAGCATTTGTTAATTAAAGCTAAAAAACTGGCGTTGAATAGAGTTATTGTACTAACGCGTGTGCCTGACTTTTTCGAAAAGCAGCGCTTTACCTTTTGCACTAAAGACAGTTTGCCAGAAAAAGTAATGAAAGATTGTGAGCTTTGTCTTCGTAAAGAAAATTGCGATGAAGTTGCTATGGAATTTATTTTAAAGCCAAGTAAAAGTGTGGAGATCCCGTGTAAATACGTGGCTTAAACTCCCTGGATACAAAAAACGTACGGTTATCCCTGTGCGTTTTTTTATATCTAAAACAAACTGGTTTGATCTGTTGCATTTTTTAAAGTGTCAAATAAAGTTGGCATACAGGTTGCTTTATTATAGGTGGGTGGCAAAAATGGCTACCTAGATTAAAACAGGTAACATGTTTACCTATATAATAGCGTGATAAAAGTTGCGCAAACTATAATTTTATAAGGATTAATAACATGCAAATTTCAGCGAATAACCAAGTACAAATGCAAGCATATAATAAAACACAACAATTAAAGCCTGCAATGGAACAAACTGCTAGCCCTAAAACCCTGCAATCTGATACAGTAAGCATTTCTCAAGAGGCTATTGCTGCAGCAAGTAGTGATAGCTTACAACGTGGCGGGGGCAGTGTAATGCCTGTCAGACCAAAGTAATAATTTAAGGTTTTAAATGATTCTAACTGAGCTTTTTGGGTTGTTCTCACTGTCTGCTTTTACGATGTGGGGATTTCTGATGACTTTCTTTTTTAATGTGTTTGTATACTCATTAGATTTAAAAAGAGGTACAACTCTTCTGCTCAGTTCATTTATTATGATGATATCTTATACCTTATCTGACTACTTCTATACATGGCTTTCTATTAAAAACTCAATATACTTGGATTGGGCTTTGTATGATATTTCTACTATTTTAGCGTTAATATGCATATATAAAATAACCGAAAAAACAACACCTTCTTTTTTGTATTTAATTGTTGGATTGTCTATAAATTCGATTTTCTTTTTTTGTATGTATTTAGATATGTATATATTCGGAAATATGGAACGATGGTTTTTTTGGGATGTTTATACATACGCAGTTAATTTAATGGACTTAATTATGATAGTCGCATTAATTGTTGATAGAGACTTCCTAGGTCTTCATAAGTTAAAGAACAAAACCCTCAGTTACTTCAAATCAAACGATACCCACAAATTAACCTAGTTTAATATGTACGTTACTGAAGCCTTAACGGATTATGTAGGAGCTTTCTCCCAAAGGGGTCTTTTTAATGGCTTTCTTATGCTGTTTAGCTATTAATATAAATAAGGAAAGTAAGTCTCCTGTTTATTTATCTGCGCTTATGCTCTGCTCATATATTTTTAGTGGCTACATAGATTTATTAGAAAATTTATATTTAAGCTGGGCACTCTACGATTTCATTACAATTTTAGCTTTGTTAACTTTACAGTGCTTCAAAGTACTCCAACGTTCTGTAGCTTTTCACTTAATCATAATTTCGTTAACAATAAATGCTGTACTCACCCTCGTAATATATTATGACCTATACGTTTTATATAACTATGAGCCTTGGTGGTATTGGAGTGTTTATTCTATTGGCGGAAATATGTTCGATGTTTTAATGATTCTTTCACTAGTATTCAATAAAAATACCATTTTTAAAAGGGGTGCTGCATTGAACTTTAAAAAGTTGAAAAATATTGAATGAACTTTTAATTAGCCCAACAGTTTCTTTGTACATAGGTGCATTTGTACAATGGGGATTCCTTATGGCCTTTTTGTATTCCCTTGCTCATTCGATTAATAAGCCTAATAAAGAAAAAGTGTATTTGTCTTTGGTTATGAGTGTTTCATATTCATTTAGTATATTTACAAATATGAATACGGTAACTTATCTTGATTTTTTATGTTTTGATATTTTAACTATTATAGCTCTTACACTTCTAAGGCGATTTCTAAAAAGGGATGTTGCCTATATATATCTTCTAACTGGTTTGACTATAAATTCAACCCTGCACCTTTTTATGCACTATGATATTTATGTACTAGATAATGTTGATTATTGGTGGCTTTGGAATTTTTATTTAATAGTTATCAATTTAGTCGATCTCACAATGGTAACTATTCTCTTTTTTAACAAAGATTTTTTAGGTTTAGTTAAGTTTACTAAATTTTTAACTGAAAAATTTAACAGGTCACGCCATGCCTGACTTTCTATGGAGGCTGGCTGGTTTATACGACTATATAATTATTTTTATTACATGGTCTTTTGTTATTGCTTTTTTATATAATTTGTCTATTAGCATTAACAAGTATGACAAAAGCTGCACACAGCTTGCATTCATTATGGTGGTATCTTACACCTCAAGTATTTTTATGGATCCCTTTAGCAACACACCTCATTTGACCCTTTTCATATTTGATATCGTAACTATATTTTTTCTGATTATATGGCGGAGCTATTTTAGTAAAAGCCTCCCTATAGCCTTTTATTATCTTTTAGTTGGACTTAGCTTTAACGCATTTGTTTTTTTTGGAATGCACTACGACAGTATTGTTTTAGGAAATTTAGACTACTGGTGGTTTTGGGCCTTGTATGTAATCGGGCAAATAATTTCTGATTTAACAATGCTTTTAGCTCTCCTAATTAATAAAGACTTTTTAGGTTTGGTTGCATTAAAACGTTATTTATTTGGCAGTACAAAAAGCATTCATAAAAAGGTTGAATAGAATGGAGGGTCTATTTTGGCAATTAAATTCAATTAATGAATATTTTGGAATACTTATTACATGGCTTTTTGTTTTTGCTTTTTTGTTCACTCTATCAATTGCTATTAATAAGCAAGATAAAAGCCGAGTTCATCTCAGGGCAAGATCACGAACTTTA
>NZ_JJNZ01000054.1 GCF_000690055.1 Pseudoalteromonas fuliginea
AAATCTATCTCGAGCAGCTATTTTCAGCGCTAACTGCGTTGAATTTACTTGCAATAGGCCCGCTATTGACGCGTAAATTCGCCTTGTTTTCACTGAAAATCTCTGGCTAGAGAAAATAAATTTAAATATCATTATGATTCAATACGTTAGTAAATCTCTTAACCAGAGTTCAGGTTAAATAAAAAAGCATAGGTAAGTACGTATGCGGATTAGCTATTGAAAACCATAAGTTATAAGGAACATAAATGGCTTTATCTGTTTGGTTGAGTTTAGCATTAGTATGCATGATGGGTGCAATGTCACCAGGGCCAAGCCTTGCAGTGGTGTTAAAGCACACGCTTAGTGGTGGCATGAAAAACGGTATGCTTGCCGCGCTCAGCCATGGTATTGGCGTTGGGCTTTATGCTGCAGCCTCATTACTTGGCTTAGGTGCATTAATGGCTCAATTTCCAACACTATACCAAATATTGGTGTATTTAGGCGCTGCGTATTTAGCCTATTTAGGTTTAAAAATATTGCTAGCAAAACCAATTAATAACGAGCTGCAAGTACAAAAGAGTGAAGTAAGTGCGAGTAAAGCGCTACAAGATGGATTTGCGATTGCTTTTTTAAACCCTAAACTCGCGATTTTCTTTTTAGCGTTGTTCTCACAATTTATAGAACCGCAAAATCTCACTTTAAGCATTGGTATTATTATGTGCTTAACCGTGTTTGTAATTGATACTGGTTGGTATTTATTAGTTGCAGTGCTAACTGAGGTGTCTAAAAACCGTTTTGGTTTTACCAAGCAAAATCCATGGTTAGACAAAATACTGGGTGTTGTGTTTATTGCCCTAGCCATAAGGGTGGTAATTGGTTTGTAGTTTTATAATCGGTTGTTGCTGAATTATTTGTACAAAATAGCTACAGCCAAAGCCCTCTATGATGCATACGTATTCATCACAATTTGATTACCTTTTAGTTACACTTTGTTGGTTATGTTTTAACTGCACTGACTGACATAACGCATAACAATAACTAAAAGGTACGCACACATGAAAAAATTCAAATTAAGCGCGCTAATGCTGGCATTATTTGCTGCAAATAGCGCAATAGCGAATGAAAGCCAAACTAAGGACGAAAGTAAACCTGAAAAAGTTCAAGCAGACTTAGAAGTAATTGAAGTGAGCGGCTTTAGCCGCAGCTTAATACAGTCTTTGAATCAAAAGCGCTTTAGCGATACGGTATCGGAGCAAATATCAGCGGATGACTTAGGTGCTTTACCTGATATATCAATGGCTGATGCACTGACGCGTTTGCCTGGTATATCGGCGGTAAGAACCGGCGGCCAAGCTGCACAAATTAACATCCGTGGGCTTTCGGGCGGCTTTGTTTTTTCGACATTAAATGGTCGCGAGCAAGTATCGACCAGTGGTAGTCGTAGTATTGAGTTTGACCAATACCCTTCTGAACTTATTAGTTCTGCTGCGGTATATAAATCACCCAAAGCATCCTTAATTGAAGGCGGTGTAGCGGGCACTGTTGAACTTGAAACAGCAAGCCCATTAAATAATTCACAACAGCATAAATTTGTAGCCAATGTGCGAGGCATGTATAACGACCGTGCGTCAGAGGTATTTGATGCAACGGAGTTTGGCGACCGGATTAGTTTTTCATATCAAGGTAAATACCTCGATGACACACTTGGCGTAGCACTTGGTTATGCGCGATTATTTCAGCCAAGCGTCGCAACTCAGTTTATTGGCCTTGCTTACAATGATACTAAAGATGTTGATGGGCTCGCTAACGACACTAATGGGCCAACGCAAAATCCAGCAAACGAATACATAAGTGAAGGCTTTGAACTACAGCACTCAGGTGGAGAAGAAACTCGAAATGGTTATTTAGCCGCAATAGAGTGGGCACCTGTTGATAACTTTAGACTTAAAGGGGATGCGTTTTTATCTCGATTTGATAAAAAGTCATTTGCTCGTGGTTTTAGGGTGAAGTTAGGTGGCCCTTCTGCAGCATATGCAAATCCTCAGCTTGATGGAAATACAGTTATTGGCGCTGCTGTAAATCGAACTTCACAAAGCTATACTCGCGTTGAAATAGTAAATGATGATAACCAAGACTTTGACGAAGTAGATAGCTTTGGTGTTAACGCTGATTGGCAAGTGAATGATCGTTTAAGCGTTAATGCAGACGTGTCATTATCACGCGCTAAAAGTAACTTTAGAAATGGTTTGTTATGGAGCTTAGTAGCTGAAGATGCCAACGCAGAAGCCCCTGTGTTTGATACGAACGTTGCTATTAACTATCAATTAAATGGCCTAAGTTTACCCGATGTTGGCTTTAATCAAGCCGCTGCATTTAGCGATATAAACCGCGTTATGGTTAGTAAATACGGTATTTACCCGGATCAAACCGAAGATGAAGTAACCGCATTTAGGCTCGACTTTAAATACGAATTAGAAAACGATATATTTAGCTCTGTTGAGTTTGGTGCACGCTATTCTGATAGAGAATATAGCCGTAAGCGTTCGGTATTTGAATACGGAAATGATGGCGCATTTTCATCAACACAGCCTCCAATGCGTTTAACAGACGAGATGACCTCAATTGTTGATTGGCAAGGTGAGTTTAGTTATTTTCCCTCTTATTTAGCCATTGATTTAGACAAAGCGCTAAACGCATGGTTTCCAGATGGTACACCACAACCAGTGCAAACATGGGGTAATGCAGACGGTGTTGATGACGCCCAAGGATATACTAGTAATTACTCCTGGACATTATTGCAAAGTGGTTCAGTGTTTGAAGATGTATTGGCCGCTTACGTGATGGTGAATATAAATACTGAAGTTGCTGGTTTAGCGTTGTTAGGTAACGTGGGTGTACGTCGAATTGAGACAGACCAGTCGGCAACCGTACTTGAAAACGTAAATGGTGATGCCCGCTTGGGAGCACAAAATATTGTCGACGAAAACGGGATTATTAACGACCTTTATGCACCCAATGTACTAGGGACAAAGTACACCGATTATTTACCATCACTTAATTTAAACCTGCAATTGAATGACAATTCTCAATTGCGGTTTGCTGCCGCTAAAGTGATGTCGCGAGCACCAATAAACCGCCTTGCCGGTGATGCCAGTGCTAACGTAAGTGATGATGGGGTCATTAATGGTTCGAGCAATAACAACCCATTTTTAAAGCCATTTTATGCTGACCAATATGACTTATCTTACGAATATTATTTTGAAGAGAGTAACGGGTCTGTAGCCGCAGCCCTATTTTATAAAAACATAGACTCGTTTGTTGAAACCTTATCAATCGAAAACTTCGACTTTAAAGGCAATGGTTTTAACGTACCTGATTTTATTGAAGACCCAATAAGTGGTGAACAAGTTGCCACAACCAATGGGATTTACACCACCGCCGTTAACAATGGCAAGGGCGGTTATATTAGAGGGTTAGAGTTAGCTTATACCCATGTATTTACGTTTTTACCCGAGCCATTTAATGGGTTAGGGATCAACGGTAGTTACTCTTACACCGAGAGCGAAATCTCGTCTATTACCAGTTTAGGAGGCGATACCGTATCGCAATCTTTACCTGGGCTTTCAAATAATGTAGTTAACGCGACTTTGTTTTATTCAAATAACAACTTCGAAACACGTTTAAATGCACGTTATCGTGATGAATTTGTATCTGAGCAAGTCGCTATCAACGAACAAGTTGTTAATTTTGACTCTGAAACGGTGATAGATTTTCAAACGTCATACAAACTTACTGATTCCCTCACAATGCTTTTGCAAGTTAATAACCTGACAGACGAACCGACCCAAAGCTACTTTGGCACAAAGCAACGCACCGGTACGACTCAGTACTTTGGTCGTCAGCTTTATCTTGGTTTTACTTATAGTCATTAATTTAGCAAGTTGGAGCGTTTAAAAATGAAAAAAATTAAAAAATATAGTTACTTCTTAGTCGCCTTAAACTTAATGCTATTAGTTGGATGTGGCAGTGGTGATGATGTGAAATCGGGGCAAGTGTTACTCACTTGTAATGTACCTCAAGTACCAAACGAAACTGGCACACAGTGTGTCGATCCTGAGTCGATTGAATGCGCAGCGCCAACGGTTCCCGACGAAAAAAATGAAAGCTGTATTGTTGGCGCTGATCCAACGTTACCTGATCCTGTTGTATTTCCTGGCGATAATGAGGCAATTTTATTTTATAACCGCGTAACAGACGCTAACTATGAAGGTTACCGATTGCATTCGTGGAATAACGATGTGTGCGATGCTTTTGCACCGCCTTTTGATACGAGCGATTGGGAAAACGGCCATGTGCATGATGGGATAGATCCGAATTATGGTGCTTATTGGATTATAAAGCTCAAAGCCGATTACAACGAGTGCGCTAATTTTATTATTCATATAGGCACAGAAGGTGATGGTAAGGCATTTGGTGATGTTGATTTAACAATGCCATTAATGCAAGACGACGAAAAATTTCAGCGTATGAACTTTACTTTACATGGTGAGCCGTCTGTTTTTGAGTTTCCTATTTTAAATTTAGGTGAGCGTCCGGTTGCTATTGCAGGGGCTTCTGCACATTGGATAGATTTAAATACAGTATTATACAAACCGAGTAATGAACTGAGTCAAATCATTAAATTATATAGCTCTGCAAGCGCAGATTTAAAGGTTGATGAAGAGACTGGATTAAATGGTCAAAGCATTGAGTTGATACAAACCAACTTAACCGATGAGCAAGCACTAAAAGTACCGCACTTGAGTGATTGGACCGCTTATCAAGGTAACTGGGATGCAGAGGCCGCTAAGCAATTAATTAAACAACAACTGCTAGTGGCGGGTTTTGATGTTGATGGCAAACTTCTTAAAGCAAGTTACGTTCAAACAGCAAAAGCACTAGATGCGCTTTATACGCAAAATGAAAATGATGCTAACGAGGCGCTACTAGGCGTTAATTACAATAACAATGCAATTGATGTATCAGTATGGGCACCTACGGCCAATAATATGATACTTAATGTGTTTGATGCCGATAAAGCACAAGTGCATAGCAGTGCAATGCTATTTGATAGTAATACTGGCATTTGGTCTATCAGCTTAGATACTAAATACGATCGCCATTACTACCGTTTTGCGTTTGATGTATATCACCCAATCACTAAAGCGATTGAAAGTTTATGGAGTACAGACCCCTATTCACTCAATGTATCAAGCAATGGTTTGTATTCGCAGCTAATCAACCTAAATGACGATGACACCAAACCACAGGGCTGGGATGAACGCAGTATACCGACCGTTACCAATCCAGAAGATGCGATTATTTATGAAGGGCATGTACGTGACTTTAGTGTGCGCGATACCAGTGTTAGTGCACCAAATCGCGGTAAATACCTTGCATTTACAGAGCGCGAAAGCGTGCCAATGCAGCATCTTAAGCAGTTGGCTGATAAGGGTTTAACTCACTTTCATTTACTACCAGTGACAGACATTGGCACTATTGAAGAAAATGCCGCAGAGCGAGTTGAAATAACCGATACGTTAGGTAAGTTATGTGAACGTATAAATGATGAAGCAGACGCTTGTAAAACAGAAGACAAGAACAGCACTATTGTCCAGTTGCTGCAAAGTTATTTACCAGGCTCTGACGATGCCCAAGCACTTGCCAGTGCTATGCGTGACCTAGATGGTTTTAACTGGGGTTACGATCCGCATCATTTTATTGCCCCTGAAGGGTCTTATGCCTCAACGGCTGAGGGTATTGCTCGCGTAGTTGAAACGCGCGCTATGGTGCAGTCGTTACACGAAATTGGATTAAGAGTCGTGCTGGATGTTGTTTATAACCATACAACAGCATCAGGTATTTGGGATAAGTCGGTATTTGATAAATTAGTACCCGGCTATTATCACAGGTACAACGAAGTGAGTGGTGGCATTGAGCAATCAACATGTTGTGAAAACACCGCCACTGAGCATGTCATGATGGATAAGTTTGTCACTGATTCATTAGTGATTTTAGCCCGTGACTTTGGTTATGATAGTTTTCGCTTTGATGTGATGGGGCATATGCCTAAGTCATCTATTTTAGCAGCGCGTGAAGCGGTTCAAGCAATCGATGCAGATAACTATTTTTATGGCGAAGGTTGGGACTTTGGTGAAGTAGCTAATAACCGTTTATTTACGCAAGCAAAACAAGCCGATATGGCGGGTTCAGAGGTGGGTACCTTTAACGACCGTATCCGCGAGGCTATTCGAGGTGGAGCATTGTTTAGCAATAACCCAACCGATGGCAATTTAGCTGAGCAAGATACATTGCGTTTATCGCTTGCTGGGAATTTACAAAATTATATTCTAAAAGACTTTAAAGGTAATTCAGCCAAGGGCAATAGCTTTACGTGGAATACTCAGCCAACAGCATATGCACTTGACCCTGCCGATAGCATTAACTACGTCTCTAAACATGACAACGAAACGCTATGGGATCAATTACAATATAAACATGCTGCTAGTATGAATATTGAAGAGCGTGTACGTGCTCACAATATGGCGCTCGCTATGCCGCTTGTAAGCCAAGGCATACCATTTATGCAACTGGGCGCTGATTTACTGCGTTCAAAGTCAATGGATCGTGATAGTTACAATGCCGGAGATTGGTTTAATGCAGTTGATTTAACTAAGCAAAATAATAATTGGAATATTGGCTTACCTAATGCTGAGAAAAACCAAGAGAAATGGTCTGAAATAATGCCTATTTCGGGTAACCCTCAAGCTGCTGCACAACCGCAAAATATTGCTTATGCTGGTGGTGTTTTTCAAGAGTTTTTAGCTATTCGCAGTGCTAGCCCATTATTTAGATTAACCACAGAGCAAGATGTAATAGAACGTGTTGGTTTTCATAATGTGGGCAAAAACCAGCAACATGGCTTAATTGTTATGAGTATTGATGATGGCGAAGGATTAACCGACATTGATGCAAACAACGATGCGCTCGTTGTGGTTATTAATAGCACCGAGCAGTTGCTTACTCATAGCATACCAACGGCGAATGGCTTTGAGTTACACAGTATACTTAAAGATAGTGTTGATCCAATGATGGCTGCAGCTTCTTTTACTCAAGGAGATGGTGAAGGTAGCTTTAACGTACCAGCATACACAATGGCGGTATTTGTTAAGCCGCAAGACGATGGCCAAGGTGTAGGGTTAAGTGCTAATGCAACGGTAGGCGCCCCCGATGTAGTACCTTTTGCGAGTACTGCCGTTTATGTGCGCGGCTCGTTAAATGATTGGGGTACTCGTGATGTACTTGAATATGTTGGTAATGGAGAGTACCGCTTAGCTGTTACGCTTAGTGCGGGTGACTATGAATTTAAAATAGCCTCAGAAGATTGGTCTACTGTCGATTTTGGTGCGCTATCAGATGCTGATAAAGAAGTAATTGAAAGTCAAAGTGAGCCCCTAACAGCTAGTGGGTCTAACATGACTTTTACTGCCGCTATTGATGCCACTTATGTGTTTGTATTTGATGCTAGCGATAAGGAGAGCCCAACACTTAAAATTTATAACGAGGAGCCATTTGTTGGTAATGCCATTTTTGTGCGAGGTACATTAAATAATTGGGGAGTCACAGACGAACTGATTTACAACGGAAAGGGTATTTATACTTTTACTAACACTCTCGCTGCAGGGGGTTACGAATTTAAAGTTGCCTCTGAAGACTGGAGTTCGGTTGATTATGGCTCTGCTGATAGCGATATTAGTGCAACTATAGGCAAAGCTAAACTATTAGCACTTGGTGGCGCAAATATGACTATAGATATTGCTAATGATGGCGAATATCAATTTGTATTGGATGCGAGCGATTTAAGCGCCGTTACATTAATCATTTTAAATGCGGAAATGTTTGCTGATACGCAAGTATTTATTCGAGGCAATTTAAATGAATGGAGTACGGATAACCCACTTATTTATCAGGGTAATGCTACTTATACAACGTCATTAGCTTTAGAAGCGGGTGATTATGAGTTTAAAGTGGCTTCTGAGGATTGGAGTACCGTTGATTACGGTGGTGTAGGTGAATCCCCAATTGTAAATATAGGTGAACTGACTTTACTGGAAGCGGTGGGTACTAATATAGCTTTGGGCGTTGCTGAGCAGGGTAATTATACATTTAGCGTTATTGGCCCTGATAGAAATAATATAAAGGTAATAATTAATCAACAATAGCATTTAGAGGCCGAGCATTACTATATGCTCGGCTTCTATGTTTTAAATTAGAACTGATAGCTAACCGACATCATGGCAGTTGAGATACTCGACGTATCTATAATTGGCGAGTCTTCAATATCAGAGTCTAGTTGTGTGTAGTTAATCATAGCACTCACATTCCATTTTTTATTAAGCTGGTAGCTGAGTAGCATACCGGCATTATAATTCACTGTAGAGCCTAATTCGTATGCATCAAAAGAGTTTGATTCGCCCTTTGTAACACCGTAATAATAATTTGATACTTTGCTACTGCTTAGCTCAACTCCAAATGAAGGTATTAACATAATTTGTTTAGAAAGTTTGAATGGGTAGCTATAGCGAGCTTTTAATTTTGCGCCATCGCCATCGCCATGGCCCAATATATCGTGTGACGCACTGGCACTTAAACTACCATACCCTGTGGTATAACTTACTTTAGAACCTGCATAGAGAGATATTTTGCGATCGTCGAGTGCTTTAATCTCGGCGAGATCAGAATCAGACGAATCAAAAAATTGACCGGGTTCTAGTATTACTGACCAATTAAACCCCTTATTTTCAACTAATTTGTAATCGAGTGCAAAGCCTCTAAAGGTTAATTTTTCACCTTCATAGTTGATCATAGGTAAGAGCAATGTTCTATTATCTGTGCCCGCATAGGGAGATTCAGTTGAAATAAGCCCAGCACCAACCGACCACGGAGATTTATCTTGCGCTTGAGCCATTAGGCTTGATAAGGCTAATGTGCTAAGTAACAGTTGCAAACTCTTTTTCACATAAATATTCATGATTACCTTCGCTATTAATGTAGTTATAAGATTTGTTATTGGTTTGACGCAGTGAGTGTAACGGTTATAAGTATTTTGAGTTGTAAGTTAGTGTGTGAAATTTTAAATATATGTAAGCAGCTGAAGTAAAGTGTTTAGTGGTTTTTTGGATTACAATTTTTTATATGTATTACGAAATATAAGTAACATATTTTTAGAATAACTTTATATTTTTATATTTGATGAAATTGCATTCAATTTTGTAATGGAGTACTTTGAATTTTTATGGTGATTAGAAATAATATGATTATGGCTGAAATTATTTTAAAAAGTGCATCATTCGATTTCAAAGTAAAACAATACTGGATGGTTACTGCATCACTCATTAGTTTTTTAGCATTGGTTACTATTCCACTCATCCCTTTGATTTTATTTATAGTGTGGTTGGCGGCTGGGCGAATATTAGCTGCGATGTCTGCTGAACTATTACCACAAAAGCTAGTAGTTAAACGTGGGGTATTATTTAAAGAGGAAAAGTCGATACCGCTTGAAAAAATAACTGATGTTGGGTTGAGCCAAGGCCCGTTAATGCGGCTCTTTGGGTTATATCGCTTAAGTTTTGAAACGGCAGGGCAATCAGGACACGGCGCTTTAGTATCTTTGCTCGGTGTAGTTAATGCGAGTGAGTTTAGAGAGGCGATACTTGAACAAAAAGATGTATTGGCTAATCAAGGTAAAACGTCGCAGCAGTCGACAGAGCAAAGTGAGAAAGAGCTACTAAGAGCGCTGACTTATAGTGTAAAAAATATAGAACAAATGCTACTTGTTTTACTGGATGAAAAACAACAAAAGTAATTTATCTTTAAGTATAGGTAGAGCGCTTACAAGGATATTTTTATGAATACGGATATAAAAAATATATTTAATAATTATCCTGAGATAGCAAAAAGTAAGCTTATAAAATTACGAGAGTTAATTTATACCGTAGCACAAGAGCAAAACTTAGGAGCTGTTGAAGAGTCTTTAAAGTGGGGAGAGCCAAGTTATAGCGTAATAAATGGCAGCCCCATTCGCATAGGCTTTAAGGGCTCATCGTGTTATTTGTTTTTTCATTGCCAATCAAAGCTAGTCAGCACATTTAGAGAGTTGTATTCCCACAGTCTCACTTTTGAAGGTAACCGGGCAATTGTATTAAATAGTGAAAAGCCATTACCAGAACACCCAGTTAAAGAGTGTATTAAATTAGCACTGACTTATCACAAAGTTAAACGCCTACCTTTGTTAGGCGCATAATTATAAGTACTTAGTTGATGCTTAAAATACGCTACAAATTTGATTTGCATCACAGGTAATAACGCTAACGTTTTCATAACCAACACGCGTTAACGCTTCTGCTCCCAATGTTGCGCGAGCACCACTTGCACAGTGTAAGTATATTGGCCGTGCAGCATCTTTTTCTATTTCCATTAATTTCATTTCGAGTAACCCACGCGGAATGTTTATTGCTCCTATCGCGGCTTTTGTAGCGTGCTCTGCGGGTTCTCGCACATCAATAAGTAGGCCTTTATTTTGTTCGAGCTCTATTTTTGCTTGCGCTGCGTCAATACGCCGCTGGTTAGGTGTGATAACTTTTAGTAAGTCAGGAATTGAAGTAAGCATTAGTCTGTGAATCCTCTTTTGCGTAAAAAAGACATTAATGGGCACCACTTTGTGAAAGCTGACTGCACTAAGTTAATACCTATGAATAATGTTAGAAACTGGAAATTACTATGTACAAAATAGCTTAAAAGTACTGATATTGTTACTGCACTACCGCCGATTAAAAGTATCGCATCGCTTATTTTCATTATAATCTCAATTTTATATTAGTAATACCTAATGTTAATTTATATTAGAGTTATCTAATGTAAAAGTCTATACTTAAAAGCATATTTATAAATGATGTGATTAAATGAATATTGAACAACTCGCTGTGAATGCAGAACAAGCCGAACAGTTTTTAAAATTAATGGCTAATAGAAATCGTTTAATGATTTTATGCAGTTTGCTACAAGGTGAGCAAAGTGTTGGTGAATTAAATAAAAATGTGCCCTTGGCTCAATCTGCACTATCTCAACATTTAGCCAGTTTACGCAAGGCGGATATGGTTATGACCCGCCGAGATGGGCACACTATTTATTACTCATTGACCGACCCAAAAGTTGAGTCGATCATTACTTTGCTATATGAGTGGTTTTGCCAAGCAGAAAACACTAAATAAAAGTAGCTATTTCATCAATAGATTTTTTATCCAGTGCATGAGCAGGTATTGTTGCATCATCACTTGGGTAACCTGCAATAAGTAGCATGTATGGGCGTTCGTTATCCCTATCGCGGCCACATATGTCGGTTAAAAAACTCATTGGCTTTGGAGTATGAGTAAGGGTTGCCAAACCACTGCGATGCAAAGCCTGAATTAAAAAGCCGGTAGCTAGACCAACCGATTCGTGTACGTAGTAATTAGTATTTTTATCATCGGTGCTTACGCCCCCCTTTTTTTGACTAAATACAGCTATAAGCCAAGGTGCATGCTCTAAATAAGGCTTATTGGCGTCGGTACCTAACGGTTTTAGCGCATCTAACCACTCTTCACCTGCTCTGCCTTCGTAAAAAGAACGCTCTAGTTTTTCGGCGGCATCCCTTATTTGTTTTTTTACATCACTGCTGTTTATAGCCACAAAATGCCAAGGCTGATGATTCGCTCCACTTGGTGCTGTGCCCGCTGCTTTTATACATGCTTCAATAATATTTTTTGGTACTGGGCGATCGCTAAAGCTGCGAATGCTATGGCGGCGTTGGCTAGTGGTTAAAAACTCGTTAGCGCGATTTAGCATTTCGTCGTGTGGGTATTCTATAAAGTCGTTTAATGGCTGGCTTTGGTGATCTTGCATGGCTTTTCGCTTCTTATATAAAGTATATGTGGTTTTTATACCGAGTGAATACAGTACAGGCAAGTGTTATGAGTTTAAATTATGTTTATTTGTTGTTACAAATTTGACCAGCAAGTAGCTTATGTTCCTATTTTTCTTGTGGTATAAAACATTATAAAAATAATTACTTATATTCAAGGAAGTAAAAATGCTATCAATAACAGGGTTATCAAAAACCTACGATAACGGCGTACATGCACTACAAGGTGTTGATTTAAATATCCCTAAAGGGATGTTTGGTTTACTGGGTCCTAATGGTGCGGGTAAATCTTCATTAATGCGAACGATCGCTACACTGCAATCAGCCGATAGTGGCAGCGTTGTATTTGATGGTATTGATGTGTTAACACACCCTAAAAGCTTGCGTGAGCGTTTAGGTTATTTACCGCAAGATTTTGGTGTTTATCAGCGTGTTAGTGCTTATGATTTACTTGATCATATGGCTATTTTAAAAGGTTTAAGTAATAAGGCTGAACGTAAAGAGGCCGTTGAAGGGTTGTTAGCGCAAACCAATTTATATGATCATCGAAAAAATGCGGTAAGTGGTTTCTCGGGCGGTATGCGCCAACGTTTTGGTATTGCACAAGCTTTATTAGGCGACCCTGATTTACTCATTGTAGATGAGCCAACAGCAGGTCTAGATCCTGAAGAGCGAAATCGTTTTCATAATTTGTTAGTGGGTTTAGGTGAAAGTAAAGTGGTGATTTTATCAACGCATATAGTTGAAGATGTGTCTGAGCTTTGCCCAAATATGGCCGTATTAGCTAATGGTCAAATTTTACTTGAAGGTAACCCAATTGAGCTTACGAATACGTTACAGGGAAAAATTTGGCACAAAGCAATGAGTCAAGCCGAGGCTTTGGAACTCGAACAATCATTACCGGTAATAGCGAAGCGTTTGTTTGCAGGACAAACATTACTCAGTGTGTTTGCTGACGATGCGCCAGAAGGGTTTGAGTCTAAGCCTGCTGATTTAGAAGACGTCTATTTTTCAACATTGCACCAACACCGCAATAAAGCAGCATAAGGATACTGATTATGTTGTTTAAAATGATGCAATTTGAGCTGCGCTATTTTATGCGTCAGCCCTCTTTCTATATCACGTCACTTATCTTGTTTTTTCTTACTTTTATGGCATCGGTTTCTGACTCGGTGCAAATAGGGGGAAGCAGCAATGTAAATATAAATTCTCCTTACGCAATTTTGCAAGTTATTGCGATTATGTCGGTGTTTGCTATTTTTTTAGTGGTCAACTTTGTTGGAAGCTCAGCTATTCGTGATGACGTGAGTAAACTCAACGAATTAGTTTTGAGCAAGCCACTGAACATAGTTCAGTATAAAGCTGGGAGATTCATCGGGGCTTATTTAGTCACGCTATTAGTGTTTTCAAGCACTATGTTGGGTGTGTGGGTTGGCAGTGGTTTTGGTAGCTTAATGGGTTGGTTAGACAGTGAAATGATAGGTGAAAACCAACTAAGTTATTATTTAGTGCCTTTCTTTTATATTGCAGCTCCTTCTTTGTTTGTTGTCTCATCGCTCATTAATGCTGTGGCAATGCGCTTTCGTAGCATGGTAACGCTCTATCTAGTTGCTGTTGCCCTACTTATTAGCTATTTGGTTGGATCTAATATTTTCTCTGATATCCAATATCGTGAAATCTCAGCTTACCTAGATATGTTTGGTATGTCGGCAATGAGAATGCAGATGGAATACTGGACAATAGCAGAGCGTAATGTAATGGAAATTACGTTAACTGATCAGTTATTACATAATAGGTTAATTTGGGTCGGTGTTGCCTTACTAGCATTGGCAATTGCAGCACTCAATACATCTCATCATTTGGCTCAAAAGCAAAAAGTGAAAGGCAAGGCGAGTAAAAATAATAATACTAATTTTGCAGCTGCACTTAAGTTTAATATAACGGCAAAAGCGACGGGAAATAATGCGTGGTCGCAATTTTTAACGCGTACTTTTTTTGAAGTCAAACAAGTTATAAAAAGCTATTCGTTTGGTATTTTACTTATTTTATCTTTAGCGACATTAATTCCAGCGTTGGTAGGCTCAATGGGTCCATACGGAACTGATGTTTGGCCAGTCACATTTAGAATGGTTGAGCTTATTCAAGGTAGCTTTGGCATATTGATGATGATAGTACTTGTTTACTATTGTGGTGAACTTGTATGGCATGATCGTGAATCCAGAATGGCCGACATTATCGATGCGTACCCTGTTGCGAATTGGGTGTTCTGGGGCTCTAAATATGTAGCGCTGAGTGCTGTTTTATTATTGTTATGCGCATTTGGCTCCGTGGTGACATTGTTTTATCAAATGATGATGGGTATGGCGAACTTTGATATTGCACAATATGTAATTAGACTCGGTTATTTATTTGTACTCGGGCTTATCTTTCAAGGTGGTTTTGCCTTTTTACTACAAGTAATTAGCCCAAATAAATACGTAGGTATGGGATTATATGTGCTGTATTTTATCGCTACTTTGGTGATGAGTAACTATGGTTTTGAGCATAATATGTTTGTAATAGGTCGGACACCAGAGGCGCCTTATTCAGATATTAATGGTTATGGCCACTTTTTAACTGCGGTGCATTGGTATAATTTATACTGGCTAGGTTTTAGTATGATCATTGCTGCACTTAGCTATGCGCTTTGGCCTCGTGGAGCTGGGCAAAATTTAAAAGCACGCGTTCAGTTGTTAGGCTATCAGCTAGGCAATTCAGGTAAAGCGGTTATTGTATGTGGTGCCCTTATTTTTGGTGGTGTAGGAAGTTTTATTTACTACAACACAACGGTTCTCAATCAATTTATAACCAGTGAACAGTATGAAGACTTACAAGAGCAGTATGAGCGTGAGTTCGGTCAGTTTGTAGATGCGGCTTTACCTATTCCAACGGATGTTGTTGTTACTGCTGATATCTACCCTCAAGAACGTCGTATTACAGCTACCGTGATAATGCAGATAGAGAATAAATCGCAACAACCGATTACGCGAGTATTAGTAAATAAGCCTGATAATACTCATAAATGGAGTGTTGAGGTGGATGGCGCGCAACTTGGGGAGTTAAACGAGCAGTATCGTCATGCTTGGTTAGATTTTACTAAACCCATGCAACCAAACGAAAGCCGCGAAATTACAATGAGCGTAGAGCGTTATACCGAAGGGTTTGAAGATAGAGGAAGCGATGAGCGACTTGTGTATAACGGTACTTTTATTGACAACACGGCACTGTTCCCGAGTTTTGGTTATTCCTTTGGTAAGCAAATACAAGATAAAAGTGAGCGTCGTCAAAGGGGTTTGCCAGAGTTAAAACGCGGCAATAAAATTGAAGAAACGCAGTATCATAATCAACCTTTGTTTGCAGATAACTATGTAAGTTTTGCTGCCACAATTTCCACTGATGAGTCGCAAATTGCGATGGTTCCAGGTTACTTGCAATCACAAAGTACTAAAAATGGCCGAACCACGTTTGTATACGAAATGGATGCACCTATGTTGCACTTTTACACTTTACTCTCAATGGAACTTGAGGTGAAAAAAGAGCAGCATCATGGCGTAAACATTGAAGTGTACCATCATAAAGATCATGCTTGGAATGTAGATGCAATGATTCAGTCGACTAAAGATTCTTTAGATTACTTCTCTAAAGAGTTTGGTCCTTATCAGCATAAGCAAATGCGTATTATTGAGTTTCCTCGCTATCGTAGTTTTGCGCAGAGTTTTGCTAATACAGTACCGTATTCTGAAAATATGGGGTTTATTACAGATACACGTGACCCAGATAATATTAATTTTCCTTACTATGTAACATCGCATGAATTGGCGCACCAGTGGTGGGCGCACCAAGTGATTGGCGCGAATGTCGAAGGCTCTAATATTTTATCTGAAATGCTATCGCAATATGCAGCTATCATGGTGATGAAAGAAAAGTATGGTGAAAACAACCTTCGTAAATTCTTAAAGTATGAACTTGATCGTTACTTATTAGGACGCACGACAGAGCTTTATGAGGAACGTACACTTGCACGCGCCGCAGGGCAGCAGTATATCCACTATAACAAAGGTGCCGTGGTAATGATGGCCATACATGATTTGTTAGGTGAGCAGCGCGTAAATGCCGCTTTGCGAGCGTTTTTGCGAGATTACCAATATGCGCAGGAGTTTTACCCAACCACGTTAGACTTTATTGCCTATCTAAAGCGAGGAGCGAGTGAGCAAGAACAAGCATTCATTGAAGATCAATTTAATGCCATTACGTTATATGATTTAAAAATCAGTGATGTTGATGTGCAAGAGGCTGAATCTGCTGATGGGGAACATATCATTACATTGACTATTGCTGCAGCGAAAAAGCATGCCGATGGCGAAGGTAATGAAGAAGATGTACCGCTAGCGCAAATGATAGATGTTGCTTTATTTAGCGCAGATCCGAATGAGATACATAGTGAAAGTGCTGTGATCTATATGCAAAAGCACGAGATAAAAACGGGTGTAAATACCATTATACTAAAGGTAACTGAATTACCTAAATTTGCAGGTGTGGATCCTTTTATTAAGTTAATTGACAAGAAAAGTGGCGATAATATTAAAGCACTGTAGCTTTTAAGTGCAGTATAAAAAATGCCAGTTGTTTTACTGACTGGCATTTTTATAGCTATTGAAAGAGGTTATTGATAGCTAACAGTAAAGTTATTTTTACTATATATAAACTCATTTAGTAAGCAGCCCTCATCCTAAACTTTGTAGAAAATTGTATAAATTTTTGTATAAACCGCTACATTTTCCCCACACCTTCTTACTAACTTAACTTTAGTTATTTTGTACACTGTTGCCATTAAGAGTAAACAACAAGGTATAAGCATGAAGCAGCTAATAATAAGCGTTTTAGTACTAAGTCTAACTGCTTGCTCTGCGGTGACAATTCAGCCACAGCAAGCAGCCAAAATAACAAGCAAAGCGAGTTATGAAGATAGTCGACCGTTCTTTTTATGGGGATTGGTTGGAGAAGAGCGCGTTGATGTGAAAAAAGTATGTGTAGATAAATCAGTGACTCAAATGCAGTCACAACAAACGTTTAGTGATGGAGCACTTAGTTTAATTACACTTGGTATATATGCACCTCACACTATTAAAGTATGGTGCCAAGATGAAATAGTGGGAGAGGCATTATGAGTATTAAGCCACTAATAACAAGTTGTATGCTGATTATATTAACGGGATGTACGAACATTTACTTTGATAATGGTGTACAAGACAACGTGAGCAATAAAACTCAAGAGAGTTCACAATGGCATCATAATTTTGCTCTTGCATTATATGAAGGATCTAAACCGTTAGATTTAAGTACTCATTGCCCACAAGGTGAATGGCAAAGTGTCCATACGTATAAATCGTTTACTAATGGTTTGGCTGAGGTGGCTGTTAATCAAATTGCTCCGGCTTGGTACCCTAAAACAGTTGAAGTGAGTTGTACTAAGGTGCCATTCAAGTAATATTATAAACGAGAAAAGGGCCAAAAGGCCCTTCGTGTTGCAGCAAGTAACACATTCTTTTTTATAAGTTAAAGTCTACAGAGTAAGCTACGTAGGCTTTAATATCTGAATCATCTATATCTGTATCAGACAAACCAAAAGTAAAACCGTCTTTTGAAATAGATATACCGTAATCTAAGATATTGTCGTCACCAATAAAATCACCAGAGTAATGACCTAAATGTAGTGCCATTTCAGTACCGTTACTACCGACAGCAAAGCCATAATCAGCAGTTAGGTAAAGTGAGTCGCCAAAGTCTGTACCGTCACCACTTGCAGCTGATGTTGCAAGTACAGAAGCGCCAAACGTGAAGCCTTCAACACTAATACTACCGTAAATTTCAGAGAAATCTGCGTCAGCTTCAGAAGCTGCGTCTGGGTAAGCGTAATAAATATAACCAACATCGTAACTAACACTTTCGTTAATGTCGCCACCGAAGCCTGCGTATAAGTCAAGCTCGTAGGTCATTTCGTCAGCCCAAGATGCATTTGAAGCCCAAGTACCGGCATAAAAACCAGACTCATTAGCGTAGTCAATACCACCGGATATTGCCGCATCACCACCCGTTTGCTCTTGGCCGCGCCATAAGTAATTTGATGTTGCTGCCGCATTTGCTGTTACTTCAGCTTGAACCGATGTTGAGATTACCGATGTTGCAGCCATTAATGCGATGGTGCTAATCGCAATTGTTTTTTTTAGTTTGAGCATGTCCATTTCCCGTTATATGATTTTTGCATGCCAAGGTTTTATTATGTATTGCTTTAACCTTTTAACTGGATGCATTTTTATTGTTTAACTGGGGAGATGGTGCACTGTGTGTGCCAGCTTGGTTTTATTTATTTTAAAATGTATTTTTATATTTTAAAAATAATGACTTACAAAGGAGTGGTGTTTTTTTATTGAGGTAATTTTAATAAGTGTTCGCACGCTGCTGGTGCATAAATTAACCTAACCGCACCATTAAAGTACAGCTAGGTTAGATTTATTTAGCCGAAAATAGTACGCATTAGACTAATTGTTTCGTTAACGCCTCGACCTTTTTGTACTTCATTAATGATCGAGTCACGTTTGCTGCGAATATGCTCAGGAATATCGTCAGCAGCAAGAGCACGGTCTACTAAAATTTCTGCAGACTCTTTGCCTCTACGTTGAGTTTTACCTGTCGTTGTTGTACTACGCTTAGGCTTGCTAAGTAACTTGATGTAGTTTGAACTGTCAGGTGTTTTAGTGTCTGCATAATAAAAGAAACATGGGATCAGTGCTTTAATAGCAACTAACTGTTCCTCTAGTTCGTTACTTGCATTAGCCATTTTATACCACGACATAGCTTGAATACCTTTAACGATATCTTGCCAGTAACGCTCAAAATCACTATTTTTAAGTTTTGGAACTCCAAGAGCGCCACATAATGCATCTAATCGATTATTTGTAATCGGAGTAAATAAATCAGGGCGGCGCATTGCTAGCAAGCGAGTTGCAGGGGCTAGCGTTGGTTTTTCATTGTTGTCGGTAAACACTTTTGAGTAAGCAGCAACAAATTGCTGGTATTCATATTGAGTGATATCACCTTCAAGTGGGATGTTTGCTAGAGCTGCATCAAAATCACCTGGTAAATCGCTAAGCATTTGATGAAAGCTTTTTGCACTCTTAGTTGAGGCAAACCATTCAACATCAAAGTTGTATGTGCTTGGATCAAGTGACGCCATATGCTTACCGCTAAACGCAAGTAAATCTTCAGGAATCATATCTTTAAGAGATTGTTCACGAATGCTTTTAATGTAGTCTACTAAGCGAAGCTGTTCATCAAGAGCAATAACGTCTTTGTGTTGTTCTACAAATACACTTACAACAGGCCACGGAGCAATACGTAAAGTTTTAACCTGTAAAAAGCTGATAGCTGAAATAAGCTGATCGTGTAGCTTCTTAAGTATAGGTAATTGTTGCGGCTCTAGTAAATCGTAGTTCATACGATCTCTACTTGCATTTAATAGTTCGTAACACCAAGGTAAAAAATCATCAGGGTGGTTTTCTACTTTCACGGCCATAAGGTTAAGGCTTAACTCTGAAGATTGCTTCAGAATGTTCTGATAGATTTGATTTTCTTGTTCGCCTAGCGTCATTTTTGACGGTGAAATTAGCAGTTTTTTCATGCCTTGTAGAATCTCCGGATTAGATATATATTTTTTTGCTGGTCTATTTTAGCGCAATTACATCAATAACAACAGCGCTGTCCTCAATGCTTAATAGTGACAGGGGATAAATATCTATACTTTTCAATGTATCAAGATTAAATTATAGGTAAATATTAGTTATTTTGATTTGAGGTTTTTGTGAGATATTGTCATTAAATTTACAATGTTTAATTTCAAGAGCATTAAATTGAATTATTTAGTTAATGCTTTTTTATAGCATTAACCATTTCATTAGTACTCTACTATATGTTTTTTATGCTGAAATTTTCAGCACGGATTCATATCATGCCAAATAAGTTAAACTAAATAGCATTTTTACAACTTCAGCAATGATTTTAAAGCTAACACTCGCTATGATAAGAACATTATTTGCACGTTTGAAAGGACGATCATGAAAACCTTACTTAAAATTGTAGGTGTAATACTTTTATTATGTATAGCACTAATTGTTGCCGCACCGTTTTTAATTCCTACTGATACTATTTTTAATAAAGTGTCGCAGCAGGTAGAACAAACAACTGGGCGCACTCTTACTATTAAAGGTGATAAAACACTTAGCGTATTCCCTGCATTAAAGTTAGAACTTAACGACGTGCATTTTGCAAATATGGGATCAGGTTCGCGCGCCGACATGGCGAGTATGAAACAGCTTGCTGTACATATACCTTGGTTTTCATTATTTGGTGGTGAGTTTAAATTAGATAAGTTTGTTATAAACGAACCCAATATCCTATTAGAAACCGACAAAAATGGTAAAGCTAATTGGCAGTTGTTTGATGCAGTTGCAGAGCAACCTAAAGAGCAAAGCCAATCAGGTGAAGCAATAAAGCTTCCAGATAACTTTGATATTGAGCTAGGTGAGGTTGCTATTTATGGCGGTACATTTACTTATCTAGATGGTCAAACAGGTACTAAGCAACAAATTAGTGATTTAGAACTCGCTATTTTACTTCCATCACTTCGTAAAACATTAGAAGTAAAAGGGGGTATTACTTATATGCAGGAGCGTTTTGAGCTTGATATAAAATTAGATACTCCAGCTAAAGCAATTGAAGGTGCTACTTTTAATGTTAAACAAACCTTAGATTCTCGTTTAGTTGATTTAACGTTCGAAGGGAGCATCGCTAAGCAAGGCAAAGATATTAAAGGTCAGTTAGCACTAAGCGGTGAGTCTGTTAAAAGTATTGCGAAATGGCAAGGTGTAGAATTAGACGCTAAAGACAATGCTTTTAATGCATTTAGTGTAAACGGTAAAATGCACCTAGCAGGTGAGAAATTTAATTTAGAAGATTTAGCTGCGACGTTAGACGCATTGGAAATAAAAGGTAAGAGCGAGCTTAACCTAGGTAAGCGTTTAGCTGTAAATGCTGATATTGATTTAGGTATGCTTGATTTAAACCCGTACCTACCTGAAGCAGTAGCAAAACAGGAAGAGCCAGTAGAGCAAGAAGATAAGCCTGCAGAGCCAATAGTATGGGATGACACTAAAATTGAGTTAAGTGCATTAAATTCACTAGATGCGAATGTAGTAATTCGTTCAAGTGGATTAAAAGCTAATGATATTAAGTTGGGCGCAAATCAATTTACTGTTGCTTTAAAAAATAGCGTTGCAAAACTAAGCCTAGATAGCTTTTCTGCTTATGAAGGGTCAGGTAAAGGCGTTATCAATGTAAACGCACAACATGTGCCTTATAAAATATCAACTAACTTTGACTTAGCTGGTATAGATGCACAGCCTTTATTAGCGGATGCGGCAGGTTTTGACAAGCTAATGGGTAAGGGTTCTTTAAATTGGAACCTAAGCACAACTGGCCAAAGTCAAAAGTCGTTTATTGGTGCGCTTAACGGAAAACTTGGGTTTGAGTTTGCTGATGGCGCTGTAAAAGGCGCGAATATAGCTGAAATGGTACGTAAAGGTAAGGAGCTTATTTCAGGAAACTTTGGTGCAGCATCTGAAGGGTTAGATACTGGGTTTGAAGAATCAGAGCAAACAGATTTTTCAGCATTAACTGGAAGTTTTAACTTTACTAATGGTGTTGGCAAAAATACCGACCTATCACTTATCAGCCCACTTATTAGAATATCAGGTGAAGGCGATGTTGATTTACCCCAAACAACGGTTAACTACCGTTTAGTTACAGGCATAGTTGGATCGATTGAAGGACAGGGAACGACTGATGACAGTACAGGCTTTAAAATACCACTGCGCATAAAAGGCCCTTTCCACGATGTAGGTATAAAGCTTGACGTTGGCAGTGCGCTCAAAGATGAAGCTAAACAAAAGGTCGATGAGGCAAAAGAAAAGGCAAAAGAAAAAGCAAAAGATAAGATTAAAGATAAATTAAAAGGTTTCTTTGGTTAATTTATTGCGCTCTAAACAAACAAGGCACATTACAGGTGCCTTGTTTGTTTTGTAACCACCTGTAAAATAGCTACATAGCCGGAATTGCTCAGCTTTAATTTCCCATCACTCCAAATTAATTAAAAAATAACCTATCGCTACCCCCTCAATGCTGGTACAATTGCCCGCCCTTAAGAGACAACTCGTTTGTTTTTGAGTGGGATTTAATCGAAATGTCTTGATTTTAAACAAATTTAAGACACGTTGTAATTACTACACCGGAGGTCATTAACATGATCCAAATGCAAACTCAGCTGGAAGTTGCTGATAACAGCGGCGCTCGCAAAGTGCAGTGTATAAAAGTCCTTGGTGGTTCACACCGTCGCTACGCAGCGATTGGCGACATCATTAAAGTTTCTGTTAAAGAAGCTATTCCTCGCGGTAAAGTGAAGAAAGGTGATGTTAAAAACGCGGTAGTTGTGCGTACCAGAAAAGGTGTTCGCCGTCCAGATGGTTCTCTGATCCGTTTTGACAGCAACGCTGCTGTTATCTTAAATGATAACTTACAGCCAATTGGTACACGTATTTTCGGCCCTGTGACTCGCGAACTTCGTAATGATAAGTTCATGAAAATCGTTTCACTAGCCCCAGAAGTACTGTAAGGAGCCAATCATGGCAGCAAAAATACGTCGTGATGACGAAGTAATCGTACTAGCAGGTAAAGACAAAGGTAAGCGCGGAAAAGTGCTTTCAGTTGTTACTGAGTCTGGTCGAATCTTTGTCGAAGGCATAAACTTGATCAAGAAACACCAAAAGCCGGTTCCACAATTGAACCAAGCTGGCGGCATTGTTGAGAAAGAAGCATCTATGGATGCATCAAACGTTGCGATCTTCAACTCGGAAACGAGTAAAGCTGATCGTGTAGGTTTCAAGATTGAAGATGGTAAGAAATTACGTATCTTTAAATCTACTGGTAAAACTATCTAATAGTTGGAGTAGAATGATGGCGAAACTGCATGAAGTATATAAAGACAAAGTAGTAGCTGAACTTCAAGAGAAGTTTGGTTTCAGCTCTGTCATGCAAGTCCCTCAGATCGAAAAGATCACATTGAATATGGGCGTGGGCGAAGCCCTAGCTGACAAGAAGATTTTAGATCACGCAGTAGCTGATCTTGCAGCAATCTCTGGTCAGAAACCTCTAATCACTAAAGCACGCAAATCTGTTGCTGGCTTCAAAGTGCGTGAAGGTTACCCAATTGGTTGTAAAGTAACCCTACGCGGCGAGCGTATGTGGGACTTTTTTGAGCGTTTGGTATCAATCGCTATCCCACGTATTCGTGACTTCCGTGGCGTAAGTGCTAAGTCTTTTGATGGACGTGGTAACTACAGCATGGGCGTACGTGAACAAATCATCTTCCCAGAAATCGATTACGATAAAGTAGACCGTGTACGCGGTATGGATATTACTATCACTACTTCTGCGAAATCTGATGAGGAAGGCCGTGCGTTGTTAGAAGCGTTTAACTTCCCATTTAAGAAATAAGGGTAGGGTTATGGCAAAGAATTCTATGAAAGCGCGCGAAGCTAAGCGCACAAAACTAGTTGCTCAATTCGCTGAAAAGCGTACAGCACTAAAAGCTATCATCACAGATGTTAACACATCTGAAGATGATCGTTGGGACGCGGTTCTTAAGCTACAAGCTTTACCTCGTGATTCTAGCCCTGTACGTCAACGTAATCGTTGTAACATTACGGGCCGCCCACATGGTTACCTTCGCAAATTCGGCATGAGCCGTATTAAAGTTCGCGAAGCAGCTATGCGCGGTGAAATTCCTGGCCTTAAAAAGGCTAGCTGGTAATAGAATCATGGGAGTAAGACTATGAGCTTGCAAGATCCTATCGCGGATTTGTTTACACGTATCCGTAATGGTCAATCAGCGAAGAAAGTATCTGTAACGATGCCAACTTCAAAGCTGAAAGTAGCATTAGCTAAAGTACTAAAAGACGAAGGTTATATCGTAGATTTCGCTGTTAACAGTGAAGCGAAACCTGAGCTTTCTATCGAGTTAAAGTACTTCGAAGGCAAAGCTGTAATTGAAAATATCCAGCGTGTAAGTCGCCCTGGTTTACGTATCTATAAGAAACGTGACCAATTACCTAAGGTAATGGGTGGTCTTGGTATCGCTATCGTATCAACTTCTAAAGGCCTAATGACAGACCGCACAGCACGTAGTGCTGGTGTTGGTGGTGAAATCATTGGTTTTGTAGCTTAATCGGAGGGGAACTATGTCTCGCATAGCAAAGGCACCAATTACTGTTCCTGCCGGTGTAGAAGTTACATTAAAAGGCCAGGAAATCACAGTTAAAGGCAAAAACGGTGAACTAACTCGTACTATCAACAACGCTGTTGAAGTACAAGTTAATGACAACGTTATTACAACTTTACCTCGTGATGGCGTAGCTAATGCATGGGCTCAAGCAGGTACTGCTCGTGCTCTAATCAACAACATGGTTGTTGGTACGCATGAAGGTTACGAGAAGAAACTTCAGTTAGTAGGCGTTGGTTACCGTGCAGCAGCTAAGGGTAAAGTTTTAGACTTAACACTTGGTTTCTCACATCCAGTTAATTTCGCAGTTCCTGAAGGAATTACGATTGAAACTCCAAGCCAAACAGAAGTTCTAGTTAAGGGCGTAGATAAGCAGTTAGTTGGTCAAACAGCTGCTAACATTCGTGCATACCGTAAACCTGAGCCTTATAAAGGTAAGGGTGTTCGTTATTCAGATGAGAATGTACGCCGTAAAGAGGCTAAGAAGAAGTAAGGTAAGACGATGGATAAAAAAACAGCTCGTCTACGTCGTGCTAAACGCACTCGTAGAAATTATATTGAACAAGGCACAACGCGTCTTGTTATCCACCGCACGCCACGTCACATATATGCTCAAGTAGTAAATGCTGAGGGTAATGTACTGGCTGCTGCTTCTACTGTTGAAAAGGCTATTAGCGAAACAGTTAAAGGCACCGGTAACGTTGAAGCTGCGCAAGCAGTTGGCAAAGCGGTTGCTGAACGTGCGGCTGACAAAGGCATCGAAAAGATTGCTTTTGATCGCAGTGGCTTTAAATATCACGGCCGTGTGAAGGCGCTAGCTGATGCTGCGCGTGAAGCCGGTTTGCAATTCTAGGAGTAGACAATGGCTAACGTAGAAGCAAAGCAACAACAGCCTGATCTAGCTGAAAAGCTAATCGCGGTAAACCGTGTGTCTAAAGTAGTTAAAGGTGGTCGTATCTTTAGCTTTACTGCACTAACTGTAGTTGGTGACGGCGCAGGTAAAGTAGGTTTTGGTTATGGTAAAGCACGTGAAGTTCCAGCTGCTATTCAAAAAGCAATGGAAAAGGCACGTCGCAACATGATTAACGTAGACCTAAATGGCAATACATTACAGCATCCTGTTAAGGGACGTCATGCTGGCTCACTAGTGTTCATGAAACCAGCATCTGAAGGTACTGGTATCATCGCAGGTGGTGCTATGCGTGCAGTACTAGAAGTTACTGGTGTGCAGAACGTACTTTCTAAATGTTACGGTTCTACTAACCCGATCAACGTGGTACGTGCAACGATTTCGGCTCTTGAGAATATGAATTCTCCACAGTCTATCGCTGCAAAACGTGGCCTTCGCGTAGACGAAATTCTGGGGTAACCATGGCAAATCAAACTGTAAAAGTAACACAAGTAAAAAGCTCTATCGGTCGTTTACCGAAACATAAAGCTACATTACGCGGTCTTGGTTTACGTCGTATCAACCACACTGTTGAGTTAGAAGACACAGCATGTGTACGTGGTATGATAAACAAGGTTTCTTACATGGTTAAGGTAGAGGGTTAATTCGATGCATTTGAATACACTTTCACCTGCTGCAGGTTCAAAAACTGCTCCAAAACGTGTTGGTCGTGGTATCGGTTCTGGTCTAGGTAAGACTGGTGGTCGTGGTCACAAAGGTCAAAAGTCACGTTCTGGCGGTAAAGTACGCGTTGGTTTTGAAGGCGGTCAAATGCCTATGCAACGTCGTCTACCAAAATTTGGTTTCACTTCTCGCAAATCTTTAGTATCTGCAGAAATAAACCTTTTTGAAATCGCTAAAGTAGAAGGCGATGTGGTAGACCTAAGCGCGTTACAAGCAGCTGGTCTAGTTAAAAAGAACGTTCTTTTCGTTAAAGTTGTTAAATCTGGCGAAGTTTCACGCGCTGTTACCGTTAAAGGCCTTAAAGCCTCTAAAGGTGCTCGCGAAGCAATTGAAGCTGCCGGAGGCAAGGTAGAAGACTAAGGAAGTACTAATGGCTAAACCAGGTCAAGATACACAAAGTGCACAAAGTGGACTTTCGGAATTGAAGCGCCGATTACTCTTCGTATTGGGTGCTATCATAATTTACCGTCTAGGTTCATTTGTGCCGATCCCTGGGATTGACGCCGCTGTACTTGCCGATTTCTTCGAGCAACAAAAGGGCACCATTGTTGAAATGTTCAACATGTTCAGTGGTGGTGCACTTGAGCGAGCTTCAGTGTTAGCACTGGGTATTATGCCGTATATTTCGGCTTCGATTATTACGCAACTATTAACGCATATGTATCCTCCGTTTATAGAGCTTAAGAAAGAAGGTGAACAAGGGCGTAAAAAAATTAGCCAGTACACACGCTATGGCACGCTTGTGCTAGCTACTATTCAATCAATCGGTATTGCTACTAGCTTACCGGGCATGATGGAGGGGTTAGTAGTTAACCCTGGTATGGGTTTCTATTTCACCGCAGTGGTGAGTTTAGTAACTGGTACTATGTTCCTTATGTGGTTGGGTGAACAGATAACAGAACGTGGTATCGGCAACGGTATTTCTGTTCTAATATTTGTTGGTATTGTAGCTAACTTGCCGTCTGCTATTGGTTCGACAGTCGAAATGGCGCGCCAAGGTGATTTGAATGTTTTTGTACTGTTGATGGTTGCGGTAATCGTATTCGCTGTTACTTATCTTGTAGTGTTTTTTGAACGTGGACAACGTCGTATTGTTGTTAACTACGCAAAGCGCCAACAAGGTCGTCAAGTATTTGCTGCTCAAAGCACGCATTTACCACTAAAAGTAAATATGGCGGGTGTTATTCCACCAATCTTCGCTAGCAGTATAATTCTGTTCCCTGGTACAATTGCAAGCTGGTTCGGCCAAGGTGAAGGTCCGGTCGCTGATGTATTACAAGCTGTTGCTACTACGCTGACTCCAGGTCAACCGTTGTACTCACTTGTTTTAGCTGCGGCTATTATCTTCTTCTGCTTTTTCTATACAGCGTTGGTGTTTAACCCGCGTGAAACTGCAGACAACCTTAAGAAATCTGGCGCATTTATCCCAGGTATTCGACCAGGTGAGCAGACATCTAAATACATTGATAAAGTGATGACACGCCTGACATTGGCAGGTGCTTTGTATATAACCTTTATCTGTCTGGTGCCTGAATTCATGACTATGGCATGGCAAACGCCATTCTATTTCGGCGGTACATCAATTTTGATTATCGTTGTTGTAATCATGGACTTTATGGCACAAGTACAGACTCACCTGATGTCTCATCAGTATGATTCTGTGCTGAAAAAAGCGAACCTTAAAGGCTACGGTCGATAAGGTCAGTTTACGGAGTTGAGCAATGAAAGTACGTGCTTCCGTTAAGAAAATATGCCGTAACTGTAAAGTTATTAAACGTGCTGGTGTAGTACGCGTAATTTGCAGTGAGCCTAAGCATAAGCAAAGGCAAGGCTAAGTAAACAGTCGTGCAGGCTGAGTTTTCTCGGCCTGTGTTTTTAGTAGTAATTTGGTCTTCGTTTGAGTATCCTTACGGGCTTTTCAAACTTATGATTACCAAATTCGAATATAGGAGATGTGTTAGTGGCCCGTATTGCTGGCATTAACGTCCCTGATCATAAACATGCAGTTATTGGTTTAACAGCTATTTATGGCATAGGTAAGACTCGCTCTAAGGCTATCTTAGAAGCGACTGGTATCGCCGAAACCACAAAAATCGGTGAACTTTCAGACGAAATTCTTGACGTACTGCGTGATGCAGTTGGCAAGTACACTGTTGAAGGTGATCTTCGTCGTGAAGTTACTTTAAATATCAAGCGCCTAATGGACCTTGGTTGTTATCGTGGCCTACGTCACCGTCGCTCTTTACCACTACGTGGTCAAAGAACTAAGACTAACGCGCGCACCCGTAAGGGTCCTCGTAAGCCTATTAAGCGATAAGGGGATAGTATTATGGCTAAGACACCAATTCGTCGTAAAAAGGTTAAAAAACAAGTTGCTGATGGTATGGCTCATGTTCATGCGTCTTTCAACAACACTATTGTAACGATTACCGACCGTCAAGGTAATGCATTATCATGGGCTACTGCCGGTGGTTCAGGTTTCCGTGGTTCACGTAAATCTACACCATTTGCTGCTCAGGTTGCTGCAGAGCGTGCAGGTACTGCTGCTCAAGAATACGGTTTAAAGAATCTAGAAGTTTTCATCAAAGGTCCAGGTCCAGGTCGTGAATCTGCTGTACGTGCTTTGAATGCTGCTGGTTACCGTATTACCAACATTACTGACGTGACGCCAATACCACATAATGGTTGTCGTCCACCGAAGAAACGTCGCGTTTAACAATAGGTTAGGAGAAATAACATGGCAAGATATTTGGGCCCTAAGCTCAAGCTGAGTCGTCGTGAAGGTACTGACCTGTTCCTTAAGAGCGGCGTAAGAGCTATCGACTCTAAGTGTAAACTTGAGACTGCACCTGGTCAGCACGGCGCTCGTAAAGGTCGCTTATCTGATTACGGTTTACAATTACGTGAAAAGCAAAAAGTACGTCGTATCTACGGTGTATTAGAAAAGCAATTCCGTAACTACTACAAAGAAGCTGCTCGCCTTAAAGGCAACACAGGTGAAAACTTGTTACAGCTTTTAGAGCAACGTTTAGACAATGTTGTATATCGCATGGGTTTTGCTAGCACACGTGCAGAAGCACGTCAGTTAGTAAGCCATAAAGCGATTTTAGTTAATGGTCGTGTTGTGAACATTCCTTCATACGTAATTACACCAGAAGATACTGTTGTAATCCGTGAGAAGTCTAAGACACAAGCACGTATCATCGCTGCTCTAGAGTTGGCTGAGCAACGTGAAAAGCCGACTTGGGTTGAAGTTGACGGTAAGAAATTGGAAGGCAGCTTTAAGCGTCTACCTGAGCGTTCAGACCTGTCTGCGGACATTAATGAACAACTAATCGTCGAACTTTACTCTAAGTAAAGTTAAGAGTTAAGAGAGGATAAAATGCAGGGTTCTGTTACAGAATTTCTAAAACCAAGGTTAGTCGACATCGACGCTATCAACCCAACGCGTTCTAAAATAGTTTTAGAACCATTAGAGCGAGGCTTTGGCCATACTCTGGGTAATGCTTTACGCCGTATATTACTTTCATCTATGCCTGGATGTGCAGTAACTGAAGTTGAAATCGACGGTGTATTACATGAGTACAGCGCGAAAGAAGGCGTTCAAGAAGACATCATTGAAATACTATTAAACCTTAAAGGTTTAGCAGTAACGTTAGAAGGCAAAGATGAAGTTTTTCTGACCCTGACTAAATCTGGTGTAGGCCCTGTTACTGCGGCTGATATTCAGCACGATGGCGATGTAACAATTGCTAATCCAGATCACGTTATTTGTAATTTAACTACAAATAACAGCGAGATCAGCATGCGTATTCGTGTTGAACGTGGTCGTGGTTATGTGCCGGCATCTAGTCGTTTATCCTCTGATGACGATGAGCGTCCAATTGGTAGATTGTTGCTTGATGCATCATTTAGCCCAGTTGAACGTATTGCGTACTCGGTTGAATCAGCTCGAGTTGAGCAACGTACAGATTTAGACAAATTAATCATTGATATGGAAACAAACGGCACTTTAGATCCAGAAGAAGCGATCCGCCGTGCGTCTACTATCTTAGCTGAGCAATTAGATGCATTCGTAGATTTACGCGATGTAACTGAGCCAGAAGAGAAAGAAGAGAAGCCAGAATTCGATCCTATTCTACTTCGTCCAGTTGATGATCTTGAACTAACAGTACGCTCAGCAAATTGTTTGAAAGCCGAGCAAATTCAATATATTGGTGATTTAGTTCAGCGCACTGAAGTTGAGCTTCTTAAAACGCCTAATCTAGGTAAGAAGTCTCTAACTGAAATTAAAGACGTGCTAGCTTCACGTGGTCTTTCTCTGGGCATGCGCCTAGAAAATTGGCCGCCTGCAAGTTTAGCTGAATAATCTAAATTACTATATTAGTTTAGTTAGAAGGATAGGGTCATGCGCCATCGTAAGAGTGGTCGTCAATTAAACCGTAACAGTAGCCATCGTAAAGCGATGTTTAGCAATATGGCAGGTTCTTTGGTGAAACATGAAATCATCAAAACTACTTTGCCTAAAGCGAAAGAGTTACGTCGTGTAATTGAACCTTTAATCACACTGGCTAAGACTGACAGTGTAGCAAATCGCCGTTTAGCGTTTGCTCGCACGCGTGATAATGAAGTTGTTGGTAAATTATTCAGTGAAATCGGTCCGCGTAATGCAGATCGTCCAGGTGGTTACACTCGTATTCTTAAGTGTGGCTTCCGTACTGGTGATAATGCACCAATGGCTTATATTGAACTAGTTGGTCGCCCAGCGACTAGCGAAGCAGTTCAAGAAGACGCACAGTCTGCAGAGTAAGTCTTAAAGAAACCTAAAAGCCGAGCAATGCTCGGCTTTTTCTTGCCTAAAATTTATTAAGTCCCCTCCAACAGAATATTTCTTCCTAAAGTTCCTATTTTATAAGCTTATATGGATTCATTTAAAACTTTTATCAGCGATATCTTTTCATCAAGAGTGGTTTATTAACTATCCTAATGACTTTTTTAAACTCAAGACGGCTAATTGAATTGGCTTCATAATAAATAAATAAGCAAACACTAAATTTAGCTGATATTTAACATCTTACACTTTCTATTGAGCCTCAACGGCCACAGACTTAAATAGTTCCATTTTTTAAACCGAACTAAATTCACGTAGAGCATAGCAAGTCAATTCAAGAATGCTCTTTGTATTTGCCTTATCTAATTGTTACTCCTTATAAAGAAGCAATTTGAACTTTGTGTAGCAGTATAGATCATTTATTAATGAATAGGATTCGAATGGATCCCATTTCGAAAGGGTGATTATGGCTTTTAATACTCGTTTTTACATTAACTAGCTATATAAACTAGTAAAGACACACTGTTTAGTGTTGTTTTTGACCGTTTAGCTCAAATAGTCAGCGAACAGCACATTATTTCAAGTTTTCTTCAAAAAAGGGTTGATCTGTTTTCGGATCTCCCTATAATGCGACCCCACTGAGACGGGAAACGCCGAAGCATAGCTAGGCACGAACTACTCAGAGAGTTAAATAAAACTTCGGTTTTAAATCTTCCAAAAGAAAGTTTAAAACAAAGTGTTGACTCGAAAAATAAAGGGTG
>NZ_JJNZ01000055.1 GCF_000690055.1 Pseudoalteromonas fuliginea
ATTTATGCAGGTTGGTATTAGTTAAGATCTCCCATCAAAAATTAACCTAATAAAAAATAGCAGACCACATAAATGAACATGCTTTTATTAAAAATATAGAGCAACTCCTCCTTGGCATATTCTTATCCAAAAATTATAGGCAATAAAAAACCCGCAACATGTGCGGGTTTTTTTAAAGAGTTAAAGAGCTAATTACTTAGCTGCTTTTTTCTCTTTTTCTGCAGCGATTACAGTTTCAGCTACGTTAGCTGGACATGCAGCGTAGTGTGAGAACTCCATAGAGAACTGACCACGACCCGATGTCATTGTACGTAGTGTACCGATGTAACCGAACATTTCTGATAACGGTACATCTGCCTTAATACGGATGCCTGTTAAACCAGCTTCTTGGTCTTTCATCATGCCACGACGACGGTTAAGGTCACCGATAACATCACCAACGTGATCTTCTGGAGTGAACACGTCAACTTTCATGATTGGCTCAAGAAGTTGTGCGCCCGCTTTAGGGATCGATTGACGGAAAGCGCCTTTAGCAGCGATTTCGAACGCGATTGCAGATGAATCCACGGCATGGAAGCCACCGTCGAAAAGTTCAACTTCAACGTCAAGTACTGGGAAGCCAGCTAGAACACCTTCGCCCATCATTGACTTAAAGCCTTTCTCAACTGCAGGCCAGAATTCTTTAGGTACGTTACCACCAACAACTGATGATTTAAACGTGAAGCCTGAAGCAACTTCACCTGGCTTGATGCGGTAGTCGATTTTACCAAACTGACCAGAACCACCAGATTGTTTCTTATGCGTGTAGCTATCTTCGATTTCACGAGTGATAGTTTCACGGTAAGCAACTTGTGGTTGACCAACAATAAGGTCTACGCCGTAAGTACGCTTAAGGATATCTACTTTGATATCTAAGTGAAGCTCACCCATGCCTTTAAGAATAGTCTCGCCTGAATCTTCATCAGTCTCAACTTGGAAAGATGGATCTTCTGCAACCATTTTACCGATAGCAACACCCATTTTCTCATTACCGCCTTTATCTTTAGGCTGTACAGCAATCGAGATTACTGGAGTTGGGAATACCATTGGCTCAAGTGTTACTGGGTGCTTAGGATCACATAAAGTGTGACCAGTTTGCACGTTTTTCATGCCTACGATAGCAATGATGTCACCAGCTTGTGCGCTAGTTAATTCGTTACGGTCATCTGCTTGCATCTCAACCATACGGCCAACACGCTCAGTTTTACCAGTAAACGAGTTAAGGATAGTGTCACCCTTATTTAGTTTACCTGAGTAAATACGTACGAATGTTAATGCACCAAAACGGTCATCCATTATTTTGAATGCTAACGCTTTGAAAGGTTCATCTGCAGAAACGATTGCAAATTCGCCATTTTCGTTACCTTCTTCATCCATAAGAGGTTGAGGATCAACTTCTGTAGGAGATGGTAGGTAATCAACAACAGCATCAAGAATAAGCTGCATACCTTTGTTCTTAAACGCTGAACCACAGTATGTAGGGAAGAAAGCAAGCTCACGTGTACCTTTACGGATACAACGCTTGATGTCTTCTACAGAAGGTGCTTCACCTTCCATGTAAGCTTCAAGTAGTTCATCGTCTTGCTCAAGGGCAGTTTCAACAAGCATTTCATAATACTCGTCAGTTTTTTCTACCATGTCTGCAGGAACGTCTGTAATTTCGTAGTTTTCAGGAAGACCAGTGTCATCCCAAACGTATGCTTTTTTAGTTAAAACATCTACAACACCAACAAATTCATCTTCAATACCAATTGGTAAAGTCATGATTAGTGGTACAGCACCAAGTACTTTACGTACTTGCTCAGTTACACGGTAAAAATCAGCACCCATACGGTCTAATTTATTTACGAAGATAATACGTGCAACTTCTGAATCATTAGCATAACGCCAGTTAGTTTCTGATTGTGGTTCAACACCACCAGAACCACAGAACACACCAACACCGCCATCTAATACTTTAAGTGAACGGTAAACTTCTACTGTGAAGTCAACGTGTCCAGGAGTATCGATAACGTTAAAACGGTGATCTTTCCAGAAACAGCTTACAGCCGCAGACTGAATAGTAATACCGCGCTCAGCTTCTTGTTCCATGAAGTCAGTAGTAGATTCACCATCATGAACCTCACCTGTTTTATGGATTTGACCAGTAAGCTTTAGGATACGCTCAGTAGTCGTGGTTTTACCCGCATCAACGTGCGCGAAAATACCAATGTTTCTGTACTTCGATAAATCTGCCATTAATTTTACTCTTAATAAAGTCGATAAATTATTCGGCAGGAGTATAACATCACTTAAAGCGAACATCACCATGCAAGCCGCTTAAAATGCAATCAATTCAATATATTTTTTTTATGCGCAAGGTCTATTTTGTATTTCAAGTTGAGAATCGCATGTAACATAATGAAAACACTATTTTTTTCTCGCCCTAACTTTAGGTACATAAAGTTATTTCGTTATTTTGGAACAACACACTACCATAGCTTAAACAGCTAAAACTTTAATATATACTCAGAAATTACTAATCTTTAAAAACTAATACTTGTTTAAACTAAGAGCGATTTAATCACCGCATATATCACCCAAGATGAAGAAAAATTAAATAGTCGCAATTTTTTCATGCTTTACATCAGCTTACAAGTTGCACAACAAGATAATAAGAATTATTTGCATTTGAGTGTTGACAGACACTTGAATCTAACTGATAATCACTATCAACAAGACGGCAAGCATACTGACTTGTAACGGAATGAATTGATTTGTTTCTCGACCCTGAAACAACGTGTGGCGCACGTTAACAGCTATGGTTACTTGTTATGAGCCGCAACGCCCCTTGATGTTGATGACGAGTAACCGCCCTACTGTTTTACTTGCTACATTGCTCATATCGGTGACGGTAGATATGAAACTAAAAAAGCCCTTACGGGCTTTTTTTATGTCTGTAATTTAGTTGGTTAAATTAAACTAAATCAATTAACGACGGTTTTTACGTGCTCGCGCTCGACGCTGAAGCTTCTCTTCTTCTTTAGCTTGTTTTTTAGCTTCTGCTGCCGCGCGTAAACCAGCAACCATTACTTCTTCTTCCTCACGCATTTGCGGAGTTTCCATCGTAATACGGCCAATAATACCATCGCGCAGTTCGTTAATTAGGATTTCAGACATTTTGTACGTGTCGATTTGGTTTCCACCACGAATACAACCGCGTTTTTTACCTGCCATTTCGACAAACTCCCAGTCACTTTCAGGCAGTTCAGCGATTTTATAGCGCGCTTTTAAAAGCTCAGGATAAGCACGTAATAAATATTCAGCGGTATAACTTGCTACTTCTTCATACTCAAGTGCGGTATCACGAATGGCACCTGTAGCGCCTAAGCGATAACCTGAGTTTTCGTTTTCTACTTTTGGCCAAAGCATACCTGGCGTATCGTAAAGCATAATACCGTCTTCAAGCTTAATGCGTTGTTGCGCTTTAGTAACAGCAGGCTCATTACCTGTTTTTGCAACTATACGCCCAGCCAATACATTAATTAACGTAGATTTACCCACGTTAGGAATCCCCATGATCATGGCTTTAATTTGCTTATCTGCACCCACTTTATGCGGCACTAGCTTTTTACAAAGCTCATTAATACGGTGTACTTCAGCTGCTTTATCATGCCCAAAAGAAATCGCTTTAACGCCATTTTCTTGTTCAAAATAATCCTTCCAAATTTGCGTCATTTTAGGATCAGCTAAATCAGCTTTGTTCATTATTTTGATAACTGGCTTACCTTCACGCAAGGTTGCCACCATCGGGTTTTCGCTACTGTAGGGAATGCGCGCATCTAGCACTTCAATGATCACATCCATTTGTGGCATTATTTCTTTAATTTCATTACGGGCTTTATTCATATGCCCAGGGAACCACTGGATAGCCATTTTTAACTCCTAACGTATAATTAACCGCTATTTTAACTGGCAATTCATTTAATTGCGCTATACTGGCGCAAATTTTTTTAGATTAGTTGTTATGGCTCTTAAATCCACCATTATGAAGGTGCAATTATCGCTTAGCGATATGGACCGCCACGTTTACCAAGATTTTAGTTTAACCTTGGCACAACATCCGTCAGAAACCGACCAACGGTTAATGATTCGCTTACTCGCTTTTGCACTCAATAGCTGTGATGGTTTAGAATTTACTAAAGGATTAAGTGCTGATGATGAGCCTGAACTTTGGCATGTAAGCTATAGTGAAGAAATAGAACTATGGATTGAACTTGGCTTACCAGATGAAAAACGTCTTAAAAAAGCCTGTAATAAATCTAAAAAAGTGGTGCTATATACTTATGGTGAAAACAATCAAGCAATTTGGTGGCAAAAACACCAACCTAAATTGTATGAATTTAAAAACTTAAGTATTTTTAGCCTTGATTATGCAGCAACACAAGCACTTGCTGCTTTGGTTGATCGTGGTATCAAGCTCGCCATTACCATTCAAGATGGTGAAGTGTGGGTAAACACCGATACAACCAATATTGAAATAAAACCACAGCAATTGATGTAACTAAGATAGGTTATACCAATTGCATTAAATTAGTTATCTATTATAGCGACAAGGAAATAAGTCGATAACAAGGCGAAAATTATGACATATAGTTGTTCTATATAAATAATTTTTAACGCAGGTAGCGGGTTATTTAATACGCTAGAATGATCATGTTTTTAATAAAATTGGTATTAGGGAGCATATGAAAGTTAAACACGTTATTGTTTTACATGGCTTGTATATGTCTGGCTTTGTTATGCGCCCACTGTGCTCTCGCTTGGAAGAATCTGGTGTTAAGGTATTAAACCTTACTTATAATACGCTTGATCCAAACCGCGATGCTATTTTTGCTCAAATTGATGAATTTATTGCAGGTGAACCTTCTGCACTCGTATGTCACTCAATGGGCGGATTAGTCGCTCGCGCATACCTAGAAGCTAATTCAGTTGCAAGCCAACACATTACAAAAGTAGTTACTTTAGGCACGCCTCATCAAGGTAGCCATATTGCACAAAAAATGAAGCAAAAAGGGTTTGAGTCTTTTTTAAAAAATAGCGTTGAATTTTTGCTTACACAAAATGGTAACTGGCCGTTTAAAGCGAAGCTTTTTAGTATTGCAGGTGACTTACCCATTGGTTTAATGCCCCTTATAGTTAAAGGCAGTAAATCAGATGGCACTGTATTACTTGATGAAACTAAGCTCAAAGGTATGGCTGAACATAAAGTGTTCCATTTAAGCCATACCAGTATGATTTACTCACGCGAAGTGGTCGACTACATTTTAAAATGCTTAAGCGAGAAAGATTAATCCTCAGCATTGGCTGCTATTTTATAACTAATTAAAAATACCACTGCCAGTATCAGCGGAATGGGCGCTGCTATGTAACCAAAAAAGTCTGAATTAGCAAAGCTTGCACCTGCTAAGTGCGCTACTAGCCCAAGCACAAATGCGATGACTGCAATTCCTACCACGATTAACTCTGCTTTATTTTGTTTCGCTGTTTTTGCATGCATGTTATCTCTCCTAATTATTTCGACAACATTATTATGCGCCGTTAGGATGGATGATTTTTGACCTACATCAATAAAAAAATAGCTAAGTTATTACCTTAGATAAAGTTTGTTTCAGATCATGATTTATATACTTTTAAGTTTTATTTATTTTTGAGGGGTAGTATTTTTATTAATCAGTCCCACTTCTATTAATAGTCTAAAGTGAATCCAGATACCAAGAACAATTGATAGGTTAAAACGATTAACCAGATAAATTCAAACGATTTTACTAATTTATCGAAATTAGTAATACTTATCACAAGTTCACAAATCAACGGTTATTCAAGGAGCAAGTTATGTCACAGGTAAACGCAATAGGTCTAAACAGTGCAAAAAGTGATGACATCGTAAAATCACTCAATACGCTATTAAGCAGCTACCAAATTCAATACATGAATGCGCGTGGTTTTCACTGGAATATTAAAGGCCGTAACTTTTTTGAGCTACACGTTAAATTTGAAGAAATTTATAACTTATTACTTTTAAAAGTAGATGAAGTTGCCGAACGTATTTTGACGTTAGATGGCGCTCCATTACATGCATTTTCTGATTACCTCGAAGTAAGTAAAATTAAAGAAGCTAAAGGTATTAGTGATGGTGTTACAGCCGTAGAGAACCTACTTGCTGGTTACAGTACGTTAATTCACATGCAGCGCGATATTTTAAACCAAGCAGGTGATGCAGACGATGAAGGCACAGCCTCACTAATGAGTGATTACATCTCAGAGCAAGAAAAACTGGTTTGGATGTTAAAAGCGTACTTAGATTAATTTTAATCTAAAAAGATAAAAGCCCTTATAGAGGGCTTTATTAGGGATGAATCGTCGAATAATCAAACGTTTCGATTATTATATTAACCCCTTATTCAATCTAAACAACGCACCTGTTACCAGTGGCGTTTTTTTTGACTTAAGCGGGTAATAAAAAAGCCTCAGTGACAACCGAGGCTTTTTATTGTGAATAACAATACTAGAAGCTAATACTGCTATTGTTGATTAAAACTTACTTCTAAAACCAATGTATATAGTTTGACCGATTGGATCATACGTACCCGCATCAGTTTCAGTACCCGTATCAGAACCACTAATACCAGAAACGATACGCGGTGGCTCTTTATCAAATAAGTTATTAGCCCCTGCATATAACTCCATTGAATCACTGATATGATAGCTTGCTTGCACATCATGGTATGTTACAGAGCCAACACCAACTGAGCCAGCCGGAATATTCAAGCCACTTAAGAATTGATCGTCAAAATCTGCGCTTCCAGTAAATGTCATACTCCAATTAAAGTCGAAGTCATTAACTTTATAGCCAAAGTTCCAGTTTGCTTTATGTTCAGATGCGCCAACTTCACCAGCGAATACATCTTTATCTGCACCTGGTAATGGAATACTGTAACCATCAATTAAATAGGTATATGCTAGGCGAGTTTTGAATGCACCAGGCCCTATATCAGTAGCGTAAGTTAACGTTAAGTCGACACCTTCAGTCCCTAAACCACCGCTGTTCGACACACCACTATCGATAAATTCTAGCGAACCTGCACTGTTATTACCCGATGGAGCACCGCGACGTGTAATGAAATTACAGAAACTATCATCACCACCACCATAACATTGCTCAAGAATAAACTGGCGAGGGGTAGAAACTATTGCATCATCAATTTCTATATCAAAGTAGTCAAGTGTGATATCTAAACCCGATATTAAGTTTTCAGGTGTAAAAACAACCCCCACTGTCACTGAGTCACCCACTTCTTCTTTAAGATCGGTATTGCCACGGTTAAAACCACTGATACCTTGTAAATCAGATTGGTTAAGCGTAAACGCACCATTGGTAGCAATATTGCTGGCAACACCAACATCTGCACGACATGAATCGCCTGATGCACCACCACCACTACTTGTAATTCCTAAACAAGGATCGTTTAAGCCACTTGGAAATGTTTGTGAGGGTGGAGAAAATAATTCATCAATATTAGGTGCACGGGTTGAGCGTGCTCGAGTTGCACGTAAACGTAAGCTATCTGTTACTTCCCAATCTAAACCTACATTCCAACTCTCAGTATTACCTACTGTAGAGTAATCAGACAAACGCACTGCTGCATTCATAGTAATTGAATCAAGTACTGGAATATTTGTTTCAACATAATATTCAGTTACATCAAATGAACCTTCTGTTGCTGGAATTGCATTACCCGCATTAAGGCCCGATTGTTGTAATGCATCAAATTCACTACGAGAAAACTCTTCACGATACTCAAAACCGGCAGCAATCCCCACTGTACCTGCTGGTAACTCAAATAAGTCACCAGAGATATTACCACCAATAATTTCTTGTTCTACAGAAGTAGAGAGAGAACTAGGAGCGCGTACAAAATCAATAGCATCTTGCGATAGTGAATTAAAGCCAAAAATATTAACCGGCGCACAGCTGAAGCCCCGAGCTGTTTCATCAATACAGATTGCTTCGTTAGTTATGCCATCGCCATCTAAATCAAAGCGATCGTTAACAGCCTCTAAACCTTGACGGAAACTTTGTACGTTAACCAAACCACCTGATACTTGTGACTCTTTTGTTTTACCATATACATAATAAGTGTCGTAAAACCAATTATCATTGATTTCACCTTGAAAACCTAATGCAATACGGAACGTATCACGCTCTGCACGTGCTCCACGGTTACCAATGTCGCTCAAACGCTTTGCAAAGAAAATATCTCGGCTACCGTCACCATCTGTATCTGTTGCTGCATTATAAATATCATCAGGTACGAAGGCATTGCGCAATAACTCTCCATTAACTTCAAATTCAATAGGAACACGGCCATTAGCGTAAATATCATCAGATGCAAATGGGAATGGTTCTAACTCTGAGCGAGTTGTGCTAGATGCATATGTCCCTTCATAGAAAAAACTGTGTTTATCATTTAGTTCATAACTACCATTTGATGCAAATAAGTAACGCTCTGTTGGAATCGCGATTGTACGAACACCACTTCGGTTAAAGCCATTTGCAGCAACACCATCGCCACCATTAGTGCTAAACGAGTCTTGTAGATTATTATTTTGATCAAATGTAAAACGAGTATCCCCTGCATCAAATCGACCTTGAGGTGGGAATGATGAGAAGAAAGGACGTACGGCATCAAAAATAGCATTTGGATTAGCGGCTGGATCATCTTCAAAAAAGATTTGTGAAAATTGGTCCACGGCAGAACGGTCACGATCACGAGAATAAACAGCACCCTGATCAGAATAACCTAAGTGGAACATTGCATGGCCTTTGCCATCATTGCTGGTTAAACCAGATGTAAAAGAAAATTGTCGAGACTGGTCATCACCTTCTTTTGATTCGCCAAATTGGCCTTCAAATTCGATACCTTCAAAGTCATCTTTTAAAACAAAGTTAACCACACCTGCCACTGCATCTGAACCATATACTGATGATGCGCCACCAGTCATAATTTCAACTCGCTCAATAAACTGGCTAGGAATAGTGTTTAAATCTACTGCTGAGCTACCAGGTAAACCCGATACATAACGGCGACCATTAACAAGTACTAATGTTCTTTCTGATCCTAAATTACGCAAATCAACCGTTGCAACACCAGCACTTGCTGTGTTGAAGTTTGAATTAGTACGGCTAATAGCTGGTGAACCGAATGCAGGGTTATCTAATAATAGATTTTGAATATTAAGAGAACCAGATGCATCAATTGCTGCACTATCTACAACCTGAATTGGCGCAGAGGACATAGCCTCAGCTGAACGAATACGAGAACCTGTTACTTGAACTCGTTCTATTTTTTTTATTTCATCCTCTTCGGCTGCAATACCTTGAAATGAAAATCCCGCTAGTAATACGCTGCTTAGCGCTACTGTTAGCGACGATTTTTTAAATAATCGCTCACTACCATTGTTAGTTAATACCATGTAATTCCCCTGAATTATTTTTTCTTGAATTGTTATTTTTGTAACTAAATAGTTACCTCGCGGACAACACTAAGAGGATTAGCATTGAGACTCTATACGCGTTCCTTACAAGGCATCTATATTGGTACAAGCTGCAAGTTTGGCGGGATAAGTGAGCAAATCACGATGACTTTATAAAAATATTATGTTTTCGTAACATTTTTTTCCATTAAGTACGGTCTTTATTAATCTGTACAACGAGGGTATAAAATAATGGCAGCTTCTTTTCATGCATTAACATTTGTTAGCAACACTAAGTTTGCAACATTTTTAACAAGTAGAGTGCAAGAACATAGACACTTTGAATCTCAATCCCTAACACAACAAAAGAGGTTAGATCAGATAGATACAAGTCAATACAACGTACTTTTTTATGAGTTAACAAGCATGTCTGACCCTATGCAAATAGTGCATTTAACTGAACTTGCTAAAAAACTGAAATTAGTCATTATTGCCCAGTCGGACCGTTTTGCGAGTTTTGCTTTTGAAGTGGGCGCGGTTGATTTTTTAATATTAGATTCAACTGCACCACGTATTGATAAATGCTTTGATAAACTGATTCACCTTTGCCCGATTGCAAGCACGGCCGAACGTCAATATCAGCAAAGCGCACAAACTGAAAAATCATCATCACATATAGTAGTTAAAGATGTAGGTAAGGTAAGATTAATTGATATCAATGATATTATTTGGATAAATGGTGCAGGCAATTATGTAGAGCTGCATTTTACCCAAGGTAGTACACCGGTATTACACCGCGAAACCATGAAAAATATTGAGCAGCAGCTAGAGCCTGAAGGGTTTATTCGTATTCATCGCTCAACGCTGGTAAGAAAACAAGCTATTTGTGAACTGATGCCTACTGACAGTGGCGATTATAAAGTAAGGCTAAAAAACGATATGTGCTTAAACCTTTCAAGGCGCTATAAAGGCTGTTTAGAGAGTATTATAAGCCCTCTTCAGTAGCGGTTTATAATACTCATATTAATTACCAGTTCTGTTTTATATAACTGTCATTTGGACGCTCTAATAAATAGCTTTCAGTATCTTTATAAAAATTAACTTCTACATCGCTATTTTTCCATACTTTTTCAAACATGTTTTTAGCTATGATATTAATGTTTATATAGTCAACTCGTTGATAGCCAAGTTCTTTTACACCCGCAAAATAGGCCTCTAGCGAATCAAGACTATCCAGAGTTAACAGCTCAAACTCTTTTAAGTTAACAATCACAAACTTAATCGTATTTTCAGGGTGAGTGCTCAATTCTTGAATAACACCATTAGTTAATGATGTTATACCTTCATTATTAAAGCTCCCCTTCAATTTTAAATACATATGAGGTGGCTGCGAGAAAATCTGGAATTCGCCATGTGCTCCAAACATAAATTGCCTTACAGATATCAACTTATATATAGAATAATACAATTTTCCAATTTTGCAGTTAATTTAACAGAGCAATAAAAAAGGCCATTTCGAGGGCTTTTTCTTCTAAGCTTTTAAAACGACCTGATGCACCACCGTGCCCTGCATCCATATCTGTTTTAAAGACTAAAATATTACTATCCGTTTTGAGCTCACGCATTTTTGCAACCCACTTCATAGGCTCCCAATACTGCACTTGCGAGTCGTGAAGACCGGTAGTAACGAGTATGTTCGGATAGTTTTGGGCGCGAATATTGTCATACGGCGAGTAAGCTTCAATTACATCATAAAACTGAGGCTCATTTGGATTACCCCATTCATCATATTCATTTGTTGTGAGCGGAATACTCTCATCAAGCATCGTGGTTAATACGTCTAAAAATGGCACGTGACAGCCAACACCGCAATATAACTCTGGTGCTTGGTTTACAACCGCCCCCATTAATAAACCACCTGCACTGCCGCCTGAGGCAAACACCTTGCTGCTATCACAATAGCCTTGTGCAACAAGCGCTTTTGTCACATCAATAAAGTCACTAAAGCTATTTTGTTTATGCTCTTTTTTACCTTGTTCGTACCACTCGCGACCTAGCATTTCAGAGCCTCGAACATGTGCTATTACATAAACAAAACCACGATCGAGCAAGCTCAGCGATGAACTTGAAAAACTTGGATCAATCGTATAGCCATACGCACCATAGCCGTATTGAAATAACGGATTTGAGCCATCTTTTTTAAAGCTGTCTTTTCGATAAACAACAGATGCGGGGACTTTGATTCCGTCGCGAGCAGTTACCATTAATCGCTCCGACTGATAGTCATCGGCATTAAAACTACCCAGTACTTTTTGCTGTTTAAGTAGTGTTTTTTCGCCTGTTGCTAAATCAACGTCATATAAAGAACCTGGTGTTGTTAAGCTTGAGTAATAAATACGTGCAGTGCGAGTGTCTGGCTCTGGGTTCATTGCTATTGCAGCATAATAACAAGGATCGGCAAACTCAAGTGCCATACAATTTCCTTGCCTATTAACAACTACAAATCGAGCTTGCCCTTGTTCGCGTTCACTCAATACTAAAAAGTCATTAAATAACTCGACACCTTCAAGCAGGACATTTTCTCTGTGAGCTGTATGCTCAAACCATTGAGTTTTATCAGCAATCGTTTCGTTTGTTGCCGTCATTAATCTAAAGTTTTTAGCTTGCCAGTTAGTCACAATATAAAATGTGTCACCTAGCTTATCTACGTCAAACTCGTGGCCATCTTCACGCGGCATTAATGCTTCAAATTCGCCAGTGGGCTTATTAGCATCAAGCACCCATGTATCGTTGGTCTCTGTCGATGCTAAATCAATAATAATTAAGCTTTCGTCGCGGCTTTTACCAAGCCCCATAAAAAAGCTACTATCTTGCTCTTCGTAAACCATTACGTCTTGGCTTTGCTCGCTACCAAGCTCATGCCGAAACACTTGATAGCCTAATAATGTTTTTAAATCTTTTTTAACATAAAAAACGGTTTTATTGTCATTAGCCCAAACAACTTGCCCTTCTGTGTTTTCAAGTACATCAGGTAGCATCTCACCTGTTTCAAGGTTTTTAAAGCGCACTAAATATATACGTCGGCCTTCAGTATCTTCAGAATAAGCCATAAGTTGTTCACACGGGCTAAGAGCGACTTCACCTAATTCAAAAAATTCGAACCCTGCCGCTAGCACATTTATATCTAGTAAAAGCTCTTTATTATCAGCCTCTATGCTGGTACTGCGGTAATGGCGTGAATATTCATCATCGCCACGCACTTCTGAGTGATACCAATACTTTCCGTCTTTCACAGGTACCGAGTTATCGTCTTTTACAATACGCGCTTTAAGCTCTTCAAATAGTGTATTTTGTAATGGTTTTATAGGTGCTAACTGTTTATCACAATAGGTATTCTCAGCATGCAAATGCGCTAGTACGTGTTCATTTTGACGTTCATCATCACGCATCCAATAATAGTTATCGACACGTGTTTTATTATGCGCATTGAGTATATAAGCTTGCTTTTTAGCGATAGGGACGTTAGACAATAAATTTAGAGAGTGATCAGGATGAGGCACAGAAAAGACCAATTTGAAAAATAACAATAATTGCAGTTTACCATAAAAATAAAAAAGCCCACTCAATAGTTGAGAGGGCTTAGAAGGTAATACGTTTCATTACTAAAATCGTTCTACCTATGGGAAGAAGGTTATTTATATTTATTAATCTGATACTTGTATCCATGCCATAGCCCAGCTTTGTCCAATGCCGGGTCAAACATAACTTTATTCTCATCATTAACACGGCAAAATTCATTGAATGGCCAAGGCCTACATTGATAAATTTTTCCCGTTTTAGGTTGTAGTACTTTTGTACCTGCATTGTAAGAATCGCTACTTTGTGGATAAATAAATTCATATGCGTCACATTCTTTAACTACATAATCATCACATTTCGCGATGCAATGAAAATCAACTTGGGCTTTACAAATACCACTACTTTGCAATGCAAAAATTTCGTTTTGTCGATAAGCAACAACGAGCCCTTGTTCAGTCATTCGCCCTGCGCTTATTAATGGTATATGCACATTAATGTGCTCGGCAACTAAACGCGGCCATGCATGGGGTTCACCTTGCTCTAACGAGGTGATTTTATAATCAAACGATAAACTGACTAGCTCTCCTTGCAAGTCATAAAAGGTTACACTCACCACATCACCAATAAATAATTGGGTATGATGATTTAAACAACCTATAGTCGACCACTTTCCACAGGCCAACGACGTATGCATAAACACAGCAACACCTTAAGAGTCACAAACTATTACCCATACCTATATGGATACACAAAAAATACATCTAGGGCAAGTTATACGCACTAATAAATCGTGCAAAAAAATTTATCCTCACCTTAATAAGCTAACAACTTGATGATTATAATTTGCAATCACACAACAATCAAACAAAAGAATGTAACCAAAATAAAAACCCAACCCTTTAAGGTTGGTTTAATGTGTTTTTAACTAAATAAATAAGTTAAAGGCTCTTTCGCCCACGTAAATACCAGCAACACCAATAAAGATATAAATATTAACCACGCAGGCCAAGACGCTTTTGTTACTTTAGCCTCAGAGTCATCCGCTTTTAACTCTTTTGAGCCTGTGATCATCGCCTTAACTAGCGGTTTTCCTTTTATTCTGTAAACAATAATAGCCAATACATGCAAGCCAATAGCATAAAGTAAAATGTCAAAATTCAGCTCATGTAGCCAATTGGCAAAATCAATCGTATCGCTAGACACATATTGAGCAAGCGGCCCGTCAGTTAAAATACCATCACTGCTCATTAAGCCACTTACAAGTTGCGTTATGATCAATATAAAAAACACTATCACCATACAGCTACCGAGTGCCGAATGGCCTAACGATTCGCTTGGTATTTTTAGCGCCTTTAAAATAGCACCAGGAGAGTGCAGTAACCCACTTAATCTCGCGGTTTTACTACCAATAACACCCCATATTAAACGTGTTACTATAAGTGCTAAAGTAAAAAAACCTGCAACAAAGTGAAGCTCAATCATGCCCTCTTCAATACTAAAATAAAGCACTGCAATACTTACAACCAAAAACCAATGGAAGCATCTAATAAACCCATCCCACACTTTTAACGTCGTCATTGTGCCTATCCTTAAAAAAACAGTATTATTTAATTTGTTAACTACTTTAACATCATAATATTAAGGTATCCTTATGAGCCATTCTACAAGCCGTGAGAGTAAATATCATGCAACCAGTTAAAAAAGCTATTTTAAAAGGCTTTTTAGATATGCTACCACTGTGTTTAGCCGTTGTTCCTTGGGGTATTTTATGCGGCTCTTTAGCGATTCAAAATGGTTTTAGCGCCTTTGAAACCCAAGCAATGTCGTTATTAGTATTTGCAGGCTCTGCACAGCTTGTTGCGATTGAACTTATGGCGGGCAACACACCATTGCTCACAATTTTATTCACAACATTTATTATTAGCTCTCGGCACTTTTTATACGGTTTAGCTGTGCGTCATAAGGTCATTGATCAACCTATGCGTTGGCGCTTACCGGTGAGCTTTGTTTTAACCGACGAGCTATTTGCGTTTTCTCATCATCGAAAAGCATATAGAACAAAAACACGCTTAATATACGCATTGAGCGCTGGTTTTAGCTTTTATATTGCATGGAATATTTGGACGTTAATTGGCATTGTAGCGGGCACAATGCTGCCCGACTTAACTAATTTAGGGCTCGACTTTGCGATTGCTGCCACGTTTATTGCGTTGGTTATTCCGGGAATCAAAAATTTGGCCTCACTCGTTACGGTAATTGTAGCAGGCGTTAGCGCAACGCTTTTAAAAAGTACCGGATTTGAGTTATGGCTTGTTTGCTCAGCGCTGCTGGCAATGGCCGCAGGTTATAGCACAGCAAGGCTAACCGCTAAAAAGGAAGCAACGCCATGATGACAACTATTTTACTCATGGCGTGTATTACATTTTTTACGCGTTATTTATTTTTACACCGCGCTTTGCCGTTTAAAGTAGGTCCTAAAATGCAGCAATTTTTAAGCTTTAGCGCACCTGCGGTGCTTACAGCAATTTGGGTGCCTATCGTATTTTTAAATGAAGATGGCATTAACTTAAACTGGCAAAACCCTTATTTAAGCGCAGCGATAGTCGCCATCATTGTTGCCTATAAAACACATAATATTTATTACACAACACTTGCCGGTATGGGGCTATTTCTGATTTTAAATTAGAGCGCTCTTTATACTTTATGAAATACTGTACTCAGGTTAAAATACCAATAACAATAATAAAAAAGACGCCAACATGCACAAATTCCATCAATTAAGCGCAACAAGCTTGCAGGGTCAACCTATTAACTTTAGTGATTTTGAAGGTAAGGTTGTGCTTATTGTTAATACCGCAAGTAAATGTGGATTTACCTACCAATACGAGTCGCTTCAAGCTTTGCATAATAAATATGCCAGCCAAGGTTTAGTTATTTTAGGATTTCCGTGTAATCAATTTGGTCAGCAAGAACCCGGCGACGCTACACAAATAGAGCAAGGATGTTTAATTAATTTTGGTGTGAGTTTTTTAATGGCGGCCAAAGTAGATGTAAACGGTAAGCATGCTCACCCAGTCTTTCGTTATTTAAAATCGGCTTTACCTGGTTTTTTAACACGTAAAATAAAGTGGAATTTTACTAAATTTTTAATTGCCGCAGATGGCACGCCAATTAAACGTTATGCACCTTTTACTAAACCCGAAAAGCTAGAACTTACAATTCAAAAAGCTTTGGCACAGGCTAAAAGCACGCTTTAAAAAGTAATAAAGAGGCGCAAGGCCTCTTTATTGCCAATACTATTGAAACTTAAACATACACATAACTGCACATTTAAACTCTCAATATTAATTGGTATTTTATTTATACTAGTGAAATTTAATCGGTGTAATCGCTTAAATCGTCTTCGCCTAGATTTTTACGCAAGCGTTTTTGCTCAAGGTAGTCTTCCAACTTCTTTTTAACCTTTTGCTTGTTCTTATCGTGTTGATTACGGCCGAGCATTTCGTACTCGTCTTCAACAAAATCGTCATCTAGCGCATCGTAACTAAATGTCTTACCCACAACCCACTCCATAAAATGTTTGAGACCAACCAAGGATTTTATTATCGCAATAGTCGGTAAAATTAAAATGTTTAACGTCAAAATGCTGTGCAAATTAACATCAAAATAAAGCCACGTGACTACTGTAAATAGTCTTCATGTCAGTAATGTGAATAAATAGCGCTAAATTTGAATTGAGGAAAGTGAGAGTTTTTTATCGTATCGATAAATAAAATTTATTAATTTTTATTAGTTAGCCAATTTGACTAAAAAATAGTTATTTATTAATTTATTTCATTTACTAAAAAACAAACAAAAACAGTTAACCATATGTTTTATATTAAAAAATAAAACTGGCATCAAACTTGTTATTAATTAATCGTCATCAACAAAAAGTAGAGAACAAACATGAAAAAATTACTATTAGTTAGCGCATTAATTTGTTCACCAGCCGCTATGGCTCATAATGATAACGATTCTGCAATTTCATTTAGTAATGATGAATGTAACGTCGAATTTAAAAATGATGTGCGCATTAAGCCAAACGAATTGGAAATTTTTACCGCCAACAATAAAACCATGCAGTTTAATACCCATGGTGACTTAACCGTAAATGGCGAACTTGTAGCGCTGAATAGTTCGCAGCGCGACGCGCTAACCAAGTACTCTGATAGCTTACGCACTCAATTACCTGAAGTAGCTAATATAGCGCTTGAGGGTGTTAAAATTGCCGGAGTAGCATTAGAAGAAGTAGGCAATGCATTTAATATTGACGGTCTTGATAATATGTCTGAGCTTATGGATGACATTAAAATCGAAGTAGAAAACACATTTTACCAGCAAGGTACATTTGTGATGGGCCAACAAAGTTTTAATCAATTTGGCGAAAACTTTGAACAACAATTTGAGCAGCAGATAGAAACAGCGGTTGAATCAGCAGTGATGCAATCAATGGGCAGTATTTTAGTTGCTTTAGGTTCTGAGTTACTTGGTTCAGGCGGTGATATGGATGCCTTTGAACAACGTATGGAAAATATGGGCGCACAAATAGAAGAAAAAGTAGAGCTACATGCAAGCGCACTAGAAGAACGTGCTAACTCTTTATGTGGAAACTTTGCTGATATTGCAAAACAAGAAGAGCAATTAGTAATGCAAGTGCCAGAGCTTGAAGGTTACCAGTTATTTAGCTTTAAACAAAATTAGTACAGCAAACGTTATTTAACATCCCTTTGGCAGCACTTAAGTTTACTTAAATGCTGCTTTTTTGTGTTTCGCAAACTTATACCAACCTGCATAAATCTTTGATCAATTTAACGAATTAAATTGCACTATAACGTCGTTAAAAATTTTCTATTTAGAACAACTAGATACAAAAATTTGCCTAGTTCTAGCGTAATTTTCTTAACGTCAAA
>NZ_JJNZ01000056.1 GCF_000690055.1 Pseudoalteromonas fuliginea
GTAAGACGATGTGCTGCGCGGGGTGTGGCAACACAAGCTCAGTGAGCCAACGTAAATGTTTTTGTGACCAATTTGCAGTGCCTTTGTAATTAATATTATTGCGAAGCAGCAGCGCCTTTAATTGATATTTGGCATCTTTTAAATCCTTCATGGCTACTTCGCGTGCACGAGATAAATCGCGTACAGCTTCATCTTCAGGCTCGGGAACATAGATAGGTGTTAAATCTTCAGACTTAAGTAATTTAGCGAGCTTAAGTGCATCACGTTTATCGGTTTTAATCTTCTCACCAGGCTTTTTAGGAATAAGAGAGGGGGCAACCACGTAGCAGCAATGGCCAAGGCTGGTAATTAATCGGTAAATCCAATAACCACATGGACCTGCTTCATAAACAAAATGGAGTGTTGCGCCAGGGTATTTCGATTCGAACTGACGAACAAGCTTTTGAACGGCCACTTTGGAAGAGGAAATTCGACCAAGATGAACGGGTTTCGCACCTCTATGTTCTTCAATATAGGCGACTTCATTGAATTCTTTATGTGTATCAAGACCGATAAAAAGTATGCTATGTTTATTCATGTTAGCCTCTGCTGTTTAGTTAATTGACAAACTAATTATGGCTCTGGCTTTGAATTAAGCTAATCCACGAAAAGCGGAGGCTAACACCGTGTGGGAGTCATTATGTCTATACGTACTTAAAGTTTGGATGTTAAATTAAACTTTTGTATTAAAAATGGAGTAAATCATGTCGATGAGTTTGTTTGTTGTTTTAGCTCTTGAGATTGAACCAAACACTAGAGAATTAAATCAAACCGCCAATGAACTTGGCTATCTAATTGAGTACTCGCCGAATATCGAGCTAAAAAAACATTCAGGTTTTATCCCTGTCACCCTTGATGGTCAAAAGGCTGGTGTTGAGCTTTATTCTTATTCTACCAATGAACTTCCCGAGCAATTTAAAACATTATTGCCAAACAATTATAAGCAAGGTGTTGTTTATCAATTTAGGTTTGGCGGCAACCCGAAGGAATCTCAAGTAGCTTTTACTTCAGCAATAATTATTAATACTAAATATAATGGTGTTGCTATCGAAGATCAGTCTGGTGCATTATTATCTGTAGAGCAGTTGGCAGAAGCGTTACCATATTTCAGCGCTATGTAGCAGGTACGTATAACAAGTCACTGCAAAGGACTAAAAACAGCTGGCTGTGCTCGTGCCTCGCTATTTTAGCCATCAATTTTTAGCCTCTGAGTGAGGCGTTGGTATGACTCCCACTGTCAAGTTAAACGCACTGAACCCTGCCTAACTTTTTTAAGCCATAATTACTTTAGCTCGAATTAGAGCGAGTTAATACATAGGATGAAGCAAGTAA
>NZ_JJNZ01000057.1 GCF_000690055.1 Pseudoalteromonas fuliginea
ATTTGCTTGGTGACAATAGCGTTTTGGACCCACCTGACTCCATGCCGAACTCAGTAGTGAAACGAAACAGCGCCGATGATAGTGTAGCATTTGCTATGTGAAAGTAGGACATTACCAGGCTTCAAATTGTAGAGAGCCCGACTAGAAATAGTCGGGCTTTTTTTACGTCTGCAGAAAAGTGAAATGTGCACACTTAACACACACTTAACACACACTCACACCACCTCCCATCACGTAAGTCGGGCGAGCGTAGCGACTCCCGACGCACAAAGATAGTGTAGCATTTGTTATGTGGCTCTCCACCGCTGTGGGCACTACGACATCCTACTGCGTAGCGCACCGACCTCAAATTGTAGAAAGCCCGAATCTAACGATTCGGGCTTTTTTACGTCTGCAATAAAGTTAAGGGTAGGTGAATAGCGTACTACGCACTTATTTATATTTAATCTTTTTTACTTTCTACAAAAGCCAATTACTTTCATTTCCTTAGATAACAAATTTAATTTTGCTTTGTTACTGTCTTTGATTTAGGATCAAATCAGTTTAAAACCAAGAACTAATAGCCTGTGTATAGATTATTAATTAGTGCCATATCCATTTTATTTTGTTTTTCTGTAACGGCAGTTGAAGTAACTGATCTATATCAAGATATTTTAAAAGTGGATGACAAAACACGAGACACTCGATTAGCGGCGAGTCGTAAAGCTTTGCTCAATGTCTTAGTGAAAGTAAGCGGTGATGAAACTGCGGATCAAAATAAATTAGCACAGCAACGCACTAAAGATATTTCTGATTATATGCTTAAGTTTGAATATGACGAGAGAGCAAATGGACAATTGAAACTCGTTGTTAAATTTGAAGCTCGAAAGATCAACGCGCTAATCAAAGAATTAAACTTACCTTTATGGGGAGTGCAGCGCCCATTAGTTGCAATATGGTTAGGTATTGAAGACAACTGGCGCAGAGAATTAGTAACACAAGAAAGTTACCCGCAGCTAGAGCAGTTAATTTATGACAAGGCAGGACGCCGGGGGCTACCCGTTGTAGTGCCATTACTTGATTTACAAGATAGACGTTTAGTAGGTATCCCTGAAGTATGGGGTAACTTTTCAGAACCAGTAGAAGAGGCTTCTAAACGCTACAGTGCTGAGCGAAGTATTACGGCAAGAATGTATAAAGAAGCGGATAGCGAAAATTGGATTTTAGATTGGCGTTTTACAAATGATGATTTATTTGATTCAAATAGATTAACGGGTGATAAGCAGCAAATAGTGAGCCAGATGATTGACACCTTAGCACAAGGTCTTGCAAGCGAGTACGCTATTGATCCAAATGCTTATTATGAACAAGCTACTGCTATGCTTACGCTAAAGGGCACGCAAAGTTTTATTGATGTTGAATTAGCAAAACGAAGGTTATTGAGTTTAAGCGTTGTTACTCAAGTTAAAATTGTGCGTAAAACACCGGAGTTTGTAGAGTTTAAGCTAAACCATACTGGTAACCTAAGCGATCTTAAAAAAGGATTAGGGTTAGACTCCTCATTTAAAGATTATGAGGATCCACGCGCTTTTTATCATGTTGTTGATAAAAATAGCTTAGAGTATCAATGGATAACGCCATAATGCTAACTTCTGAGCCGATGCAAATGGCATTACCGGTTACTTTACCGGATGACGAAACATTTGCATCGTACTTTGGTGGAGAAGATTCGTTAGAAGTTAATCATTTGAAAGATAGTTTTTCGAAGTTAGCAAAAACGTTTCAGTATACCTATTTATGTGGATTAGGTGACTCGGGTAAGTCTCACCTTTTGTATGCGACCTGCATTAAAGCTCAAGAGCGTGGCCTGTCTAATATGCTACTGTCTATGCGCGAAGTGATTGATTTTGGACCTATGGTACTAGACGGTTTAGAAGCGCTTGATGTTTTATGTATTGATGACGTGCATTTAGTCGCAGGGAATGATGCATGGGAAAAAGCACTATTTAACTTTTTTAACCGGTTTAACGAACCCGGTAAAATGTTAGTAGTAACTGCCGATTTACTTCCTAGCATGCTTAATATTACGTTGCCAGATTTAGAGTCTCGCTTAACGTGGGGAACAACCTTTCAAATTCGCTCTATGAGTGATGACGATAAAGCACAAGCACTTGTTAAGCGCGCCCATATGCGCGGCCTTGAATTAAGTGATGAATGTGCACGTTTTTTATTAACGCGTTTAAGCCGTGATATGCGTGCTTTGCTCGATGTACTCGACAAATTAGATCATGCGTCAATGGCTGCACAGAGAAAATTAACAATTCCTTTTATAAAATCAACGTTAAAGCTGTAGTAGGTCTAGAATCTAGACCCTGCTTTCAGTTATCATAAGCTATTACTTAACAGCAATCACCTTCTGTGAAAGATCAGGTATCGAATGAACTTAGAAAACATATTAGCGCAAGCACTTGAGGCGGTAGCCAGTGCCAGTGAAATCGCGCAGTTAGAAGAAATCAGGGTTAATTACCTTGGCAAAAAAGGCGAAATCACAAGCTTGCTTAAAACGCTAGGCAAAATAGCACCTGAAGAACGTAAAGAAGCAGGCCAAGTTATAAACCAAGCTAAACAAGATGTACAAGCTGCTATCAACGAAAAGCGTGAATTGCTAGCAAGTAAAGCACTTGAAGAAAAGCTAGCTGCTGAAACTATAGATGTAACTCTACCTGGGCGTGCTATGCCTACTGGCGGTTTACACCCAGTTACGCGCACTATTGAGCGCATAGAAAGCTTTTTCGGTGAGTTAGGTTTTGAAGTTAAATCTGGTCCAGAAATCGAAGACGATTTTCATAACTTTGATGCGCTAAATATTCCAGAGCACCATCCAGCACGTGCTGATCATGATACCTTTTATTTCAATCCTAAATTAGTACTACGTACACAGACAAGTGGCGTGCAAATTCGTACTATGGAAACTGAGCAGCCACCACTGCGCATCATTTCACCTGGACGTGTATACCGTAACGATTACGATCAAACACATACACCTATGTTTCATCAGGTTGAAGGTTTAATGGTTGATACCGATGTTAGCTTTACTGAGCTAAAAGGTATTTTGCATGATTTTTTACGTAACTTTTTTGAAGAAGATATGGAAATTCGTTTCCGTCCTTCATTCTTCCCATTTACAGAACCTTCAGCTGAAGTAGATGTTATGGGTAAAGACGGTAAGTGGTTAGAAGTACTAGGCTGCGGCATGGTACATCCAAATGTACTTAAGTCTGTGGGCATTGACCCAGAAAAATACACCGGCTTTGCTTTTGGTATGGGTGTAGAGCGTTTAACTATGTTGCGCTATGGCGTAAACGATTTACGTGCATTTTTCGAAAATGACTTAAAATTCCTGAACCAGTTCCGTTAAGAGTGAAATAATAAAATGAAATTTAGTGAAAAGTGGTTAAGAGAGTGGGTAAATCCTGCTATTGATACGCAAGCTCTTTCGGAACAGCTTTCAATGGCTGGTCTAGAAGTTGATGGCGTTGAGCCTGCTGCGGCCAAATTTAATGGCGTAGTTGTGGGTGAAGTTGTTGAATGTGGGCAACACCCTGATGCAGATAAACTACGTGTTACCAAAATTAACGTAGGTGGCGATGAGCTACTTGATATCGTATGTGGTGCAGCAAATTGTCGTTTAGGTATTAAAGTTGCTGTTGCAACTGTGGGCGCTGTACTTCCTGGTGACTTTAAAATTAAAAAAGCTAAACTACGCGGTCAACCTTCAAACGGAATGCTATGTGCTTTTGTTGAGCTAGGTATTAGCGAAGAAGGCGACGGCATTATGGAATTGCCAAGCGATGCACCAGTAGGGACTGATTTACGTGACTACCTAGGTCTTGATGACAACATTATAGATGTTGATTTAACGCCAAACCGTGGTGACTGCTTAGGTATAAAAGGTCTAGCACGTGAAGTAGGTGTTTTAAACAGCATTGACGTAAGTGTATTAGATATTCCTGCGGTTACGCCAACAATTGATGACAAAGTATCAATTGAGCTAGTTAACGAAGATGCATGTCCTCGTTACCTTGGCCGTGTGATCAAAGGCATTAACCTTGATGCAGAAACACCACTTTGGATGGTTGAAAAGCTACGTCGTAGTGGTGTACGTTCAATTGATCCAGTAGTTGATGTGACTAACTATGTATTACTTGAGCTTGGTCATCCAATGCACGCGTTTGATTTAAATGCGATTGAAGGTGGTATTAAAGTTCGTAGTGCAAATGCAGGTGAAGAACTTGTTTTATTAGATGGTAATACCGCTAAATTAAACGACACAACACTTGTGATAGCCGATCATAACAAAGCACTTGCAATTGCGGGTGTTTTTGGTGGTGAGCAATCAGGCGTTACAGATAAAACATCTGATATTTTACTCGAAAGTGCATTTTTTAATCCTGTTGCAATTGCAGGCCAAGCACGTAGCTACGGTTTGCACACTGATGCTTCACACCGTTATGAACGCGGTGTTGATTTTGCTCTGCAACACGATGCAATGGAACGTGCGACAGCACTTCTTCTTGAAATAGTAGGCGGTCAAGCAGGTCCTGTTGTCGAAGCTGTCGCAGCTGACAAACTACCAAAAGTGACTGAAGTACGTCTTCGTCGTGCACGTTTAGACCGTGTTATTGGCCATCATATTGAAGATGCTAAAGTAACCGATATTCTTACGCGTTTAGGACTTGATGTAAAAGTAGAAAATGATAGCTGGAGTGCTGATGTACCAAGCTACCGTTTTGATATTCGCATTGAAGAAGACTTAATTGAAGAAGTAGCACGTGTTTACGGTTACAACAGCATTCCTAATGTTGCGCCTACAGCAAAACTTAAAATGACGACACATAACGAAGCAACGATTGCGCTTAGCAAGTTCCGCAATACGTTAGTGACTCGTGGTTACCAAGAAGCAATTACATACAGTTTTGTAGACCCTAAGGCACAAGCTATTTTGCATCCAAAATGTAAAGCAATGGTATTACCGCACCCTATTTCAATTGAAATGTCGGCAATGCGCGTAAGTTTAATGCCGGGTTTATTAGCGTCTGTAGCGTATAACCAAAATCGCCAACAACCTCGTATTCGTTTATTCGAACATGGTCTTAAATTTATAAGCGACGAAAGTGCAGAAAACGGTGTTTACCAAGTACCGGTTATTGGTGGTGTTATTACTGGTCTTGTAAATGGTGAACATTGGGTTGAAGAGAAACGTAATGTTGATTTTTATGACCTAAAAGGTGATGTTGAAGCCTTACTTGCAATTACCAATGACGTTACTCGTTTTGAAATTAAAGCAGAGCAGTCAGATGGGCTTCACCCTGGTCAATCAGCAGTAATATATGTTGATGGTAAAAAGGTTGGCTTTTTTGGCGCTTTACATCCACAAGCTCAAAAGTTGTTAGATATCAACAACGCAACTTTTGTTTTTGAAATTGAAATGTCAGCAATAGAAAAAAGAAATTTACCGCAAGCAGAAGGGGTGTCTAAATTCCCTTCAAATCGCCGCGACATCGCGATTTTAGTGGCAGACAGCGTTAAATCGGGTGACATTTTAAGCGTGATCGAAAAAGTTGGCGGAAATCAATTGGTTGACCTAAACTTATTCGATGTGTATAAGGGCAAAGGTATTGAGCCAAATTATAAGAGTTTGGCGATTGCTCTAACACTGCAAGCGGTTGATAGAACACTCGAAGAGAAAGATATCAATCTAGTAGTTGATAACGTGGTGGCCGAATTGGCCGAACAGTTTAATGCATCGTTGAGGGACTAGATATGGCGCTTACTAAAGCCGACATAGCTGAACACCTATTTGAAAAGCTCGGGATCAATAAAAAAGATGCCAAAGATTTAGTTGAAGCGTTTTTTGAAGAAATCCGCTCAGCGCTAGAAAAAGGCGAGCAGGTTAAGCTCTCTGGATTTGGTAACTTTGATCTTCGAGACAAAAAAGAAAGACCAGGCCGCAACCCGAAAACAGGCGAAGATATTCCTATTTCGGCGCGTCGTGTGGTGACCTTTCGACCAGGTCAAAAGCTTAAAACCCGCGTAGAAGTGGGCACAAGTAAAGCAAAATAAAAAAAGGCAGCGTAAGCTGCCTTTTTATTTTACATAAATAAGCTAACTAAAAAGTTAGCTTATTTTTATACTAATAAATTAAAACTCTCTAGGTGATACAAACTCACCGTTTTGTATTTGCAAATATGTTTGCTCTGCAAGTATATCTAAGCTGTCTAAGCTTTTACCGCTACTAATTAGTTGATGTTCTATTGGCAGCAGTTCAATATTTTCAATACCGAACATTTGGCCCACTTTAGAAAATATATATGCATGCTTAAATTTATCATGTTTATAAAACAGGCTAATTAATGAGGTAAGGACTTCGGGGTTAGGTACGGTGTCTTTTTTATTTAACTCTAATGTTTTGTAGAGTAAATCAATGGTTTTTTCATCATCGAATTTAATGTAATACGACGCTAAGAAAAATTGCATTTCAGCACTTTGTGTCACACTCGTTTCGTTTTCTAGCGAAAGAAGTTTAGTTAGTGCACTTTGATTATTATTGCGCGACCAATGGTAATAAAGTAAACCTGGGTGGTTAGTATTTTTAGTATCTTGATATAAGCGTGTTATTTCTTTAATACTAGTTAGTTGCCCATCAATACGAGAGGTTGTTTTTTCTTTGAGTTTTACGTGCTCGATTTTTGCAGCCAATGTTATGCATTGATTGTAATCTTCAAATCCTTTAAGTAATTGGTATTTATTTTCATCTGTCGGGTCTTTATATTCTGTGTAGCGTTTTATAATAACCTCTGCGCGAGGCTCCTTACAGTGGCTATCTTTATTTAGATCGGCACAAAACCCTGGTGTTTCTTTGCATACCTTTGAGAGTGTCAACTGATCTCCACACCCAGTTAGGGCTACCAACCCTAGTAAAACACTTGCTTTTAGAAACATCCCTTAACCCCAAATGAATATATACCCTCCTATTCTAGCTCAATCATTTAACTCCTAACAGTAGAGAATAACGTCAGATTAAATTAGAATGGCAGTGCCCATTTGGGCTATCCGTTCAAAATGTTTAACTTAGGTAAATAAAATGACCTCATCTCACGAGTTAGAATACACAAATAGTTGGCAAGAGCGCCAAGATTATGCAGAAAGTATGCAACCAATCATTGGTAAGCTTTACCGTAATCGTGGTATTGAAATTGCGGTATATGGCCGTCCTCTCGTAAATGCCAGTACTATCGATATTATCAAATCTCACAAAACCGTTGCTCAGTTTGAAGGCACTAAATTACGTTTGCGCGAAAGCTTCCCATTTTTAGAAGCTATCAGCAAAATGGAATTAAACTCTGCACGTATTGATATTGGTAAGCTTGCATATAGTTATTTATTCACTGAAGCCGCAAATGGTCGTTCAGTCGAAGAGTTTGTTAAAGACGAACTTGCAGAAATAGCTGATTTACCAGCGAAAGAACCACGCGATGTTGTGTTGTATGGTTTTGGTCGTATTGGTCGTTTACTCGCGCGTTTATTAATTGAAAAATCAGGTCCATATTCAGATTTACGTTTGCGCGCTATTGTTGTGCGTGGTGGTAAAGATGGTGATCTTGAAAAACGTGCAAGCTTATTGCGTCGCGATTCAATTCACGGTCCATTCAATGGCTCAATCACGATTGATAAAGAACGTAATGCAATTAAAGCTAACGGTAGCTACATTCAAGTTATTTACGCTAACTCTCCTAGCGAAATTGATTACACCCAATACGGTATCGACAATGCATTAATCGTTGATAACACCGGTATTTGGAAAGACGAAGCGGGCCTTGGCCAACACCTAGAGTGTCAGGGCGCTGCAAAAGTATTATTAACAGCACCAGCAAAAGGTAATATCAAAAACATCGTATATGGTGTGAATAACAAAGATATTTTACCTGAAGATAAAATTGTTTGTGCAGCAAGCTGTACAACCAATGCAATTACACCAACGCTTAAAGCATTAAACGATAAGTTTGGTATTAATAATGGCCATGTTGAAACTGTACACTCGTACACGAACGATCAAAACCTTATTGATAACTACCACAAAGCAGAGCGCCGAGGCCGCGCCGCAGCACTTAACATGGTAATTACTGAAACGGGAGCTGCAAAAGCGGTTTCAAAAGCATTACCAGAGCTTGAAGGTAAGTTAACAGGTAATGCTATCCGCGTACCTACGCCTAACGTATCGTTAGCTATTTTAAACCTTAATTTAGCAACAAGTACTTCTGTTGAAGAGCTAAACGCATTTTTACGCGATACAGCACTTCATTCAGACTTACGTGATCAAATTGATTACACTGCATCAACGGAAATTGTATCTACCGATTTAGTCGGTAGCCGTTACGCAGGTGTTGTTGATTCACAAGCAACAATTGTTGAAGATAACCGTATTGTTTTATATGTATGGTACGACAATGAGTTTGGTTACAGCTGCCAAGTAGTACGTTGTATGCGCGATATGGCCGAAGTGTCATTCCCAAGCTTACCTCGTTAATTTGTTTGCAGTGACGTAAAAGCCAGCATGTTGCTGGCTTTTTTGGTCGTGTATTATTTTTAAAGCGTATGCCTTGTGATAGGCTTTAATTATTCAAATGTTAGCAATGCTCAGTTTTTATTAGTATTGCAATATTTTACTACGTGTATTTAATACCAGTAGTGTTAGTTCTGCAGAGTAAAAAGCAGATAAACTTATTCAACCTAAAGGTTTTTCCATGAAAATCAGCAGCAATTTCGACAGTGGTAATATTAAAGTTATTGAAGCCACCGATCCTTTAAATATTCAATTAGAAATTAATAAAGATCATCAGTCTGAATTTTATCAGTGGTTTCACTTTCGTCTTGAAACAACACCTTACCAATTGCATAAGTTAAATATTAATGAGCTTGATAAATCAGCTTACCCCGATGGTTGGGAAGGGTATCAAGCCGTTGCATCATATGACCGCCAAACATGGTTTCGTGTACCATCAAGCTATGAAAATGGCACATTAAGCTTTGAAATTGAACCAGAGTGCGGCAGTGTGTATTTTGCTTACTTTGCACCATATAGTTACGACCGCCATTTAGATTTATTATCTTGGGCACAAAGCCAAGGCGCTTGCCAATTAATAACGCTTGGTGAAACACTCGATGGCCGTGATATGAGTGTGCTTAAAATTGGTGAACCAAGTGAAGACAAGAAAAACATCTGGATCACAGCACGCCAACATCCAGGTGAAACAATGGCGCAGTGGTATGTAGAAGGTCTATTGCACAAACTTCTTGATGACGAAGACCCACATGCAGCTGCGCTTCTATCAAAAGCAGTATTTTACGTTGTGCCAAATATGAATCCAGACGGTAGCGCACGCGGACATCTTCGTACTAATGCTAAAGGCGTTAACTTAAACCGTGAATGGCAAACACCAAGCATGGAAAATAGCCCTGAGGTTTACCTAGTGCTAAATAAAATGCGCGAAGCTGGCTTAGATATGCACCTAGACATACACGGCGATGAAGCGATTCCGTATAACTTTGTGGCAGGCAGTGAAGGTATTCCAAGTTACGATGCACGCCTAAAAGGCCTTGAAGATAGCTTTAAAGCCGCGCTTTTAACGATTACTCCAGAGTTTCAAGATGAGCATGGCTATCCAAAAGATGAGCCAGGCCAAGCTAACCTAACGGTAGGTTCAGCAGCAACCGCTGAAGAATTTAAAGCATTAACGTACACAATTGAAATGCCATTTAAAGATAATAACGATTTACCTGATCCAGACTATGGCTGGTCAGACCGTCGTTCGTATCAATTTGGTCAAGATACGTTAGCGGCAATTGTTAATGTTGTTGATAATTTAAGATAAAACATTTATTTGAAGGGTATCAATAGTTTTGATGCCTTTTTTGTTTTTAGTAAAACCCCTTTTACAAAAAATAATAATCATATAGCAACTTCATTCCAAAACGTTTTTAACGTTTCTTCGCTGCGTATCATCACCGTATCGGTACAAATCAATCTACTTTCCTTTAAATACTGCAGATGTAGTGCCTTGCAATAGCTACGTAATTAGATATTTTGAAAATTAAGTGTTAACAAAGTTGGGTTACTTAAGTTAAGATTAATTAAATCATGAGTCGGGACGGGAGAGGCAAAACCTTATTTCGTAAAGCTTATGTTGCGTAGTAGCTAAAGCAGAGTCTCGTAACTAAAAATAATAAATATAACTATAGAGGATATCCATGGAAGCTATTGTAAGCGCTGTTAATGATGTTGTTTGGAGTAATGCACTCATTTATTTATGCCTAGGCGCAGGCTTGTTTTATTCAGTATTAACTCGATTTGCTCAAGTTAGACATTTTAAAGAAATGTGTAAGTTATTATTTAGTCCTAACACGTCTGATAAAGGTATCTCATCTTTTCAAGCCCTTGCAGTCTCGTTGTCTGGACGAGTAGGCGTCGGTAATATCGCTGGCGTTGCAGCGGCTATTGGTTTTGGCGGACCAGGCGCTATTTTCTGGATGTGGGTTGTTGCTTTTCTAGGCGCAAGTACCGCATATGCAGAATCTACTTTAGGTCAAATTTATAAAACAGAAGAAGACGGGCAATACCGTGGTGGCCCAGCGTATTATTTTGACCGTTGTTTAGGACAAAAATGGTTGGCTATTTTATTCGCTGTTTCGGCAATTATAGCATGTGGTGTCTTTCTGCCTGGCGTACAAGCAAATGCGGTAGGTAATGCGTTTACCCAAGTGTTTGGCAATGGCAACATGGTTTCTACTAGCTTTGGTGATGTAGGCAGCTTTAAATTAGTCGCTTTAGCAATTATCCTTATTGTTTTGGCATTTATTATTTTCGGCGGTATAAAACGTATTGCGAACTTTACGCAAATTGTAGTGCCATTTATGGCGCTTGGTTACATAGTACTGGCACTAATCGTGGTATTTTTAAATTTAGATAAAGTGGGCGATATATTTTATTTAATTATTAGTGATGCATTTACTGCGCAGGCAGGTTTTGGTGCTGCTATTGGTTGGGGCGTTAAACGTGGTATATATTCTAATGAAGCTGGCCAAGGTACTGGGCCTCATGCAGCAGCTGCAGCAGAAGTTGATCACCCTGCTCAACAGGGCTTAGTACAAGCTTTTTCTGTTTATGTTGATACCCTCTTTGTGTGTACTGCAACTGCATTAATGATTTTAATAACGCAGCAATACAACATTGTGGGTGAGCTACCAGCAGGGCAATTTATTGTACAAAATGTTGATGCAGCCACTGAAGTGGGATCAGCAGCCTTTACTCAAATGGCTCTATTTAGTGTATTTGGTAGCTTTGGACAAGCATTTGTCGGTATTGCATTATTCTTCTTTGCCTTTACCACAATACTTGCTTATTACTTTATTGCAGAGACTAATATTGCTTACTTAAATCGTTATTTTAAGGGCAGTATTCCGCTTGTTCTTGTGAAGTTTGTAATTATGTTTATGGTTGCATACGGCATGGTAAATAATTCAGGTTATATTTGGACTATTGGTGATATTGGCGTTGGCTTAATGGCTTGGATTAACATACTCGGTATTTTAGCCATTTTCTTTGTCGCTAAGCCTGCTTTGCTATGTTTGAGCGATTATGAAGAACAAAAGAAAAAAGGCGGAAAAGTCATATTTGATCCAGTTAAATTGGGTATAAAAAACGCCACATTCTGGGAAAAACGCTTAGAAAAGCAGTCAAAAGACGCAGAGTAATTAAACTTAGTGGGCAACTTGGAAAATTATCGCCCCTAAATTAGTTATTGGTTTGAATTCAAAAAAGACAACGAGAAATAAAACACGTACAATAAAGGCGCCGAAAGGCGCTTTTTTTATGCGTAGTATGGAGAGAAGTATGGCGATTATTCGTTGCCCAAAATGTGCAAAATCAATTTCAGATAAACATAAGCAATGTCCGCATTGCGAAAGCAACATTGCAGAGCTAAACGACGAGCAAGTTTTACAACTTCAGCGCGAACAGCGAATTAAAAAAAAGCAGATGTTTATAAATCACTCCTTTTTGGCGCTTATCTTATTTTTAGGTGGTTTTTTCTGTTTGTACTTTCTACAACCGCAAGAAGAAACACTGCAGTGGTACGCTTACACCGCCGCAATTGGCGTAGGGTGTATTTGGTATCTTATAAACCGTATTGTTTTAGTGACTCTAAAAAAGAAAAAATGACATGAACATCGACAATCTTGTACAAAATATTACTCCCGAATTATTCGAACGCTTACAATACGGTGCCTCTACTGGTAAATGGCCAGACGGTACCGTTTTATCAGATGAGCAAAAGCAACAAACAGTGCAGTTGGTTATGTTGTATCAAGCAAAAGTGGCTCAATCAAACGAGCAATTTACGATTGGTGCTAATGGTGAGATGATCCAAAAGACAAAAGCTCAACTACAAAAAGAATTTAAATCAGACAACGAAATAGCTAGGTTTAGTGAACATGATCTTTAAGCACCTTTTTACACCAAAATGGAAACACCCTAAGCAACAAGTACGTCTTGATGCTATCGAAAAATTAGACATTGAACGTGATGCAACCATATTAAACACGTTAGCACTTGAAGATAGCTCCGCTGAAATACGCCGTAAAGCGCTCCAAAAAGTGAACGACTTACCACTTTGGTGGAAAGCGTATAAACAAGATCAAGCATTAAAAGATATAGCCGAGCTACAAATATCTAATGCTGTTTTAAATAGCGAAAGTACGCTAACAGCAAAAATTAAAAACGAATACATAGAGCGTTTTGCACCCGTTAAAACACTTGAAAAGTTAGCGTTTGCAGAAAAAGAGCTGCAAGTACGCGTTAAATTACTGAAACGTTTAGCAAATCCAAAACTAGTAGAAAAAGCATTTAAAGAAGGTAGCGAAGAGCTACAAACTCAATTAGTTGAACTTGTTATTACTCATCAATTAATTAAATCATTAGTAAAGCATGCAAAGGGTGGTGCAAAAGCAGCACTTGAAACGCATATTGAAAATGAACGTTTAGCAATTGAAATGCCACTTGAAGTTGAAAATGCAACACGTGTTATTTTAGCTAAGTTAAATGCTTTACGTGAAAAAACAGATTTTGGTATTGTTAATCCACAAGCGAGCGATTTAATCGCTCAGTGGCAAGCACTTGAGCTTAAATGGTTAAGTGATGAGCGCGTTAAGCTGCTTGACGAAAAATATACTTCTATCACCACTAAGTTAGATGCACACATTGAACAGCTAAAAGCGGTACATGACAAAGAGCAGCAGCAATTAGCGCAACAACAGCGTCAATTATTAGCACTTGCAACACTTGAAGCTTTGGGTGAAGAAATTGAAAATGCCTTACAGCTTGGTCTTGAAACGCCAGAGCAAATTCAACAAGATTGGCTTGATGCAAAAGTAGCGCAAGCTAAGCAAGCTATTAGCGAAACAGAACTTGCTAATAACGCACAATCAAAACTCGCTGTAAGCAAGTTAGAAAAACTATTTACTCAAGTTGCTAAGTTACCTGAGTTAACAACGGCTATTAAAGAGTACAAACTCGCTTTTGCAGCGCTATGCGAAATTACGCCAGCAGAAGATTTAGCACAATACGATGCAACTTTAACTGAATTTAATAATGGCTTTAAAGCAGCGCGTAATCATTTAAATATTTTAGATGGCGCACTACAAAGTACCTTTAAAACACAGTTAAATGCGCATAAAAAGCAATTTTTAGCACCAATGAATGAGCTAGTTAAGCCACTTGAAAAAAACCAAAGCCAAGCAAAGCGCAAAGCGCGTGATGTTAAACGCCTAATTGAAGAAGGTCGTTTTAATGTTGCTTTTGGTGTGTTTAAAGGCTTTGAAGAGTTATTTAATACACTTACTGAGCAATATCAACAGCCGCTTGTAAACATAAAAGCGGAACTTGAAGCGCAACTTGCAGATGCTAAAGATTGGCAAAAATACGCAGCAGCACCAAAGCGTGAAGCCTTATTAGAAGAAGTAAGTGCATTAGTAAGCGAAGAATGCACCGACCCACAACAACGCGCAGAGCAAGTAAAAGCGCTACGTAAACGTTGGAATGAGTTAGGTCGTTTAGATACAGATGAAGAAAAGCAACAAGGCGTGCAGTTTGATGAACAAATCGAGCTGTTATTTGCGCCTTGCCGTAGTTACTTCGCAGAGCAAGAAGTACAACGAGAAGCATCAAAAGCACAACGTGAAAGTATTATTAACGACATGCATGCGCTCCATTTACAGCCAACTGCTGAGGATGACTTTGATTGGAAGCAATATGAAAGCCAATACAATCGTTTAAATAAAGCGTGGCGCAGTGTGGGTAAAGTTGACCCTAAAACATACCGTACACTAAACGATCGTTATAAAAATGAGCAACAACAAGTACTGGCTTTGTTAAATGCATTTCATAAAACTAATGCCACACTTAAAAACGAACTAATAGAAAAAGCGCAGCAATTGTCACAAAGTGATGATTTAGCGGCTGCATGCCAAGAGTTGAAGCAAATGCAACAACAATGGCAAGCTATCGGTTTTGCAGGTTTGAAAGCTGAAAATGCGTTATGGCAAAAGTTTCGTCAGTTTAACGATGAAACATTTACCAAGCGTAGCAGTGAGTTCGAGCAGCAAAAACTTGAGCAAAACGAGTCAGATAAGCAAGCAGTTGCAGAACTTGCTGAGCTTGAAGCAGCATTGAGTGATGTTAATCAAAGAGCGCAGTTGCACGACCTTGAAACAAAAGTGAAAGGGTACACGCAATTTAGATCGTTAGCGCCAAAGGTTACTAAGCTACTAGCCGCTATTGACGATAAACTTGCATTGCTAACAAGTAAATCAGAGCAAGCTAATTTAGATGCATTAATTACTGCACTTGAGAACAATGAAGCATTACCAAGTCAGTATCAAGCACCGCTTAAAACAGCATTAAATACCGAGCAGCTTATTACGCGCATGGAAATACTAGCGAACGTAAGTTCAATCGATAAGTCACTTAGAATGGCAGAACAAGTAGCCATGCTAGATGACAAACATCGTGGCGATCATGCTGATTTAAACTATTATTTAAAACAGTTATTAGCGCTCAGTGACGGTTCAGTTGAACCTGACACACTAACGCGACTTAAAGCGACACTTGCAGCTTAATACACTAGGGCGTGTTGACCTTTCGTGGTTGAATTTGCAGCAGACTGTTTGGTATTTAGGCAAGGCAGAGTCTATGTAGTGTGGTTATTCCCCATAAATAGGCGATAACGCAGCATAAATGCCAAACATGCGCTGCCCTTTGGGTTCTTTTTAGGGACGATTAACTCTTTGTTGCTCGGTTTTGACTTAGGCCGCTAGGTTACAAACCTCACGCCGCGATTAAATCGACCCTAGATTGAACAAATTTCAATCCACAAAGGTCAACACGCCCTAGAACCAGCATAATATGTGCTGGTTACTATTTTACTAAGCCGCTTTAATAGCGGCTTTTTTATGTATCACTAATTCATAAACAAAAGGGTTCTCATGAGAATTTTAGTTATTATTGCAGCGTTATTTTTAACTGCCTGTAATACCACGCAAGGCATATCAGTATATTCATTTACTAACTCTGAGGTTGAATCTGTACTGGGTAAGCAATTACCAAAGTTAAGTGAAAAAGTAAGCTTAATGGGTTTACCCGTTCAGTTTGATGTAAACGACTTAAGTGTCAACATTGGACCTGATAACCGCGATGTTGTTGTGCTTGGTGCGGATTCGAGCGCTGAAATTAATGCATTCGCACTTAAATACCCAGTGCGTTTAAAGCTACAAATTGAAGGAAGCCCATTTTACGACAGTGAGAAAAAAGCGGTGTTTTTACGTAATATTAAATTACTTGATTCGAGTGTAGATGCCGGTGGTTTTAAAGGTAATTTAGGTGCACTTGATAGCCAAGCAATGGATGTTATTAATGCTTTTTTAGCGGTTAACCCAGTTTATACTCTAAACATGGATGACCCTAAAATGATGCTACTTAGTAAACTTCCACTTGATATGAAAGTGGTTGAAGGCGCAATTAAGCTAGTACCTCGTCTATAAGTAGATCGACCTACTTACAATATACGTATTGATTAGCCTGACTTTCAGGCTAATTAGGTTTTAATATTATGGCGGCTCCTCGCACTGTTCCCACTTCTCGGCTTTCTCGATTTGCAAAATTAGGCTCACTCGCAACAGGTGTTGCTACCAACATGTTAGTTGATGGCGCTAAGAGTGCGTTAACGGGTAAAGGTTGGGATAATAAAAGCTTACTACTACAACCTAAAAATATTGAAAAGCTAGCCACACAGCTATCACATTTACGTGGTGCAGCAATGAAACTGGGGCAATTGCTTTCAATGGATGCCGGTGATCTACTTAGTCCTGAATTAGCTCAGTTACTTGCTTTACTTCGCTCAGACGCGAACCCAATGCCTCATAAGCAGCTTGTTGAAGTGTTAAAAGAGCAATGGGGGGATGAGTGGCTAGCGCGTTTTTCTCACATTGAGCTAAGACCTTTTGCAGCGGCTTCTATAGGGCAAGTTCATTTAGCTTATAAAGAAAATGGCGATCAGCTTGCTGTTAAAATTCAATACCCTGGTATTGCAAAAAGTGTAGTAAGTGATGTCGATAACGTTATTTCTTTATTAACGATTTCTCGATTATTGCCAAAAGATCTTAATATTAAACCACTTATTAGTGAGGCTAAAGCGCAGCTATTAGCCGAGGCTGATTATAAACGGGAGGCTCAGTACTTAATACGTTATAAAAATGCACTAGCAAGTAATCCCCACTTTAAAGTGCCTAACGTATATCCAGAGCACAGCACACAACACGTGCTAACTATGGAATATATAAAAGCAGAGCCCATTGAGAGCATTACAGAGCTACCTGATAGTCAAAAAAGCTTTGTTGCAGAGCAGCTCATTGATTTATTTTTTAAAGAAATGTTTGAATTTAAATTAATTCAAACCGACCCTAACTTTGCCAACTTTCATTATCAGCTTGATACACAAAAAATTGTTTTATTTGATTTTGGTGCAACGCGAGAAATATCAACCGAGCTTAGCTTAGCGTACTTAGCCTTATTTAAAGCGGGTAGTGAAAACAACCGAGAAGGTGTACTTAAAGCGGCATCACACATAGGTTATTTTAAAAATGACTTAGTTGATGAGTATAAAAACAACGTCATTGATTTATTTTTAATGGCGTGCGAGCCACTAAGAGCAGAAGGGGAATTTGATTTTAAAAATAGCGAACTCGCGCTCAAAATTAAAAATGCAGGGCTTGCTCTTAGTGGGCAATCTCAGCAATGGCATACACCGCCCGTTGATGCGCTATTTATTCACCGAAAACTTGCAGGACTTTACTTAATAGCCGCAAGGCTAGGTGCAAAAATAGATGTAAAAACGTTATTTAAGCACTATTTATAGCTTTTTAATTTACGCGTAAGTGCGCTTTAAGTAATGAGTGCACTTAGCGTATAAAATTGCCATAATACTCGCGATATTTCGCGAGGTGTATTTATGATAAAACAATTTTTAAACGATCCTAAATTATTGCTAAACGCAGTAGGTGAGGGTATATACGGTTTTGACCTGTCGGGTAATGCGGTGTTTGTTAATCCTGCCGCTGAGCGCATGACAGGTTGGTGCGCTGAGGAACTATTAGGTAAAAAAATACATCAATATCATCACCATACTCATGCTGATGGCACACCTTATCCCGCTGATGAATGCCAAATTTACTGCACCATGTTTGACGGAAAACGTCGTGAAGTTAAAAATGAAGTTTTTTGGCGCAAAGACGGTAGCTCATTTGCAGTTCAATACACCTCAACACCGGTTTATCAAAATGATGAGTTAATTGGTGCTGTAGCTGTATTTCGCGACATATCACTGCAACAGCAAACACAAAATGCACTGCAAGAGGCACTTGAGCAAGTAAAGCATTTAAGTGAGCAGCTAAAAGATGAAAACAACTACTTAATTGCAGAACTTAACGAAGATTGGCAAGACTCAGGGCTAGTTGGACAAAGTCATATATTTCAAACCATGTTAGATCAAATAAAACTGGTGAGTGAAACCGACAGCACAGTGCTTATACTTGGCGAAAATGGCACGGGTAAAGAGTTAGTAGCTCGTAATTTGTATAGGCTAAGCAAGCGTAGCGAACAAGCCTTTATAAAAGTAAATTGCGCCGCATTTACCCCAAGTTTGCTAGAATCGGAATTGTTTGGCCATGAAAAAGGCGCGTTTACAGGTGCAAATGAACGCCGTAAAGGGCGTTTTGAACTTGCTGATAAGGGCACCTTGTTTTTAGATGAAATAGCAGAGCTGCCACTTGAGGCGCAAAGTAAACTACTAAGAGTTCTGCAAGAACAAGAGTTTGAACGTGTGGGTGGCAGCAATACGCTAAAAGTAAATATTAGAGTGATTGCAGCGACTAATCGCGACCTGTGGGAAATGGTACAAAAAGGCACGTTTAGAATTGATTTGTATTATCGGCTTAATGTATTTCCTATAAAAGTACCCGCCCTTAAAGATCGAAAAGAAGATATTCCTTATTTATGCGCTAATTTAATTGCGCAGCTAAATAAGCGGCTCGGGAAAAACTTAAAAGGGCTAAGTAAAAAAGCAATTACGCAGCTGCAAGCTTACGATTGGCCAGGCAATATTAGAGAGCTGCAAAATGTACTTGAACGCGAAGCTATTTTATCTAATCAAGCGGTACTTCAGCTAAGTCAGCCTTTGCAAGCGGGTGGTGAAGTAGTTATTAATCCTTCACTTACGCTCGATGAAGCACAAAAGCAGCATATAACTTCTGTTCTTGCGTTATCGCACTGGCAAATATCGGGTGATAAAGGAGCGGCAGTTAAATTGGGTTTACCTGAGAGTACACTACGTTCAAAAATGCGAAAGTTAGGGATTGCTAAAAATTCGTGATATATCGCGAATTACGCTTTATATCGCGAGGTTGGTTTTTGTTTTTTAAAATAATTTCTTTAATATCAATTAAGTAATTAAAGTTTCAGCTTGGTCTGAAAGTTGCAAATACTTGCTTAATACCCGTCATTATGAAGCAAGTACTATGAAGTTTGATATTAAAGAAGAAGACATGATCATTAAGCCCTATAACACCGAAGGGCCAATTTATATCCGCGAGCAAAAAGGATTTTTTCAGCGCATACGCCGTAATTTAGGTTGGCTGCTAATGCTAACTTTTATTGCAATACCGTGGATCCAATATAACGGTCACCAAGCTGTGCTGCTTGATGTGGCAACGCAAACTTTTACTATTTTTGGTCTAACACTCCTTCCTCAAGATTTTATGATTTTAGCCCTGCTATTTATGGTGGGGGCTTTTGCATTATTTTTTGTAACTAACTGGCTTGGTCGGGTTTGGTGTGGATATACGTGCCCGCAAACAATATGGATGCTCATGTTTTCGTGGGTAGAACAACGCATAGAAGGCACTCGAAATCAGCGTATTAAATTAGATAAATCGCAGTGGACGCTGAGCACTTGGCGCAAAAAAATTACTAAGCACAGTGCGTGGATTGTTATTTCAGTTTTAACCGCCACCTCGTTTATGGCGTATTTTATCCCAGCAAAAAGTTTGTATATGGAAATGCTCACGTTTGAGTGGTCAGGTATTACGAGCTTTTGGGTGTTTTTATTCGCTTTTTGCACCTACGGTAATGCAGGGTTTTTACGCGAAAAAATGTGCACAATTGCTTGCCCGTATTCTCGTTTTCAGGCTGTTATGTTTGATAAAGATACGTTGCTTGTTACCTATGATAGCAAGCGCGGTGAAAGCCGAGGACCGCGTAAACGCAAAGCCGATCCAAAAGAGCTTAACTTAGGTGACTGTGTAGACTGTAACTTATGTGTAGAGGTTTGCCCGGCAGGTATAGACATTCGAAATGGCTTACAATATGAATGTATAAACTGTGGCTTATGTATTGATGCTTGCGACGATACCATGGAGAAATTTGGTTATCAAAAAGGCTTAATTAAATACGCCAGCGAAAAACAAATGGAGGGTAAAAAAACCAATCCATTTAGATTAAAACTAATAGGATACGGCGCATTAACGGCTTTGTTAATAATTTCTATGTTTGCATGGATGCTACAACGCACACCAATAGAAGCCTCAGTACTACGAGATAGGAATGCGCTTTATAGAGTGAACTACGAGGGCCTGGTAGAAAACCCTTATACACTTACTATTATTAATAAAACGCAGCAAGCACTGCATTACACCATTGCCATAGAGGGCTTGCCAGAAGCAACACTCTCAAGTCCAAGTTCTACACTTATACAGCCAGGTGTGATGAAAAGAGTCCCCGTTACTGTAACTGCCGATGGTTACGATATTGAGCGCAAAGTTAGCAAGTTACAATTTGTAGTAACGGCGCAAGAAGACGCCAGTATAACCATAATTAAAGATAGCCAGTTTTATAAAAACTAAGATTGATAAAATTTCATAAACAACATGCCCAAGTAGATATTCCTCTTGGGCATTTTATCTGTAGTTTTTATTATGTGTTTGCATTTATATATTTTAGTGCGCTTGTTATAACGGCCACTTGAGCTAATATACATTCTTCATCTGTGGCTGTTGGGCTATCTGGGTACACTTCGGTAGTTGTTACATAGGGCGCGTCAGTAAAGCCCATACACAAACCTAACTCACGTGACGCATAGTTAATAACACCAAATTGCTCTTGAGGGACGCCTATTAGCTGGTTGTTTTCATCGCTCGGGGCAATGTGCGTGACCTTTGCCACATCTTCAATAATTACTTTTTGAAATTCAGGCTCAGGCTTATTGGTATCGGCCACTAAATAAAACCCATCAGGTATGTTCCAATTAGTGTTTGTAGTGCCTTCACGGGCAGCAAGTGCGGGCCTAAATTCACTGTTATCGCTATCTGTTGTTTCGTGTAAATCAATATGAGCAACTAAGTCTATATCGAGTGATTTTACAAACGCCATAATAGCTGCTGATTCTTGAGCTGGGCTGCCCTCGTAAAATGAGCGGTTAGGATCAATAGCATCAGGGTTCCAGCGGTTTATAGTCTCATATCCCCAAGGGCTAATGCAGGGCGCAACAATAATATTAAACTGCTTTGAGTGTTGCATAGCCGATGTTTTAGCAAACCTAAGTGCGCCATGTACGCCACTGGTTTCGTAGCCATGCACACCTCCGGTGATTAAAACTGTTGGTTTATTAGCATTAAAGTTAGGCGTTTTTAATATATATAATGGGTAAGTGCCAGCGGCGTAATTAAGCTGACCGTATTGCTCTATATCTAAGGTGCTTTTAAGGTCATTAATTAGCGTTACGACTTCGTTTTGGTAACTGCGTTTAATGTTTTGGCGTGCTAACCATTGGACTTTATCGCTGTTATTCCATTTTTGTCCAGGTGTGCCAATAGGGTATGTGCTGTTAGTCATAATAAACCTTTATATCAATTGTTATTAGCCCATATAAAAAAGTAGGCAATTACAATTGTTAGAATTACTTAATAAAGGCGTAGCTTAACGCTGAGTAAATTAGCGTGCAAATTAAAACGTTAAAGTCATATTATTTATTGTGCGCTGTTGTTTAGCTTGAATATAACTTTGACTAGCAAACTCCCCTGAAATAGCGCCAGAGCGAACCCGCTCAACCAAAATAGTTAAATTGCATGCCTTACTTTTATCTATTTGCGTGTCATTAAACATTATCAAATTATTTAGATTAAATGAATAACTCGACGATGTAACAGATGAAGACGTAGATTGTATTAATGTAGAGTTGTTATTTGTGGTGCAATGACTGCTTAACTCAATTGTGCTGGCGCTATTGGTATCTATACCATCAAGTTGTACTGTTATTGTGTTTGTTATGCTAAAGTTTTGCTCACTACTTGGTGTTAAAATAATAAAGTTATGAGGAAGTTCAACAGTTGAGCGTGTGCTTATTTCATCATCACGGTTAAACAATATATCAAACGGCTCGTTATCATCAGTTATGTTGATGTAGGCTTGGTAATCTACATCTAAAAAATCTGTATCTTTACTAAGTTCAACAGCTGTGCCTCGCACGATTACTTGTAATGTGTCGCTATCGCTTAATACGATGTTAGACCCATACATATCACCTGCATTTAGCTCTGCATTAATACGAGTACGACTTCCGTCAGACACAAGCTCAAAACCCGCCCAAATACCTTTCGTTTTAATTAGATCTGATGCTGTTTCTGATGTGCAAGCACACAGCATTAATATGATGCCCACGAGGGAAAAGCTTTTTTTAAACATGTTAGCTCCTTTATTTGTGAGCGTATTGTTACACAAGAAAGTACTTTTAGATGTTTAAAATTGTTAACAACTGTAAAATAAATTTTAAATAAAAGATCTTGGTAGGCAGTGTTGTTTTATTTTTAGTAAAATAACGGCCAGTATTGTGAGTAAATTTATTATAAAAGAGTATGTTACAATTAGTTTATAGTCTGCTTTTGTATTGAGTATTATGGTGCAGTATGTTGCCACACCAAGTTGGTTAGGTCGTTTTTTTACCCGTATTAAGTGGGTAAGTATTGAGCAAGACGTGCTTGTTGTCCACTTTAGAGATATGACTAAACAGCAATTTTTATTAAGTGATTTCAGTAACTTTTCTGTGCTGCAAAATAGCTTGTTTAGCGCAAAAATTTATTTATGTGATCCTAATAACACATGCGTTAGTTTTTTAAAAAAAGCCGAAGCAGATGTGCTTAATAAAGCGTTAAATAAATATTTTTCAAATACGTTAGAACAAAAAGTGAACAATGCGAAAACACTTTTAAAGCGTTATGCCCTTGATGAATTTTTACGCGACAGTTCCATTGAAATCTTAAATAAAGCTGTTTTTTCTTTAAGTAAAAATTACGCACATAATCAAACCGTGTGGCAACAGCATTTATCGCCTGTTAGCGTAAAATTTTTAAGTATTTTAAGTAGTACACCAAAAACAGCAGACGCTGTAGCGCAATTACGCCATAAATATGAACAAAAGCAGCTTACCCTAAGAGATAACTTTTATAATAATGTTGAGTCTAACCCGCTCACTACAGAGCAGCGTTTAGCGGTTATACGCGATAACGATAAAAATCTAGTACTTGCAGCAGCCGGCACAGGAAAAACCTCAGTTATGGTTGCCAAATCGCTTGATTTAATCGCACGTGGAATAGCACTGCCAGAGCAGGTATTGGTACTTGCTTACAATAAAACGGCTGCACAGGAATTAAAAGAGCGCTTTATTAAACGTGCAGCACACGCCAATTTAAGTATTAAACCACCTGCCATTTTAACGTTTCATGCACTAGGATTAAAGCTATTACAAGACGCGAAAAAATCAACGAAGCTTTCTACATTTGCAACCGATGAAATACAGCAAAAAACATGGTTAACCGCATGGCTTTATAAGCAAATGCAGACCGACTCTACATTTTTGAAAAACGTTGTTGATTTACTTCACGAACCAGTCGATATTTTTAGTTTTAAAAGCAGTGCTGAGTATGAGCGCTACGTAAGAGATAACGAATATAGAAGCCTTGCAGGGCTTAAAGTTAAAAGTTATCAAGAGCTACTTATTTCAAACTGGTTATATTTACAATCAGTTGAGCATGAGTACGAGCCTCACTACAAAAATAAGCTAGAGATTTCAGCAGAAGACATAACCCTAAACGCACAATATAATCCCAATTTTCACTTATCAAAATACAATATTTATCTAGAGCACTTTGACATTGATAGAGAGGGTAATACACGCGCCGATATAAATAAAAAACGCTATAACGAGCAAATAGCTTTTAAGCGAAAACTGCATAAAAATAATAACACTATTTTACTTGAGACTTTTCACTACAATTGGTTCGAAGGCAAGTTAGAGCGGCGCATAAGTAAACTTTTAAAGCAACATAGTGTGGCGCTTGTACCTTTAAATGACGATGAAGTATTTAGCACGTTAAATAACTCAGGGCTGTTACAACAAGGGGTTGAAAAATACTTAAAGTGCTTGCAAGCCATAAGAGCTGAGCAGCTCACTAATACGCAAATAAAACAACGTATAAAACAAAGTGGACTCAAAAACCATCAACGTTATGCCGCAATGCTTATAGCTATACATAATGCTTATATGCAAGAGCTACATACGCAACACGCCATTGATTTTGACGATATGATTATTCATGCAACAAAGGCTGTAAAAAAAGGTGAATTTAGTGTGCCTTGGAGCCATATTTTAGTTGATGAGTTTCAAGATATATCAGGTGCGCGTATGGCCTTTTTAAACACACTTATTAACAAGGGCAAAAGTGTACGTTTTACTGCCGTAGGTGATGATTGGCAGGCAATTTATCGTTTTTCGGGTGGTAATTTAGCGTTTACAACGCGTTTTAATGAGCTGGTGGGTGGCCACTCACTTACTATGTTGCAAAAAACATTTAGATATAACAACAGTATTAGCGATGTAGCAGGGCGTTTTGTAATGCAAAACCCTGAGCAATATAAAAAGCTGATCAGCACACATACGCAAGTAACCACACCACACGTTATTTTATTAGACGATTTATACCAAGGTACTAAATCGATAGAAATAAAAGTACAGCAGAGCATAAGCACGATTCAAAAAAACGATGCATCAGCGAGTATTGCCATACTTAGTCGATATCGATACATGTTAAATAGCGTACAGCAGCATTTAAAAGATAAAAAGCATACAAACTCTCTTTATTTTTGGACATTACATAGTGCTAAAGGGCTTGAAGCCGATTACTGTATTATTATTGGTTTTGAACAAGGTAAATTAGGCTTTCCTAGCGATAATCAAAATAGCGTGCTGGTGGAGTCGTTATTACCAGAGCAAGATGAATTCACTCACTCAGAGGAAAGGCGTTTGCTTTATGTAGGCATTACACGTGCTAAACATAAAGCGTACTTAATTGCAGACCCTTATGCATGCTCAGCGTTTGTAAAAGAACTAGTAAATGACGATTATCCTATTCAGATCGCTTCAACGTTGTTTAACAAGTCGCAACTAAAGCAAAGAGAGTGTAATACATGCAGCGACGGATTAATTGTGCCAAAAACGGGTCAGTATGGTAATTATTATAGCTGTACTAACACGCAAATTTGCGAAACTAAACTACGAGTGTGTAAAAGTTGTAGTAGCCCATCGGTTGATAAAAGCACGTATTCACAATGTGTAAATATAGAATGTAAAACACAGCATCCAATTTGTGAAAAATGTGGGCGTGAAATGCGGAAACGCAAATCTAAGCATGGTGAATTTTTAGGATGCAGTGGCTTTGAGCTCAAAGAAGACAGCTGTAAAAACACTCGAAAGCTAACTGTTACATGAATAGCCTATTTAAATTAACCTTAAAGTAGTACTTAAATTGTAATTAGTCGTATTTTATTGCTTTTATTTAGTATCAATGTTTAATTGATGCTACCTGAGTCTCATTATTGATTACCATGCACTTTTTCAGTCGATTTTTTTTGCTTGAAGACCATCATTTACCAACAGGGCAAATACCTAATTGGCGTGTGAGTGCTTTACGTATTATTTTTGCAACCGGTATTTTATTATGCCTAGCTATATCGCTTCATAAATCTAAACAAGCTGCTGAATTTAATATTTTATACTTTGTAGGACTAAGCGTTAGTTTCTTTTTTATAACGACCTTATTATTAGCAGCAAGCAAAAGGTATTATATATTTTGTGCGCATGCACTGCTGCTCTCTATAGTTGCAGCAAGTCTGTGTATTAACTTATTCGTGACCGATTTAGAGCTGGCAAAAATTGGCTCGATATATATGTTTTCGTGCCCTTTAATCGCACTAATGTTAATAGGGTGCAGAACGGCCATTTTTTATGCTGTGTTAAATATAATTCCTTTTTATATTATAGTTAACGACATAAATCTATCTTCTTTATCTGGTGTCTCAACTAAACTTTCTGATGAAAAGCTGTATATTACAAGCCTTATATTTTTATCTTTAAATGTTTGTATTCCACTTGCTTTTGCTCGCACTATTGTTGCGGCAAAACGCTTAAATAAAAGTATGAAGAGCGCTAATACTTACCTCAAAGATAAAAACGATCTTTACAGGGCTCTTTTTACTGAATCAAACAAAGCGAAGATTATTGTAGATGAAAATTTTGTGATTACAGATTTTAATCAACATGCTATTGATATGTTTGATATTAAAAAACATTTAAAAGAACATGGCGTTAAACTATTCAATTTATTACCTTCGCTTGATGTTGATGAACTTGATGCTCAAGATCAAATTGTTAAACACAAAAACAGTTTTTTTCGGACTAACTACCAGCACGTAATGAGTGCTAATTATCGTGTTTATGATTTTTATGATTGTACTCAAGAACAGTTAATCAAACAAAACTTAACTATAATGGAGCAAGAAAACAAGCGCTTACGCTTTAGAGATCCACAAACAAAGCTACCAAATAGAGGATGGTTTGAAACACAGTGCAACAGATTAACCATTAAATATCACAAAGGCTTTTATATTGTGGTTACACAAACGGCTAATAGTGAGTATTTAAATTTAAAGTTTACTAAAATTGATTCACAAGCTTTGCTAATTAGTGCATTTAAGCGTTTAAAAAAGATGCCAGAAGGCCCTTTGTTGTGTGCGCATGTAGGAGTGGGGAAACTGGCTTTTATTGTTGGAACACATTCGGCAAACGAACTAAAAGATAAACTTTTGGTAAATATAAAAAACACGTTAGACGAAACATATAATGTACTTGGAAATAAGTGTCAGCAAACTTTTTTATTTGGTTTTGCGCGCTACCCAAATCATGGGAAAAGTAGTGCTGAAGTGTTAACAAATGCCTGCGAAGCACTTAAATTAGCAAACAGTAATTCTCCTATTTGCAGCTATAGTGAAGAACAATCACAAGCGTTTATAGAAAAATACGAAATATCAATGTTGCTCGATGAAGCGCTTCAACAAGGTGATTTATCGGTGTACTACCAACCAAAAGTGAATGCTAAAGGAGAGTGCATAGGGCTCGAAGCACTCACGAGGTGGCATAGTTCAATACTTGGCAACGTATCACCAGTTGTATTTATACCTATTGCAGAAGAGTACAGAATGATCAGTAGGTTAACTGATTTGATTATTCAAAAAGTGTGTGCTCAAATTGCTCAGTGGTCTACAGTAGATATGCCAAGTGTGCCTATAGCAATAAATATATCTTTAATTGATTTCAGCCAGCCTGACTTTATTTCAAAACTAGTAAAATCTTTAGCTGATTTTAACGTAAAGCCGCAGCAAATAGAGTTAGAGCTTACTGAGACCTCACTTGAAGCAAATCAAGGCCATTCATTAAAGCTAATGCAAACATTGCAATCGTGGGGTTTTATAATATCAGTTGACGATTTTGGGGTCGGATACTCAAATATTGCTCGTCTTGCCCATTATCCTATAAATAAGCTCAAACTCGACCGTTCTCTTATCAGTCAAATTACTCATTCTTCACGTCAAAAGAGTTTAGTAAAAGCGATACTCGTTATGTGCGAAGAATTAGATATAAAATGTGTTGCCGAAGGTGTTGAAACGCAAGAACAAGTTGCTATTATGGCGGAAATGGGTTGTAAAGAGTTCCAAGGTTTTTATTTTGCACAACCTATTACGGTTAAAAATTATGAGGCTCATATAAATAAACACGGAACAAAATTTATAGCTGCTAAAAATAATGAAAAACAAGTCTTTTAATTCCGGTAGTAATTGGCGACTACTTTATTGAGTTAATGTTTTAGATTTAACTGAACGGCTCAATTTACTAACCATTACTATATAAATTAACCTAAAATCTGGTTAAGAGATTTACTAACGTATTGAATGATTTTGATATTTTAATTTATTTTCTCTAGCCAGAGACTTTTAGCAAATTCAACGCAGTTAGTGCTGAAAATAGCTGCTCGAGATAGATTTATTATCCAGAGTTCAGGTTAAGTACTTACTCCTACGAGGCTAAAAATATCGTACTGCGATTAAACCGCCCCTAGATAGAACAAATTTTAATCCTGAAAGGTCAGCAGGCCTTAGAGTTTATATTATGAAATACGTATTTTTGTTTTGCCAAAAACTGCAATTAACACAATCTTTTGCCATATTTTTAATGGTTGTATTTTCAACAAACTTAGCTTGTAAAGAGCAAAGCCAAACGTTGGTTTTAGCCGGTAGCACATTTTCGGTATGCTCTAGTTCGAATTTAAAAAGTTGTAAAAATAACACGAAAATTCTAGGTAAAAAGCATCGTTTATTTACAATCACAAGCGCTAAAATTAATCAAATTAACTCACGCTGGCCCAATAATAACAGCGTAACTAAGTTGGAAACGTTTAACTCGTTGACCGCATTACATCCTAAAAGTACTTCACCAATGACTAAAGCTGAATTACTTTGGCTATGGCGTGATATAAATAACGAAGAGCTAAGTCGTTTGACAGATCAAGAGTTCGATTTTTTGTTTGATATGTTAGAAACGCATCAATTAGATAATGATGGCGAGCGTTTAAAAGAACAAGTAAACACTGAACTCAATAACGAGAGCGCGACTAATAATATTTTACAATTTGTGTCGGGCAGTTTAAAAGTTAATAACGTAAAACCTACAATGCTTGCTATTACGGCATCGAGCCGCGACCCTTATGAGTCGGCAGATGTAGCGCAGAGTCTTTTAGAGCAATCAAATATAAACACTCAATGGTTAGCACTAACGCCCGCGCTTGCTAAAGCGATTACGAGTAACTCGTGCGATAAATTACCAGCGCTCAGAAATACATTAATGAATGTGTATAACCGTGAAGTGATTTATCCCGATCGCACAAAGGCCGAATACGCTTTATGTAAAAATGGCACTAATGCACTTGTATCACTTATTAAAAATAGTACCGGTGTGATGTTTAATAGCGGTAATGCAGCATTAACTCATAAGGTATTATTTGATCAAAACAATAACCCATACCCGTGGACGCAAGCATTGCAAACTCGCCCAGTAATTGTAGGTGAAGGAGCCGGTGCTGCAATCCAAAGTAAAGTGACGGGCATGCTTACAAATACGACAAGCCTTGAGGCACTTCGTAAAAGTGAAAATAACACTAATGCTGGTGGGCTGGGCAGTTTTAACTTTGGTGTACTAGATACTCAATTTAGCGAACAAAACCGTACATTTAGGCTTGCAGCAGCGCTAAATAAAAACGAAGTAAAAAATATTAAAACAGAGATTCAACATGGTTTTGGTATTGATGAAAATACAGCCTTAGTTGTTATTAAATCACCAGAAGGTAGTTTAATAACCGTAATAGGCAAAAGTGGTGTAGTGCATTTAGCTAACCAAGGTAAGGTACAGCCAAATAGTAAAAGTTATAGCTACTCCTACTGGCCTACAGGCAGTGTAATTGATATTACCAATAACACGTTTACTCTAAGTGATCGCACTATAAGCCAAGCGTTACCGGCTATAAAAATACCTCCACTGCCTGTGCAGCGTTTTGGCTCAATTTTAACAAATTCAAAATTGCGCTCACTAACTCAAGCTATGTGCCTAAGCCAAGAGCAAAGTGCGGTAGCTCAACAAGACGAGTTTATAATTAGCCTTACAGCAACGAGTGACACACAGTATCATCGCATCAATGCAAAAGAGTTTGGTTGTGCGCTAAGCAATTTAGAGTTAGCTATAAAGTCGATTTAGTGACTAACCTGAGCCAAGGGTTTAAGTTTTTGGCTCTTCTCTATAAAATAGCCACCATAATGATTTAAAAGCCTTACTAAAAGAGTATTAAAATGAATAAAGAAAATGATGTAATTTCTAGTCTAGCCGAATTAGAAAGCTTTTTATTAAATGTAGAAAACGGCGGTCTTGGCCTTAAGGGTGTTTCGGGCGTTGGTATGGCAACAAACAATAGTGATGGTAGTCGTTTTGTAGCCGTGTTTGACGACCAACAAAAATTACTTTTAGCGCGCGGTATTACAGAAGACGTATTCCAAACCGGGCAAGACATGGTACGCAATGGTGTAGGTCGTAAGCACTAAAGTAGTACCTTTTAAATATTATAGATGCGCCTTTAGGCGCTTTTATAACTTAGTTTTTATAAAATAAATGCTTAGCTTGTCATCTTATCTTAAAGTTAAACTATCAAAAAATTCCTTTCATAAAATAACCAATGTGAACTCTGATATAAATATTTAATAACATAGATTTATTATCGATTTGCTCGGTTTTTACTTAGCCCACAAGGGTACTAAAGCATGTCTGTCATACCGTTTAAAAAGTAAGAATATTTCTTTTAAAGGGAATCAATAAAATATAGAAGTAAATGCACCAAAAGAGAGCATTATTTTTCGTTATCATCATAATAGTTAATTACTTATAAATTAAAAAATAAAATACTGTTTAAAATCAAGTTATTAAATATTGGTTCGTATCTTGCAATTAAAAATCATCCGCATTCTTAATTGGGCTACACTATTTTGATAATATTTTTACCTATAACTTTATTAATAAAAAATTTAGGATTAAAAATTTATTTTTGGATAACATTAACTATCTTCTTTGGCTTTTTTGTAAGTTTATTTTATTTTCCAATAGTGAAGTTAATCTTTGTTTTTGTCGTTCTTTTATATCTTCTATCGGGCATTGCTTGTATTGCAAGTTCACAATTAAAACAAATAAAGAGTGTTATTGAACACATTAATACTAAAAATTTCGATCACCGCGATATTCATTTTAACAGTTTGGCAAACTCAGAATTTATTGAGGAGTTACTAGTAAAATATCGTGAGTTAGGTCGAGTTATTACCCATCATAATGAAAAAAATAAAGAGGTTGAGTATTCCGCGATTCAGGTTATTGAAATTTCATCGGAAGTAAAAAATAATGTTTTGCTTCAATCCGACGCTATAAATTCAACAGCATCAGCAGTGACACAAATGAGCCATTCACTAAGCGAGATCAATAACGAAATATCTAAAACACATCACTCTTCATGTTTAGCTTCAGAAATAGCTAATCAGGGTAGAGACACTTTAGTGTCACTAAGTAATGCGGTAACCAACGTAAATAAAAGGGCCAAAATAACCCAGCAGCGTATGGTTTCGTTGAATGAATTAGTTATAAATGTTGAAAAGATCACTGAATCGATACAACAAATTTCCCAACAAATAAATCTACTAGCGCTTAATGCTTCAATTGAAGCGGCTCGAGCAGGAGAGTTTGGTTTAGGTTTTGCTGTTGTTGCAGAAGAAGTTCGAGCTTTAGCTAAACGTACACATAATTCTACGGACAGTATTGTGGCCAATATTGATGATGTATTGAAAGAAAGCAGTGAGATTGTTAGCACGATGAGTGAGGTCGTTATACAAACTGATGTTTGCCTTCAAAAAGTTAATGAGGTCGATATTTCATTTAACGATATCGAAAAAGCAACTGAGCAGGTTAAGCATCAAATGGAAATAGTGAGTAATGTGTCAACCGAGCAGGCAGCTGCAACCCATGAGATTTCTGAACATATTGCGCAAGTTGTTCTTGGTGCACAAGCTAATTCAGATATAGCGGTCCAATCTCAATTAGTTGCAAATCATTTACGTAAATTAACCCAAAGGCAATAGTCGTTCTTATTAAGGAGTGTAATATGCAATGGATAACCTTAACTACAGCTACTTTTTGTATCCTTATTATTTTTTTGATAAAAAAAATGAAAATAAGCAACAATAAAAAAATACAAAAAGACGGACTCGTACATATTTGTCAGATCAAAAGGATAATTATTTTCGCTCAACAACACCGAGGACTCACTGCTGCTTGGTTAAATGGCGATACTAACGCAGAGGCTAAATTGACTGGTATTAAAAAATTAATTTCTCAAGAAATTAACTCTTTAATGCTTTCACCTGTTGCTAAAAATGAGCGTTGGGCAGCCTTTACTGATCATTGGGGTAGACTTCTTAGTTTTAACAATAAATCATCGGTCAGCAATAGTTTTGAACAGCATACGATGATGATTAAAAACTTAGCCTATTTATTAGAGGATACCGCTGAAAGCTCGCATTTAACGGCCGATTTTTTACCAAAAATAAATAATATAGGGTATGTTTGGCGCGAGTTAATATTAACGACAGAAAATATAGGCCAGTCACGAGCCATTGGAGTGAGCGTTGCTGTTCAACAATGCTGTTCAAGTGTTGATAAAATCAGGTTAAATTTTTTAATTCAAACAATGGCAAAAACCACTATTGATACTTTACAACGATTATCACATCTACCAGAAGAGCACCATACCCACACTAATCTAGTGAAAAAAGCGACTGAAAGTATGAATAAATTAATAGAAGTGATGACGTCAGAATTAGTTGGTGCAGCTAAAGTTGCGATAGATAGTAATCAGTACTTTGAACTCGCAACTGAGACTATGTCAAAGATGAATGATATTTTTGATCACCAAGTGAAGCAATTAAATAAAGTTATATAAGATTTAAAATTAATTTCATATAGCTCTGCGGCCTCCGTTAGAAATGGAGATTACCAACGCTCAACCCAAGAAAGTAAATTTAGTGCATAGGTTTGCTTAATTAATGAGGCTGTCTAATTTAGTTAATGATAGTAAAACTCATCTACCTCACCTCTTAATGGTTATATGCTTTGATACCATTAAAAAAATAACCCTTAAGACACTTAGTTTTCTAAATGGCTGCCTTAAATCTTGATAATTTAAATCTCATTTACAAATCATGCAAAGGAATACAGAAGTGCGTCTTTATAAATTAGCAGTGGTCTCAGTACTAGTTTCAGGCTGTCTTTCAGCAAATGAATCAACCATCCCACTAAATGAAATTGCCCTAATGGATCGTCAATCTTTAATTGAAATCTTCAAAGAATCTCCGACGGTTGAAATTGAAGTTAATCTTACCTTCAATGAGATTGGGAGTGATAAAGAGGATTTATTAAAAAAATCACAGCTAAACCATTACCTAATTTTGAAGGTTTAACCTTTTCCGTACCCAATAAGCAACAATATTTATCGAAAAAGAACAATCTCATTTCCACACAACCTATTTGCAAAGTAGGACTAGTATCTGCGGGTAAAACTGTTTATAAAAAATCTAAAACGAGTGCATTAGAGTTAATTCATAGTTGTGGTACGAGTGGTTGTGGGTATGACTTCAAACTCCACCTTTTACCTGCTAAGGAGGTTTGCAAAGTGCTGTAGTGGTCAAAAGTTAATTCATTGAGTGATGAAATTAAGGGGAGGCAGAAAAAAGCAGCTACAGACACTGCGATTAAAAAGCGAAGTAATTCGCAGCAGCTTGTTAAAAAGCAGTTAAAAAAAACCAAAGAAACGGGCGAAAAACCAACTCAACAGGCTGCTGTACTTTATACCAGTCTTAGTTTAAGAACATAAAAGATATTGGATAACTTAATGTGACAGGGCACTTAGATTGAAATTAAACAGCAAAATATGAAACTGAGACAATAAGGTTTAGAACTTTCAGGACTAGTTCCCCGACAGCTTAGTGCCAACAGCAGAGATTGACATTACTTTTCAAAAATCTCTGAATTGGACAGCTAAGCCACCAGAGCGGTCAATGACCTAAAAATGTGAGAAACAGAAGGTCTCCAAGTTTTACCTCTATGGCTCTAAAGAAGGTATAACAATAACTTAAAGTTATACGAAAGATATGTATAATAATTTTAATAATAAAAATAAATGGAATTAAATTTAATGAAAGCCGTACATTACTTCTCTTTTTTCGCATGTCTTTACTTTCTTTTTCAAACAAGTGCATTTGCAAAAGCTGACGTAAATATACAGATCAACAAATCAGTGGAAACATTATCGCTTATATACACTACTGGCACTCCTGCACAAAAAATTGCCTTCGTTAATAGCCCAAATGACTCACGTACCAAAAGGTGGAAACCTGTTAATAATGAATTTGAGGTTGTTCATGAAAAACATCAAGAGTTTATTCAACGAATAGATGGTAAAGCCTTTAATCATGTGCAACTTAGCTTAACACCAACTTATAAGCATTTACCTAAATCTTACGCACCTATAGCACCATTTTCAGACGGAGGTGTTCTAATTCATACGGGCCGTTTATTTGCATGCATCGACCTATGCTCGGATGATGATAATGGTTGGAAAATCAAAATAGAAGTAGAAGGAAATGCCCATTTTATTGCCAATGGAAAAGTTAACTATCAATCCGAAAACTGGCTTGGGTATGATGATGGACAATACGTTTATATAGGACAACAAAAGCCTATAGATGAGCCAGCGTTTTTAGCCATGATTGATCAAGGGTTGCCTGAAAAAATGAAGATGGAACTTAGCCAATCACTACCAAAAACAATGACGTTCTTTGAATCACATTTAGGAGAAAATAGTAGTAGTGTTAAACCGATGCTATTTGCCTCATATTCAAATAAAAAGGGGAAAGATATTCAAGGAGGTGTTCTGCCTAATCAAGTGTTTATCCATTGGGATATGGATAACTTGGACGAAAAATTAAAAGAAAAAAACTTTATTAATAGAACTTTATGGATGTTTGCACATGAAGCTTCACATTTTTATCAAGATAGCGCTTCATTAGTAAGCGATAAATCTGAAAGCTGGATACATGAAGGTAATGCAGAATGGTTATCAGCTATAGCCTTGCGGGAATTTTATCCCGAAATTATTGAGCTATTCATTAGTAAAAAGTTAAACCAAGCAAAGTCAGATTGTGCCAATGCTTTAACGAAATATTCATTAGAAGATGCAGCTAGGAAGGGTAATTACCGATCGTATTATCAATGTGGGATCATTATTCACTCTCTAATAGATAAAAAAACTCGCGAATTATCAAAAGGAAAACAATCTATTTTTAATGTTTGGAATGATTTTAAAGAACAAGGAAAAAACAAAGGTAAAACGGGTGCAGTAGGTTTTTGGGCTGTGACTGAAAAATATATTTCTAGTGATATGCTACAAGGGCTAAAAAACTTAACTACGGATAAGTTAGCAGACCCTGAAAATTACATTAACCAATTAGAATCGTTATAAATGAGCGTTCGTTGCTCATTTATTTGAGTCAATCAAATGGTAGCAATGAGCTTGAAACAGCCTACCGCAAAGACAAAGACTGACGGTCTGCTAATCGCTCTGAGTTCAACCACTGAAAGCTGCCTATTTTCTTTTAATTTCCAATTCACAGATTTCCGGCGTTTTTCAAGTTAGTTGTTGCCTTAAGTTTCAAACTTTTTGTTGGCTTAAGCATAAATCAAAACTCTTTAATTCTTGGTGCGGTCTTTTGCTGCCAATATGTTAGCCAGTAAGCAACTAGTAAACTAGCAATTGAAAATAAAAGCATAAATATAGCTTTAAGGATGCTATTTCCTGTTGAATCATAAATTAATATAGGTATTGCAATGAAAGGGAGTGAACCTGCTATAGCTCGATAAAAACCTACTAGATTAAAACCAACTTGATATGAAAGTGCATGTAATCTGTATTTAAACGTTCTACTAGAATCGGATAAAGACAAGCTGTATTTAGAAATAGCCCAAACAACACTATGCAAAATAGTCAGTAGAAGAAAGTAGTATATTAGATAGTCAGGGGGAGTAATCCCTTCGAAAAAGCTAACTAGGCCTTCTACACCTGAAAATTGTAGTACTAAAAGACAGGGTATTGAGCCAAACACAATTGCACAAATAATTTCATCAAATAATAAGTGTGAAGTGGTTTTTCTTTTTTGATTGATGTGCATAACATTCTCTAATGTACTTTTAGATTAAAATTACAATTTGAAAAACATGGAGACAAGTTAAATGTGTTTATTTTTTAAAATAATGATAAAGCTGGTTTATAAGGGGGCCATTAGCTGTCTTCCTATATATCCCCCCCCCTTTTATACCTTAAAAGTATAAAATAATTTAAGGTATGTGTTGTGCGATAAATGTGCGATATATATTTAAAAGCACTAATTTAATTGTGCGATAAAGAAGAGAGTTTAATTTATAACAATTTGAAATAAAGAGGAATTAATTGGTCGGTATGGAGAGATTCGAACTCTCGACCCCTGCCACCCCATGACAGTGCGCTACCAAGCTGCGCCACATACCGATTTGTATGCAATAGTACGTGTATTTTTTTAAAAATCAATAAGCGATTGTTTGTTTGGATGTTTATTACGCAAGAACGCTAAAATAGCACATCTTGCGATGTACTAATTGGCTAGTCTTTATTTAACCACTTTTTGATCGAGTCATACATCTCATCTCGTATTATTGGCTGAGCTTTTTTGTTAGGGTGTAAACTATCGTTTTGCATTAGCTCAGCTTGGCTGGCAATGTTTAGCATAAAAAAGTTCATTAAATGCGCACTTGTCTCTTCGCTAACGCGCGAAAAAGTGTCAGTAAACATTTTACTGTAACGCGGGCCGTAATTAGGGGGAATGTAAATCTCCATTAAGGCGGTCATTGCATTAGCTGCTTGGCTTTTTTGAATAAGAGACGTTAAGTTAGTTTGCATTTTTTTAACAGGGAAACCACGTAAACCGTCATTAGCACCTAGCTCAATAAGTACATGAGTGGGCTCGTATTGCTCAAGCAATGCATCTAAACGGCGTAGGGCTCCACCAGATGTTTCGCCACTAATACTGGCGTTGATAAGTTCAATGTCGGCTTGTTCGTCATCGTATTTATCTTGTAACAATTTTACCCAGCCTTCTTCTTGTTGAAGTCCGTAGGCTGCGCTTAAACTGTCACCGAGTATTAAAATCGTGTTGTCGGCTGCTGCGCTCAGCGGTTTGATAACTAAAAATAAAATGAATACTAAACGAAGGATTGAATGAGTCATATGTCAGCGCTTTCTCAATTAAATATAATTCAGGTTAATGGTTTGTCTAAAGTAGTCTCTACCTTTGAAGGTGAGCTGCCCATCCTCAGCGACATCAGCTTTAATGTCAAGCATGGCGAGTCTGTTGCTATTGTTGGCACGTCGGGCTCTGGTAAATCAACGTTACTCAGTTTATTAGCGGGGCTGGATACCGCAAGCAGCGGCGAAATATTTTTAGATGGCGAGCCATTACACAATTTAGATGAAGAAGAGCGTGCTGCACTGCGCGCGGCTAAAATTGGATTTGTGTTTCAATCGTTTATGTTAGTACAAAGCTTAACGGCGCTTGAAAACGTTATGCTACCAGCAGAGCTTGCTGGCGAAAGTGATGCGAAAGAGCAAGCAATTGCTTTGCTTGAAAAAGTAGGCTTGAGCCATCGAATTGATCATTACCCGTCGCAACTTTCTGGCGGTGAGCAACAACGTGTTGCTATTGCGCGAGCTTTTATTGGTACACCTAAAATACTATTTGCTGATGAGCCTTCGGCTAATTTAGACAGCAAAAACGGTAAAATGATTGAATCCTTATTATTTGATTTAAACACGCAACACGGCACTACGCTTATTTTAGTTACTCACGATGAAGGGCTTGCACAAAAATGTGAGCACATTATTCAAATAGAAGCGGGTTTACTGGTAAAAAGCCAAGTAGAGGACGTTGCTAATGTGGGTTAAGTTAGCGCTTAAGTTATTTTCGCGAGAATTTCGCCGTGGTGAGCTAACAGTTATAAGCGCAGCTATCGCCCTTGCTGTTTTAACCGTGCTTACACTGTCGATGGTTACTGAGCGAATAGGGCAAAGTATTGCGCAAAAAAGCAGTGCTTTTATTGCAGCAGACCGTGTACTTGCAAGCGATCATGTTCTCGACACTGCTTTTATTACTAAAGCACAGAGCCAAAATTTAAAAACGGCGCAAATGGTGTATTTCGACACTATGTTGTTTGCCGATGATGAAATGCAGTTTAGCTCAGTAAAAGCGGCATCTAATGCGTACCCGTTAAAAGGGCAGTTAAAAGTTAAAGATACCTTAACAGGTGAAACTAAGGTTGCTAATAGCGGACCAACGCCTGGTAATGTGTGGCTAAGTGAATCAGTATTTTACAGTTTAAATATTGATATAGGCGCGCAAGTAGAGCTCGGCGCTGCATTATTTAATGTTTCAAAAGTTATTGTAGAAGAGCCAGACGCGCCATTTAATGTATTTTCGAGTAGCCGCCGTGTGCTTATTAATATTGACGATGTGGCAAAAACCGAAGTTGTGCAACCGGGTAGTCGTGTTTATTACCGCCAACTTTATGCAGGTAGTGAGGCCGACATAAATAGCTTTTACGAGTGGCTTAAACCACAAATGAAAGAAAACCAACAATGGTATGGCGTTAAAGACCGCCAATCACCCATTTCAAACAGTTTAAACCGCGCAGAGAGCTTTTTATTACTTGCCGGCCTATTAGGTATTATTTTGGCTGCAGTGGCTATAGCTGTTTCAGCAAAACGTTATTGTGAACGCCAATACGACCCAGTAGCGATGATGAAAACGCTCGGCGGTAGCCGCTCAATGATCCGCAAAATATACATGCTTCATTTATTGCTTGTATGTGCAATGGCGGTAAGTATAGGGCTGTTAATTGGTTATGGCTTGCAAGAAATAGCAACAAGTTACTTATCAAAAAGTATGGGCACAGAGTTACCCTTAGGTGGCTTTAAACCTTGGCTGGTGGCTATAAGCACCGGCGTAATTTGTGCTGTTATGTTTTCTATTAAACCGTTATTTGATTTATTTGATATTCCACCGCTTAGAGTTCTGCGCCGTAACTTAGGCGATAAGTTGGCAGTAAGTCGTGTGCATTTAAGTATGAGCGCGCTAACCGTATTTTTATTAATGTGGTTATTTAGTAACAACATAAAAATAACGCTTATTTTGTTTATATCAACACTTGCGCTAATTGGTGTGTTGTTTTTGATATCTAAATTAATATTTGGCGGCGGTCGAAAATTAGGACTTAAGCCAGGTAACAGTTGGTCGCTTGCAATTGCATCTATCCAAAAGCGTGCAAATGTGAACGCGGTACAGTTAATTAGTTTTTCATTAGCGATTAAATTACTGCTGTTTTTAGTGGTACTTAAAAACGACATGATATCTGATTGGCAGTCGCAACTACCAAGCGACGCGCCTAATGCGTTTTTAGTTAATATTACGCAAAACGAGCTTGAGCCAATTAATGAATATTTAGCACAAAAAGATATTCAGGTATCAGAGTTTTATCCCACTATTCGTGGACGTGTAAATGCGGTAAACGGCGAGCTGGTAGCACGTTCTGTATCGCTGCAAGACAACGAGAAAAAAGACGAAGAAGCACGTGCAGGTATTGGTCGTGAGCTAAATCTTACATGGCTTAAAGATGTGCCTGATCAAAATGAAGTAACACAAGGCACGTGGTTTGGTGAAAATGCGATGGCTGAGGCTTCAGTAGAGGAGTCGATGCTTGAGCGTTTAGATGTTGAGATAGGCGATACGCTTACATTTTTAATTGGTTCGCAGTCGTTCGACGCTAAAATCACCAGTGTGCGCAAAGTAAATTGGGCCACGCTTAAACCTAACTTTTTTATTATTTTAAGTCCTGATGTACTTGCAGATTTTCCGGCGACGTATATTTCGTCGGTACGTATAAATCCAGATCAAAAACGTGACTTTAGCCAGTTATTACGTACTTACCCTACTATTACAGCTATTGATATTGATAACTTTGTTAAGCAAATACAAACTACTATTTCGCAAGTATCGCTCGCCATTGGTTTTGTACTTGCAATTGTTGTGCTGTGTGGCGCGCTTGTACTTATATCGCAAGTGCAAGCTAGTTTAGGTGAGCGTATGCAAGAAATTGTCATACTTAGAACGCTTGGCGCTAAAAGCCGATTAATTAAAAATGCGACCTTGTATGAGTTTTTATTACTAGGTGGCTTAGCTGGTTTAGTTGCCGCATTTTTTAGCGATATAGCGCTTTTAATTGTGCAGCAACAAATGTTTGATTTAGCAGGTAAGTTACACCCGCATATATGGATTATTGGTCCTGTAGCTGGCGGCGTATTTGTGGCTGGTTTAGGTTATTTAATGATTGCCCGAACACTTAAACAAAACACCCAAGGGTTAGTGCGTGCCCTAGGGTAAGCTAAACTAACATGCTCCTGTAAATGCCCACCTAGTTTGTGGGCATTTTTGTTTTTCTTTGTACTGGTAATTTATACAGTGCTCTGGCATTATTAGCGTAATTTAAAAATAATAACAATGGAGCGCTGTTTGGCCATTATTTTAGGGATCGATCCTGGTTCACGTTTGACCGGATATGGTGTTGTTGCCCATCAAGGTTCTAAATTTACATACTTAGGCAGTGGCTGTATTAAGTTAGCCGATCATCCTTTTCCGGTTAGGCTTAAAATGATCTACCAAGGCATTACACAGCTTATTGAGCAGTTTTCGCCAGAAACCTTTGCCATTGAAAAAGTATTTATGGCGCACAACCCCGATTCAGCTTTAAAGCTAGGCCAAGCTAGAGGCGCTGCGATTGTTGGCGCTGCAATGGCCGACTTACCCGTATTTGAATACTCAGCTAGGCAAATTAAGCAAGCAGTAGTAGGCAACGGTGGCGCAGATAAAACACAAGTGCAACACATGGTAAAAAATATTTTAAAACTACCTGGTACGCCACAGGCCGATGCAGCTGATGCACTCGCTATTGCGATTTGCCACGCCCACTCAGAACAAAATTTAATTAAACTAGCGGGCAGCGCAAGCAAAACCGTTAGAGGACGTTTAAGGAAATAACTATGATAGGCCGCTTAAATGGTATTTTAGTCGAAAAACAGCCACCAGAAATATTACTCGAAGTAAGTGGTGTAGGTTACGAAGTACAAATGCCAATGACCTGTTTTTACGATTTACCAAAAATTGGTGAAAATGCGATTGTTTACACTCACTTTGTAGTGCGTGAAGATGCTCAACTATTATTTGGTTTTAATAATAAAGTTGAACGTGCCTTGTTTAGAGAGCTATTAAAAGCAAATGGCGTAGGGCCAAAGCTTGGCTTAGCTATTTTATCGGGCATGTCGGCAAAGCAATTTGTAAGTTGTGTAAATAACGAAGACTCAACATCGCTTGTTAAATTACCCGGTGTAGGTAAAAAAACAGCCGAGCGTTTAGTACTCGAAATGAAAGACAGACTAAAAGATTGGGGTAATGATTTATTTACGCCATTTAGCGACAGCGCAGTAATAGAGCCAATGAGCGATGCGACAATTGCTAATAATGCAGCGGATGATGCCGTATCGGCACTGCTTGCATTAGGTTATAAATTGCCACAAGCTCAAAAAGCCGTAAAATCGATAAGTAAACCCGATATGTCTACTGAGGTTCTTATTAGAGAATCTTTAAAATCTATGTTGTGAGTAACCCATGATTGAAGCGGATCGCTTAATTGATGCGACTGAAAAAACAAATGAAGACTCTATAGATCGTGCAATAAGACCAAAACTTTTAGCCGACTACAGAGGCCAGCCTCATGTTAAGCAGCAAATGGAAATTTTTATTGAAGCTGCCCGAACCCGTGGTGAAGCGCTCGATCATTTATTAATATTTGGCCCACCTGGGCTTGGTAAAACCACGCTTGCAAATATTGTAGCCAACGAATTACACGTAAGCATTAAAACAACATCAGGCCCTGTACTTGAAAAAGCAGGCGATTTAGCTGCACTACTAACCAACTTAGAAGAAGGCGATGTATTGTTTATAGATGAAATACATAGGCTAAGCCCGCAAGTTGAAGAAATACTGTATCCCGCAATGGAAGACTACCAGCTTGATATAATGATTGGTGAGGGCCCAGCTGCGCGTTCTATTAAATTAGACTTACCTGCATTTACACTTATTGGTGCAACCACACGAGCAGGCTCGCTTACATCGCCACTGCGTGACCGTTTTGGGATTGTGCAGCGATTAGAGTTTTATTCTGTAGAAGATTTATCGCACATAGTAGGGCGTTCAGCACATTACCTTGATTTAGAAATGTGTGATGATGGCGCTACCGAAATCGCGCAGCGCTCGCGGGGTACACCACGTATTGCAAACCGCTTATTGCGCCGTGTACGCGATTACACTCAAGTAAAATCTGACGGCACAGTAAACGCCGATGTAGCTAAGCAAGCCCTTGATATGATTGACGTAGATAAAAGTGGTTTTGATTATATGGACCGTAAATATTTACTCGCCATAATTGAAAAATTTATGGGCGGCCCAGTAGGGCTCGACAATGTAGCGGCTGCTATTGGTGAAGAGCGCGAAACAATAGAAGATGTGATAGAACCATTTTTGATCCAACAAGGATTTATTCAGCGCACACCTCGCGGGCGAATAGTCTCTGACAGTGCATACCATCACTTTGGATTAATGCCAAAAAAGACGACTTAATCTAAATTTCAATTAATCACTTGCGCTTGCATAAGTAAATGTACAGCAAGCGCGTATACCTAATTTTATAATGTTACCCACCATATTTTCACATAGTTACTCTAAACCAAGTTATTACAATTTTACCCACTATATAATCAGTTAACGCTTAATTCACAGAGCGTTAAGACTTGCGTGGCTATGCTGCGGGCTATTAGATAGATAGAGTATATTGCATAGCCGTTATCGTATTAGGCTGTTACAGTGTTGTTTAGTTTGCAATAATACTTAATCAATTAGAGGGATTAAATCTGACGTTAACCGTGTAAAAAATTTCTGATATACGACTGCATGGATGCAGAGCAATGAGTGATAACAACTAAATAACGAAATTTTTGCCTTATTATAGATACGATTTTCTTATCTCAAAATAGATCGCTCAATTAAGCAAATTGGTATTAAATGATTTCAATTTTTTTGGCAAAAAAAAACCCGCAAAAAATGCGGGTAAACAACAAGTTGAAGGAAGTAATCTTGGGGAACTACATTTTACACAACTAGGTTTTATCCTAAAAATGTAAAACAATGTAATACGATAAAATATCCTATTACTAAAAACTTTGCTTAATGAAGCTATTTCACTCAGTGCCAGCTCGGTATGGGGAGATAATACGCAATATATATTTATTATTCAAACTAGAAAATTTATAATTTCGGATTATAAAAACTAATGCAATGAAATTTCTGGTTGTTTAAAATTTGTTCATTAATGTTTTTTTCTGTTTGTAAGTTAATGAAAATTAGTGATTAAGTTTGAGTTTGCACTGCTTGTCGCTATTAGTTTTACTATTACCTTTAGATTTTGTTTAAGTTTTTTGAGTGTTTATGCAGTGATTTTGAATAAATGAGGCGTTTTATGATGTTTTGCTTGTATATTTAAGCATATCTTGAGCACATTATTAAATAGCGGAAATGGCTTTAAATTCTTTTGCTAGATAATTGCGAAATAAAGGTTATTTCAACGTTTTTTGTTGCTTATTCATAGCAATATCGTTGTCAGTTTGAAATGGACTCGATACACTATGTGCAACTTTTGGCTGCACGAGCGGTCATATTTACACAAATCAATCAATTTGACGTATTTTGATACTATTTAGGAGTTTCACGTGGGATCAGGGCTTAATTTTTTGGATTTAATATTAGAAGCCAGTTTGCTTGTTCAACTAGTAATGTTAGGGCTAGTTGCTATGTCTGTAATGTCATGGGCAATTATTTTTCAGCGTAAAAAAGCAATATCAGATGCGTTAGCAAGTGCTAAAAAGTTTGAACAAAAATTTTGGTCTGGTATTGATTTAAGTAAACTATATAACGAAATTTCATCACGTAACGGTCAATCTGAAGGTATTGAAGCTCTATTTACAGCCGGTTTTAAAGAGTTTGCACGACATAAGAAAAACACCTTTCAAAGTGCGAGTATTGTAATGGAAGGTACACACCGCTCTATGCGCGTGGCACTCTCTCGAGAAATAGAGAAAATAGAGTCAAGCTTATCATTTTTAGCGACAGTGGGTTCAATTAGCCCATATATAGGCTTGTTTGGTACTGTATGGGGCATTATGAATGCTTTTATAGCATTAGGTGAAGTTAAACAAGCTACGTTGCAGATGGTAGCACCTGGTATAGCAGAAGCACTTATTGCCACAGCAATGGGTCTGTTTGCAGCTATTCCTGCTGTTATTGCTTACAACCGTTTTTCTAATAAAGTTGAAAAGCTAGAATCTCACTACATTAATTTTATGGAAGAGTTCGCTAATATTTTACACCGTCAAGCAGCTACACAAATAGAGGCCCAAGCGAATGTATCAGCGTAAGAAGCGCCGTCCGGTCGCAGAAATTAATGTAGTTCCTTACATTGATGTAATGTTGGTGCTACTGATTATATTTATGGCAACAGCGCCACTTATTACACATGGTGTTAAAGTCGACTTGCCTAAAATGACGGAGTCAGATTTAGTTGATACTAAAGATGCGCCACCTATTATTGCTTCGATTGACGCACAAGGTAAATATTACGTTAGTGTAGGGACTGATCCAGAGGCTCCGATGGAGGCGCTTGATGTAGCGGCTGTGATTAAGTTACAGCTAATGAAAAATCCTGATGTACCTGTAATGATAAAGGGATCTGGAAAAGTATCATACCAAGAGGTATTGCTCTTAATGGACTTTTTAAAAAGTGCCGGTGTACCGTCAGTTGGATTAATGACAGAATCCTTCGAAGGGACAAAATAACGGTATGAGTAGTTCATTAATTAAATCAGTAGTTTTGCATGTGGCGCTGGGTGGTTTTTTATATGCATCGGCAAACATTCACCCGCCAGCACCAAAGGTTATGGAAGTAACGCTTAATAAAGCTATACCTGATGTTGATAAAGCGGTGTCAGCTGTGACAGTTGACCAAAAAATGGTTGAGCAGAAAATAGCTGAACTCCAAAAGCAAGAAAAAGACAAAAAAAAGGCAGAAGACAAACGCATCCGTGATTTAGAGCGCAGAGCTGCAAATGCGCGCAAACAGCGCGAGTCAGAAACCCGTCATATTAAGAAATTAGAGCAAGAACGTAAGGCTAAAGAAAAAGAAACAGCCGAGGCGCAAGCACAAGCTAAAAAAGCACGCGCAATAGAACAAAAGGAACGTGCTAAAGCAAAACAAGCCGAAAAACAAAAGCAAGAGTCTGAAAGTGCAGCAAAAGCAGCTGCCGATAAGCGTAAAGCTGAGGAAGAAGCACTTAAAAAAGCTGAAGATGAACGTAAAAAGCGTGATGAAGAGGCTAAAGAACGTGCTAAAAAGGCTGAACAACAGCGTCAACAGGCCCTACAAGAACAAATGTTACAAGAACAACTTGCTAAAGAGCAGGCTGCGCGTAGTAAAATACGTCAACAACAGGTCGTGGGTGAAGTTGATAAATATCGCGCTCTAATTATGGCGCGTATTCAGCAGAACTTACTGATCGACGAGAAAATGAAAAATCAGCAGTGCCGAGTAAATATTCGTTTAGGCTTTAATGGTTTAGTAACACAAGTTAAATCATTAGGCGGCGATAAACTAGTTTGTGAGGCTGCACTTAGGGCTGTTCGTATGGCTGACACATTACCGGTATCTAAAGACAAAGACGTATTCGAACAACTTAAGAATATTAATTTAACAATCAAGCCAGAATTCTAAAGGAATGATATGTTCAACAAAGTAAAAATTGCCTGTTTAGTGCTGTTATTTGGTTTTCAGGGCATTGCTAACGCAGCCCTTGAAATTGTAATAACAGAAGGTGTAGATGGTGCAAGACCTATTGCAATTGTGCCGTTTAAATACAATGGTGTTGGTCCAATTCCTGAAAAAATAAGTGATGTTATTGCTGCAGATCTCATGCGTAGTGGTAAGTTTAAGCCTGTAGATGTTATGCAAATGCCGCAACAACCAAACAAAGATGCTGACATTGATTATGCATCTTGGGTTAATAAAGGTGTTGAAGCGATACTTGTTGGCGAGGTTGAGCAACAGACTGATGGACGTTATTTAGTACGTTATGAGTTAGTCGATGTTATTCGTGGTCAAATCACGGGTGGTGAAACGCAAATGATGAGTAATGGTAAGTTACTTAAAAGCCAAGATCATATTTTAGAAGCACGAGATAGTGTTATTGGCATAAGTGGTTTCCGTCGTTATTCACATCGTATTAGTGATGTCATTTATGAGAAATTAACGGGTGAGAAAGGTGCTTTTTTAACCAAGATTGCGTACGTAATTGTACGAGATGGTGATGATAAGCCTTATCAGCTTGTTGTATCAGATTATGACGGGTTTAACGAACAGGTGTTACTACGTTCGAAAGAGCCACTAATGTCACCGGCTTGGTCACCTGATGGCACAAAATTAGCGTATGTGACATTTGAGAACCGTCAAAGCCAAATTTATATTCAAGATTTGTATACCGGTAAGCGTGAAGTTATTGCAAGTTATCGCGGTATTAACGGTGCTCCGCAGTTTTCGCCAGATGGTAAAAAGCTTCTTTTAGTGCTTTCTAAAGACAAAACGGGTGCTACAGAAGTTTACTTATTAGACTTGGCAACACGCAAAGAAACACGTCTTACGCGACATCGTAGTATAGATACTGAGCCATCTTGGTATCCAAATGGTCAAGATATAGTGTTTACCTCTGAAAGGGGTGGTAATGCTCAGATTTATAAGTTAAATTTAAAAACTGGTAGGTCACAGCGATTGACCTTTGATGGTGATATGAACCTTGCGGGTTCGATAACACCAGACGGTAAAGAATTAGTGATGGTTAACCGTACCAACGGGCAGTACCATCTTGCTAAGAAAGAGCTTGCTACGGGCGCGTTTCAAGTATTAACGCGAACTCGCCTAGATGAATCACCGAGCATAGCACCAAATGGTTCGATGATTATTTATAGCACGCTTCATAATAATAAACAGGTACTCGCGCTGGTATCAATGGACGGTCGCTTTAAAGCTCGTTTACCTGTGCTTGACGGACAAGTAAAGGCGCCAGCTTGGTCGCCATATTTACAGTAATATTACTGGTTTACTCAAAATAGGAATCTACTTAATGCAACTTAACAAAATACTTAAAGGCCTGCTAATTGCTGTGCCAGTAATGACATTAGCAGCTTGTAGCTCATCTTCGGATATTGATGAAGGTGCTGCAAATCAAACAAATGAAGCTGTTGTTGAGCAATCGACAAATACAGACACAGTTGAAGTGGCTACAATTTCTCCTGAGCAACAAGCAGAAGAGCAACTTCGTCAAAAATACGAAGCACTACGCCAAGAGCAAGTAATCTACTTTGATTTTGATAAAGCGACAGTTGAAGGCAAATACGCTGACTTACTTCGTGCTCATGCTGAATTTTTAGTTCAAAATTCATCAGTTAAAGTACTAATTGAAGGCCACGCAGATGAGCGCGGTACGCCAGAGTACAATATTGCACTAGGTGAGCACCGTGGCCAAGCGGTTGAGAAATACTTACAAAGTTTAGGTGTTTCAGCTAGCCAAATGTCAGTAGTAAGCTACGGTGAAGAGAAGCCAATGGTTAAATCTCGCACTGAATCAGCTTTCGCTAAAAACCGCCGTGCGGTACTCGTTTACTAAGATAAGAGATATTATGAAGCCGAAACTTATTTTGGCAGCCATGATATTGAGCGGGAGCACCCAGTTAATGGCTGCTCCCGCTCCTGTTTCAGAAGCTGCAGGTTCACAATCAAGTATTGAGAAGCGTTTAGCATCATTAGAGAGCATGATGCAGTCGCGTAATTTTTTACAAGTAGAGTTACAGCAACAACTTAATCTATTACAAGATGAAGTAAGTCAAATCCGTGGCGTAACTGAAGAACAAAGCTATAAGCTTGAAAAAGTACTGCAGCGTCAACGCGAACTTTATCAAGAAATTGAAAATCGCGTAAGCCAAGCATATGCACAACCTGCTGTAGCGCCTGCAGCTGATTATACGCAACCAAGTGATGCACAGACATACAGTAACGATTTATCTGAAAACGAAGCATACGAGCGTGCTGTAGCGCTTATAATGAAGGATAAGCGTTATGATCAAGCAATTCCTGAGTTTCAAACTTTTTTAACGTCATACCCAAACTCAGTTTATGCATCTAATGCACATTATTGGCTTGGGCAATTGCTGACGATTAAAAATACGCCAGTAAAAGCAATAGAGCACTTTAGCGTGGTCGTTAATGAATTTCCTAATTCAAATAAACGACCAGATGCAATGTTAAAGCTAGGAACACTTTTGCAAGAGCAAGGTTTAGCAGAGGAAGCTCTAAAAATTCTGAATGATCTTGTTAATCAGTATCCAAGTACAACTGCTGCAAAATTGGCCACAGAACGCTTATCAAAATAATTGAATCGGCTTGATTAGACTGCTTTTTGTCATAAGCGGTCTAAAATTGGTCAACTAGGCATAAAAACTTAAAAAAAGAGACAATTTCGGTTGCACTCATTTTATAAATAAGTATTATAAGCGCCCGCAGCAAACGAATGGTTACCCCACTCGAAATGCGGCAAAAAGAGCGGGTTATTAGCTCAGTTGGTAGAGCAGTTGACTTTTAATCAATTGGTCGATGGTTCAAATCCATCATAACCCACCATTTTTAAAATGGTCTTTTATCGGCGGATTTACGTAGTATTTAAAGTTGTTAAATTAGAGCGGGTCATTAGCTAAGTTGGTAGAGCAGTTGACTTTTAATCAATTGGTCGATGGTTCAAATCCATCATGACCCACCATTTTATATTTATAAATAATATAATGGTTTAAATTAGACTTTAGTACAGACAATTATATCAGAGCGGGTCATTAGCTCAGTTGGTAGAGCAGTTGACTTTTAATCAATTGGTCGATGGTTCAAATCCAT
>NZ_JJNZ01000058.1 GCF_000690055.1 Pseudoalteromonas fuliginea
AAAAACTGGAAAAGTTAAACAACGAAAATTCTACAGATAGCCTCCATTAAAAATGGGGGGATTACCTGGTGTATCGACGCCCTCCATCGCGTTTTGGTGTTAACTCACTAAGTGTAAAATTATCATTGCTAATATCTGCAATTTGTTTAATTGCGGGCGTGTGTGCGGCTGCCTTAATGCTCAAGTCAGAAGAAAAGCAACTTGTTTTTGAAGAGCACGAAGTACTTAAAGGTTCAACAGAGTTACTTGTTAAGCAATTTGATGGATTGATTAAAAGCAAAGTTAATACCGCAGAGCAGGCCAATAAAGTTGTTGCAGAGCAGCTGTTCTCTACACAAGTTTCAATTGATCTTAAAAACAGGTCTCAGTTACAGTTTAACAGTGATGGTACAATCCGAAGTGCGTCTGCTGATGGTTTATCAGCAGCTTATTTACCGCAAGAGAGTTACTCACCTTTTTATAAGCAATTAATTAACGACTCAGAATCATTATGGCGAATTATCTCCCCAACAATTATTAATGATTTTTTTAATTTTTACTTAATTACTAAAGATAACTTTATACGGATATCTCCGCCTAATTGGGCACTAAATGCACCCGCCGGATTTAAGTTCACTAAAGGGCCTACATTTAATTATGTTCAAGGAAAAACTAACCCAAGCCGTGAACCAACGTGGTCAAATGTTTACTACGATAAAGTTTGGCATAAATGGGTTATTAGTTTATTAGTTCCGATTTATGTCGATAATGAGTTTTTAGGTGTAACAGGCAATGATATTTCGCTTGATACGCTTATATTTCAGTTGCCTGTGGGCGACAAAGAAAAACATTTATTAGTATTTGATAGCAAAGGGCAGTTGTTAGCGCACCCAGAAGTAAGTTCGAGCTTATTAGCCAGTTACGGGAGTAAAGGTAAAGTACTTAAAACCTACGACTTTGTTAACCAAGAACTACAATCGATTATTAGTGATGCAACTAAAAGGAAGTTACCTGAATACGCGAATTCATTTAAGCAAAATGGTGAAGCGCATATTATTAATATCCGTAAAGTAGAAGGTTTAGATTGGTATATTGGTGTCTATAAAAAACGTTCATCGACGCTCTCAGCTCTTCAAGAACTGAAGCTTAAGTTTTTTGGGTTATTCATTCTATATGCGATTTTAGTTGCTTTATTGCTACATCAAGCACTTTATCAGCTTGTTCTTCGTCGCCTTCATACTTTAGTTTATGCAGTGACAAACTTTGGCCAAGGGAAGTTAACAACTGAATTTCCTGAAGAAAATAAAGATGAAATTGGCACATTGAACGGCTCATTTAGAGATATGGCAGTAGAAATACGCAAACTCATTGATGGCCTCAATATGCGTATTACAGAAAAAGAAATAGCAGAAAAAGCAGCTAATCGTTTATCCAAAGCGGTTGCATTTTCTGGGACTGGTGTTGTGATCACCGATGAAAACTTCTTTATAGAATATGTAAACCCTAAAATGCTTGAGATGACAGGGTATCAAGAAAGCCACTTTAGTAGAGCGCCATTGTTAAGTATTATTGCCTCCGAAATGGCCATTTTGGTTGAAGACATAGACATTGATCTGAGAAGTCGTAACTATTGGCGTGGTGATACACTTATTCAAGCTTTAGATAAACAACCCATTTGGGTTTCGCTAAGTGTTTCTCCAATTCGCGAGGACGGTGGAAAAATAACAAGTTATGTTGCGTCTGCGCAAGATATTTCATTTGTAAAAGAAAGTCAGCGTAAAATGGAGCAGTTAGCTTATTTTGACACGTTGACTGGCTTAGCAAATAGAACGTTTTTTAGAATGCAGTTACGCAAATCGATGGCACTTGCAGAAAGAGGGCATTATGCCTTTGCACTATTTTACTTCGATTTAGATGAGTTTAAACGTATTAACGACACACTAGGGCACGATGCTGGGGATCAGTTGTTAATAGAGGTGGCAAATAGGCTCAAAAAACGTTTAAGAGCAGAAGATACCATTGCTCGATTAGGCGGAGATGAGTTTGCGGTTTTACTCAGTGGTATTGAGCATCAAGAGCATGCTACCGATGTTGCGAATACGATTCAAAAAACGTTAAATGTGCCTATAAAACTTGGCAGTAATGAAGTTATTATTAGTGCCAGTATAGGTATTACAATGGCCCCTTACGACAGCCTTGAAGAAGATCAGTTGTTAAAACATGCCGACTTGGCCATGTATGAAGCCAAAGCAAAAGGGCGTAATACATTTCACTTTTATAGCCAAGAATTGGACTCTGCGGCAAATGAGCGATTATTTATAGAAAACGAACTACGACAAGCATTGAAAGAAAAACAATTTGCTGTTTACTATCAACCACAAGTCGATAGCCGAAATCAGCATGTTGTTGGCTATGAAGCTTTGCTTAGGTGGTTTCACCCAACAGAGGGGCTTATTCCTCCTACCAAGTTTATACCAATTGCCGAGGCAACAGGTTTAATTGTTGAGTTGGGTGCTTGGGTACTTCAAGAAGCATGCGATTTTGCAGTTAGATTACAAGAGAAAGGCCGAAGTAATAATATTTCGATTAACTTATCTGCTCGTCAATTTAAAGATGCTAGCTTAGTACCAATGCTTAGTAAAATGATTATTAAATCAGGGGTGTCTGCTAAGCATCTGCATTTAGAATTAACCGAAAGCATGCTAATGGGAAATGTCGAAGCAGCAATAACGCAGTTGCATGAGCTTAAGGCATTAGGTGTTTCGATTTCTATAGATGATTTTGGTACAGGTTACTCGTCTTTAAGTTATTTAAAACGATTCCCGGTCGACATATTAAAAATTGATCGTTCATTCGTAAAAGACATTCCAGAGGATAGCAATGATATGGAAATCACGGCTGCAATTATTGCAATGGCGCAAAAGTTAAAACTTAATGTGGTTGCTGAAGGTGTCGAGACGATAGAACAAATACAATTTTTGCAAAATAATAATTGTTTTATAGTGCAAGGGTATTATTTTAGCCCACCAATTACTGAGGCTGAGTTACCAAAATTGTTTGATAGGTTAAAGGATATACCTGACTTTGAAGCGTTACAAAGTGAGTAGTAAAATGCGGGTTTAGCCACCCGCAATTTTCACTTTAAATTTTAAGCCTTCGAGAATCGCTTTTAGCTTGTCTCGATCATCACCTTGAACTTCAATAGTGCCATCTTTAACTGCCCCACCTTGGCCCATTTTGCTTTTAATTGTTTTGGCCAGCTTTTTTAAATCATGATCTTTTGCATCTATTCCAACAACCAGCATAACTCCTTTGCCTTTACGTCCTTTTGTTTGACGTTCAATACGCAAAAAACCATCTTTAAAAATTTTTCCGGTACTTTCTTTTTCTGGTTTAGGCTGACTAATGCGCCCAGAATCCGTCGAATATACTAAGTGATTATCACTCATACCTAACCTACATAGATAAAATGAATTAAACAATGGCTCAAATGATAACAAATTTGCGCTAGTGTGTTTTTCTTTTTGCTAATTAGTTTTAACAGGTTATATTTAGTTTAAAGGAAATATTATTGGAACCCATATATGAACTTAACTAAGAGCACATCAGCAGATGGAACGACCTTAACAATACAAATTAAGGGTAAGTTTGACTTTAATTTAGTGCAATCTTTTCGACAAGCTTACGCTCAAATAAATGCAAATATAGTAAAAGTAATTGTTGATTTAAGAGAAACAGAGTACATGGATAGCTCGGCATTAGGCATGTTACTTAATATGAAAAAAACAATAGAAAGCCAAGTAGGTACAATTGAGATAAGTAATTGTCAGCCACAGTTACGAAAAATATTACAAATTTCGCGCTTTGATAAAAAGTTTGATATTTGCTGATGATCCATGTGCTTATTGTTGATGATCAAGCGCTTAACCGAATCTTATTAAGTAAGATGCTTGAGGAGGACGGCTACAAAATATCGATGGCGTATAACGGTCTTGAAGCATTAAAAGTGCTTGAAACACAAGATATAGATATTATTTTACTTGATGTAATAATGCCTGTAATGGATGGCTTTGAAGCAGCTCAAAAAATAAAACAACGCTTTGATGAAGTTTACCTACCGATTATTTTTATTACTTCTTTGGATGATCAAGGTAGTTTTGAGCGCTGTTTAGAAGTTGGCGGAGATGACTTTATTCAAAAGCCTTTTGAAAAAGTTATTTTGCATGCAAAAATTAAAGCGCACAGCCGCACTCGCCAACTGAGTAAAAAAGCCAATCAACAAAAAGAACTTCTTCAATATCATCACAACCAAAACGAAAGAGAGCATGAGATTATTGAACATATTTTTAATAACTCACTCGAAAATCAAGATAAATTTAAAGACCACCTCGATTTCAACCTATCACCTGCATCTATGTTTAATGGAGACATGTTTTTAGTTGCACAAAGCCCCATTGGTAACCTTTACTGTATGCTTGGCGATTTTACGGGGCATGGTTTAGCTGCTGCTATTGGTGCATTACCTGCCTCGCGTGCCTTTTATAGAATGGTAAGTAAAGGTATGGCTGTGAACGACGTCGCCTCTGAAATTAATACGTTACTTTATAACTTACTACCTGGTCATATGTTTTGTGCGGCAACAATTATAGAGCTTAGTTCTTCTGGGAAAAGCATATCGGCATGGTTAGGCGGATTACCAGATGCGTATTTAATTGATCAAAATGGTGATGTTAAGCAAGTTCTTGAATCTCAACATATGGCATTAGGTATTTTAGATGAAGATGAGTTTGAGCACGAAGTTATTCATTTTGAAACAGATCATGAAACTCGTTTAGCATTTGCAACAGATGGGATTATAGAAACAACTAATAAAAATGATGTTTTTTTTGGTGAAGAACGCTTTTTAGAAACGTTAAAAAGCAAACCCATGGTTAGCTGTGAAAACATAGTTGGATATGTGAGTGAGTTTGCGGATGGGAGCGAGCAACAAGATGATGTCAGTATTGTTTTACTTAATTGTTTGCCTCTTGCTTCGCAAGAGCAGGTTAGAGAGACGTTTTCAACTTTAGCATTTAATTTGTCGCTAAGTTTAAATGCTAAGCAAATAAAGCAAACCGATCCCGTATACGATTTAGTTAATATTTTAAGCGGGGTAGGCGGATTAAAAGATCATCGTTCAAATATATTTTTATTACTTTCTGAAGCTTATAATAATTCGCTTGACCATGGCGTATTGGGTTTAGACTCAAACATTAAACTACAAGAAGATGGTTTTTTTAAATACTATGAGATGAGAGAAAAAGCCCTCGCAGCGTTGTCAGATGCGATGATTATTATAGATATGCGTTATTGCCCAGATACATTAAGTTTATATTTTATTATTTGCGACTCGGGTCGAGGTTTTAATCGTGGTGAAAGTGCACTTTCTGCTACGAATAGTGAATTTGGTCGAGGTTTGTCATTACTTAAAGAGATAGCCGAGAAAGTAACTTACAATGCCAGTGGGAATCAGGTAGAAATGTGTTACAAGTTGAGCTAGCTCTGTAAAAATATCCATGCTATTATTCTGAAAACTTTAGATGTATGGATGGCTAAATGATTTCTTCTTACCTAAAACAAGCACAACTAAGTGCAAATCCTACTTTGATTTCAACAGAGCTTGAAAAGCTTGAGTTGCATCTTACAAACACAATTTTGCCTGATGTGCGTTGGGAGTATCAAATACCTGAGCTTGGCGAGGGCGGTGCGTGTAGTTTATTTGGTTACCTACAAGATGAGCCATTCAAATTAACTGACTACCTTAAAAGTGATGAGCAAACACAGTTTAAGCTAGCTAGTCTACAAAGTATTGTAAGCTATATTGAGCAGCAAACAGGTGTCGACTGGTATGGTATTTATCAATCAACCAATACCAGTGAAGGTAAGCAATTACTCAAATTGGCTTATCATGGGGTGCCAAGTCGTCCGTTGTTTCCATTAACAGAAGCTTTTGCTGCTGGTAGCAACAATGTACAGGTAGCGTTATCTCATCATGGTCGTATTATCAATAACGTCGAGGCGTATTTATCACAAGGTGGTGAATACTACACATGCGATCCTAAAGTTAAATCAGAAACCTGCTTACCTCTATTTAACGCGCAAAATGAATGCGTTGGTATTATAGATGCAGAAGCCTTTAAAAATGACTTTTTTGATGACAAGACACTTGCCGTTTTAATTGCGTGTTGTATTAAAATTCCTCACTTTCTAGTATAAATAACACTAGTCAATGTGATGTGCTTTTATGTTAAGCTTAGGCTAACAGCTAACCCCTAAATAACGATAAGAGATAGCCAATGTTCTCAGTATTAAAACCATTACCAACAGATCCTATTCTTGGCCTTATGGCGGCCTATAAACAAGATACAAACCCTAATAAAATTGATTTAGGGGTAGGTGTCTACAAAGATGAGCAAGGCAATACACCGGTACTCAAAGCGGTTAAAAAAGCTGAAGCGTTTCGTCTTGAAAACGAAATGAGCAAATCTTACATTGGTTTAGCGGGTAACTTAGATTACTGCCAAAAGATGGAGCAGTTACTACTAGGCGAACATCAAGCATTGCTAGCAAATCGCGTGCGTACCGCGCAAGCTCCTGGTGGTACAGGTGCACTTCGCGTTGCAGCTGAATTTATTAAGCGTTGTAATACTAACGCGACTGTTTGGGTAACTAATCCAACATGGGCTAACCATATTAGCTTGTTTGAAGCGGCAGGCTTAACAGTAAAAGAATACCCATATTACGATTACGAAAACAAAGACTTACTGTTTGATGAAATGATCAACACACTTAAACAAGTGCCTAAAGGTGATGTGGTTTTAGTGCATGCATGTTGTCATAACCCAAGCGGTATGGACTTAAACGAAACACAGTGGAACACAGTTGCTGAACTTGCAAAAGAAGTTGGCTTTACACCACTTGTTGATATTGCATACCAAGGCTTTGGTGCTTCACTTGAAGAAGATGCACGTGGCTTACGTATTTTAGCTGATGCAGTAGAAGAGCTAATTATTTGTTCTTCATGTTCTAAAAACTTTGGCTTATACCGCGAGCGTATTGGTGCATGTTCACTAATTGCAAAAGACAGCGCAACAGCAGACATTTCAAACTCTGTAATGCTAAGCGTTGTGCGTAGTATTTACTCAATGCCGCCAGCGCATGGTGCCGATATTGTTAATACTATTTTAAGCAGTACAGAGCTTACACAATTATGGCACTCTGAGCTTGATGAAATGCGTAGCCGCATAAACGGTTTACGTAGCTTAATTAAAGAAAGCTTAGCAACTAAAGATATTGCGCAAGACTTCTCATTTATTGAACGTCAAAACGGTATGTTTTCTTTCTTAGGTATTAATAAAGAGCAAATTGCTCGCCTACAAAAAGAATACGGTATTTACATTGTTGGCTCAAGCCGCGTAAATGTTGCAGGTATTAGTCATTCAAATATTGAATACTTTTCAAATGCTGTAGCTGACGTTTGTAAATAAACGCAGTTAGTATAAAAAACCGCACATCATAATGATGTGCGGTTTTTTATTATCTAAATTTAAACAAAAAGCAGTAACCTTTAACCGATAGCAGGAATAAGCCCCGCCATTTGCATAAACTGCGCAGCAATAATCGTTATGCCACATATCGCTGCTATGCCAAGCCCAACATTCCCACTTTTGACTTTGTAGCCTGTTTTATTTGATGTTGTACGCTGTTTATAAACCATTGCAACGGGTAAAAATACAGCAAGAACAACAAGTGCAATTGCCGCATAACCTAAAGCCATAATAAAGCCTTGTGGATAGAATAATGCAAAGCCAAGTGGCGGCATAAACGTAATTAAGGCTGTTTTAATTCGGTCTGTTTTATTGTCACCTTTTTTAAATGCATCGGCAAAAAAGTCGAATAAACCTAAACTCACGCCTAAAAATGATGTTGCAAGGGCTAAATCAGCAAATAACTTAACGGCGGTCGTTACGTTTGGGTTATGCGCAATACCTGCCACGCTAGATACAAACCCATTAAGGCCTTGGCTGTTGAGTAAATCAGCTTGGCTCATAATACCTTGGCTCAGTAATTGCCAAAAAATATAAATCACTAAGGGCAGAGCAGCACCCGCGATCATTACTTTGCGCAGTACTTTTATTTCAAGGCCTACGTATTTAACAATAGATGGAATAGAGCCATGAAAGCCAAATGAGGTAAATATAACGGGGATCGCTGACAATATTAAGCCTTGCTCTACTGGCATCTCTAATAAGTGCTTACCTTGAACGTAGGGCGTTAACATATAGAACAAGCTAGCAAGTACAATGATTTTTATTGTAAATAACACCCTGTTTAATTTATCTACTTTACTGGTGCCTAGTGTTACTACACTCGCAATTATGACCGCCAATACAATTGAACCAAGTTGTGGTGCTATATTCACACTTAAACCTATATTTATACGCTCTTGGAGCTGTGCTCCGCCACCTGCAATATAAGCGGCACAAAGTGCATAAAATAAGAAAATCATCGAAAAATTAGCCACATACTGCCCGCGTTTTCCAAGCCAAAGTTTAGCTAAAGTATTTAAAGTAGCATCACGTGGTGCGTACTGATGAAGCTCTAACATAAGCAACGCTGTGTAAGTCATTAACATCCAGCTCGCGACTATTAGCACTAATGCGGTATTAAAACCAAGACCGGCAGAAGCAATCGGTAATGCTAGCATTCCGGCACCAATAGTGGTTCCTGCAACAATTAACATGCTCCCTATTGTTTTATTTTTAAGCACTTAATTACCTTAATTATTATTAATATACATGCACGATATAACTAGTTACCTAAAACTTAAATAGTTTTATAATAAAACGCTGCAATTAAAATGTAACTTACAATTTACAGCTGTATTTATTAAGGCATTTAGTGTTTAAAAAGTACTAAAATACAGTAGTGAGCGTATAATTTATTCTTTAATATATTCATTTATAAAAAGCATAGGGATGGCACGTGCCTGTTAAAGCTTCGTATTTTTTAATGGTTCTCATATGGTCTACAACGCCGCTAGGGATAGTGTGGAGCAGCGAAAGCGTATCGCCAACACTTGCAGTCCTCATGCGTATGCTTGTGGGATTGTTTATAGGCGGCTTAATAGTTGCTATTACGAATATTAGAGTGCCTTGGAGTAAAAATGCGTGCTTACTTTATTTTTATTCGAGCATTGGTATTTTTGGTGGCATGTTACTTAGCTATATGGCTGCCAAAACGGTTCCCTCAGGAATTATCTCACTCATGTTTGGTCTAGCGCCGATTTTGTCGGGATTACTCGCTCAGCAACTACTAAACGAACCCAAATTTAGCCCAATTAAGTTAATGGCACTGGCATGTGCATTAATCGGTTTATATTTTGTTAGTTACAATCAAGTGCAGCACTCACAAACCCAAGGTATAGGCTTACTTTATGTGTTTATGGCTGTGTGTTTTTTTAGCTTAAGTGGGGTAATGATAAAACGAGTACAAATAGCAATTCACCCAATGGCGACCACCTTTGGTGCTTTAGTGTTTGTAACGCCACTATTTTTTATAGCGTGGTGGTTACTCGATGGAGAGTTGAATACTGCAAATTGGAGCGCAAAATCACTTTGGGCTATTGGGTATTTAGGTGTGTTTGGATCACTGATCGGTGCGCTTGCCTACTTTCATGTTTTACAAAACTTAAATGCAAGTACAGTAGCACTTACTACCTTAATTACCCCCAGTTTTGCTTTAGGGTTAGGTGCATGGCTAAATAATGAAATGCTTAGTCGAGAGTTGCTGATAGGCGCTGTTATTATTTTGATTAGTTTAGGTTTTTTTCAATTTGGAGACAAATTTTTGAAATCGACAAAATTAAAAACCCAAGACTAAAAGCGCCCTCAGTGTGATCACATTTTAGCTATTTGGATAACTAAACGACGGTTTTTATTACGCCCTAAAATATTTTCGTTTGTATCCACAAAGCGTTTTTCACCTAAACCAGTTGTTTGCACTTTTGCTTCATCAACACCTAAACTAACCATGTAATCTTTAATTGATTTTGCACGTTTGCGTGAAAGGTCAAGGTTATTCCAACGTCCACCATAGCTATCGGTATACGAATCAATGCTAATGGATTCAATACTCGGATCGTTTTTTAAATACTCGGCAATCTTATCTAAACGCTGCTGCGAAGATTTAGTTAACTTACTGCTATTTGATTGATAATTCATAATGGTAAATGAAATATCTTCAAAGCTATAAGGGAGTAATTCATCTCGACACTGTAAAAATGCCCAATACGCCTGTTTAAAATTAACACTTGAAATACCAACGGCAATTTTATCGGCACTGTTTTGCCAGTCTTGATAGTAAAAGGTAGGGTAAAAGCCCTTTTCAAGTTCGGTTAGCATTTCCCATGATGTTTTATTGTCTAGCTCACCGTCAAACTTTTTGAGTAGCTTCATATTGGCAATATCGCGCGTAGGTAAGCCCGCACGCCAAGTAGGGGGGACTGCTTTTAAACCCGCTATGTCATAATTTTCAGGCCTGACAACCATATCTAAATGAAAGCTGAGATTTTTGTTTTTACTTGCTGAAGCTTTAAAAATAGCCTCTCCATAGTAAGGAACTTCATGATTTAATTGGCATTGTAGCCTTGTTGTTTTAACCACTTCCCAGTTAGAGTTATCTTGATTAGCTGTATATTGGCGCATAGCAGCATAGGCACTACTGTGGCATAGTGCGCTGGTGATACTCAGGCTAATTAATAGCAACTTAAACTTCATGGGGCATGCTCCAACACATCTTTCATGCCAATAATTTGGCAAAATACAGAGTAATTATATTTCAAGGTCAATAACACCTAGCTAGCTTAAACTTTAAAGCAAATTACATGCCTACAATTTAAGGCGCAATTAATCTAGCAATGCACTAGCCGAAAGGTACTCACTTTTGACATAATAGTGGGCTTATACCTATAAACCAAGAATACTATGGCAAATACTGAGCAAACACTTTTCGCAAAACGCTTTCGTGGCTTTTTTCCGGTTGTAATTGATGTTGAAACAGCGGGCTTCAATAAAAATACAGACGCTTTACTAGAAATTGCCGTTTCAGTTTTAAAAATGGATGACGAAGGGTTGCTCAGCATAGATCATACCGTGCACTTTCATGTAGAGCCATTTGAAGGCGCAAACATAGAGCAAGCTGCAATTGAGTTTAATGGTATCGATCCCTTTTCGCCATTACGCGGCGCAGTGCCAGAAGAAGACGTTATTAAAGAAGTTTGCAAAGTGGTACGCAAAGCTCAAAAAGCAGCAGGGTGTCAACGCTCTGTTATTGTGGCGCACAACGCAGCGTTTGATCATGGCTTTTTAAATGCAGCTATAGAGCGTAATAATATAAAACGAACACCATTTCATCCCTTTGTAAGTTTTGATACAACCACTCTTGCAGGACTTGCGTTAGGGCAAACTGTATTGGCTAAAGCATGCCGTGCTGCCGGTATTGAATTTGATAACAGCCAAGCTCATTCAGCACTTTATGATACCGAGCGTACCGCTGAGCTGTATTGTTTAATTGTAAATCGTTGGCAGCAACTAGGTGGTTGGCCGTTAGCGCCACTAGATGATAGTGACGCCGAAGTGGATACACAAGATGGCACAGAAACTAAAATGACTGAGTAATTTTTCCTTCATTTAGTTTTAATAAATGGGGTGGATAAATACGCGAAAACTGTTTTGAATCCTTTGCTATTTTAAGTTCTACCCCTGGGTGCATTAACTCATTCACTTTTAAGCGGCAACTTGAAAGCAATTGCGTGATTTTTCGCTTAATCAACAATTTTTGACGATTAACATGCTCTGTACGTGCTTTTATATGTTGTTCATTTTCGGTTATTTTATTCAATAACTGCTGACGCTGAGTGGGCTCTGCAACTTGTCCCGCTTTTTTACGAGCTTGTTTTAAAGCAGTTACTTTAGTTGCAAGCACTTTTTCAAAATCAGCAATCTGGATCTGCTTGTCACGAAGTTCAAACCAGTTTTGTGCTAAAAGCACACGAGTTTTTGTTCCCGCTGGTGCACCGAGTTCGCCGGTTTCAATACGCATAGCGTCTAAAATATTGCCACCAATAATTTTACCGCGAGGTTTATCTGCTTTACCAACGCGTATTAACCGCCTTGCACTCATATCACAATGCAGTGCTTGGCGTTCAATAAATAAATCTTGTTCTGTTTTTATATTACAATATTGAGCGTAGCCAATTGAAATAGTACGCAAAGCTGTAATATGACATGTAAATGCTTCATTGTTTTCGCGTTTTCGACCAATAGCCCCCTGCATAATTGTTACAGCACTTTTGCTCTCAACAATACCTGATTCTACAAACCCTATAACGGTAATATCGCCGTTTGCTTTAACATGCATACCGTCTTTTATATCACCGCTGATTATTACGCTACCATCAAAATCGACATGGCCAGTACTTACATCAATGTTATCAAAGCATAAAACATCATCTACACGCATACCGCGAGGCAAAGCAACGGGTACACCTTTACAATCTGCAATAAGTATATCTGGGTTGTTGGGGTCTATTTTAGTCCCTTCAAAAGGTTGTAATTGATGTTCTTTTCCTGGTGTTGCAGGAATAATTTCACCAAATATAGTGTAGCCATCTTCACCGCGAGTGGCGGGTATGCGCTGCATAAGAGGTGTACCTGGTTTTACCGTGATGATTGCGCCAAGGTTTTTCATATCAACCTTACCGCCTTGAGTTGCTTGAGGGCTAAGCACACGATCTTGGGCTGTTGAGCATAAACGAACAAATCTAGCATCTTTGCCATCTTTAGGGTTACGTCCGTGAGCAATTATTGCACTGTAAGAGCTTCCAGCTGGTTGTTCAAACTGTTGACCTAAAAAGGAATCAAGCGCGCGAGGGCTTATTCCTTTTTTAACACCGGCATCAGCCAGTGCTTTTTGCGCACCTTCCATCGATAATAATAAACCACCTTTTGTAGTGGTAATGGTTGCTTCTGCTACCATGCCTTTTTCATCGATATTAATAACAACAGTTGCATTTACAGCCTGAGCAATAATTAACGACTCTTCTTTATAATCTTTGCTTTGAGAAAAAAGTTTACCAATGTTGGCCGAAATAACGTCAAAATCACAGTAGTCAGATTGTTCTAGCAGTTCAATTAACTGCGTTGCAGTTATTGGAAAACCACTATCAACAGGGTGTGCTATTAAAGATAAGTACCCCGTTTCTTCATTAAATGAAAAAACCGACATTTATTTATTCCCTACTTAATGTGCCTGTTATTATAATTGTTATATTTTTTATTGCTTTAAGGTGCATTTTTAATCCGATCAAAAAAGCCAGCACTCTATTGGAGCACAACTAGAGTCTCGTGTTAAGTAAATGTTGTTTAACTATGCAGCTATTTATAAAAATATGATTGTTTAATAGCCAGTTAGTATGAGGGGCTGTTTATTTTTTGAAGTTAAATTTGCCGAAGTGTATTTGGTTTTTATGCAAGGCAAAGCCTATGCTGTGCGGTTGTTCCCCATAGATAGGCGATAACGTAGCATAAATGCCAAACATACGCTGCCCTTTGGGCTCGCTCCAAGGGCTATTTACTCATTGTTGCTCGATTTTTACTTAGCCTACTACCTATTGCTAGGCTACAAACCTCGCGCCCAATTAAATCACCTCTATATAGAACAAATTTCAACCTAAAAGGTCAACGAGTCCTAACAGATAAAATAAAAGCGAGTTAGTTCTTGAGTATCAGCGCCTTACTCAGTTATACTGCTCGCACGCTCTGAATGAGTTTACTGATTCAGGGGCTGATTAGGATTCGACGGAATTCAAGACGCCCAAGGTGCATGTCGAGGTGCGGTTTGCCTCGTTAAACAGCCGCAACCTAAAGTAATCGCAAACGACGATAACTACTCTCTAGCAGCTTAGGCTAGCTAGCGCTCCTTCCATGTATTCTTGTGGACTGGATTTTGGAGTGTCACCCTAACACCTGATCGCGACGGAAACCCTGGCCGGGGTTGAAGCGTTAAAACTAAGCGGCCTCGCCTTTATCTATCGTGTTCGTCCGAGATTTAAAGGTTAATTAAATGACGATACTAAACATGTAGTACCGACGGTTGAGGCTTTTCGGACGGGGGTTCAAATCCCCCCAGCTCCACCAATAAAGGTTTTTGAACTCGTTATTCGAAAACCATAAAAAACCCGCAAATTTGTTAATCCAAATTTGCGGGTTTTTTTATGCTTATAATTTAATTATTAATGATTGTTTAACGTTTGTAGTTTGTAATAACTAAGACCAATCTGCTTATATATGGGGTCTATTTAACATTAAGAAAATTACGCTAGAACCAGACAAAAATTTTTGTATCTAGTTGTTCTAAATAAAAATTTTTTAACGACGTTATAGTGCAATTTAATT
>NZ_JJNZ01000059.1 GCF_000690055.1 Pseudoalteromonas fuliginea
AGAGAGCGGTAGCCTTTTTTAATATATCCTTTTCTAATTCAATGCGTTGGATTTGTTTTTTAAGTTCGCGGATTTCAATTTGTTCGGGCGTCATTGGTGAAGCCAATGGTGACTGACCATTACGTTCTTGCTTTAATTGAGTAACCCATTTACTTACAGTTGATTTACCAACACCCATCGCTTTGGCTGCTTCTTCTTGTGTATAACCTTGGTCAACTACAAGTTGAGCCGTTTCTAATTTGATTGCAGCGGAGTACGTTGCACGATTTAATTTTGTCATTTTTTCACCCAAATTTGTATGCTTATTAGCATAACATTTCTTTCTTAATGGGTGGCCAAATTAACTATGCCACTACATAGCGAGTTTTAGTCAGTGGGCAATTAGCTTGTAATTAGATAGTCTTCACTAAATGCCCTCTGTGAAAGTGCTGTAATTAACTTAATAAAGTGCTCATCAGCTCAACTTTTTGTTCCTTAGTTAAGCTTGCTAACAGACTTTTCATTTCACTCATTTGATCATCAGGTTTTTGCTCAATCAAACCTGCATATTTGGCTATCGTTTCTGTTACTTTTTCTGCGGGCTCTTTAAGCTCCTCAGCGGTTAAAATTAAATAGCCAGCAGTTACATCACTTTTATCTGTAATGTGGTTTAAAAGGCGTTTCAGAAGGTATCCTGATACTCCGCTACTCTCAGCCATCGATGTAAATGTGCGGCGCAAATCATGCGAAGTAATTTTTACTCCTGCAATTTGGCATACATGTTTCAACGTTTTTTTAGGATCAGTGAGGTAGCCCTTTTTACTATCTGTCCCAAACACATAGTCAGATACTTTGTATTCTTTTCGTCGATTAAATATCTCAGCTAATCGATCTGTAATAGGAAACTCGACGTCCAAGCCATTTTTTGTATCTTCTAAAATGAATATCCTATCTTCAAGGTGTACTTGTGACCAAGGAAGTTGCAGTAGCTCAGACCTTCTCAGGCCTGAAAAGGTTAAAAATTCTAGGTAATCACAAAAACCAACGCGAGTATTTTGACGATATTTAGCAGCTTCATTTCTTACTTCATATAATGCATCTACAAAAGGTTTTAGCTGTGAACGGCGCAACCGTCTTGTTTTACGTTTTATATTATTCCAACTACGTTTTTCAGAAAGAGCATCTACAGGGTTTTCTGGAAATAGTGAACGACCTTCTGAAGACTTGTATTCAGCTTTAGCAAAGTTAAATAAAGCACGCATTAGGCGCATGGTATAATTTGCCTGAGCAGGGCTTCTTGAGGTTATTTCTCGCTGGCGCTTTAAAATCATTGTTTGATTAATATCGGCTAGGCGCTTGTTATGCCAATCCGATAGATAGCAATCTATTTTTTGTTGATAACCTCTTTCAGTTATAGGCTTAAGATCTCTAGATTCGATGTATGAATCAAAAGCTTCTTTCAGAGTAATCGAAGCCGCTCTAAACTGGCGCTTAAGGTCATTAGGATTAATACCCTCAGCTATATCTGCCATTACCTTTCTAGCCATTCGCCTTGCATCATCGAGTGCAATTGATGGAAAGTAACCAAGGGTGACATTAATAGGAGTATCTCTCCCTGGTATCTTTTTATAAACTCTAAATGACTTTTTACCAGCTACGCTCACATCTAAAATGAGTCCTGACAATAGATTGTCATAATAACGAGTGCGTTTACCGTTTGATTCTATCTTTTCAAGCGACAACTCTGTGAAGCGAAATTTTGTGTCTGACATATGGTGCTACCTCTGTGCTACTTTGAACGTAAAATTTAACGTTCTGAAATACATAATGATTTATGCATCAGAGATAGGGTTTATTCAATAACCCTATGATATAGCTATGAAAATTAGTAAATAGTTATATCAAAAAGTAACTCGTAGTAAGTCTTTGTTTTGCAACTCATAATCGTTAGGTCCCCAGTTCGAGTCTGGGAGGGGCCACCACTTTTCAAAGCTTTCCAAGTAAATATCGACTAACCGAAATTACCCTGTGCTACTTTAATTGTATTTCGTACGCATTCTCTATTGCAAGTCGTGCCAGCTTAATTTAAATTTTAATATTTTAGAAGTTAAAACCATTGGATTTCATATATCTGTAATCCAATGGTTTTTATACTTAAATGGAAAGGGGCCGATAGTGGATATCTCAAAAGAAATGTCTGAAATTAATCTTTCATATTATGATCTTGGATTATATGAAGAGCTTGTTTTATGTAGTAACTACTTAAAGAACGTTTCTCATATTATAAAATCAGAGCAAAGGTTATGGTCTCCGTTGGTTATTAGGGCCGGTAAGATTCCGCGAGTGTGGTTGACGGCACAAGCTGAAAAGGGAAAGTTTGTAGAAATAGTTAAAGATTCTACCTCTCAGATTTTAGAATCGAATGTTCAATGCTCTGAAAGTGGAATTCAAGTATCGTTAGGGAAGAATGTAATCTTGGAGGCTGGGAATAACGATGGAAAGCATTTGGAGATTTATAAGTTAGATTTACGACCTATTGGTTTAAATGTTTATGGAGATCATAAAGAATTGGTTTTAGGTAATGCAAATTTCAAAAAAGGGACCTTTCAAAATGTATACTCTTTAATGGCGTTATCAGATGAAAATTAAAGAAGTCACTATAAATGGATTTGAGCATAAGTTAATTTGCAATAACTTCGAAGACAATAATAATTACTATACTGTTTTAGTTGGAAAAAATAGTGCAGGAAAAACAGAGTGCTTAATACAAGTAATTGGTTGTTTATTAAGATTACAGCTTAAAAAAAATAACTCTCCTTATATAGATCCTTTAGATGAAATTCTTGAACACGAATTTAAAAGGTATCAAGAAAGTTATGAGTTTGAGACTAAACTAACTTTTTCTGAAAGTACAAACTCCAAGCTTGAGGAAATGGTTAAATTTAAGAAATCTAATAGCGCAAGAATAATTAAAAAGTTTGATGGTAGTGAGGTGACTTTAAATGATGGATATTTTAGACATTCACTTAAAACTTATCCCTTGTTAAACAAAGAGATATATTTAAACATTATTGCGATTTCTGAAAGCCCTTATTCAAAGTTTCCGATTTTAAACTCAGAGTACAAGAACTCATATAGCCTATTTTCACCACAATTACTTAAAAATAAAGATACTGTTACCGTATATGCTGATGATTATGTGCTTCCTCAAACCCAACGTTTAGTTAAGTCAATATTTCATTCAATAGCTTGTAAAACAAAAGTTAATTTAAGAGCGTTATTTGAACTTTTAAAATTTGAATTAAAAATTAAAGTATCAATAGATTTGAAAGATCGCTACGCGAAACATTCAGAGATTGGAGTTTTGAAATTTATAGATGTTAAAGTAGTTCAAAAGCAGGCTGAGGGTGTATTATTTGAAAAAACACCTGCTCAGTTAAGAAAATATTGGGAATACCTAAGCGAAAGGTTTGATTTATCTAGTTTACAGGGTAAGTCGTATACAGAAAGTCATTCGAGTACTTCAATTCTTTTAGATATAATAGGAGATTATGAAGGGTTTGAGGCACTTAACTCTCTAATCGAGTACGAAGTTTTATCAGTTAATAAAATAGCTTTTAAGAATAGTCATAGTGGAGATTATGTTGACTCTACTAGATTGAGTTCCGGTCAATACTGTTTGCTAACTTTATTTTTTTCGATTGCGTCTAAGATAAGCAATGGCTCTCTTATCTTATTGGATGAACCCGAAATTAGTTTACATCCATATTGGCAAGCGCAAATTATTCCTTTATTGAATAGTACGTTTTCAAATTACATAAATTGCCACTTTATTTTGGCTACACATTCGCCTCATATTATTTCTAACCTAAGTAATATAAATTCATCCGTGGTAATTTTTGATAGTAATGACAAAAGCTCTCATACTGTTGAGGGGGGAAAGATATCATCTCAGTCTGTAGATTTTCAATTAGCAGAAGTCTTTGAATATCCAGGCTTTAGAAATGAATATGTTAATAGGGAGTTGATTTCTTACTTGGTTCAAGTAAGTAAAGGTCGGGAAATTACTGATGAAACATATAAGACAATACGGAGAATAGTCGAATTAGAGTCTAAGCTGGACAGTAGTGACCCAATGCTTGAGCTAATATATGCAGTTAAAAAAACTCTAAAGGCAAATCTTAATGAAGGCTGTTAAATATAATAAAGAACAAGAAGCTTTCGTTGATAACTTCAGAAAAAGTCTTAGTTCCCACGATAAAGGAATTTGGGGTTATGACTATGAATTTGAGACCCTCCATGCAAGTGCTAAAACAGATGAATTAAAATCAAAGGCATCAATTATTAGAGAGATAAAGTCATCAATAAAAGAACACTACCTAGTGCAACAGGATTTTAAATGTGCATATTGCAAACAGAAAAATTTAACTCTTAATAAAAAAACATGGGAAACAGAGCATATCGTTGATAAGCATAGTCATGGAATTTTTACATTTGAACCTTTGAACTTATGCATCTCATGCCCTGATTGTAATGGGGCTGATGGTAAAGGTACAAAACAAGTGTTAGTTAAACCATCAAAAGCAAAAAAACCTCGTTACCCCAAAAGTTCAGCTTCTTTTAAAATTATACATCCTCACTTTGACGAATACGATGAACATATAGAAATACAGAATCAAAATGGTAACGTTCTTGTTTTTAAGCCTCTTAGTAAAAAAGGGAGGGAGACTGTCGAGATTTGCGGTTTACTACGTTTTTGTTATAAGTATTCAAACTACAGTACAGAAAATATATCCGATACAGATGAAGTATCAGAGATTGTTAATAAGCTTAAAAGTAACCCAGAGCTTCTTACAGAGGTTTTACGAAGGTATAGTCAAGCCTAAATAGCTTCATTCATTTAAATATATGCTAATGTAATTTCAGCTCTGAAATGGCCAAGCTCTTGCGACACGGTTTCGAGAAAGCCCTAAACCTTTTAGTTCATCCATTCCCTCTTGTGCGTAGCTATGCCTGAGACCATGGTAATCCCGCCATTAGAAAAAAAGAGTTTGCGGCTAGATGCTTTTGAGAATGAGCATTTATGACCACCACCAAGATCGTAGCGTTGCAGATAATTAATTTCCCTGTCACGAACGGTAATAGGCTGTGCTAAGCGCCTTTGTTCTAGTTGTGTAGCCAGTGCGTTAGGTATTAATACATCACGGATTAGGCCACCTTTGCCTTTTACTGTATAAATACTTCTTTCTCGATGTAGTCATTTACTGTCTAGGGCTGGACGGCTATCAGCTTTACGCTCTGACACTTTGGCAATTGTTAATAGCTCATACGCTCTTTGCTATTTTTTAACTGAGAGTTAAATACAATTAAATTTTTAGCCACTATTGATGGAAGTGAAATAATACTGTTTTTAGCAATATTGCTAGTCAAAAGTAAAATTTAAGTGTTTATGTAAATTAATTTATTGTTAGTATTAGGTTATGTTTATTGGAGTTTTGAAAGCCATTCATTCTGGGAATTGTATAGTGCCAAAGTTTCAGTATAAGTTTAAAGCATTCGTTATTGCTACTATTAGCGTATTGCTAGTTATGTTGATTGACTACCCATTAGAGGTTGTTTCTAAAAAAGCTTTTTTGCGCTCTCAAGTAAAGGCTGATTTTAATTGGTTTAAAAGCGATTTAAATAAACAGTTAAAGCAGCTTAATGACTTTTTTGTTGAAAATGACAACCTTACTCCTTCTTGTACCCCAGCAACGTTGTTAGCACTGCGTAAAGCGCACTTTAATATTCAAAATATAGCTGAACTAGGGATTAGAGACCCTAAAGGTAATTTAATTTGTACGAGTTGGCAAAAACTTAAAAAGCCTATGAAAACATCCGGAATTAAACCAACTAAATCTAAACGATTACGCTTTTTTGGGCCTATTGCTGCTAATTTTATTGGTGAAACCGCTTTAATTATCGCTAAAACCAGAAGTGATGGATACGAAATTAATGCATTGCTACCGCAATCGCTGTTAAATCGCCGTATTAATGAACTCGATAGAAATTATACTTATGTTGCTACTGTTGATGCTAGAAAAGGTAAAGTAGTAACAGTGGTTGGGGATTATACTTTACCGATTAACTACCCGCTATTTCCATTAACAAAACCGCTTACTGTAAAAGGTGTCGTATTTGATGATGCAAAAAAACATTTTTTAATTATTGAGCCACTGAAATATTTACCACGCCTTGCCTTAATGATAGCGATTGATGAAAACGTACTATACGAAGATGTGTATTACCCCTCATATAGCCATGTTGCTTTGTATATCATTATTTTTTTGTTGATTTTCATTTTTACTGAGGTGTATCAACAAAACTACCAAAGTAGAAAAAGTGAATTGCGAAATTATTTAAAACAAGGGCGTTTTGTTAATTATTATCAACTCATTTGGGATTCGAATATAAAACAGTTTGCTGGGGCTGAAACATTGGTTCGTTTAAAGCATCCTATTGAAGGTGTTTTAACACCAAATCGTTTTTTACCTGATATCGAAAGCAATCATCTGAATATAAGCCTTACCTATGCTGTAATTAAAAACTTAATAGCAGACTCCGCAGAGTTAATTGGTTGGGATAGCAATATAAAAATAAACATTAATATTACAGGTGAGCATTTAAAGGATGCTTATTTTAAACAGTTAGTTTTTGCGTTAAACGCTGTTATTCCTCACTTGGTTCTGGAGCTGACAGAAAATGAGTTAATTGATTTAGACGATCAAGAAGTCATTCAGACTATGCAAGACTTCAAAGATCAAAATATTCTAATTGCAATTGATGACTTTGGAACTGGTTATGCGGGCTTACAGTACCTCAAGGCATTGCCTTTAGACATATTAAAAATTGATAGAAGTTATGTCAGTGCTATAGGCACTGAGTCACAACTGGCTATTTTGCTTGATGCATTAATTGAGCTTGCTAAAACGATTGGAATTGATGTTGTTGCTGAGGGGGTTGAAACCCAAGAGCAAGCTGATTACCTTTTATCAAAAGGGGTATTTTTACACCAAGGTTGGCTTTATCACAAAGCGAGCCCTGCGAGTCAGATTATTGGTAACCTTGAGAAGCGCATACTTTAAATTTAAAAAAGTTTTGTGCAACAGTAATGCAGCGTCATCGAATGTTTATTCGTTTTCTAAAAATACTTTCTAATTTTTTCGATATACATCATGATCCATATCGTAAATATTGACGCTTAAGCTATCAGAGTCTCTGCAGTAGGTTTTTAAACATGCGAGTAGGTGCTCACTTAACATTTGTTTTTGTTCTACCGTTCGCCCTGCCATTATATGCACTTGAATATGAATAAACCCTTCTTTACCTATACCTAGTTGGTATTGTTGGTATGCAATTGCGCGTGTTTTAATTGTTTCTAAATCAAAAAGTCCGCTTTCAAAAGTACTGTTATGAATTTTCTCTACTAGTACTTGTGGTAAAACAGGGAGGTCTTCTGAGTGTTCAATAATAATATGCGGCATTTAGGCGTTTCCTATTATGAGTTACTGCATTAGCGAGGGTTAATTGTATCAAATACAACAGGGTTCGCTAAACCTAGGGCTATCTAAAATCTTTACTTTAAACTAATTTAGTCGTATTTATTTTTGATGTTAGTATAAAACAAACAGGTGAACCTTTGCTTAGTGACGTAGATGCTAAGTTACCTATTATAGATAAGGATAAGTATGAAATTACCACAAAAATTTAAACGTTTAGCTTTACTTGCAGGTGCGCTAGTTACGTTGAGTGCTTGCTCTGATGATGTTGCGTCGGTAAGCCTTGGGTTATTTACAACTAAAGATGTCGTGGTTAATTCGCAGCAAGATCCGATTATTAAAGGTGTTACGTGCCACATTAGCCATATTGAAGCTGATTTAGACTTTTCTGATCCGTCTGATATGTCAATTGCGTGCCGTCAAACGGGGCCTATTACAGCACAGCAGCTACAAGAAATTGACCGAAGTAAGTCGGGCGAGGTGGTATTTAAATCATCTAAAAGTATTTTATTTAAATCTTTAAAGGTGCGTCGTATTTACGATGCTGAAAACCGCACCTTATTGTATTTATCGTACTCAACGAAAGAATCCAGTGGCAGCCATCATCATGCGCTATCAACAGTGCCGCTATACAATACTCAAGCGTGGGAATGGGCGCTTACACAAAAAAACTAAACTAGCACCTAAAACTTATAAGAGCACCTTATGTTAGCTTTATTTAAATCGGTACCATTATTGGAAGATCAAGAACAGCAATGGCTTATTGATACGTTTATTTGGGCGGTAGAGAATTTTGATGCGGAGTACTTTACTAAGCAAACAAAAATAGTATTGCCGACAGCAGCGTTTTTTCCTGATTCGGTATCAAGTATTGAAGAAATGGCGACTAACGTTTTTACCCGCGTTACTAATTATGCAGGTATGAGCGCGTGGCCTATTCAGTTAGTTGCACCTCAGCAATTGCAGCCTCAGGTTTTTCCACACTTTGAATTTAGCAATGAAATACGTGGAGAAGGCAGCCATTTAATTGTGCCGCCAAGCCATAAGGTCAGCATTTCTTTTAATCCTAATCAGATTAATCAGCCACAAGATTTAGTAGCAAGTTATGCGGGTACTCTGGCCACTATACTTATTCATCACGTTGGGGTGCTACCGCCAGGTGGTAGGGAGTATTTACCACAAGCTGCCGATGCGCTTGCCTGTTTTTTAGGGTTTGGTGTGATGATGAGCAACACGGTGTATCAGTTTAAGGGCGGTTGTGGTTCTTGTTACAACCCATACGCTAACCGTGAAGCTAAGCTAAGTGAAACACATACGGTATTTATGCATGCCCTTATTAGTTACTTTAAAAACGATAAAGTCTCTAAAAAACACTTAAAACCGCATCTGCGTGGTCAGTTTAAAAAAGCACAAAAAGAAATTAAAGCATTGGTAAATAACTCGGCCAACCCGCTGTTATTAGCTTATTCGCCAAACTAGCAAGGACTTGCGTGGAATACTTAGATGAATTTTTACTGATTGTTATTGCTCATTTTTTTGCAGTAGCAAGCCCTGGGCCTGACTTTGCCGTTGTGCTCAAGCAAAGTGTGCAACAAGGTAGGTGCAATGCATTGTGGACAAGCGCCGGTGTTGGCGCTGCTATTTTACTGCACGTTGCCTATTGCGTGTTAGGTGTAGCGCTTATTTTAACGCAATCGCCTAGTTTATTTATGGCGCTTAAGTACCTTGCTGGTGCATATTTAGCGTATTTAGGCGTACAAGCTCTTAGAGCTGCAAAACCGCCTGCAAGTAATGAAGGCGAGGCTGCAAAAAATATTGAAAACAAAGCCGTTCAAGAGGAACCCGTTTGGGTGGCTTTTAGGCGCGGCTTTTTCACCAATGCATTAAACCCAAAAGCCACGTTATTTTTTATGTCGTTATTTACACTCGTGATTAGTCCAACAACACCTACTAGCGTGCAGATCGTTTATGGCGTGTACATGGCACTGGCTACTTGGGTGTGGTTTTCAATGCTTTCAATAATGCTTTCTAGAGATAATGTGAGGGGCTTTTTCCAGCAGCGTGGTTATTGGTTTGACCGTGGAATTGGCGTTATTTTAATTGCCCTTGCAGTACGTGTTGTTATTTAACTTATTTAAAAAGCGCAGGAGATAAAATGCCGTTATATAATTTTTCGTTTGGCTCTAATATGTCATCTAACCGTTTGTTGGCGCGTTTACCGAATGTAAAGCGTGTAGGAACAGCGGTACTTAAAGGTTACGAGCTTACTTTTGATATGTTATTTAAAGATGGCTCAGGTAAGTGCAGTATTTGCCCAAGCAATAAAGAAGATGCGTTGGTTTATGGCGTTATTTATGAGCTTAATGAAGAAGAAAAAACCATTTTAGACAGTATTGAGGGCGCAGGTTACGACTGCGTAGATATAACCCCAACGCTTTTAACGGGTGAGACTGTAGCCGCACATTGTTATATAGCTAATACCCATGACAGCGATGTACTCCCATATGATTGGTACATAAAACACGTTCATCGCGGCGCACTTGAAGCAGGCGTACCAAAAGAATACAGTGATGCAATACTCAATAGGCCGCACAAAAGCGATACCAATAAAGAGCGTGCCGAAATTGAATTTGCAGTTCATCAAAAATAATAAAATAGGATTGATATGAAATTAACCAAATTAGCCGCAATTGCATTACTAGCAAGCACTACGTTTAGTAGCTGGGCACAAGTCGATACCAACAAAATTGACGACGTTATTAAAGCGTCAATGGCACGTTTTGACGTACCAGGTATGGCAGTCGCCATTGTTGAAAACGATAAAGTGATATTTGCTAAAGGCTTTGGTGTAACTAATCTCGATACCAACAAAAAAGTAAACAAAGACACCTTGTTTGGTATTGCTTCAAACACCAAAGCGTTTACAACAGCGGCACTTGCCAAGTTGGTTGATGAAGAGAAGTTGAGCTGGGATGACCGCGTAATTGATCATTTACCAGAGTTTAGATTGTACGACTCGTACGTAACACGCGAAATGCGTATTCGTGATTTATTAAGTCACCGCAGTGGGCTAGGGCTTGGGCAAGGCGATTTAATGATTTGGCCAAGCACGGATAAGCCCGTTGATGAAATTTTAGCGGGATTACAGTATTTAAAACCAGCGAGCAGCTTTCGTAGTAAGTACGCTTATAACAACTTGATGTTTGTTACCGCTGGCGAAGTGGTTGCACGTGTGTCGGGTATGAGCTGGAACGATTACATCGAAAAAAATATATTACAGCCGCTACACATGGACAACTCACGCGCAGGTTTTTCACGCATCCCAAAAAGCAACACTAACTGGGCAACAGGTCATATTCCTATGGATGGCTCACTTCATCCCTTTTTTGTGAACTACCTAGAAGACTTTAGAGGCGCAGGCGCCATCGCTTCAAGTGTAAGCGATATGAGTCAATGGCTTCGTACGCAATTAGCGGGCGGTAAAATGCCTAATGGCGAGCAGCTGTTTAGCGAAAAGCAACAAGCGCAAATGTGGCACCCACATATTACGTCTATGGCATCTAAAAGCGCGTTTGAGTCGTACCATCAGCAATTTAGAGGGTATGGGCTAGGTTGGAGCATTGAAGACTACCACGGCTTTAAAAAGTTAGGTCACGGCGGTGGTATTTTAGGTATGGTATCGCAAGTTACTTTATTGCCTGAGAAAAAACTCGGTATTGTTATTTTATCTAACCAACAAGCTTTTGGTGCGCTTTCGGCAGTAACCCATGAAGTACTTGAAGATGCGCTTGAACTTGAAGATAAAGACTGGGTAGAAGATCTAGCTAAAAAACATTTTGAAGGCAAGCAACTCGCGTACGCTAATGCAAAACCAGAAGCACCTGCTGACTACCAGCCACAATTACCAAATATTAATTACACCGGTACATTGCACGATGACTGGTACGGCGATGTGATTATTGAGCAGCTCGATAGCAAATTACACATTGATTTTACGCATACTAAACGTTTAAAAGGCACACTTGAGCACTACACTGGCAATACATTTATTGTTAAGTGGGATGAAAAGCTACTTGAAGCAGATGCGTTTATTACCTTTGATATGGATGTTAGTAATCGTGTAAACAGCGCTAAAATGCGTGCAGTATCAACACAAGTGACCGACTTTAGCTTTGATTTTAGAAACCTGCATTTAAAAGCAAAGTAGTTAATAGTTTTGATATTTAAAGTGTTGATATACACCAAAGTCGCAAAGCCACCAGCCGGTGGCTTTGTTATATTAAGCTTTTACACCTTGTAAGGGACTTTTTTATGCGTACAGCAGTTATTTCTCATCCTCATTGCCGTAAGCATAAAATGATAGACGACCATCCTGAGTGCCCAGAGCGCTTAGATGCAATTACCGACAGATTATTAGCCAGCGGTGTAGATGTTGGCTTAACACACCTGCAAGCACCTAAGGCCGAGCGTGAGCATTATTTACTTGCTCACGATGAAGCTTTAGTTAAACACGTAGAAACTACACTACCAACGGAAGGACTCGCTAATTTAGATGGCGATACTTGGCTGTGCCCCGATTCGTTTAAAGCGATTGAGCGTGCAGTAGGTGCAGGATTGTTAGCTGTTGATGAAATACTTGCCGATAAACTCGATGCTGCTTTTTGCTCAGTACGTCCGCCAGGACACCATGCGAATAAGGATTCATCATCTGGGTTTTGTGTGTTTAATAACTTAGCTATTGCCGTTAAGTACGCACAAAGCAAAGGGGTTAAACGCATTGCTATTGCGGATTTTGATGTACACCATGGTAATGGCACACAAGACATTTTTATTGATGACGAAAATGTACTGCTTTGTTCGTTATTTCAGTATCCGTTTTACCCAAATACAGCAGTTAAAAATAATAGCCATATAGTTAATTCCCCTCTGCCAATTGCTAGTAATGGCGACGACCTAAAAGAGGTGTTTACTGGGCAATGGTTACCAAAATTAAAAGCGTTTAAGCCTGAATTACTTTTTATAAGCGCAGGGTTTGATGCACACCTAGAAGATGATATGGCAAGCTTAAAGTTTGTTGAAAGTGACTACATTTGGCTCACCGAGCAGCTATGCAGTGTGGCAAAGGAGGGCGGTTGCAAAGGGGTTATTTCGTATTTAGAAGGTGGCTATGCGCTATCAGCGTTAGGTCGTAGTGCTGTAGCGCATATAAAAGTGCTTACTGAGGTTTAAATAATAAGAGTGTTTATAGCCCTAGTAAATCAAACGCCTGCGCTGTGCTTAGGGTTTTTATTTTACCAAGGCAACATTGTCCTTCATTTAATAAGTAAGCTGTAACAAGCTGTGCTAGCTGCTCGCCACTCAATTCAGGGCAAACAGTGCCTTGTAAATTAAGGTAGTCACCTTGCTTATTAAGTACTCGCACGTCGCTTAGCTCACTTTGCATAACGCTGTGTAAGCACTCTTGTTGCTCTTTTTGGTTTTGAGCTATCTCAAGCTCATTATAAATAACCAATAACTGTGGGTAGCTGTTTAACATAGCCCGTTAGCCTACGGTTACTTCATAAGACGTAAATTTACGAATATTAATAACGCCTTTTTCAAAGATTAGGTACTGACCTTTAATACCTTGTAAAACACCACTTACAACAGGGTCTTTATCAAAGTTAAATGAGCTGATTTTTGTTGGGTATTCGGTTACTGGAAAATCTAAATCAACCACATCTTCGTCAAGTTGCTCTATTGCTGTTGCGCCAAATAACTCACTTAGCTCGTTTAGTTTTTCGCTAATTTGTGGAATTAACTCAGCCGCTGCTGCTTTTAAATCAAGTGCGTCGTTTTGGCCTTTTAACATATTGCGCCAATTGGTTTTATCGGCAATAAATTCAGCCAAAGCAACTTCCACTAAACCCGATTGCAGGCGAGTTTGCACTTTAAAAATAGGTAATGCCTGAGTAGCGCCTTGATCCACCCAACGAGTCGGTATTTGTGTGTGGCGGGTAATACCTACTTTTAATCCAGAAGTGTTAGCGAGATACACATAGTGTGGGATCATGCAATTTTCTTCGCCCCACTGTGGCTCTCGGCAAGTGCCTTGATCGTAGTGGCAAGTTTCTGGTTTCATAATACACATGTCGCAACTAGCGAGCTTGCGCATGCATACAAAACAGTGACCTTGAGAATAGCTTTTTTTGGTTTTTTTACCGCAGTTAGAACATAAAATAGTGCCACTAAAGGTGAGCGTAAGCTCCTTACCTATAAATGCATTTAAGTCTACTAAGTGCTCACCTACAGGTAAGTGATATTGTACTGGTTCGGTTAAACTCGATTTTAGTTTACGCAGTGTGCCTTGCATCTTTACTTGGCCCCTAAAGATGTTAAAAAGAGGAGTCTAACATTTTTAAGCTATATTGGCTTTTTAAGAAGTGTAAATAGTCGGTGTAAGGCAGTGCTTTTGCGTATAAATAACCTTGGGCAGAATCAGCATTCATGTCTTTAAGTAAGTGATGAATCTCCTGAGTTTCTACCCCCTCAATTGTTATTGATAAATTAAGGTTGTGCGCCATATCAATGGCTGTTTGTACAATAACTTGATGAGTGGGGTTATTAGGTAAATCAAAAACAAACGACTTATCTATTTTTAGTTCACTAAAATGGTAGTTAACTAAGTAGTTAAGTGATGCGTAACCTGTACCAAAGTCGTCTAAAACAACGTTAATGTCTAATGCCGATAATTCATCAACTAATTTAATGAGTGCATCTTGACTCTCTACAAAAGCTGATTCGGTTAGTTCAAACTTAAGTAAACGAGCCGGTACTTGGTATTTAATGAGTATATTTTCTACTTTTTCAGCTAAGTTATTTATGGTCAAGTTTTTAGCGCTGAGGTTGACGCTAATAGTATGATTGATGTAACCATTTTTTGTTAGTTCGGCAATATCTTTACACGCTTGTTCAATGACCCACAGTGTTAGTTCGTTAATAATACCTGTATGTTCAGCAAGAATTACTAACTCTTCAATCGGTAAATTATTAAAGGTTGGATCGGGCCAGCGTAGTAAAGCTTCTGCGCCAATTACTTGGTTATTTAATAAATTTATTTGTGGCTGGTAATAGAGTGTAAGTTGATTTGTTTTTATGGCTTTTTGTAGCTTTGCAGCTAAGGAAACGTCCATCATTTGGTTATTCACGTTTGATGATAACCCTACTTGATTAACACTACTTTTTGCTTTTTTAAGTGCTAAATATCCACGTTTTAACCAATACTCAAAGTCGTTAGTTTTACCCGCACAGCTAATGCCAATACTGTAATTAAGTTGCAGGTTTAGCCCTTTTATTTCGTATTGTTTTGGTAAGTTGCTAATTACTTTGGTGAGAAGTGCTTCTAGCATTTCTTGGTTTTGTGTTTTAGTCGAAATACAGGCAAATACGCCGCTATTGAGATCGGCTAATCGAGGGATGGTGTTTAAGTTAGTATCAAGATTTATAAATTCGCGCTCGTGGCTCAATTCTAACTCTAATTCTCTCGCTATATGTTTTATAAGTGCATAGCCTTGAGAAGGGGTAATTATAGTATTAAGAGAGTTAAAGTGGCGTATTTTAATCAAACACAAAGTTGTTGAGCGGTTTTTTGCTTGTAACTCCATAAAGGTTTGCTTGAGCTTAGCACTATTAAGAAGCTTTGTTTGTTGAGTGTGCGTAGCGTGATATAAAGCACGTTCACGCTGATACCTAACTCGGTCTGCTAATGCCATTGCCATTAATATTACTTCGCATAGTATAGCCATTAAAAAGGCGTGGCGTGTGGTAAAGCTATAAGGTAAAAGGCCAGTCAGTTCCATAGGTTGAATTGCCGCGCCAAAAATTAGTGGCACCCATGAAAAAACATAAAATTTAGCCCATCTAAAACCACTACGTAATTTGTTATAAATTAAAATAATACACGCTATATAAAGTAGGCTCATCACTCCAAAAAAAATAGGTGCTGCTATATTTTCAGGGATAAAAAGGCTGCTTACAGCAAGAACAAACATAAGCTTAAGTAGCGCTGTACTCATTTTATAGCGCCAGCATTTTTCTTTGTGGTAACGTAAAAACATAATACAGAAGGAGAGGGTAAAAAAAGCAACGCCGTAATTACCAAGTACTATTTTTTCGTGAATAAATAATTGCCATTCCATTGGCCATAAATAAAAGCCAAAACCTAATACCGCTCCCATTAGTATAATAGCGCTAATAATGTAGCCAATATAAATTAAGTAAACTCGGTCTTTTATACCAAAATAAAGAACAAGATTGTACAGTGCAGCCATTAGCAATACGCCAACAAAAATCCCCCAAATCCCTGTTTGCGAACGCACTAAGTCAATAAACTCTTTATCACGATATAAATTTACAGGTGTTTTACTTATACCTATCGTATCTATTTTCATTACGAGTCGTTGTGAGGACTTACTTTCGAGCGAAAAGCGGATATGCGGCACACTGTATTGAAATAAAGTAAGTGCTTGTTCTTTATCTCCGAGCTTATAAGTATCAATTAATTGGTTGTTTTTATTGAGTCGAAAAATAGTTAGGTGATCAACCATGGGGTTATCAAAATGGGCAACAACGTTTTCTTTTTTGAAGCTCTTATTTTCTAAATCGAGAAACAGCCAATAATTTTGTTGAGTAAAACTCCACGGTATTTCCGAAAATTTTTGATGAGAGAGTAACTGCGGCTGGGTTATAACATCGTCAAAAGTAAGGCTCTTAGTTTCATCAATATAGTACGCGTAATCAAGATATACGGGCGCGGTTTTATCAATTGTATATCGTGTAGGCACGACGAGGTTTGATGCCAGTGTACTTATAATAAAAAATATAAGTACTAGTATGGCAACAGCAATTGCATGATAACGTAAAGTTCTTAGTTCCAACGTTTGCGTACTTTTAAAAAAACTTTTAATTAGTGTAGCACTAAAAAAGCGCAGAGAGACTGCGCTTTTGTAGTTAAATTAACTGGTTATACCAATAAACTGGTATTATAAGCCTATTGCTCGCGTGCAATAGCACGATAAGCAATATCTGTACGATATTCCATACCATTCCAGCTAATTTGTTTAACAAGCTCATAGGCGCGTTGCTGCGCTTGCGTAACAGTATTACCAAGTGCTGTTGCGCATAATACGCGACCGCCTGCGGTTACAACGTCATTGCCATCTTGCTTAGTACCCGCATGAAACACTTTTTCACCCGCAGGGTAATCAACTTTTAGCCCCGAAATAGCATCGCCTTTAGGGTAATCGCCAGGGTAACCTTTAGCGGCAAGTACAACACCAACAGCTGCACGTGGGTCAAACTTAATTGTTGTTTTATCAAGTTCAACACGGTTAGCGGCTTCAATTAATTCAACTAGGTCTGATTGCAAACGTAGCATCATTGGTTGAGTTTCAGGGTCGCCAAAGCGACAGTTGTACTCAATGACTTTAGGGGTGCCTGTTTCGTCAATCATTAAACCTGCGTATAAAAAGCCTGTGTATGGATGGCCTTCGCTTGCCATGCCTTCTACCGTAGGGTAGATCACTTCGTTCATAATACGCTGGTGGATTTCATCAGTAACAACTGGCGCAGGTGAGTATGCACCCATGCCACCCGTATTAGGACCCGCATCGCCATTGTAAGCGCGTTTATGGTCCTGACTGGTAGCAAATGGTAATACATTTTTACCATCAACCATTACGATGAAAGACGCTTCTTCACCGTCTAAAAATTCTTCAATAACAACACGACTTCCCGCATCGCCAAAAGCATTACCCGCAAGCATATCGCGAATAGCTTCTTCGGCATCGGCCTCCGTCATGGCTACAATTACGCCTTTACCCGCAGCTAAACCATCTGCTTTTACAACAATTGGTGCGCCTTTCTCTTTTAAATAAGCAAGGGCAGGCTCAATCTGTTCAAACGTTTGGTAGTCGCCCGTTGGGATTTTATGACGTGCTAAAAAGTCTTTAGTAAACGATTTAGAACCTTCAAGCTGAGCTGCGCCCGCCGTTGGTCCAAAAATAGCCATGTTATGTTCACGAAACTTATCAACAACACCCAGTACTAACGGTATTTCAGGACCTACAATAGTAAGCTCTACCTTATTTTGCTGTGCAAAATTAAGTAAACCATCTAAGTCGTCAACGTTTATTGCTACGTTTTCAAGTTTTGGTTCAAGTGCAGTACCTGCATTACCAGGGGCTACAAATACAGTATTTACTTTGGTGTTTTGAGCGGCTTTAAACGCAAGTGCGTGTTCGCGGCCGCCGCTGCCAATGACTAAAACATTCATGGCGAAAATTCCTATTTAAAGCGGTTTCTTAAATTTCAGCGTCATGCGGTCGCTTTCACCAATGGCTTTATATTTATCAGCATCTTGTTCGCCGAGTCTTAAGCTTGGTGGTAGCGTCCATACACCTTTAGGGTGATCGGCTGTATCTTTTGGATTTGCATTTATTTCACTGCTTGCTACTAATTCAAACCCTGCTTGTTTAGCAAGGTCTACTACGTAGCTCTGCTTCATATAACCTGATGTTTTTTGATCTTCGTCAGCACGTTCTTCAGCTAAACGGTGTTCAACTAAACCTAATGTACCACCTGGTTTAAGGGCTTTATAAAAAGCTTGGAATGCACTTAATGCACCGCTTTTATCTTTGCCCATGTACCAGTTATGTACATTACGAAATGTTAAAACCATATCGGCACTGCCAGCTGGCGCAATATCTAAATGTGTTACAGGTGCAAACTCAGTAATTTTAACGCTACTAAAGCGCTTATCTTCAGCTACTTTTTGTTTAAAGCCCGCAAGAGAGCGTTGGTAGTAGCCAACTGATGAATCAGCAGGAAAGTGCGCGGCATAATAAGTGCCTTGCTCTTTTAGTGCTGGCGCTAAAATTTCACTATACCAACCACCGCCGGGCGCAATTTCAACAACTGTCATAGTTGGTTTAAAGCCAAAAAATGCCAGTGTTTGAGCCGGGTGACGATATTCGTCACGAACGCTGTTTTTAGCACTGCGTTCGCTTGATTGAAGTGCATGTTCAAGGCTCGATTCGTGGTTATGGCTAAGCGCCATAGTCGATGTCATCGTTAGTGTGGCTACAAGTAGCGATTTTAGCGCAAATTTCATTGTTTGTTCCTTCACATTATAATTTTAAATAGGTTATTGAATAATCAGAATACGTGAATTTATAGCAAACAAAAAGGGTTAAACCAACGTTTAACCCTTTGTGTGATTAGTGGCGGAAATGGCGCATACCAGTTAGTACCATTGCCATGCCAGCTTCATCAGCAGCTGCAATCACTTCTTCATCACGCATTGAGCCACCAGGCTGAATTACCGCAGTAATGCCAGCGGCTGCGGCTGCGTCAATGCCATCACGGAATGGGAAGAACGCATCAGACGCCATAACTGAACCTTTAACTTCAAGGTTTTCGTCTGCAGCTTTTATGCCTGCAATTTTAGCTGAGTATACGCGGCTCATTTGGCCTGCGCCTACGCCAATAGTCATACCGTCACGGGCATAAACAATTGCGTTTGATTTAACAAACTTAGCTACTTTCCAGCAAAACAGTAAATCTTTAAGTTCTTGCTCTGTAGGTTGGCGTTTAGAAACAACTTTTAAGTCGCCTTGCGTTACCATGCCTAAATCGCGGTCTTGAACTAAAATACCGCCGTTAACGCGTTTAATATCTTGGCCAGCGGCTTTGCCTGTCCACTGTCCACATTCTAATAAACGAACGTTCTTTTTAGCTTCAACAATTTTTGCAGCGTCGCTCGAAATACTAGGTGCGATAATTACTTCAACAAACTGACGATCAACAATTGCTTGTGCCGTTGCTGCATCTAGCTCTCGGTTAAAGGCAATAATGCCACCAAATGCTGATGTAGGGTCTGTTTTAAAAGCGCGCTCGTATGCTTGTAGAATATCGTCCCCAATTGAAACACCACACGGGTTAGCATGTTTTACAATTACGCACGCAGGTACGTCAAATTCTTTAACACATTCAAGTGCTGCATCGGTATCTGCAATGTTGTTAAACGAAAGGGCCTTACCTTGCAATTGAGTTGCTGTTGCAACTGATGCTTCAGCAATGTCACTTTCAACATAAAAAGCAGCATCTTGATGTGAGTTTTCACCGTAACGCATATCTTGCTTTTTAGTGAACTGCATATTGATAGTACGTGGGAATTTAGTCTCTACAGCAGCTTCCTCGGTGTAATCAGGAACCATTTTACCGAAGTAGTTAGCAATCATGCCATCGTATGCGGCAGTGTGCTCGTAAGCAGCAATCGCTAAGTCAAAACGTGTTTTATACGTAGTAGAGCCATTGTTGTTTTGCATTTCGCTAATAACACGGTCGTAGTCGCTCGCGTTTACCACGATTGTTACGTCTTTGTGGTTTTTAGCGGCTGCACGAACCATTGTAGGGCCGCCAATATCAATATTTTCAATAGCATCTTCAAGGCTGCAGTTTTCTTGAGCGACTGTATTCGCAAAGGGGTATAAGTTAACTACAACTATGTCGATAGCAGAAATGTTGTTATCTGCCATTACGCTTTCATCTTGTCCGCGACGGGCTAATATGCCGCCGTGAATTTTTGGGTGAAGAGTTTTTACGCGACCATCCATGATTTCAGGGTGGCCTGTGTGATCTGATACTTCAGTCACTTTTATGCCGTTATCAGCAAGTAGTTTACATGTGCCGCCAGTTGATAATATATCAACGCCTTGCGCTTCTAGTGCGCGGGCAAATTCAACAATACCGGTTTTATCAGACACACTTAATAGTGCGCGACGAATGGGACGATGAGTATCCATTGTAGTTTGATTTCCTCAGTTAATGAGCTAGCTTAGAAGCGGGCATTTTAACTGATTACAACTCAAAAAACGACTTATAAAGCGCCGATGAGGGTGAGCATTTTGCAATTTGGTTAATAAGTTGTAGGCATAAAAAAAGCACCCGAGGGTGCTTTTTTTGCATAATACCAGTTGTATTGGATTAGTAAGTAGTTATAACGATAGAAAAACAAGTCTATAACAAGGCAAAAATTTTGCTGTGTAGTTATTCTACATAAAAAATTATTAACGACGTTATGGGCTTGTTTAGCTCGTTAGAATACTTACGCTTTCAATATAATTGGTATTAGTTCATGCCGTATTTTTTAAGCTTTTTACGTAAAGTACCACGGTTGATACCTAGTAAAATTGCTGCACGAGTTTGGTTACCACGTGTATATGTCATCACTTCTTCAAGTAATGGCGCTTCTAGCTCTGAAAGAACAAGGTCGTAAACGTCTTGCACATCTTGACCGTTAAGCTGCTTTAAATAGTGGTGAACAGCTTTTTTTACTGCATCACGCAATGGCTGCGGTTTCTCGTGTGACTGAACATGAGGGTTAGTGATAAATGGAGAAGTCACGTTTTGTTCGAACATTATTAAGTCTCTTTCTTTCTTAGTTAGCTGCTAGTGTTTTAAAGTATTGCTCTAATGCGACGACCTGTGCCTGTGGGTTGTCGAGCGCATTAAATACTCGCCTAAACTGACCATCACTGTCATGGGTTTGCAAATACCAAGATACATGTTTGCGAGCAATTCGCGCTCCCATTGGCTCACCGTAAAACATATGGAGGTTTGTTAAATGCTCCATTAATATACTGCGCACCTCTGCAATAGCAGGCGGCTGTAAATGTTCCCCAGTTTGCAAATAGTGGTCTATCTCCCTAAATATCCAAGGGCGACCTTGGGCGGCTCGGCCAATCATAATGGCATCTGCACCCGTATAGTCTAAAACCTGTTTTGCTTTTTCTGGTGATGTAATATCACCATTGGCAACAACAGGAATCGACACTGAACGTTTTATATCCCTAATCGTGGCGTACTCAGCATCACCTTTGTACATACATGCGCGCGTTCGCCCATGTACAGCAAGTGATGCAATGCCATAACGTTCAGCTATTCTCGCAATCTCTACACCATTACGGTTATCCGGATCCCATCCTGTACGGATTTTAAGTGTTACAGGTATATCTACAGCGTTAACGACTGCATCAATAATCTCTTCCACAAGTTCAGGAAACTGTAATAAGGCAGAGCCTGCGAGTTTCTTGTTCACTTTTTTTGCTGGGCACCCCATATTGATATCTATGATCTGTGCACCGTTAGCAACATTGAATTGTGCGGCCTGCGCCATAAGCTCAGGATCTGCTCCTGCAATTTGCACAGCACGTATACCCGATTCACCGCTGTGATCCATACGATTCATCGACTTTTCTGTTTTCCAAACCTTAGGATTTGACGATAGCATTTCAGACACAGCTAAGCCCGCACCTAAGCGTCGACAAAGTTGTCTAAATGGTCTGTCTGTAATGCCTGCCATTGGCGCGACAATTACATTATTCTCAAGTTGGTATTTACCGATACGCACTATATTCAATAGGCCTCTTTTCAAGGGGCGCTAAGTTTACGGTTTTTTTAGCAAAAATCAAAGGCTATAAATTGAACAAAAGTGACTTTTTTTTGCCCTTTTCGTATTGACATTTGATAACCGTATGAGGAATGGCTTTATTTGTGCGAAATTTGAGCGTATTTTGTTTTTGCAACAAAATAAGTTTATTTTTTATTATGTAAAAAAATAGTAAAGCCTGTTAAATACAGGCTTTACATGCATGTTTTGAGTTAATGCTCTAAATTTGATTGTGCAGTTTATTACGCTTTTTTAGTGCCACTCACTCGAGTCCAATCACCTTCAACGGCAATGTCATCTAGCTCAATAAACGGCGCGTAAATATCGGCAACCGATTGGGCTTGCTCTTCTAATATGCCCGACATAGCAATTTTTCCACCTGGCTTGAGTAATCCCAAAATTACACTGTGAAGTTCACGCAGCGGTTGCGCCAAAATATTAGCCACCACAATATCAGCACTAAACTCAGGTTGGTTTTCTGGAAGGTATACTTCGAGTTTGTCTGCAACACCATTTCGGTTAGCGTTATCAAGGCTTGCCTCAAGCGCTTGAGGGTCAATATCTATCCCAATCATACGCTCTGCACCTAGTTTTATAGCTGCAATACCTAAAATGCCTGAGCCACAACCAAAATCAACAACCGTTTTCCCCGTCAGATCTTGGCTTTCTAACCACTTAAGGCACAAGGCCGTTGTTGCATGTGTGCCTGTGCCAAAAGCAAGGCCTGGGTCTAGCAATACATTTACTGCATCAGGGTCTGGAATGTCGCGCCAGCTTGGGCAAATCCATAGTTTTTCGCCAAATTGAATAGGGTGGAAGTTATCCATCCATTCACGTTCCCAGTCTTTATCTTCAAGTTGCTCGATTTTGTATACTAAATTGTCTTTTAGCTCATCATGGCGCTTCAATAACGCAACGACTGCATTCATATCGTGATTAGCTTCGAACAAGCCAATGACTGTGGTATCAGCCCAGAACACAACAGTGCCAATTTTAGGCTCGTAAATAGGGGTATCTTTTGCGTCAATAAAGGTTACTGAAGCGCTACCCGCTTCCATTAATAGGTCGCTTACGGCATCAGCTGTTGCAGCATTGGCATTAATACGAATTTGGATCCAAGCCATGGTTATTTCCTTCAAATAGAAAAAAGGCCGCTATAGCGGCCTTTTTAGTTTATATAGTAGCGCTAAATTATTTAGCGTCTAAAAAGCTTTTCAGTAAATCTGAGCGAGAAGGGTGGCGTAATTTACGCAGCGCTTTCGCTTCTATTTGACGAATACGTTCACGTGTTACGTCAAACTGTTTACCTACTTCTTCTAAGGTGTGGTCGGTATTCATATCAATACCAAAACGCATACGTAGTACTTTAGCTTCACGAGCTGTTAGGCCTGCAAGTACATCGTTAGTTGCGCCTCGAAGAGACTCCATTGTTGCCGAATCGATTGGCGAATCAATGGTTGTATCTTCGATAAAGTCACCTAAGTGAGAATCTTCATCATCACCGATTGGTGTTTCCATTGAAATTGGCTCTTTAGCAATCTTAAGTACCTTACGGATTTTATCCTCAGGCATCATCATGCGTTCTGCTAATTCTTCTGGATTTGGCTCACGACCCATTTCTTGTAACATTTGACGAGAAATACGGTTAAGTTTATTAATCGTTTCAATCATATGTACCGGAATACGGATTGTTCTTGCTTGGTCAGCAATAGAGCGAGTGATTGCTTGACGTATCCACCACGTAGCATAAGTCGAGAACTTATAACCACGGCGATATTCAAACTTATCAACGGCTTTCATCAGACCAATGTTACCTTCTTGGATCAAATCCAAGAATTGTAAGCCACGGTTTGTATATTTTTTAGCAATTGAGATTACAAGACGTAAGTTAGCTTCAACCATTTCTTTTTTCGCGCGGCGTGCTTTCGCTTCACCAATGCTCATTCGACGGTTAATGTCTTTAATACGCTCAATGCTTAAACCTGTTGTTTGTTCAATAACAGATAATTTATTAATACTACGAATAATTTCTGGCTTAACTTCTTCAAGCTTAGCTGAATACTTTTCGTTACCTGAAATTTCTAAATCAACCCAAGAAGCGTCAGTTTCGTTGTTAGCAAAGTGCTTAACGAACGTTTTCTTCGGTAATTTAGCAATTTGTACAGCTTGTTTCATGATTAGACGTTCTTGAACGCGAACTCTGTCCATCATTTCACGCATGTTATTTACCATGCGGTCAAACTGTTTAGGTATTAATTTAAAGGTTCTGAAAAGCTCGCCAATTTCAAAAATGGCTGCTTGTGATTCAGGGTGCGAACGACCTTTAGCTTCAAACGTATCACGTGCTTTGTTGTATAAATCACGTAGATTTTCAAAATGAATGCGAGCTTCTTCAGGATCTGGTCCTGTGTCTATCTCTTCTTCATCTTCATCGTCGCTATCAGCATCGTCTTTGTCGTCTTTATCATCGTCGTCAAGTTGCTTAGCACTTAATTCTGAACCAATATTAGTTGCTGAAATTGGCGCTGTATCTTCATTCGGATCGATAAATCCAACGATGATATCGCTTAAACGCATTTCTTCAGCTTCAAACTTATCCCACTGTTCAAGTAGGTAAGTGATTGCTTCAGGGTACTCTGCAACAGAAATCTGAACTTGATTAATGCCTTCTTCAATACGTTTAGCGATTACAATTTCGCCTTCACGTGTCAGAAGTTCAACAGTACCCATTTCACGCATGTACATGCGTACCGGATCAGTTGTACGGCCGATTTCTTTTTCTACAGTCGCAAGGGCTGCAGCGGCAGCTTCTGCTGCGTCTTCGTCTGTCGTTGTTTCTTGCATCATTAATTCATCAGCATCAGGCGCATTTTCGCTAACCTTGATACCCATATCATTAATCATGCTTATGATATCTTCTACTTGATCTGAGTCTATAATGTCTTGTGGAAGGTGATCATTTACTTCTGCAAAAGTTAAGTAGCCTTGCTCTTTACCTTTCTGAATCAGAAGTTTTAATTGTGACTGAGGAGTTGGATCCATAGAGATTTTTTCTTCCACTCTGATAAGTTGATACAACAGGCGCCATCATGTAGTTTGCATTTAAGCCAACTAGAATAATGTGACGCAGTGAATAGCACAGTATAACAGCCAAAATTAGATCTGACTAGCTGTTAGTGGCTTTTAACGCTGTCATTAACAAATGACATTCAAGTCTTTCATCGCTATTGAGACCTTGTGTCTTGTCCTTTATTAATAAGGTCTCTAGTCGATAATTTAAACACTGATCTTCAATAAATTTAAAAGTATTTTGAAAAACAGTCTCTAAACGCTCTTCATTTATTTCGTGTTGCCACGTTGCAAGCTTGATTAATGGCTCGTAATCTTCAGTTCCTCTAAAAAATTCGAGTAATTGCGCGGTGGTAACATTCTCTTTTTCTAATGCTTGTTCTTGTAGGCGCAGTAATAATCCAATACCGGCTATGCTCATTTGCGCTAAATCGGGCAAATAAGGAATACTTTTAGCCAATTGTGGGTGCTGAATTAAAATACCAATGGCCTGTCGCATAGGTGTTATTTTAAATTTTCGCTCAATAGAGTGCTGTTGCTTAGGTGTTTTTAAGCGACTATTAAGCTGCTCACGTGTTCGACCAATTAAACGACCGAGTTGTTCAAGAATGTTTTCTTGATAAAACTCACTGGGTATTTTTTCTATTAATGGCAGTGCAGCACTAAGTAATTTTGCCTTGCCAGAATCGAGTGTTAAATCTATTTCTAGGCTTAATTTATTGAATAATACTTTAGTAAAGTCATCGGCTTCACTCAAGCGTTGTTCAAACAGCTCTTTACCTTCTTTTTGTACTAGAGAGTCAGGGTCTTCACCATCGGGTAAAAAAACAAAATTTAAGGCTTTTCCGTCATTCAAATAAGGAAGAGCATTTTCAAGTGCTCGCCACGCTGCATCTCGCCCTGCGCGATCCCCATCGTAACAACAAATAACTTTATCTGTTGTTCTAAAAAGGGTGTGCATGTGTTCGCTCGTAGTTGCAGTACCAAGTGCAGCAACAGCATATTCAATACCTTGTTCAGCAAGCGCCACCACATCCATATAACCTTCTACAATAAGTACATGATCTAACTTTTTATGAGCTTGTTTTGCCTCATATAAACCATATAACTCAAAACCTTTATGAAAAATTCTGGTTTCTGGAGAGTTTAAATATTTAGGACCTTGGTCGGCTTGCATTACACGCCCACCAAAGGCGATAACACGTCCGCGTTTATCGCGAATAGGGAACATTAAGCGGTCGCGGAAAAAATCAAATTGTCTGCCTGGTGTTTTTTCTGAAGCGAGCTTTAGCTCAACTAATTGCTCTTTTTGTTCTTTGTTGCGGCCAAGCTGTAGGCATAAACCATCCCATTCACTTGGAGCGTAACCAATCATAAATTTTTTAACTATTTCACCACTTAAACCTCGGCCCTTAACGTAGTCTATTACAGCCGTTGAATTGCTGTGGTGTTTTAATTGGTGTTGATAAAAGCGTGCTGTGTGAAGCATTAAATCGTAATCAGAGCGCTTTTGTGCTGCGGTGCGTTCTGGTGCTGAACTTGTGCCTTGTTCTCGAGGTACTTCTAAATTAAGCATGCTGGCTATTTCTTCAATAGCATCAACAAACTCGAGCTTTTCGTATTCCATTATAAATGAAATCGCATTCCCGTTAGCGCCACAGCCAAAACAATGATAAAACTGCTTATCTTGAGATACCGTGAACGAAGGGGACTTTTCATTATGAAAAGGGCAGCAAGCTTGATAATCTTTACCTGCTTTTTTTAGACCTACTTTTGAGTCTATCAGGTCGACAATATCGGTTCTGGCAAGTAAATCGTCTATAAAGTTACGTGGGATCTTTCCAGCCATTAGTAAAATGCAGTCCTGAGATAATGATAAAAATAACGAATATGAAATTTACTTTTTATACTCGCTTGGCGCAGAGTATAACGTGCTTTAACTTACCAAAACGAAAGCTAAATAAACAGAGTAGCTATAAATAATTTTATCTTTAAATAACCACATTGAAGCACTTTTTATTAAAGTTAAAAACAAAGAAACCGAGCACAAGGCTCGGTTTACTTCAATCATACTTTAATGTATGTGGGAGTATTAGGCAGTTAATCGTTGCTTAATTAAACCAGAGATCTTGCCCATATCGGCGCGACCCTCAGCCTTGCTTTTGATTATACCCATTACTTTACCCATGTCTTGCATACCTGCTGCATTAGTATCAGCAATAGCCGCGTCAATGAGAGCAATGATTTCTTCTTCACTCAATTGTTGAGGTAAAAAAGTTTCAAGCGCTACTATTTCATTGGCTTCAATATCAGCTAAATCATCACGCCCAGCATCTTTGTACTGAGTGTAAGAGTCACGACGTTGTTTAACAAGCTTCACTATAACGGAGGTAATACCTGCGTCGTCTAGCGTTATTTGCTCGTCAATTTCACGTTGCTTGATTGCAGCAAGTACCATACGAATAGGGTTAAGACGTTGCTTGTCTTTGGCTCTCATCGCATCTTTTTGCGCATCTTTTAGCGTTATTAAAAGGCTCATTTATACAAAACCTAATATATTAGTATAATTTAACGCGACGAGCGTTATCACGAGAAAGTTTTTTCATGTGACGTTTAACTGCAGCAGCTTTTTTACGTTTACGTTCAGCTGTTGGTTTTTCATAGTGCTCGCGACGACGAACTTCTGAAAGGATTCCTGCTTTTTCACATGAACGCTTGAAGCGACGAAGTGCTACGTCAAACGGTTCGTTCTCTCTTACTTTAATTACTGGCATTAAAAATTCACCTACCTAAATTATGAGCGTTGCTCAAGTTGATCAAACATTGATCAAGTGGTTCAAAAATGGTGCGGTATTGTAATCCGAAGCAACACCACATGTAAAGGACAATATTAACAGAAACACATCATGTAAAACAGTATTAATTTGATTGGCGTTGGTACAACCTAGAAAACACTTGGCCAGCTTTTTTTTCTTTAATTAACAGCCAGTTATCTGGTTTTGTGAATGAGTTTAAATCACTTTCAACTTCAACGTAAATTAAAGCTTCTGAGCTGAGCCATTGATTCTTTTCTAAAAAATCGCAGCTAATTTGGGCTAGGTTTTTACGAAAAGGGGGATCAACGAAAACGAGGTCAAAAGGTTCATTTAGGTTTTTTTGTTCTAAAAACGATAATGTATTTATATTTTTTACGTGCGCGTTTTGCAATTTTAAAGTTGTTATATTGTGTTCTAATTGCGTTGCTGCTAATAAATCAAGCTCAATAAAAGTAGCGCTTTTAGCAAAACGAGATAATGCTTCAAACCCTAAACCACCAGAGCCGGCAAAGCAATCAAGTACGTTTGTATCTCGTGTATCTTGCATTAACCAGTTAAATACTGTTTCTTTTATGCGATCGGTGGTTGGACGCAGACCTTGCACATCCTTTACTGGTAGCTTTCTGCCACGAAATTGACCGCTTATAATTCTAATAAAGCCATCACTTGATTTATTAATTACTTTATTTTGCGCCGTTTTATTTCTCATTTAGCTCACTAAAAAATGGTATCTGGGATCTAGCTCAGATAATATTGCAGTAGATTACGTATAGCTTCATTTTTCAACTGCATTAAAAGTGTTACTATTTAGCTCTTAATGTTTTGAACTGTTTTTTTGCTGGCAGATATTGCCGAGCACAATAAAGCTATTTTCAAATTTTAGTTTATCAGATTTTTATAAGTGGTTATTAGCAAGTATGGCAAAAAAAAGTAAATTCCTGTCTTGGTTTGGTTTTGGTAAGTCAGATGAAAAACAAGCAGAGCAAGTAAAAGAAACTAATAACCAACAAGCGTTGGCCGAACAACAAGAAGCTGAGCGTATAGAGCAAGAGCGCGCTGAAACAGAGAAGCACGATGCAGAGCAAGCTGAAAAGTTAGCGGTTGAACAAGCAAATGCTGAATTATTGGCAAAAGAACAAGCTGATGCCCACGCAAAACAATTAGAGCTGCAACAGCGTTTAGCCGAACAAGAAATGCAAATGCGCCTTGAGCAAGAGCGAATTGCGGCTGAAAAAGCTGAAGCCGAGCGTTTAGAGCAAGCACGTATTGAGGCTGAAAAAGTTGAAACCGAGCGTTTAGAGCAAGCACGAGTTGCAGCTGAACAAGCTGAAAGCGATCGTCTAGAACAAGCGCGTATTGAGGCTGAAAAAGTTGAAACCGAGCGTTTAGAGCAAGCACGTATTGAGGCTGAAAAAGTTGAAATCGAGCGTTTAGAGAAAGCGCGTGTTGAGGCTGAAAAAGCAGAAAGCGATCGTCTAGAACAAGCGCGTATTGAGGCTGAAAAAGTTGAAACCGAGCGTTTAGAGCAAGCACGTATTGAGGCTGAAAAAGCTGAAACCGAGCGTTTAGAGCAAGCACGTATTGAGGCTGAAAAAGCTGAAAGCGATCGTTTAGAGCAAGCGCGTATTGAGGCTGAAAAAGCTGAAAACGAGCGTTTAGAGCAGGCGCGTGTTGCGGCAGAACAAGCTGAAAGCGAGCGTTTAGAGCTGGCGCGTGTTGCGGCTGAAAAAACTGAAAACGAGCGCTTAGAGCTGGCGCGTGTTGCAGCTGAACAAGCTGAAAGCGATCGTCTAGAACAAGCGCGAGTTGCGGCTGAAAAAGTTGAAAGTGAGCGTTTAGAGCAAGCGAGTATTGAGGCTGAAAAACTTAAAGCGGAGAAAGAAGATAAACCCAAAAAAGAAGGTTTTTTTTCTCGCCTTAAAAAAGGCTTATTAAAAACTCGCGTTAATATTGGATCTGGATTTGCATCTATATTTAGCGGCAAAAAAATTGATGACGATTTATTTGAAGAGCTGGAAACCCAGCTATTAACTGCCGATTTGGGCGTTGATACAACCATGAAGTTAATCGATCGATTAACAGATGGGGCTAATCGTAAACAGTTAAAAGATGGCGATGCACTTTACGAGCTAATGAAACAAGAAATGGCCACTATGCTTAAAACTGCAGAGCAGCCTTTAGTGATACCAACTGATAAAAAACCATTCGTAATACTGATGGTGGGTGTGAATGGTGTAGGTAAAACCACGACTATTGGTAAACTGGCTAAGCAATTTCAAAACGAAGGTAAGTCGGTTATGTTGGCTGCTGGTGATACGTTTAGAGCGGCTGCTGTTGAGCAACTTCAAGTATGGGGTGAGCGCAATAGTATTCCTGTTATTGCACAACACACTGGCGCTGATAGTGCTTCAGTTGTTTTTGACGCATTTCAAGCCGCGAAAGCTCGTAAAGTGGATGTATTAATCGCCGATACAGCTGGGCGCTTGCAAAATAAAGATAATTTAATGCAAGAGCTTGAAAAAATAGCACGTGTAATGAAAAAAATTGACCCTGATGCGCCGCATGAAGTGATGTTAACGATTGACGCAGGCACAGGGCAAAATGCGATTAGCCAAGTGAATTTGTTTAATCAGTGTGTAGGCTTAACTGGTATTACCCTTTCTAAACTTGATGGAACTGCAAAAGGTGGTGTTATTTTTGCGGTGGCTGATAAGTTTAATATTCCAATTCGTTATATTGGTGTTGGCGAAAGTATCGATGATTTACGTACATTTAAGAGTGATGACTTTATTGATGCGTTATTTAGCCAAGATGAGGACGACGTTTAATTTACTAAGAGGGAGCTTGCTCCCTTTTTAATTGCGAGGAATACCAATTGCATTCGTGTTTATGGTGAGGTTGGCATAATAAAAAATGATAAATTTTCAGCAAGTAAGTAAAACCTACCCAGGAGGGCATCGGGCCCTTGAAAAAGTTAATTTTCATATTAAGCCGGGCGAACTTGCATTTTTAACTGGTCACAGTGGTGCAGGTAAAAGTACGTTATTAAAGTTAATTAGCTTAATGGAGCGCCCATCTGCGGGTAACGTGTTTATCAACGGTGTTGATTTAAATAAGGTTAACTCGCGTCAAATTCCCTATGCCCGTCGTGACATTGGTATTATTTTTCAGAATCATCGCTTATTAGAGCGCCATACTGTATTTGATAATGTGGCATTGCCATTAATTATTGAGGGTACTCATCATAATCAAATTGCAAAGCGGGTTCATGGGGCGCTCGATAAAGTGGGCTTAATTGATAAAGTGAAGTGCCACCCGTCTATGCTTTCTGGCGGCGAACAACAGCGCGTAGGTATTGCTCGCGCGATAGTTAACTCGCCACCAATTTTATTGGCCGATGAGCCTACAGGTAACCTTGACCCTGAACTTTCGATGGAAATTTTACGATTATTTGAAGATTTTAATAAACACGGTACAACCGTGCTTATTGCTACTCATGATTTGGGCTTGGTTGCGCGTATGAGATATAGAAGCTTAACTTTAAAAGACGGGCGAATGCTTCAAGACCCCTTAGCGCAGGAGGTTTTATGAGCTTACTATTTAAGGGGCGCCAAAATAAAAACGAAAAGCAAAAAAAATCTATATTAGCTGGCGGTTATTTTTTTATTATTAATATTTTTCGTCAAGGAATACACAGCCTTGGTGAAATGTGGCGTACGCCTTTAGCTTCGATGATGACAATTGCTGTACTAGGTTTGAGTTTAACGCTACCAGCAACACTTTATTTAGTGGTTAAAAATGTTCAACAAGTCAGTAGCGGGTTTGAAGAAGCAAGCGAAATATCTTTGTTTGTAAAAGAGACGATGAGCGAGCAACAAACACAAACTTTGGTGAAACGTTTAGCACTGTATCCCGAAGTTGAGAGTGTGGCATTTATTTCAAAGCAGCAAGCACTTACAGAGTTTAAAAGTGTCTCGGGGTTTGGGCAAGCATTAGAGTACTTAGATAGTAACCCACTTCCTGATGTTGTGTTGGTCACGCCAACTAAGCGTGATCGTCAGCCTAATGCAGCTAGAGCTCTTTTAACTAAGCTGGAAGCTGAGCGTGAGGTTGATTTTGGTAAGCTCGATATAGCATGGTTAGAGCGTTTAAATGCATTGTTGAGTTTGTTAAAAGAGAGTGTAATAACGATCACGCTACTGTTACTTACTTCAGTCACGCTTATTATTGGTAATACTATTCGTTTATCTATTATGGATAAAAAAGAAGAAATACAAGTAATGAAATTAGTTGGGGCTACTAATACATTTATTCATGCACCATTTTTATGGACAGGTATTTGGTATGGTGTTATCGGTGGGCTATTTGCCTTCATATCGGTTGCTTTAATGATGTGGTGGCTATCTTCTGCTGTTAGTAGTGTAGCGGGTGTTTACCAAACAAGTTTTTCGTTAATTGGTTTAACATTAAAAGAGTTTGGCCTGTTAGTTTTACTTGCAACAAGCTTGGGCTTTATTGGTTCGTATCTTTCTGTAAATCGATACATTAAAGAAATAGAACCCGATAAAGTATAATTCGAATCTATTAGTCGTTCGATGCTTATGTACCATATAAGTGAACTAACCCTGCTCGGTATGCGTATGCTATCGGGTTGGGTAGTACCTCCTTTATTAAAACTGTCATGTTTGTGTACTATTCTCCTCAAGGTAATAAGTTATAAATGAGGTGCTGCGATGAGGTGAACCTCTTGCATCCCTTTAATTCATCACTTATTCAGCCGCTTATAGTAGACTTAAATAACGCAAAAAAACCTCTTGATTTATGATTAAAAAAAGTTTTAAATTGGGGTTAGCACTCTTGGTTAAAGAGTGCTAAGATGGTTTCAAATGTTTATCACCGAGGTGAAAAATGAGTAAAGATTTATACGCAATGGCACTTACAGTCGGACAACAAAGCGCAAGCATGGACGGTTACCTTCAAGCGGTAAGCACTATTCCTATGCTTAAGGTTGAACAAGAACAAGAGCTTGCTAAAAGGCTTCAGGAAGAAGGCGATCTTAGTGCTGCCAAGCAACTCATTATGTCGCATTTACGCTTTGTAGCACATATTGCTAAAAGCTACTCTGGCTATGGTTTACCACAAGCAGACTTAATCCAAGAGGGCAATATAGGCCTGATGAAAGCGGTAAAGCGTTTCGACCCTACAGTGGGAGTTCGTTTAGTATCGTTTGCAGTTCATTGGATTAAAGCAGAAATTCATGAGTTTGTGCTTAAAAATTGGCGCATAGTTAAAGTTGCGACAACTAAAGCACAACGTAAATTGTTTTTTAATCTTCGCAAAAATAAAAAGCGTTTAGGTTGGTTTAACCAAGCAGAAGTTAGCACTGTTGCGAGCGAGTTAGGTGTGAGTGAAAAGGAAGTTCGTGAAATGGAATCGCGTATGAGCGGCCAAGACATGGGCTTCGACTTGACAGGTGACGACGATGATAACGCACCAACAAGTACTTACTCTCCAGTACAATATTTAACGGATGGTGCAGCTGATCTGGCTGACGACGTTGAACAACAACAGTGGAAAGAGCAGGCGCATACGCGTTTATTTAGCGCACTTAAAACACTTGATGAACGCTCGCAAGATATTGTTAGCGCACGTTGGTTGTCTGATGATAAGGCGACTCTTCAAGAGCTGGCACAAAAGTACAGTGTATCAGCCGAACGTGTTCGTCAGCTTGAAAAAACAGCGATGAAAAAGTTACAAAGCGCTATGAGCTAAACACAGCTCAAGCAGCAAAATTTAAAAAGCCCTGCATGAAAATGCGGGGCTTTTTTGTTTACGGCCGTAAGCTTTCACCTGCCTAGTGCTAAAATTGATAACCGGTTCTACTTTAAATAAGTAACTGAGAATATCTATATATGTTTTTATGGCTGGTAAAATTATAATTAATGTAGTTAACGCGACAGCCCAAGGTTTACTAAACCACCATACTTTTGAAGTTTGAAAATAGTTGGGTGGGGCTTTTAATTTTTCTCTTTCAGAAATCATGGTAGGTGAAATCTCTATAACTTCAGCAACAATAAATTTTATTAAATGAAAATTACGTAGCTTGTTAATTGAAGCTTCAGAGTAAAAGCTTTGGCTATGGAGTTTAATTGTTTGTATTTCTTTACCATGATTCAGAAAATAATCAGCAAGGAAAAAAATTAGTTATTTTTCATGTTTGCTATACATATAATTTCCTTATTAAAGTACATATCATCGAGCACTAACCCCTTTGCCCTCAGCCTGCGCCAACTGAATGTATTTACGCTCAACCAGCTGCGAAACCGGCACAAGTTCAAAGCCTTGATCTATTAACTGTGGTAACGCTTCACGTAAAAAATCAATAGTTTCAGGATAAGGGTGGGCGATAGCAATGGCAAAATTGTGATCGGTTGCTTGCTGTTTTAATTCATCAAACCTTAACTGCAATTGCTCGGGGGTGATAATGTTGTCTAAAAATACTTGGCGGCTAATATTAGCAACACCTAAAAAGTTTGCCGCATTTTGAGCTTGGCTTAAATCTGTGGTACGACTATCTAAAAAGTATAAATGGCGTTTTTTAAGCACTTCCATTGTCCATTTCATAGCTTGGCTATGTTGTGTTAGTGCTGAGCCCATATGATTATTAACGCCCTTAACTTGTGGCAGACTAGCTAAGGCAGTGCCTAGAGTTTGCTGGAGCTGCTCTTTACTCATACTTAATGTAAGCGCGCCGGGGCCTAGTTTTTTCCCATTTAGCGCCTGCATGGGCACATGAAGTAATAGCTCTTTATTTGACTGACTCGCTAGCGAAGCAAAAGCTTGCGAATAGGGGGTGTGAGGCAAAATTGAATATGACAATTGCCCTGGTAAGGTTAAGAACTCTAAATCTCTTTGATGGTAGCCTATATCGTCAATTACGATTGCTATTTGCTTCGCTTTAACATCAAAAGAGACAAAGCAAGTGACTAATAAAAGCCACGTTGTAATGCTTGCGTTAATAGTTTTCAAATTTATAATTTTTATTATCTTATTAAGCTCAGTAAGTTGCTCTAAATAAAGCGAATGTTATTGCATACTGAGCAACTGTTTTGCTTTAACTAATTGTAAATCAGCCAAATTACTTGAAAGTAATTGCTGAGTACCTTTAGTCTGTTCGTTTTTTATTATAACGGCTTTATTGTTTTGTGAAAGGTTTGTTTGATTAATCGCCACATCGGGCGTTATTCCTACACCATCAATTGATTTACCTGAAGGCGTAAAGTATTTTGCTGTAGTCAGTTTTAAGGCTGTATTACCGTCACCTAATGGGATGAGAGATTGAACAGAGCCTTTACCGAATGACTGGCTTCCTACAATCTTTGCACGATTATTATCTTTTAAAGCAGCCGCTAAAATTTCAGCTGCTGAAGCCGAGTTTTCATTTATGAGTACCACAATTGGTGCACCTTTTAACACATCACCGTGCTTGGCGTAAAAGGCTTGATTTGCATCAAAAAAACGCCCCTTAGTGGTTACAATAGTGCCGCTTTGTAAAAACAGGTCTGATACTGCCACAGCACTTTTTAAGGTGCCACCAGGATTGTCGCGTAAATCGATGACCAGTCCTTTGAGTGGGTAACCATAGTGATTTTGCATGGCTGCAACTTGTATTGCTACCTCATGTAGTGTGTGATTGGAAAAGCTATTGATAGCTAAATAGCCAGTGCCGGTATCTAAAAGCTGACTGGTTACACTTTCTAAATCTATTTGGGTGCGGGTAACATCAAAAGGTATATGGGTTTTATTTGTATTACGTTGCACTGTTAAGTGAATGCTTGCAAACTTACTGTCCCTTATTAAAGCAGCTACTTGGTCAATTGTAAGTGTTGCAACAGTATGGTTATTAATACTAATTATAATATCGTTAGGTAAAATCCCTGCATTTTTGGCCGGAGAGTTATTAACAACATCGATAATAGTCATTTGCTCGTCAATATTTTTAACTTCAATACCAAGGCCTGTGTAACGACCGTTTGTGTTGTCAAATAACGCAGTGAGTTCATGCTCGTCGAGGTATTTAGAATAAGGATCGAGCTTTGAATATAAGCGTTCAAATTGATGATTGTTGTATTTTATATGCATGCTATTTTGTAATTCTAAGTCATCAACATAATAAGCATGAATATTAAATAAAATTTCGTCTATTTGTTGCCTCTTCAATTGTTTTACTGAGCTGGCAGAGGCGCTATTGATAAAGAAAATAAAGACAAGTAAACACAGGCTTAAAATGAAACCTGTGTTTTGTTTTTTTTCGTAGAATGTCGTTGGGGTTTTGTTTTTCATCAGCTGCTCCAGAGCGGTGCAGCGGTTTATTCAATTAAATACGTCTGCACCATTTTACAGGATTTACTGCGCGTCCTTTGTGGCGTATTTCAAAGTATAGACCAGAACTTGCTTGTCCGCCGCTTTGGCCAACTAAAGCTAAAGTTTCACCTTCTCTAACCATATCGCCAACATCTCTGAGGAGTGTCTGTGCATGGCCGTATAAACTCATAAAGCCTTCACCATGATCAACAACGATCACCCAGCCATAACCTTTTAGCCAATCGGCAAATACAACTTGGCCATTGTGCACGCTATTAACATTCACGCCTTCTTTTGCACCAATTAACACGCCTTTCCAATCAATACCGCCATGCTTACGCTGGCCAAAGGTGTGTTCTAACTTACCTCTGGTCGGCCAATTTAGTTTACCCTTACTTTTATTTAGGCCGAGTAATTCGATCTTTTGCGTTTTCTCTTTTTCAAGCTCTTCAATGGTTGTAATTAAAGTTTGTTGGTTTTCTTTAAGGTAATTAATAGAGCTTTTGGTACTTGTGAGCTGAGCTTGTAAGTTTTTAAGATTTGCTTGGCGTTCACTTTGAGCGTTAAGCAAAGCAGTTTGACGCCTTTTTTGCTCGTCATGTAAAGCGATTAACCTTTGTTTTGTTTTAGCCAGCTCTATCTGATTAGAAGCTATTTCCTCTTGAAGGGCTTTTAGGTCTTCAATTTGCTCTATCCTGGCTTTATTTAAGTAATTGTAATAACTGAGAGTGCGCTCAAATTTTGCTGTGTCTTCTTGGTTCAAAATCATTTTAGAGTAGTCATCGCCGCCAGCCATATAGGCACTTTTTAATTGCGCGGCTAAAATGCGCTGAAATAGGGCGTGTTTTTGATCAAGTTGTTCTGCTTTTTGTTGTTGCAGTTTTTGCTGCTGTTGGTTTTTTTTAACCGATTGCTCAGCCATATTAAGCGCTTTAGCATTTTTTGCTATGTTGAGCTCATGACTTTTGAGATTTTTTTGTAGTTTTGCTATTTTTTTTCGTTGTTCATTATATTGCGCTTGATTTTGTTCAAGCGCGTTTTGTACTTCGGATAAATCTTTTTTAGTGCGGTCTTCGTTAGCGACTGCAGGTGCAGCCGCTAACGAAGTAAGTATTAAGCCGCACTTAATTAACCGGTTAATACGTTTATTCATTTTATTTCAACATCATGATAGGCGTACCAGTCATTTCTCTTGGTTGCTCTATACCCATTAAGTGAAGCATTGTTGGGGCTACATCACTTAAGGATTTACCTTGCATTGGCTCTGCATCGCGACCAACATAAATAAAATGCACCGGTTCGCTAGTGTGGGCGGTATGTGCTTGGCCTGTTTTGAGATCAGCCATTTGCTCAGCATTACCATGGTCAGCTGTTATTAACGCTTCACCACCAAACTCTTCTAGCGCATCAACAACACGTCCAATGCAGCTATCTACAGCTTCACAGGCTTTAACAGCAGCCTCAAATACACCAGAATGACCAACCATATCGCCGTTAGGGTAGTTGCAAATAATAGCATCGTATTTACCGCTTTTTATTGCAGCTACCAGCTTGTCGGTTAACATTTCTGAATTCATTTCTGGTTGTAAATCGTACGTTGCTACTTGCGGCGAAGGAATTAGTTCGCGTGTTTCGCCTTCAAATTCACTTTCGCGCCCGCCACTAAAGAAAAACGTAACGTGTGCGTACTTTTCGGTTTCAGAAATACGTAGTTGCGTTTTACCATTTTTTTCAAACCACTCACCTAAAACATTAACTAAAGGGGTAGGACCAAATGCCACTGGTGCGTTAATGTCGGCTGCGTATTCTGTCATCATTACAAAAGCACTAAGCTCAGGCGTTCTTTTTTTAGTAAACCCATCAAAATCAGGTTCAACAAATGCACGTGTAATTTCGCGGGCTCTATCTGCTCTAAAATTAGCAAATATAATAGTATCACCATCATTTATTGTTGCTGGTGTCGCGCCTGCAGGGGTAATTGTGGTGGCAGCTACAAATTCGTCGTTTTCGTCGCGCTCATATGCAGCTTCAAGTGCTATTACGCCGTTATCGTAATTAAAATCGCCCTCGGCAAGAGTCATTACGTTATAGGCTTTCTCTACACGATTCCAGCGATTATCTCGGTCCATGGCGTAGTAGCGACCAATTAATGAAGCCAAACGACCGCATTTAAGCTCGCTAAATAATGCTTCAATACGTTCAATAGACGCTTTAGCGCTACGTGGTGGTGTGTCACGGCCATCTAAAAAGGCGTGAAAATAGACTTCTTTAGCACCACGTTTAGCAGCAAGTTCAATACTTGCAACGATATGATCTTCGTGGCTGTGCACACCGCCGGGGCTCAATAGGCCCATAATATGAACGGCTTTACCTGCTTTCACAGCTTTATCTATATTTTCAACAAGTGCAGGTGTTGAATCAAATTCGCCATCATTAATGGCTTTGGTGATACGAGTAAAGTCTTGATAAACTACTCGTCCAGCCCCTAAGTTTACATGGCCAACTTCAGAGTTGCCCATTTGCCCATCAGGAAGACCAACATCAAAGCCCGAAGCTGAAATTAATGTATGAGGGCGTGTAGCCCATAAGTTGTCTAGTACTGGCGTGTTTGCCGCCAAAATAGCATTACTTTGCTCATCTTCGCGATACCCCCAACCGTCTAAAATCATTAATACCAGTGGTTTTTTATGTTCTGTCATAGTCACTCCTGAAAGTTAGCACCTGTTTGGCTTTAGCATACCGTGTTTTGTAACTAGGGTCAGCATGCAAAGCCGCATATTAATTTTTTTCACTCTGCTGAGAAACGTAAACACACACTTAGATAAGGTATATATGGGGCGTTTTATGTACTTTTAAACAACGTCTAAACTCGCATTTTAAGTTGGTTTGGGTATACTTGCGTGGCTAAAGTCTAAAATATCTAAAACACTACGTTTTAGGATGTAATTTATAGTGGAAGTCGAATGGATCAATATATTGAATTTATCACCAATCACCCAATTTTAAGCCTTGCTTGGGTGGGTATTGTATTTCTTATTGTTAGTGGCTGGATAAAAAGTAAGTTTTCAGCTGTTCGTCAAATAAATCCTCAACAGCTTACGTTACTTATTAACCGTGATGACGGTCAAGTAATCGATATACGTGCGCAAAAAGAGTTTAATACAGGGCGTATTTCTGGTGCTGAGCACTTAAGCCCAGAGAATGCGAAAAAATCTGACTTTTCAAGCCTTGAAAAGTACAAGACTAAACCCATTATAGTTGTATGTACTACAGGTATGACTGCCCAAGGTACTGCAGCCGCTATGAGTAAAGCTGGTTTTGAACGAGTTTACTTATTAGCCGGTGGCATGGGTGCGTGGCAATCTGCTAGCTTACCAACTACAACAGGTCGCTAATCAGTTTAGCTAGGCCGATAGAGGATTTATTATGAGTAATGTTGTTTTATACACCAAGGCGTATTGTCCATTTTGTCAGCGTGCTCTTTCGCTTTTAAACAGCAAAGGCGTTGAATACACAAATTATGATATTGGTGTACAGCCTGAGCTACGCGATGAAATGATTGCCAAAGCAGGTGGTGCAAGCACAGTACCGCAAATTTTTATTAATGATGAACATATCGGTGGCTGCGACGACATGATGGCTATTGAAGCGCAAGGTAAACTTGACGCTAAGCTAAACGCTTAATTTAATTATAATAACGAACAAGTTAGGAATAACAATGAACGAAGAAACTCAAAACGTAGCAGCTGCAGAAGCCGGCGCACAATTTACTATTCAGCGTATTTACACTAAAGATGTGTCGTTTGAAACACCAAACTCTCCGGCTATTTTTCAAAAAGAATGGACGCCAGAAGTTAAGTTAGATTTAGATACACGTTCTAATAAGTTAGATGAGGGTGTATTTGAAGTTGTTTTGGCATTAACAGTAACTGCTTCGCTTGGTGAAGAAACTGCGTTTTTATGTGAAATTCAACAAGCGGGTATTTTTACTATTGCTGATGTTGAAGAAGTGCAACTTGCACATATGCTAGGTGCATTTTGCCCTAACGTGTTATTTCCATATGCACGTGAAGCTGTATCAAACCTTGTTAACCGTGGTACATTCCCACAGCTTAATCTTGCGCCAGTAAATTTTGATGCGTTATTTGCACAGTACATGCAACAACGTACTGCGCCTGCTGACCAGGTTACAGCAGACGCATAACTCATGAATACAGCAACTACAGCTGTTACTGTATTAGGGGCGGGGTCTTACGGCACCGCCCTTGCTATTTGTTTAGCCCGAAATGGTCACAACGTGACACTTTGGGGAAGAAATAGCGACGACGTTGCCACGCTTGCAGCTGAGCGGAAAAATCAACGTTACTTACCAGATGCCCCTTTTCCAGATACTCTTACTCTTGAAGCCAACTTACAACGTGCCGTTGCTAGCAGCGCTATTGTACTTGTTGTTGTGCCAAGCCATGCTTTTGGCGATACACTTCAGCAAATTAAACCAGCATTACAAAAAGGCGCGAAAGTAGCATGGGCTACCAAAGGGCTTGAGCCTAATACTGGACGCTTGTTACAAGAAGTTGCACTGCAAGAATTGGGAGATGATATTCCACTTGCGGTACTTTCGGGTCCCACATTTGCAAAAGAAATGGCGATGGGTTCACCTACGGCTATTTCTGTGTCTTCTACGTCGCCTGAATTTGCCCAGCAGCTTGCGGATTTACTTCATTGTGGTCGCTCATTCCGAGTGTATAACAATGATGACTTTATTGGCATTCAACTTGGTGGTGCGGTTAAAAATGTAATTGCAATTGGTGCAGGTATTTCGGATGGCGTAGGCTTTGGTGCAAATGCACGTACAGCGCTCATAACGAGAGGACTTGCCGAACTTACTCGTCTAGGTTGTGCTCTTGGCGCAAAGCCAGAAACCTTTATGGGAATGGCTGGCCTTGGTGATTTAATACTAACCTGTACAGATAACCAATCACGTAATCGTCGATTTGGTTTAGCGCTGGGTAAAGGCGAAAGTGTAGATGCTGCTATTAAGTCAATTGGCCAAGTTGTTGAAGGCTTTAGAAATACTAAAGAAGTGTATTTGTTAGCGCAGCGCACTGGTGTGGAAATGCCAATTACTGAACAAATTTATAAAGTTCTTTATGAAAATAAAGACATGAAAGATGCAGCTATGGCGCTATTAGGCCGAGAGCAAAAGTCGGAATAAAAAATAAGCCTTTTAGCTAATATCTGAAAGGCTTATTTTCTTTACGTTTTAAAAACAGTTACTGATTTTTTCAGTTTAAGAGCGAGTGTTTTCATATCTTCTGAATATGTTTGAACTTGTTCAATTTTCCCCATGCTGTTTTGACCAGCACTGACAACTTCATTGATATTTTTACTTAGATCTTCAGCAACAGTGCTCTGCTCTGATACAGCACTAGAGATGTGACTCGACATATGTGTAATAGATTCTATTACTTCAGATATATTTTCTATTAATTCACTGGCTGCATTTGCAGCACTCATGCTTTCTTGACTCATACTTTTACTTAAGCCCATAACATTAACAGCAGATTGTGAGCCTTGTTGTAATTTGTTAATTGTTTCATGAATTTCAGCTGTACTCGTTTGTGTTCTACTTGCTAAAGAGCGTACTTCATCAGCAACAACAGCAAATCCACGGCCTTGCTCACCAGCTCTGGCTGCTTCAATAGCGGCATTTAATGCTAGCAAATTGGTTTGTTCAGCTATCGCTTGAATAACATCCAGCATAGATACAATATCTTGCACGCTATTTTCAAGACTAGCAATTACCGTTGATGCTTCATCTAATTGTCCCACCAAGTTCTCTATTGAATTTATAGAGCTTAGGAATGCGTCATGAACTTTTTTTGCATCTATATTTGCTGTTTCGGCGGAGCTTAGCGTTAATTTGGCATTATTTTCAATTTCTACCGCAGACGATGCCATTTGCGTAATTGCAGTTGCTATCTGGTCTGTTTCTGATTGTTGTTCTGTTAAATAGTGAACACCTTCGCTGCTAACATTAGAAATACTCCCAGCAACGTTAAAGGAATCCTCTACTGATAGTTTCACACCGTTAATAAGCTCAGCAATTTTGTGTTCAAATTGGTTGAATGAAGCCGCGAGTTGGCCTATTTCGTCGTTGCGACGAACAATTATCTCTTGTGTTAAATCACCATCGCCATTGGCAATGGTTGCCATTTTTTCAGCCACTTCAGATAATGGTTGAGCAACTAATTTTTTGAAAATATAGATTAAAACTCCAGCTAAAATAGTGACGAGTAGTAATATTTCTATAACCGAAAAAATAGCCAGTTCAAGTAGCACAGCCTCAATATGACTAAACTCAATATAAAGATTAATTTTGCCTACTTTATTTTGTGTTCCTGCATCATCGTAGAATAACTCAGTTTGTGTCATTGATGGTGTTTCTGCACCATCTGTTTCAACGAATACCTCTCCATTCGTATCGTATACTACTATTTTGGATATATTTTGGGATGCAACTTCGGCATTTATTAGCTTTTTGGCTAATTCATCTTGGAAGTTCCACATCGCATTGGGTAGTGACAGTCCAATACGCTCTTTTGCAAGATTGATTTCAGTATCAAGCTTTAGCTTTAATTGATTGCTTTGTGCGGTGTAATCATAAACACCAAAGCAAAGCAAAACAAAAACCATAGCGCTTAATGTAGTAATAACCAGCCTAAATAGAATTGAACGAGTCAAAATATCTCCTTACTTAATCGGAACTCTGGTTAAAGTTGTTGATAACGTTTTGAACGATAGTTCATTTATTTTTCTGTCCAGGTATTTTAGGAGAGCAAAGCGAATTTACGCGTTAATAGCTGGCTCGTTGCAACTAAATTCAACGAGGTTAATGTTGAAAATAGTTGCTTGGGATATATTTACTATTCAAAGTCCAAATTACTTAAGATAATTTGCCATAATGGTGTTTACATCTATTTTTGTAAGCCCCTGATTATAGATTTTCTGCCATTTTTGCCCTTCAGTATCATTTCTAAAGGCAATGTATAGTTTTTTATCTTCTAATAATGTTGTGTTCATTGCCACCTTATTTTTTAGTGCTGATAGCGATTTATCGGTATCCAGTAAGTACTTAAGTACGTTTGCGTCTATTACTGCAGCATCAATTCGCCCCGCAGCTACTTTTTTAATATTTAATACATCAGAAGGAGCTGCGTCTCCTTTAATTGTGCCAGAGGCAATCATGTCATCAAGTTCTTTTGTATTAACATAGTCTTGTACAACACCAATACGTTTACCTTTAAGGTCTCCCACCGATGAATAGGCAATTGGTTTAGCGTTATTTTGTAGCAGCCCCAGAGGTCCAGTCCCTGTTGCATCAGAAAAAACAAAATCCGATGTTTCATGCATATATTCTGGAAAGTAGCCGACATACTTAGAATTTGCTTGTGAAGCAGAGTTAACGGCACGTGACCAAGGATAAAAATCTACGATAAGCTCATGTCCTTCGGCCTTAAATGCTGCTTTTGCGACTGCGACTGATGCTCCTTGTTGTTCTAATGATTTATCTGAATAAGGAGGCCAAGCCAAGGATGTTAAATAAACTGTTTCAGCAGCTATAAAATTAGAAAAAGTAAGTAAAAGAAAGAATAATGTGGTTTTCATTTATAAACCCTTAGAAGTTAAATGTTCTTGAAACGGTTGCTAGTAAAGTTGCATCACCGTACGTTTCTAAATCTGTGTCTTCATAACCAGCAGTAAAATTCCACTCATTCCAAGTATAGTTTGCAGTTATACGCCAATGCATATAATTATCATCACCAGGCTCCCATTCCCACTTGTCATCGTCGAAACTCATAGAGTAATCGGCGCCTATATCAATTGAAAAAACGTCATTAATCGGAACGTTGTGCGTCAGCATAATGATGCTATGCCCAGCCCCTGTAGCAAAGTAATCCCATGCGTACCAAAAGTTAAGGTTCGTGTTGCCATAATTGAATTTGGCGTAAGTTTCAGCGTAGTTATAATCGGAGCTAAAATCTTCACCATGGTAAGTATATTGCGCAATACCAATATCTAGATTAATCGAGTCTGCTAAGCTTGTGTAATAGCCAATGTAGCCATCGGCTTCTATATCAGTGCCTTCACCAAAGTCGACATTAGAGCCCCAAATTCCGGCATACAATCCCGAGTCTCCGGCCCAATCAAAACTTGCTTGTAAAGCCGGGTCTTCTTGAGTTTGACTTACACCATTGAATAAGTAATCAGATGCTAAGGTAACTGTCGCTGATGTAGCAGCAATACTCGATGTAGAGCATAAAATAAGTGAGCAAAGAAATATTTTTTTCATAGAGTTTCAATGTAATTAAATAATTGTATGACATTGAGCTTAGTTCAATAATTATGATTATGAGAACTGTATAGTAAAAAATGAATGTTAATTTGATACAGGATAGTCTTTATTTTGGGGCGGTTTAAATGAGATGCATACAGATAACCTGAATTCCGGTTAAGGGATTTACTAATATATTGAACAATAATGATATTTTAATTTATTTTTCTATAGCAAGGGATTTGCAGTGAAAGCAAGGTGAATTTGCACGCCAATAATGGGCCTATTGTAAGTAAGTTCAGGTTAGATAATACGCAGCCGAAGATAGGTTATTGCTTTTATTCCTGGGCTGTAATTTTGTAGTTCAACATTTTAAGTTTGTTGTATTTTCTGATAACTGCATATATTAGCTGATAGTGTAGCCAAGGGCTTTAATTTAGAGCTCATTTAAACTAAGAGCCATACCTTGGCTTACAATATTAGTAAGTGCATTAGTTATTGTGCGTTAGGGAAGCCCAATTGACGCCAAGATTCATAAACAAATACAGCCACGGCGTTTGACAAGTTCATACTACGACTATTAGCTTGCATAGGAATACGAACACGTTGCTCATTTGGTAGGGCTTGGATCATATCATCAGGAAGGCCACGGGTTTCTGGGCCAAATACAAGGCAATCGCCAGCTTCGTAACTTGCTTGATGATGAAACTGGCTACCTTTAGTAGTACATGCATATACTTTGTTAGGCTTACATTTTTCAAGGTAGTCCTCAAATGAAGCGTGACGTTGAACATGGCTGAATTCATGGTAATCAAGGCCTGCACGTTTTACACGTTTATCATCCCATTCAAAACCCAAGGGCTCAATTAAATGCAGTGAATAGCCTGTGTTTGCGCACAGACGAATAATATTACCAGTGTTAGGAGGAATTTCAGGTTGGTATAAAACGATATCCAGCATAATAAGCCTTTTAAATGATCAGTAGTTTAACGATTTTCAGTATACACGAAACCTTTTAAAAAAATGATATACTCTCTGTATTGAATACACCTATTAACGGATAAAAACGTGCACAACCGCAGTTACGAATTTTGGGTTAAAACTTCTAGTATTGTTACCATGATAATGGTTAGTTTAATGATTACTGCAAAAACGTGGGCGTGGCTTGCATCGGGTTCAGCATCAATGCTTGGCTCACTAACCGATTCGTTAATGGATATAACGGCTACTGCAATGAGCTTTTTAGTTTTAGGTTATGCGCTGCGCCCAGCTGATGATGACCACCGATTTGGTCACGGCAAAGCTGAAGCTATAGCAGGGCTTGGGCAAGCCGCTTTTATTGCAGGTTCAGGCTGTTTACTGGCATTTCATGGTATTGAGCGATTATTTAACCCAATACAGCTCAGTCATTCTTTATTAGGCGTGTGGGTTAGCATTTTTGCTATTGCGTGTACCTTGGTTATTGTATTTGTACAAAATAAAGTGATTAAGTACACCGATTCAATCGCAATAAAAGCTGATTCAGTACATTACAAAGGCGACTTGATTTTAAATGCCGCCGTGTTGCTCGCTATTTTATTAGCATACTATGGCGTATTGTATGCCGATCCTGTTTTTGCTATTGGCGTAGCGGGTTACTTACTTTATAACAGCTGGGAAATAGCCAGAGATAGTGCCGATCACTTAATGGATAAAGAGCTGCCAGATGACGAAAAGCAAAGCATATTTGAAATAGCTAAAGCGCATGCTGATGTACATGGCGTACATGGCATTCGTACTCGCCAAGGCGGTAAGATAAAATTTATCCAAATGCATTTAGAGCTTGATGACAATTTAAGTTTGATTCGTGCGCATAACGTGGCTGATGAAGTAGAAGTATTGATAACCAAAGAGTTTGAATCTGAGGTCGATATTCTGATCCACCTCGATCCATTGTCGGTGCTTAACTTAAACTCGGATTAAGCGATTTTTAGCATATTGATTTGTAATACCAGCCTGTATAAATCTTTGAGCAATTTAATGAATTAAATTGCACTATTACAATAAAACTTAACACAATTAGCTATTAAATCGTCACCGATTCACAAAACTGATATAAGCTTTTAAGCAGTGGTTGGCGTATTTCATCGCGTTCAAAAAATAGTTCGTGTTTAGCGTCGGCAAAGCTCTCAAGTATTGTATTTTCGTGCCTGTTTGCCAGTTTATATTGCGCACTGTTATCAACTATTTCATCATTTTGAGCACTGGCAATATAAAGTGGAATATTAACCGTTAATTTATTCACGGATGAAATAAATGCAAAAGTAGTGTGTAGCCAACCATAAGTCACACCACCAAGTTGTAATTTAGGCTCTTGTTTGTAGGCTTTCCTAAATAGTTCGTAACGTATTGGGCTGCTGGTCAGGGTATTTATAGCAAACTCATCAGGCGTATAATCTGTTTGTCCGAGCGCATAGCTGTATTGAAAGCCAAGTAATGTTGCAGTACTTGCGACTAATTTAGCTAAAGGTTTTGGTGTGCCTTTGGTGTAAATGTCGAGCATTGGCGCAGATAAAAACGCGCCACTAAAAGTGTGTTCAAAATGTGCAAGATAATCAAATGCAATAGCCCCCCCCATTGAGTGACTGACTAATACCTTTTTACCTTGCCAATAATTATCTACAACTTCTTTATTAAATAAATGAAGGTCGGCGGCATAATCTTCAAAGCGCTTTACGTAGCCTTTGTGCTTGTTTTTTAAATGCCTGTAAGAACGACCTTGGCCTTGATGATCAATTATAAACACCGCATAATTATTATTATAAAGTTCCCATAGTAACTCTTTATATTTTTCTAAGCCCTCTATACGACCTGAGCTAATAACAATCGCAATGTGTGGATTTTTTGGGATAGCGTAAGCGTAAAAAAGTTGTCCATAAGGTGTATTTAAATAAGATTTTGTCAGTGTATTATCAAAAAAGTTACTAATGGCCGGTTGGTTACTTTTAAGCTCGTTCTCACTACTATAAAACATTGTTTACTCTTTAATTATTGGCAACGTTATATTTGCACATAAGCCGCCTTGTTCTTTATTCGATAATACTAAGTTGCCACCATGTGCAGTAATTGCATTTTTGGCAATTGCCAAGCCTAACCCCGTACCGCCGCTAACTCGGTCTCGCGCATCTGACTGTCTAAAAAATGGTTCACAGAGCTTATTAAGTTGGTTATTAGGGACTCCAGGTCCATCATCACATATTTCTATATAAATGGCATCAGTATGCTTTAGAGTAATGCTAATAGTGCTATTGGCGTATTTAATCGCATTACGTAGTAAATTTTCAAGTGCGCTGGCAATTAGTGTTTCATCACAGTTAACACTAATGTCTGCACTTCCCATAATCTGTAATTGCTTGTTGTTTTGTTTTGCTTCAAATTGTGCGTCGTTAAGCACATGGTCAATTATAATTTGCAATGATTGTTGTTGAAGTGAAAGTGCCTGACTTTTCGCCTCTAAACGAGACACTTGCAGTACATCAGCAATCATTTTGTCTAGTTGATTCGCTTCTTTTTCTATGCGCAGTAAATAGGACTGACTCGCTTCATTTGCTTGCATTTGAGCAAGGCCCGTTGCCATTTTTAAGCGGGTAAGAGGTGAGCGTAACTCATGTGATATATCTGCAAGTAAGCGTTTTTGCGAGCTAATTAATTGCTCTAATTGATTAGCCATGCTGTTAAAATCACGACCGAGTATACCGAGTTCATCTTTTCTGCTTACTGAAATGGCCGCTCGAGCACTTAAATCACCACCAGATAATTTAACAGCTGCTTTTTTTAGGCTATTTATAGGGGCAATTAAGTTACGACTAAATAAAAAGCTTAAAATTAGAGAAGCGATGATGGCGATAGAAACTTTCATCCATCCAGGCATAAGCTTTAAGCGAAGGAACAAAGGTGGCTGATGATTTATGTCTATTTCATACAAGTAAAAGTTGCCCGAGGGTACTGTAATTTGAATAGGGCCAAATGCTTGATACTTTTCAGTAAAAATAATTTGCGGTGACATTGTCTTAGTAAAATTAAGTAGGCTCAAATCAACGTCATTCGGGACTTCTTTATTTGTTAATGAGTCTTCTTGTTGCTCAGCACTTAAATATAATAACTTACGTTTAGATAAGCGTGGGTGAGACAACATATCACTCAGTGTCCGCTTATGTTTTACAACAGAGCGTTCTATACTTTTGGCTGTATAGAGTAAGTTTTTTTCCATCGGACCGTGTAATGGCTCGTTACTAACGGCGTTGATTGCCGTAATGTTGCTTAAGAAAACCAGTGCTGTAATCGTGCCTATTATAGTTAGCCAAAACCATATAAATATTTTAAAGAATAAGTAATGCCCAGGATGTTTAAGCCAAGACAAAGAGCCTACTTTATTCTCCTTGGATAAAGACATAACCTGTTCCTCGCATTGTTTTGATTCGCTCGCCTGAAATATGCTCAGCTATTTTTTTACGGATATTGCTTACATGCATATCAATAGAGCGATCGAAGGAAGCTAAGCGACGGCCAAGTACCTCTTCACTTATGAGTTCTTTACTGACTACTTCGCCTGCATTTTTGCTTAAAAGGGCTAGTATTTCGTATTCGGTGCCTGTTAATGTAAGTGTATGATCATTAACAGACGCTTCTCGAGCGGCTAAGTTAACAGTGATCCCATTAACCTGTAACTTATTACTGGTAGTAATGTTAAAGCTATTAATATGTTCTATACGGCGTGTAATCGCTTTAACACGCGCAAGTAACTCACGGTGATTAAATGGTTTAGGGATATAGTCGTCTGCGCCAAGTTCTAATCCGAAAATACGATCGAAATCTTCCCCTTTTGCTGTAAGCATTATTACCGGCGTTAATTTTGTTTGTCTAAGTTGTTTAAGTACTTCAAAGCCATCTAGAGTTGGTAGCATCACATCAAGTAGTATTAACGCATAATCGTTTACTTGCGCTAGCTTAAGACCTTGTTCGCCGTCATGTACGCTTTGTATTTCAAAACCTTGGGCAGTTAAATATTCACTTAATAGCTCACAAAGGCCGGTATCGTCGTCAATCATTAATAGTTTCATTTACAAACCCTTAGAGTTGCTTATGGCGTTATTTTACCCACTAAATTGTGCAAAAGTGAATCTTTACACAACCTTTACACTGCTTTGCGTTACTTTGCATTGAGTTAGGTATAGTTAACTTAGTTGATTAAGCAGTCACAACCACACAAATTGAACCAATAGTTAAACCAAATAATTAAGGTAATGATTATGACTAAATTAAATACACTTTCTAAATTAGTACTTGTTTTTGGCCTGGCAACAGCAACACTTGGTGCCGGTAGTGTTATGGCTAAAGCTGACGGGCATAAACAAGGTCATTCTCAAGCTCGTTTTTTACTTTCTGAGCGCGGCGTTGAAAAATTAAGCCTAACAGATGAGCAGCAAACTAAGCTAAAAGCTATTTTTGCAGCGCAAAAAACACAAATGAAAGCATTACGTAGCGACGATAAAGAAGCTCGTAAAGCGATGCGAGAAGCGCATAAAGCAAAAATGGATGCGTTACTTTCGGCTGCAACATTTGATGAAAATGCAGCTAAAGAGTTATTAAATGAACGCCATGAAAAGGGTGAACAATTTGGTTTAATTAAACTAAAAACGCAGCACCAAGTAATGCAAGTACTTAACGCTGAGCAAAAAGAGAAATTTACTAAAATGCAAAAGCGTATGAATAAAAAGCACCGTAAACAAAAAAGTTAATTTTACTTTTTTGTAAATACTAAAAAACCAGCGTAATGCTGGTTTTCGTTTTTAGGCATTATGGAGATAAATTATTTAAAAAAGTCATCTTCATTTTTGGCCATCATAGCTTCAATATCTTCAATCATATCTTGGCTAAACTCTTGTGCTGATGTAATTGGCGCTGAAATTTTATTATTTTCAAACGACCACTCACCAAGATCAATTAGTTGGCAGCGTTTAGAACAAAAAGGCCGATGTGGGCTCTGTTCTGACCACTCAACTTTAGCTTTACAGGTTGGGCAGTTTACAATAGTAGGCATAATTTACTCTCTACAATCTTTTTTTGCATTTTACATTACTTAGATATGAGTCTCTAGGTATAAGTAAGGCTCTGAATTTAGTGTTCAGAACCTTGTCGCTTTTAACTATGGATCTTTAAAAACTTGTTACTCGATTAATTTCAGCAAGCGAAGTCATTCCATCAGCCGCTTTACGAATACCTGATAATCGCAAGTTATTAAATCCTGCTTTAAGTGATACTTCTGCTATTTCTAATGAATTACCGCCACGCATTATAATTTGTGCTATCTCTGGTGTTATTTGCATTACTTCATAAATACCGACACGACCTTTATAACCATCAGTGCAACTATCACATCCTTTTGGTGCATAGAGGGTCATTTCACTAATTTGTTGCTCGCTAAAACCTTGGCGGGTAAGTTCTTCGTTTGGTAATATTTCCGGTGTTTTACATTTAGGGCATAAACGTCGAGCCAAGCGCTGGGCTATAATCAAACTAATTGAACTTGCTACGTTATACGCTGGTACGCCCATATTTAATAACCGAGTTATCGTTTCAGGTGCTGAATTAGTATGCAGAGTTGATAGTACTAAGTGACCTGTTTGCGCCGCTTTTATTGATATTTCAGCTGTTTCGAGGTCACGTATTTCACCTACCATGACGACATCAGGATCTTGGCGTAAAAATGCACGTAATGCATTTGCAAAGGTCATATCGGCTTTAATATTAATTTGCACTTGGTTTATACCTTCGAGATTAATTTCGACAGGATCTTCTGCGGTACTAATATTACGCTCTGGTTGATTAAGTATATTTAAACCAGTGTAAAGTGATACTGTTTTACCCGAGCCCGTTGGTCCTGTAACTAAAATCATCCCTTGAGGCTGAGCAAGCGCATCCATATAGAGTTTTTTCTGCTCCGGCTCGTAGCCTAATACATCAATACCTAGCATTGCGCTTGATGAATCAAGAATACGCATTACTATTTTTTCCCCCCACAGGGTCGGCATTGTACTTACACGAAAATCGATACTTTTACGTTCAGTAATTTTTAGCTTTATACGACCATCTTGTGGTTTACGTTTTTCGGCAATATCTAGGCGTGACATTACTTTTATTCGTGCAGAAAGTTTTGTTGCTAAGGTATTAGGTGGGCTGGCTACCTCATGTAAAATACCATCAATACGAAAACGGATGCGGTACTTATGCTCATAAGGTTCAAAGTGTAAATCAGAGGCCCCTTTTTTAATGGCATCCATTAGGATTTTATTGATGTAAACAATGATAGGTGCATCATCTTTTTCATCATCTTTTGGGGTGGCTTCTTTAGTGTTTTCACTCTCTAAATCAGCAAATTCTTTAAATTCGTCATCACTTAAATTTAAGCTACCAGTTGCATCAAGCAATTGGTCAATTTTTTTATCAAGTTCAATGTAGTCAACTACTACTATTTCACAGGATAAGCCGGTACTAAATTCATAGTTTTCAAACGCACCATAATCGGTCGGATCAGACGCGGCTATGTATACTTTTCTACCTTTTTGCACCAAGGGTAAAATATGGTGTTTACGGATCAACTTTTCTTTTACAAGTTCTGCTGGGATCCTTGCAGGTTCAAAGTCTTTTAAATCGAAATAAGGTACGCGAAATAAATCAATACATTGCTCAGCTAAATCTTTGCTATTGATGTTTCCACATTTGGCAATAAGCTCGGCGGTTGAGGCAAAATCTCGTTGTTTTACTTTAACGGTATCTGCATCAATACGGCCAAGGGTAATAAATTTTCTTAGTAACGGTGAGTTAATATTCATTGCGCACCTGCTTAATTCGTTAATGATTAGCAATTTATCAGAAAAAACAAGGAGATTATATTATTCTTCATCAGATGGACTAGTTTTGCTAACTAAATATTGTTTTATAAATTATCTTATTGTTTTAAATTACTTAACCTGAACTCTGATTAAGGGATTTACTAACATATTGAACCATAATAATATTTAAATTTAGTTTTCTCTAGCTAGATATTTCAACGCAGTTAGCGCTGAAAGTAACAGCTTAAGATAGATTTATTATCCAGAGTTCGGGTTATCTAACTCGCATTTTTTAATGCTAATTGCATATAACGAGTATGTAGAGACCGAAGTGATAATTTGACTAACGCTAAATCCCTATCATTATTTAAAATATCATCTGCTTTTTTACGTTTATTTTCACGAGACATTTGTGTTGCAATAATACTATTTACTTGTTCAAAGCTCACATTATCACGCTTAAGTGTGCGCTCGACTTGGACATTTTTAGGCACGTCAATGAGTAGGGTTCGGTTACAGTACTTATCGAGACCATTTTCAAATAATAACGGGGCAACTAAAACCACGTAAGCACTATTAGCGGCATTTAAATCAGCGACTATTTTTTTGCGAATAAGAGGATGCAGCAAGTTATTTAGCCACTGTTTATCTGCATCGTTAGTAAAAATGCGCTCTCGTAAGGCACTTCTGTTTAGCGTGCCATCGCTAAGTAATAACGTATTGCCAAAGTGCGTTATTATTGCATTTAAACCGCAGCTCTTGGGCTCAACTACTTGGCGAGCAATAATATCCGCATCAACAATGGTTATATCAAGTTTCTCAAACATGTCACTAACAGCTGTTTTTCCGCAGCCAATACCACCTGTTAAACCCAAAACCCAATTGTTTTTTTTATTGCTAGAGAGTTTAGTTATTTGCTCACTCATTTTAATAACCAATTAAATTAAAATAAATGTTTTGTAATTCAGTGCCCCATAGCATAGTGATCCAGCCTGCAATGGCAAGGTAAGGACCAAATGGGATCGGGGTTGCTTTGTCTTTTCCTTGAATACTGAGTAATACAATGCCAATAACAGCGCCAACAACACTTGAAAGTAATATAATGCTAAGTAGTGATTGCCAACCAAGTAATGCACCAAATACAGCGAGTAATTTAAAGTCGCCATAGCCCATACCTTCTTTACCCGTTAGTAACTTAAATAGCCAAAATACACTCCATAGGCTCAAATAACCAAAAACCGCCCCCATAATTGCATCGCTCGGCGCTACGGTATAGCCCATTATTGACGCTATTAAAGCAAGCCATACTAGTGGTAATGTAAGTTGATCGGGTAATAGCATATGGTCTATATCAATAAAGGTTAGTGCAACTAATGCCCAAGTAATCAATATATACAGTAAAGCTTGTTCATTTGCGCCCATAGTATAAGCAATAAATAAGCTTAATATTGCTGTAATGGCTTCGACTGCAGGATAGCGTATTGATATAGGGTTATTACAACTTGCACATTTTCCTTTTAAAAATAACCAGCTAATAACAGGAATATTTTGCCAAGGTTTAATAGCTGTTTTGCACTTTGGGCAGGTTGAGTTTGGCTTTACTAAATTAAATTGCTCGTTATTTATTGCTTTACTATTTTTAAGCTCGTCTTCTAACATTATTCTGCACTCACTTTGCCATTCTTTTTGCATCATAAGTGGTAGGCGATAAATCACTACATTTAAAAAGCTGCCCACACATAAACTAACCAAGCCAACGGTGGTTAGATAAAACCACAGCTCATTTTGCATTACTTCTACAATACTTTGCATATAAAAACCAAATAATTAAATAACAGAACCGAGTTGGAAAATAGGGAGGTACATAGCAACAATTAAACCACCAACAAGTACACCTAATACAGCCATAATTAATGGCTCTAGTAAGCTCGATAAGCCATCTACAGCATCGTCTACTTCTTGCTCATAAATAGTCGCGACCTTAGCTAACATACCATCGAGCGAGCCAGATTCTTCACCGATAGCAACCATTTGGATTACCATGTCAGGGAAGATTTTTGAGTTTCTCATTGCCCAGTTCATTTGGTTACCTGAGCTAACCTCTGCTTTAATATCTAAAATAGCATAACGGTACACTGCATTGCCCGAAGCACCTGCTGCTGAATCAAGTGCATCAACTAATGGAACACCGGCAGCAAATGTGGTCGAAAGTGTTCGCGCGTAACGTGCCACAGCTGCTTTGTTTAAAATCATGCCAATAACAGGGAGCTTAAGTATGGCTCTGTCGGTTGCATCCCTGAGCTTTAGGCTTCTTAATTTAGCTTCTTTAAAAGTCCAGCCAAAAACCACTATCGCAATCAGAATCATCCACCAATAAGCCTGCATAAAGTCAGAAATACTAATTACGAATAATGTAAATGGAGGAAGTTCAGCCCCAAACCCTGCAAAAATATCCTGAAATTGTGGTACTACAAATATTAATAATATCGAGGTTACAATGCCGGCAATAACTAATACCGAAATGGGGTAAAACATTGCTTTTTTAATTTTTGATTTAAGCGCTTCTGATTTTTCTTTATAAATAGCTATGCGATCAAATATTTTATCAAGTGCTCCTGACTGCTCGCCAGATTCCACTAAATCACAATATAAGTCATCAAAATAACGTGGATATTTTCTAAGTGATAATGACAAAGGCTGACCAGCTTTTACATCATCGCCTACAGCTGAGATAAGCTTGGTAACGCTTTTATTTGTTGAGCCAGAAGCTATCATCTCAATAGATTGAATTAAGGGGACGCCAGCCATTAGCATAGTGGCAATTTGGCGAGTAACCAAGGCGATATCTTTAGGTGTTATTTTTTGAACACTCTGAATACCAAATAAAGGTTTCGGCTTACGCTTAACTTTTGAGGGGGTAATACCCTGCTTACGAAGCTGTGCTTTTACTAGCGCGATACTATTTCCGGCGAGCTCACCTTCAAGGCGTTTTCCTCGTGCACTAACACCGACCCACTGAAATATGTCGAGTCCCTTGTCTTCTTGTTTTTTTGCCATAAAAATATCCAGCTTGATCTTTTAATGAAATCGACTTTTATAAGAGAAGCATAACGTAAACAAATGATCCTTGATAGAAAAGTTATTCACGATTTATTCCCGCTGACCGACAGACCAGAATCGAGGCCCATAAATATAGCCATTATCAGGGTCTATGTTGTTATACACGCTAATTGCCTGTTGCAAATAAAAGTACCAACCGAATATGAATAAAATAGTAATAATAGCTTTTCCCCATTTATTTATGTAAATAAGTGGGCCATTTTTTTTATTGATTCTTCCAAGTAACAATCCCCACATTATGAATAATAATGTTTGCGAAACAGGCATTACATGAACACCAGAAAATAGTGAATAAATAACGCCAATAGCAAATGAGTAAAATAGGCTTTCAGTAATGACGTCTTTTTTATGGCCTCTTAAATGTGTGACAGCTTTCTTAAAGGTTGTAAAAACAGCAGTTAAAATACATATAAGGGCGATTAGTCCCCACTCATTTAAAATTTCAATTAATGAATTGTGTGGGTGGCTAAAAGGGGCTGAGTTTCCAAGTGACATTTCAAATATTCCAGGGCCATTTCCTATAAATAAATGCTTTATAGATAAGCTTGAAAGAGTATTTAACCATAGGTCAACACGACCTGATGTGGATGTGCGTAGTATTTCAGTACCTCCTTTATTTAATGAATCCAGGGCATAAAAAGTAATACAACTTAAAGCAAGGCAGGCTAATCCAATAAGTACTTGTTTTTTTAATGTAGTTTTTAAAGCAAGAGCAAAAATAGAGAAAGCTAAAAATGAGAGTAAAGCCCCACGAGCTTGCCCAATAAATATAAGTAATAAGTTTAAAAATAAAATAATAAATACAACACGCTGAATGCCTTTAAACTTTAGGAGTAGCACCAAAAATGGAAGAATAAACACCTGTACTTGGTTAAAAAAACGAATGTTAATAAAGCCAGAGTAGATGATGTATGGATTTAAAGGTTGTTGCTCAGAAAGTGTAAAAATTATATTAAGCAAGCATATTAAAATTAAGCTTGTGTGAGCGATTATTAACACATAGATAATGAACAAAATAGATTTTTTATTATTAATTGAACTTAGACTTTGTAGAGTTATAAAAAGCAAGCTTATGTGGAGTGTATAAAATAAACTGAAGCTAGTTTCTTTACTTATAAACGACGACAAACAGCCACTAAAAATAAAAATAATAGGTAATACTTTGGTTCTTCGATTTGATGATGAAACAATAGAAACACCTTTATTGCGTATTAAAATGAGAACTAATAATAGGCTTATAGCAGACAAAAAAAATATTTGAATGATTCTTTGGTGATTATGATAGTCGTAGGAGGTTATCGGCATTAAAGGAGTCAAAGTGAATAGAAAAAATAAACTAATAACTAATATTTTTATTATATTCACTTGGTTCATAAATTTTTATTCTTACACGCTTAAAAGCGCCCGTGAGGCGCTTTTAAGAATCAATTAATGGTTAAGATTGTGGACAGCTTTTAGGAGCTAAAGTTTTGTCACCAGTAATGCCAGTTGTAGCACAAGACCAGCCACCGGTAGACGTACGACTCCACTTTAATTTTGCACCAGTTACTTGGGTTGGTGCATTCAAAATAGCACACTCAATACCAGTAGCATCTGTCTTTATTGTGCAGTTTTTTGTTGTGTTTTGTAAGCCAATAAGTTCATTTGTAGGAGTCGTGCCACTATTTGAAGTTAGTTCGAAACCTGTTCTACCGGCAGATATCTCAGCTAAGCCAGCAGTCAATTTAGATGTTGCTTGATAGTTTGAGTAAGCAGGCAATGCAATTGCAGCAAGAATACCGATGATTGCTACTACAATCATTAATTCAATTAGGGTGAAACCCTGTTGTTTTTGAGTCATTGTTTTCATGTTTCCTCTCCTAAAGGATAGATTTTTGTAGGTTAAATCATATAAGCGGCAAAATTGCCTAACTTAATTTAGCTGATTTAGTTTACAGTTTTACTTAAAAAAACTTTATTTCACGTTAACTTTTGAGCTTTTGACCACAAAAGCTATAAATTCATTGTGTGCTACTACGTTGTATCAATCAAATTATACGTTAGCAATGAATACTAGACACTTGATAAAATAATTTAGTGTATTTAGCTTTTAAACTAAATTGCCAAGTAACCATTTTGGCTGAACTTATAAAATAAGTTGATACAACAGTGCGAGTCTAGCACTGTTTATTGTTATTTAGCATACGTATTTAATGTTAAAGGTACTTTATTTAACAAAATATTAAAGAGTAGTTCTTTTTTACTATTAAATGCTCAATTATTTAAAATGTCAATGAATTAGCTATGCTTAAACCTTTTTTAGCGTGTTTTTTATTCAAAACGCATTGATAAATCGATTGATTGTAAATTTTTTGTAAGTGCACCACTTGATATAAAATCAACACCAGCTTGAGAATAGGTTTTGAGTGTTTCTAACGTCATATTACCAGAGACCTCAAGTTTGGCGCGTTTATGCGTTAATGTAACTGCCTGCTTAATTTGCTCAATGCTAAAGTTATCAAGCATTATAATATCAGCGCCAGCGTGAATAGCTTGATTTAGCTCATGAAGTGATTCAACTTCGACTTCAACTGATTTATTAGGATGGTTCAGTTTTGCTTGAGCCACTGCTTTATCAATTGTGCCACAGGCTGCTATATGGTTTTCTTTAATTAAGAACGCATCAAATAAGCCAATACGATGATTTGCACCACCGCCACATTTTACTGCGTATTTTTGTAATGCGCGAAGCCCTGGTATGGTTTTGCGAGTGTCGAGTAGTTGTGTAGTGGTACCACTTAACTCTTTTACATAATGCGCTGTAGTAGTCGCTGTACCTGATAAGGTTTGCACAAAGTTAAGTGCAGTACGCTCGGCAGTTAATATTGAACGTGCTGAACCAGTGGCTGTAAATAATGTGCTGTTTGCTTTAATTACGTCGCCATCATTTACGAGTACGGCTACTTTTACAGTTGGGTCTACTTGTTTAAATACTTCAAGGATGATGTCTTTTCCGCAAAAAACGCAGTCTTCGCGCGTTATTACTTTGGCATTTGCTTGCTCGTTTAGTGGGATCAGTTGTGCGGTAATATCGCCATCTTGCGCGGTTTGGTAATTTAAATCTTCGTCGAGTGCAAGAGTAACAAGTTGACTAATTAAGGTGTGCGAAATAGACATAGCAAAGCTCATAAGCGTTAATAAATTAAGGAAATTTTACTATGTTTGTAGATGAAAGAGAAGCGATTGGCTTTGTTCTGATATAAAGATAAGCGCGCGAAATAAATTCGCACCTACGGTTTGATGTATGTTGTAGGTGAGGTTTTACACCTCGCTTTTAATTTAAAAAGCTACGTTACATGAGCGGAC
>NZ_JJNZ01000060.1 GCF_000690055.1 Pseudoalteromonas fuliginea
AATAATACACCCTTTATTTTTCTAGTCAATACTTTGTTTTAAATTTTCTTTTGGAAGATTTAAAACCGAAGTTTTATTTAACTCTCTGAGTAGTTCGTGCCTTGCTATGCTTCGGCGTTTCCCGTCTCAGTGGGGTCGCATTATAGGGAGATCCAAAAACAGATCAACCCTTTTTTTAGATCTTTTTACTGTTCGAACAAAAATAGAACAGAACCGAGTGAAATCATATTAAAACCTTAGTAAAACGATGTTTTTTTGTGCTCTTCTTTATTATTTAATACAAATATCATTGCTATGTTCAATTAAGACGTTAAGATAGCAAGTTCACAATGTTAAATTAATGTTTATTTCCTGTTTATTGGTAGATCTAAAATGAAATTACCCGATCAAAAAGCTTTTATCTTTTCTGTTATTCTTGCTGTAGTTGGTTTTGTTGTTGTTAAGTTTGCTTTAGCAAGCCTGGCACTAGACCCTGCGCTTCTATTTGGTGTTGGTTTGTTAGTAGGCGCACTTGTTATTGCAGCAATGTCGTCTGATGTAACTGAAGAAGCCGAAGTAAAAACAAAGACTCTCTATGTTGGTAACCTTCCTTACCGCGCAAATGAAGGTGTTGTTCGTGCATTATTTGAAGAACAAGGCAAAGTATTCAATGTTCGTTTATTAAAGGATAAAAATACTGGCAAGCGTCGTGGTTTTGGTTTTGTTGAAATGGCGCAAGCTGATGCAGACAATGCAATTGCTAACTTGAACGATAGCGAGTTCCAACAACGTACTTTAAAAGTACGTGAAGCAAAACAAAAACAAGAAGACGATTCTAATGCTCTACGTACTGAGACGGATCAGTCAGTGTAACTAGCTTTACCGCTAGCTTATTGCTAAACACATCAGCCGTTGCATAATATTGCAGCGGCTTTTTTATGTCTGTTCGCTTATTCACACATAGGTTAAGTTGGTTAAGTAGGTAGTTGACTCTGTTTGCTATCGCTACACCTGAATCAAGTAATTTTACATTCCCTTTAAAATACTGACTAATCGGCTCTACTAATATCGGAAAGTGCGTACACCCTAGTACAAGTACATCTATAGCTTTATCTATATTTAGGCCATCAAGCACTTGGTGCAACTTGTTTGTATCTAAATAGTCTGTAAAAAAGTGTTGCTCAGCTAATGTCACTAACTCCACACTGCTATATAGATTAACGATTACATTACGTGCATGTTCAGCAATTAATGTTTTAGTGTATGAACTGGCGACCGTGGCTGGTGTGGCTAATAAGCCAATATGATTTGAGCGTGTTAATTCTGCGGCAGGCTTTATTGCTGGCACAACACCTACTATAGGAATATCTGTCACTTGGCGAACAGCACTAAGTGCAGATGTAGAAGCCGTATTACACGCTATTACGATTAAATCAACGTCAAGCGTGTTGGCTTTGATGAAATGAATAAGTGAGCACAATCGGTTGATTATTGTTTGTTGGGATTGAGCACCATAAGGTAGGAATGCATTATCCATAAAATAGCTGTACTGAGCATTGGGGATACTTTGCTTGATATGTTCAAGTACGGTAGTTCCACCAATACCTGAATCAAAGACCATTATATGCGCTGACAAACTACCGTTCCCACTTTACTTTAAGAACGGCAGTTTGCCATGAGGTATTTATAAAAGAAAGTAGTTTAGCTTTGTGTGGTTTCTAAATCGGCAAGATCATCGGCCGCTGAATTTAATTGATTAAGGTTTTCGAACATAGACTTTGTGTAATCTACTAACTTATCTATTTGTTCCTGATCTTGATTTAACCATTGTAGAATGCCAGCTAGTTGATTTTGTAATCCAAGTTCACCCGCTTTTTCAAAAGCACTTTTAAGGTCGTCATTAAAAGGGGCTAAACCCTCTGCTACTTGTTTTTCTGGTGCTGGTTTATATTCTTCGTAGCTTTTAACTGTGGCTATTGTTTTTGTTTGGCGTAAATCCATAGAAAAAGCCACCAGCTGATCGCTGTCTAAACTCAGCTCTTGTGCTTGTTCAAATGCTTCATCTAAATCACCACCAAAAAAGGTTTTACTTAAATCTTGTAAGTCTTCCATCATCGCATTAATCGCTTCTTGCTCTTGCTCATTTAAGTCACCATTAACCGACATCGAAAATGATACCTGTCGAGATTGCGATGATGAGCTTGCAAACGATTCACTATCACTGTTTCTCTGATAGCCACTCGCCGATTGAGATTCAAATGCATCCGCAAAGCTAATACTTACCTCATCGCCTTCTGCGGTAGTGAATTTATACTCTGCATTGCTAGTCATACTGACATATTGAGCCTGACTTATATTTACGCTGGCAGGTTGTGGATTAAATAGCGACTCTTCAAATTTATCAAGCCCATTGTAAATTCCCTCTTTGGACTTATTGATGCCCTCTTCCATTTCGTCATTAAATACACCTGTTCCTTTAAGTTCATCAACAGCGTCGTCAATCCCTATTTGAACTCCTTTGCGCGCATCGCCTAACATGTCTTTAAGCTTTTCATCATTAGCGCCATTAGCTTTTGCTTTATTTACAGCGCCGCTGACAAAATCGAGTACGTTTTTTACGATTTCATCAAAATCAAATAGTGGTTTGTCTGCTTTTTTTTCTGCGATAGGCAATCCAAGCTGCTCAGCCATTTTATCGCCAAGCACTTTTGCAGCTAATTCTTTACCACGTTGCTGGTAACTATCTTGGGGAGATTGAATAGTAGGTTGCTGTATATCTGCTTTATTATTGAATTTATTAATGTTGTTGTTTGGCGTGAAGCCATAGTTACCTATTTTCATGTTACATCTCCTAAGCGTGCGTAATTTATTATCGGCTATAACAATAAAAACTAAAGTACAATGTGCAATAAAACAGCATAAATGCTAGCCAAAACTAGACAAATACGCAGCGCTCCCTACAATAGCGCCGATAAACAGATCTTAGATAAGGTAGTAGCGTTAATGGCAGTTATTAAAATAGATACCACACAGTACCAAGCGCAGTTAAGTGAAAAAGAGCAGCGTATTAGTGCGCAGTTTCAACGTTTTGGTGTGGAGCAACTAGAAGTATTTAGCTCAGAGCCAACTAACTACCGCCAACGTGCTGAATTTAGAGTATGGCACGACGGTGACGATCTGTTTCACATTATGTTTGATCAACAAACAAAAGAAAAAATCCGTGTTGATACATTTGATCCAGCAGCACCTTTAGTAGGTGAAATAATGCAGGTGATGATTGAAAGCCTCAAGCCTTGTGAAATATTACGCCGTAAGTTATTTCAAATCGATTACCTATCAACGCTAAGCGGTGAAATTTTAGTAAGCTTGCTTTATCACAAACCACTGGATGATGAATGGTTAAGTGAAATTAAAGCACTTAAAGAAAAGCTTAGCAGTAAATACAAAATTGACTTTATAGGCCGTGCTCGCAAACAAAAAGAAGTACTAGGTGATGACTTTGTAACTGAACGTTTAACAGTTAATGGTCAAGAGCTTATATATCAACAAGTAGAAAATAGCTTTACTCAGCCTAATGCAAAAGTAAATATTAATATGCTGGAGTGGGCGCAAGATTTATGTAAACCACTTAAAAATGATTTATTAGAACTGTATTGCGGTAACGGTAACTTTTCAATTGCGTTAGCGGGCTGTTTTAATAAAGTATTAGCAACAGAAATATCAAAATCATCTGTTCATTCTGCTCAATACAATATTGCTAAAAATAACGTAGAGAACTTAGATATTATTCGTATGTCGAGTGAAGAGTTTACTCAAGCAATGAATGGCGAGCGTACTTTCTCTCGTTTAGATGGTATTGACCTTAAAAGCTATGACTGCCAAACCATATTAGTTGATCCACCGCGCGCGGGCATGGATGAATTAACATGTGACTTAGTGGCTAACTACGAAAGCATAATTTATATATCGTGTAACCCTGAAACCCTTGAGCGTGACCTTGATCACTTAACACGTACGCACAACGTTAAGCGCTTTGCTATATTTGATCAGTTCCCATATACACATCACATTGAGTCGGGCGTTTTCTTACAACGCAAATAACCAGCCAAAATTAAAGTGCCAGTACTTTTATAAGTGCTGGTATTTGCTCTTCACTAAATACTTGAATACCATTTTTTATTAATAATGCTGTAGTTAAACCTAGACCTTCGATTTTTACTCCGCGATGCTTTCCATCATATATTGTATTTCGTCCGCAAGAAGGGCTCGATTCTTTAAGTAGAGCCAAACGCACTTGATTCTTTTTACAGAGTTCTAGCGCTATATTAGCTCCAGTTTGAAACTGCTCTGTTACATCTTCTCCTAAATTAGTAACTACACTCCCCTGTATTATTTCAGCAGGAGATCTAGGAGTAGGAAGCCCACCAGCGACCTCAGGACAAAACACAATTAATCTATTTTGTTTTTGCCACAAATTAAGCTGTGGATGCAAAATTGCGTGTCCTCTACCATCGTAGCGAACAGGCTGCCCTAGCAAACAACTCGATACTAATATTTTTTCCATCGCTATATCCTTATAAAGCAAAAAAGCTCCTTAAGGAGCTTTTCTTATTTTGGTTAAATTTATTTATTAGCTAAGTAATTAATTAATTTTCCAATATCTTCTGGTTCAGTAATACCCGACTCACGACCTAGGTTTAATTTGTACTTACCATTTACAATAAAGGTAGGTACGCCACGTAGTGCGCCTTTTTCTTTAAAGTAGTCTTGATCGCGTTTCATTTTAGAGCTCAGCGTACGTACCGAGAAGCTTTTAAACAGCTTATCAAACTTATCACCATCAACGCCCTGCGCTACAAATATATCTTTTACATCTGCAAGCTCATTAAATTTAGCGCGCTTTGTATGGATATGATTAAAGATTGCAGAAATAATCTGATCTTTCTGTGGGAGTACTTCAGCTGTCGCAAGTGCTTGGCTCATCATCTGTTGGTTTTCTGGATCACGTACACCTACAAAATCAACATGACTCTTTTTAAATTTAACGTTTTTATCAAGCTTAGGCTTAAACTCACCAATTAGTGCCTCCATGTTATTACATGCAGGGCAGTAAAATGAGAAAAACTCTTTAACTTCTGGCTTTTTAGTTGCACGCTCAGAAACAACGTCGTAATGCACGCCTTCTTCATACGTTGCTGCAAAGCTTGCTGCCGCCATAGGAAGTAATACCGCAAGCAAACCTGCTTTAACTAATTTAATCATTATTATGCTCCGAAATTATAAGGCTAATAAAAACGCAACTAGTTCATCAAACTGTTGTTGGCTTTTAATTGTATTAATATTAATTTTATATTTATCGTTAACAATAAAAGTAGGTACACCTGTAAGTGCGCCTAATTTTGAATATTTGTTTTGATTATCTTGTAATGCACGCTCAGCTGAAATAATAGGCATGCTTGCCATATCTTTATCAAACGTTTCGCTATCAATGCCATTTACTTCTAAAAGTTTTTTCAAATCTTTCATCTCAGTCAATGGTGCACGTTGAACATGAATACTTTTAAATATTTGCTCTGTGATAGCATCTTCTTGCCCATGTTTTTTGGCAATCAGATAGGCAAAGCTCAGATTGGTTTGCGCCTGTGGTGAAACACCACCTAGAAAGTTAACATGATTTTTAATAAACGTTGCACCTGTTGGTAAGCTTTTTTCTATTGCCTGAGCTACAGGTTCAAACTTAAAGCAATGCGGGCAATAATATGAAAAAAATTCCGTCACTTGTGGTGTTTTACTTTTCTCTGCATTAATAATTGTATATTGATTATCAGCTTCAAATTGTGCAGCAAATGCCGCAAATGGTAAACAAAGAAGTAGTAGGCCTAGTTTTAATTTTTTAAGCATTTGTATCTCGTTGTACTTGTCTTTAAATAAAATATTACGGCAATAACTTTAACGGCGCTTCTTGCAGTGCTGCAAGTTGCTCCTTCAGTGCTAAAATTTGTTGCTCCCAGTATTTGTCATCAGCAAACCATGTAAAGTTCCGCACAAAGGCAGGATCGCTCCATCGTTTAGCTACCCATCCCATATAATGGATAATACGCATTGCTCGCAGCGGTTCAATTAATTTGAGTTGAGAGTGATCAAAATCACAAAACTCTTCATACGCATTTACAAGGGTGTCTAACTGTAACAGTTGCGTCGCTCTATCGCCACTGAGCATCATCCATAAATCTTGGATTGCAGGACCTTGACGGCTATCATCTAAATCAACAAACATTAGCGCATCACCCGCCCACAAAATATTACCAACGTGGCAGTCACCATGTAAGCGAATACTTTGCACATCTTTATACTGTTTTTGCGCCTGCTCTATCACTAAATCTAAAATAGTATAAAAGGCAGTATTTATTCCCATGGGCACTAAGTTACTTTTTTGAAGATGAACTTTGGCTGTATGCAAATACTCATCACAGGTAACTGTTGGCCTGTAAGTAAAAGGTTTTGTTTTAGCTACTTGGTGCATACGGCCAATTAATCGCCCCATTACATCAAGCTGATCTAAATTATCAACCTCAAATAAACGCCCGCCTACACTTGGAAACAACACAAACAAATACCCTTCGTGTTCAAACAAGCTTTGCCCATTATATAAAATAGGGGCAACAACGGGTACTTCCGCTTCTGCTAGTTCAAATGCAAAGTCATGCTCTTCTTGAATTTGCTCTTTACTCCATCGCTCTGGGCGATAAAACTTCACTACGTAACGCAGGCCATCATCGGCTTTAAATTGGTACACTCTGTTTTCATAGCTATTGAGCGCCAATAAACCAGATTCGGCGTACACACCTACGCTTTCTATTGCATCGAGTATTAGGTCTGGTGTTAAGTCAATAAAACTAAATTTACTCATACTCTTCTTATATAAAATAAAAAGCGGGTTATATACCCGCTTTTGTTAATTGCTATATCAACTTACCTATTTAAGGTAGGTTGTGATTATCGCGCTTTAAAAAAGTTACTCGACTGCGATATTGTCTCATCCGGCGCATCTACCGGTGAAAGCACAAAGTTAAACTCTGTCATCGGCGCCTTCAAATCATAAGGATCCATTACAAGCGACAATGGCACATTATGAGATTGCCCTGCCTGCACTGTAAATGACTGCTTACCAATATATTTAAAGTTATCTAACCCTTGTACTTTAATATTAAAGGTTTGCTCGTACTGCGCCTTGTTAATTACCTTTAATGTATAGGTGTTCTCTACTAAACCATCAAAATCGACACGATATAATTGGTTTCGGTCACGAATGATATCAAAGTCCATTGTTTTACGCAGTGCGATATTAGCTACAAGCGCCCCCGTAAGCACAACAAGTATAACTGTGTAACCAATGATTTTAGCGCGTAGTGGATTAGTTTTATTTTCAGGTGTTTCGAGGTTTCGCTCTGTCGTATATGAAATAAGCCCACGCGGATATTCCATTTTATCCATTACGCCATCACACGCATCAATACACGCGCCACAGTTTATACACTCAGCTTGTAGCCCATTTCTAATATCAATACCCGTTGGGCATACTTGAACACATAAATTACAGTCTATACAGTCGCCTAGTTCTAAATCTTTATGGCCTACTTTACGTGAACGAGGACCACGGCTTTCACCTCGGCTTTCATCGTACGTTACTGTGTATGTGTCTTTATCAAACATAGCTGATTGAAAACGTGAGTAAGGACAAATGTGTAAACACATAATTTCTCGCATCCAACCGGCATTGCCATAGGTACACACAGCAAAGAATATAATGCTTACTAATGCATAACCGCCTACGTTAAACGTTACAAAATCAGGAAGTAACTCTCTTATCGGCGTAAAGTAACCGACAAAGGAAATAGCGGTATATAACGAAAATAATACCCAACTAGTATGTTTTGCCGTTTTACGCCAAAACTTATCAAAATTCATGGGCCGTTGATCGAGTTTTTTACGTTGATTAGCAGTACCTTCAAACTTCTCTTCGAACCAAATAAAAATAAAGGTCCAAACAGTTTGTGGACATGTGTAGCCACACCACACTCGCCCATAGAAGGTGGTCACTAAAAACAGCGCAAATGCTGCCAACATAAAAATGAACGCGAGTATGGTGAAATCTTGTGGCCACAACGTTAAACCAAAAATATTATATTTTTGCCCGATTAAATCAAACAGCACAGCTTGTTGGTCGTTAAAATTAATCCATGGTAGTGCCATAAATGCAAGCAAACCTAAAAAACCAATACGCTGCCTTAATAATTGATGAAGACCTTTCACTGCTCGCACATAAATACGATTTCGGGGATTAAACCTGTCATCTTGACGGCTTAAATCCGGTTTTTGGATTTTTACCTCCACAGGAATGTTCTTTACTTTAATTTGTTTGTCCATCGAAGTTCCTCAACGCCGCTTGGAAATAAAAGTTTAGCAATATTCAAATGCCCTATACAGTAAAGTGTAGCAAGTTACTTGCTAGGCATGATCAGTTTGATAAATCATCATTTGAATACTTTCAGATATTTCAGAAACATCTGATTGCTATTAAGCATTATACCAATATTGATTAAAATTACTGGCATAGATCGCTAATAATTTATTCATCTCAGTTACTTGCTTTTAAAATGCATTTTATTACACTGCATGGTAATTCAACCTCATTCAGATCAAGGTTTACGTGCTCATGAAAAAATTTATAATACTGGTGTTAATGATCCTTGCTTTTTTTACGATCGATCATCCACTTATAAAAGAACCTCGAGAGAAATTACTAGGTGAAGGTATTAGTTTTTTAAGCGAGACAACTAAAGTCAATCGCAGCCCCGCAGCTAATATGACTAAAAGCCGTATAAAATCACAATTAAGACTGTCTGACTCAGGGAAAGAATACGTAGAGAAAACCTTTACAACAGACGAGTCAGTGCAGTTGTTTAATTTACGTTATTGTCGTGAGCGTGAGTTAAACCTATATTTTTACGATGAGCGTTTAAATACTGTATGTAAAATAATATCTGAAGCGTTAGAACAAAGGCGAGCAAAGTAATGGATTTTTCAAAATTAAATAAGAAAGCCAGTGACTCGTTTCATAAACAGCGCAACATGCTTAAAAAACTAGCGCAGGGAAAAACACTAAAGTGCGAGAAGTGCAGTGGTGTTTTAACGCTAAACCTAGCGACCACCGAAGCTGGTAAAGGAGTAGTAAGGTGTAAGCAAGGTTGTACTGACATTATTCTGGAATTGGGTACTTAATCTGAATTTTGGATAATAAACCAATCCCAAGCCGCTATTTAACGTTGAATTTACTTGCAATAGGCCCACGTAATAAAAATAACCTGAGCACTAAAAGTACACCTAGTCGTCCCAGCCTTCGTCTGTATATAAGCCACTATTAAGCGCTACAATCTCAACAAGTTCAGCAAAACCTAAAGCAAAATCGCCCATTAGCTCATATTGCTGTAAACAGAGTAACTGTTCATCCATTAAATTTTGTGCTGCAATTTGGCTAATAATTTGCTCATCGAGTGCAAAAAAGCTCAGTGTTGCTTGAGCGCTCTCTAATGCTTCTTTATATTGTACTTCTAATTGTGGGGCATCTAGCAGTTTTTGAGTGTACATTGTGGTTGCTTGTAAAAAACCTTCACTCCAGCTTTTACAAAAATAAATATCATAATTAGCAGGCAATTTATAACCAGCTTCAAACACCTGTTCGCTAATTTGATGATATAGCGCCATAAACAAAAACAATGTCTCTTCGTCTAAATCATTGGCTTTATTTGATAATATTGTATCGAGCCATTCATGCACATCAAGTGGTTCAGGAGAGCAAATTACGCCAAACAAATAACCTTGGCTTTGTAATAATGTCATTGCCTGGGGCTGGGTATCTAAAAATGTGCTGAGCTGCTTCGCGTGCAACTCAGTAAATTGAGGTAATTGCATTAAAACTCTTTATTAGTAAATATTAAAAATTGAGCGGGTAACGACCTTGATTATCTGGACGCCCCAAAAACTTAACCGCATCATGTACATCTTTTGGAAGACTGGCATCAGGTTTAACATAGCCCGCGACTCTGAAGTCAAAATTAGCTTTAAGTGTAGCATCAGCCTCAAGGCCTAACGTATTATCTGGATCAATTAATATAGCAATATCGCCCGACTTACAGCTTAATTTACCAGCCAGAGGGCCAATATTAAACCACCCATTTAAGCCTTGCACGTCAATATTAGGACTCGCTATTTCACCCTTTAATGAATCACAATATGGTGCACCGGTGCTGTATTCATCAATTTCCAAAATTACACGCCCTTTAGCGGTTACAGGCAGAGGAAGTCGCACTCGTTGCATTGCACGCTCTACTGTCGAACGAACAAGTCCATCAGTCACTATAACTTCCTTATTAAAAAGCCCATAGCTTACATCCGCATAACCCGAAATATCACTGCGCTCACGTGCATTACCAAATTTTACATTAGTATTTAGTTTACCTATAAATAACTCCCAGCCAGCAATATCCCAACGGACATTATTTAACTGCTCGTCATCAAAACGGACCTGCATCATTTGACCTTGCCAGACAGTACCTACAGTTTGCCCTATTTCTAATTGTTTTGGTAAATACGGCTTTGCGATATCAAGCGCAATAGCTGCCGGTAATTTCATAATACAAAACACGATAAAACTAAGTAAAAAGACAATCGATAACGTTATTATTTTTTTCATTAATTAATTCTCTAATACCAAACGACTTACACGAACGTAGCCCGATTTATCATCACGACTTAAATCTAAATTTTCGACACGTAAACCATGCTGATTCACCAATTCGTCAAGCCATTCTATTAACTGGTTAAACTCTACTGAATCAAGTGTTAAACGTAATGAACTATCACTTGGCTGCATTTTACTAATACTGATATTATAACGACTACGCGTTGAGTTAACTATCTGGCTTAAGTTTTGGTTGCTTTCTATTCGCGTATTACCTGCGGCTTTAAGCTTAACAATACTTTCATCGACCCAAACTAATAACTCTTGCTGCTTAATTTGTGATTTTTCAGCTCGCTCAATTGCATTATTTAATGGTCTAAAAATTCCCATTACTAATACAAAAATAATAAACACACCACCAGCACCAACAACTAATTGTTGCTCTTGTTCTTTTAGCGAACGCCAATATTGTATTAACTGCTTTTTCATACTGCACCTCGCAGTTTTATTTCACCTACAACAAAGTCACCATCATTGTTTAGTGATCCCTGTTCTACGGTCAAGCCCTGCTTTTCAAGAATACTTTTAACTTTACCAAAAGTTTGAAAGTCTTTAGCTCGGGCACGAATGCGTAACTCATTACGACGTTTATCGTAGCGAAGCGTTTCGGGGGTAAATTCACTCACTTGCGAAAAAACATCTACTAACTGAGCTGTTAAATCTAAAAACCCAGCATCACTTGTACCTTGTACTTTTTTTAGTGCACCATTAATTTGGCTCTTAATTAGCTGTGGGCGTACTTTAGTACCTGGAAATGCATTTTGATAGCGTTCTACAACTTGTGCTTTTGCTATATCAACTTTGGTATTTAATTGATGCAACTCTAACGCCTTTATTGCGATTGTTGACGCTAAAGCAACGCCGGCAATAATTGCCGCACTTTGCCAGTATCCCCACCACAATGTACTTTTCTTTTTAAGCTGATACGTCCCTTGGCGAAGATTAAATTTAACCTGTCCAAGCTGCTTTGCAAATAATGCCAACGGTAAATCGTAATCACTCGTTTGTGCTTGCAAATTTACACTCTCAGGAAAGTGATTAGCAGGGCTAAAATGTTTGATTTCAGGATTACCCATGGCTGATAAGTAACCGTTTAACCAACTGGTTTCTACAGCACTGATATGCCATTGGCCTTGCTTAAATAACCACTGATTATTAAGCTCTATTGCAGTGACTATATCGTTATCAGCAAAAGGGAGTAATAGGGCATCAGGAATAATTGTATACACCGCTAAGTGATGTTCGTTAAATAGTGCTATCCATTGCTCAAACCATTCTCTGTCAGTCATTGCAATCCGAACTGCATGCTGTTCGCCAACCATTGTTGACTCACCAACAGCAATAAATAACTCATCGACATCACACGCTATATCTTCTTCAAGCATATAGGGTAAAGCTTGTTCTAATTTGCGATTCCACTTTGTTGGCAAAATGACTGTTTTCAGTTGCACCTGATCGCAAGGAAGCAATACGATCACTTCCCGACTTTGTGCTTTCTCGCTCAGCTCACTTAAGTGACTCGCATTTAATAGTTCACCACTTGCTATTATTTCTTGTTCTTGCGGTGAATAAATTAACCAATTAAGGCTATCTTGTTCAGTTTGACCCGTGCGGATCAACAGTATCTCTGTCACTGTACGCCTCCAAATTTTCGCGCCAGTATCGTTACGTCGCCATTTTCGGCGTACAGTAAGGTGGTCATCGAAAAACGCAGGTCAACGAAATTTGCCTGCGTTTGTAATTTAAAATAACTACTCTTCATATCAAATAAGTTTTCAACAGCTTTGACGTTTTTTCCGCCTTGTTGCTGAACCACTTCAAAAAACTCATCTTTACTATCAAAGCCCGCCTGCGGACGCGCGGCAATAACCGCTTCAGCTCCTGATAAACTAAGCTCATCAATTAATGCGCTAAGTATAAGTGCTTGCTCTGGTGCTAATGTATTTACGTTAATAGAAAGCAGCTTGCTGCCAGGAATAACACATATAAAAGGTAATACCTTTTCCATTACTAAAGGATTAAACCCTTTAACTAAACGCAACTCTGATGTAGAAGCGAATAAACTATTTGCAGTCATATATGGGAATTCACGTGATAAGTACTCGTCTTCTTCAGCGCCAGAGCGATAGGTTATGCTATCGCTATCAAGCCAATCAAATACACTATCGGCCATCGCCTCTTCTGATTCATTCGCTGGTAAATCATCTATATTTTCAAGAAGAGCAAACAAAGCTTTGTGCGCTGGGTTTGTTTTTTCTGCGCTGTTTGGATCGGGCTCTACGGCTAACGCATTCAAATTTAAGCATGCTTGTAAATCAGTGATTTTTCCACTCAACGTACCGTTATCTACAGGGTAAGGCACATCACCTTGTGTTGCCCATGCTTGCTCTAACGTGGTTTTTTCTGCATCATCTTTTTTACTTTGAATAAGGGCTTTAATGGCAAGTTCTTCTGCGCCATAGGCATACCATTTAGCTTGCTGATGCCCTTGTAAATTGGTACTTTTTTGGACTTGCACCATTAAGTTTGCACTCATTTCTACAGCTAAAATTGCAGCCAAAGCAACAATAAATAATACAATGACTAAAGCGGCTCCACGCGAAGAGTGCTTATCCATTAAGGAGTCCCTCCGCTTGTTCTGTTTGAGGTTGTATTAGTAGAGTTCGTACTTGGTGGTACTACTATTTTTCCTTGCCCCGGCACTAAAAACACACGACGAATAGGTTCTGCGTCAACTTGCTGTAGAGTAACCGCAACGGCTTTAGGCAACGCTTTAATTTCCCATTTATCTTGCCATTCATTTTTATCATCTAAAAATTCAAACTTTAATTCTTCAATCCCTTCTAGAATAACTTGTACTCGCGGCTCCATGTTATCAAGCTGATCGACATAAACACGGTATACGCGCTCTAAGTTATCATCTATAACCCTATATCCAACAGCTTGAAGTTCAGAGCGTGGTAGTAAATTAATCGGGTTTATCCAACCATCGCGTACAAAAGCAATCCCATCATATTGACTATCAAGAACATATCGTCCGGCCAATAAATACAGCTCTTGCACATCACCAGATTCATTACGCACCGCTCGCTTTGTCATTTGGCTAAAATCTTGATCCATCAGTCTAAATGTAGTTTGTAGTCCATTAAGCTCGGCTATTTTTTCATCTGAGGCATCTTTCGCTCTCGTGGTGGTATCTAATATTTGGTGCGTAGCAATAATTACAAAAGCTAAGATCCCCAATGCCACCATAACTTCGAGTAATGTAAATCCACGTTGCTTCACTTACTTCTTACCTTTATTTAAATAGGTTGTAAGCTCATAAGTAGATTGCTCATACTTTTCATCGCTAAATACATTAATGGTCAGTTTTACAAAATTTTTATCTGCAGTAGGAATTACTTCTTGCTGCCAAAACCACTCTATCCCTGCCATTACTTCACTGCCTCGTGCGCCATTTTTACCTTGCCACTGCTCACCTTTAGTGCGCTGTTCTATTAAAACATTCTCAGCAACCCATGAAGCGTAAGTTTGCTCTTCAATCGTCGATAGATGGTGAATATGCTCGCCTGTTGCTTGCATAGCGGCAATACCTGCCATGGCACAAATACTCAAGGCAACGAGCACTTCAAGTAGGGTGAAACCTTTATGGTTATGCATTTATTCTGGTTCTCGACGTAAATTAACTGGGGCTGTAAATTCACCTTCAATATAATAGACAGGCTCACTTTGCTCTTTTAATTCAAGTATTAGCTGAAATGCACTAACCTCTCCTGATGATAAAATAAGTACTTCTGGAATTTTAAGTTTTTTAAGTTCCAGCAAACTATCTTCGTCACCACCACTCATTAGCTCACGCCAGTTAGCTTGCTCAAGCAAGTTATCTTGCGCCCAAGCTAAATCTTCAAGATTAAGTGTTACTTTAAAACGCTCATCAAACTCCGTTGGTTTAAACAAGTCTTCTCTATCGAAGGTTATCCATTTTTCGCCATCAAAAACTAAAAACTCAAACACATTGTCATCTAAGTGAAAACCAAGCTCTACCTGATTTAAAATAGCAAATTCTGACGCCATATTAATGGTGGTATGCAGCCTAAGTGTCTGAGTATCTAGCTCATCCTCAGCTCCGCCTTCTAAGCTGTATACCACCATTTTTGTGGCAAAAGCGATAATCACTAATACCACTAAAATTTCGATCAAGCTAAAACCACGCGTTTTTGCGTTTATACGCGTAGAGCTTACTTGCATAGTAAGCTCTCGTTATTTACGTATAAAAACAATGTACTCTTAATTTGCATTATTATTTTTCTTCATCCCAGTTCCCAATATCATCATCGGTTCCGGGTTCACCATCTGGGCCAAAAGAGAAAATATCAAACTTACCAACTTCTCCAGGGCTAATTAACTGATAAGTATTACCCCAAGGATCCTCTGGTAGTTCACTGATAAACCCACCATCTGGAAAGCGTTTAGGAACAGGCTCAATACTTGTTTTATTAACAAGGGCTTCTAAACCTTGCTCTGTGCTTGGATAACTTTTATTTTTAAGCTTGTATAGGCTCATTGCATCTTCAAGCTGCTGAATATCTAAATGCGCTTTATCAATAGCAGCCTCTTCTTGTTGACCCATAATATTTGGTGCCACAATTGACATGATCATTCCGATGATAACAAGTACCACCATTACTTCTAGTAAAGAAAAACCTGATTGTTTGTTCACGTAATTACCTCATTATTCTAAAAATACTAATATATTAAAAAGTTATTTTAGGTTAAAGCCCAACGGCTTTATTCATTGCCATAATTGGCTGTAAAATTGCCATAACGATAAAAAGTACAATAACGGCCATTGACGCTATCATCGCGGGTTCTAATAACTTAAGCGACACATTAACCATACTTTCAAATTCGCGATCTTGGTTATTTGCAGCACGTTCTAACATTTGCTCCAACTCTCCAGATTTTTCACCACTGGCTATCATATGCAGCATCATGGGTGGGAATAATTTTGTTTGTTGCAGCGCAGCCCTTAGACTCGCTCCCTCACTTACTCTATCAGAAGCGTCAGCAACTGCTTTCTTAATTTTTTCGTTAACTAACACACCTCCTGATATTCGCATCCCTTCAAGTAGAGGTACCGAACTTGATGATAAAATACTTAGCGTGCGTGCAAAACGAGCTGTATTAACACCACGTGCAACTTTGCCAATTCCCGGCATATGCAGCACCCTATCGTCCCACCAAAAACGTATTTTTGGCTGTTTCAATGCATGCTTAATCCCAATAGCTATGCCTGTAATAGCAATTAAGCTAATAAACCAATAATTTTGCACAAAATGACTGCCGGCCATTACCCATTCTGTTGTCCAAGGTAATACTTGCTTGGTCTTTTCGAAGGTTTTTAATATTTTAGGTACAACTGTACCTAATAAAACCGACACAATACCAATTGCAAACACCACTAAAATAATAGGATAAACCATTGCTTGAGTAATTTGGCTTCGCATATGTTGACGCTGCTCGGTGTAATCAGCTAAGCGGTTAAGTACTTGGTCAAGGTGGCCCGACTTTTCACCTGCGGCAACCATTGCACGGTATAAATCGTCAAATACATGGGGGAACTCGCTCATACCATCAGCAAGCGTATAGCCTTCAACAACTTTTGAGCGTACTGACATAAGCATGCGCTTTAAACGCGGCCTTTCACACTGCTCAGCTACAGCCATTACCGCACCTTCAACTGGCAGTGCTGATTGAATCAGCGTTGCTAACTGACGAGTAATAAGTGCCAGATCAGATGTTGATATAGTGGGTTTAAAAAAGCTACCAAATAAAGGGGCTTTTTCACCTTTAACTTGTTTATCACTTTGCGCTGCTGGAACCACTTCGAGCGGCGTTAGCTTTTGTTCACGTAAAACTTGACGTATTTGTCTAGCCGTATCAGCTTCTAAAATACCTTTTTTTTCTTTACCTCTACCATCGAGAGCACGATACTCAAACGCCGCCATAATTAACCTTCCTCACGGGTAACACGTAATACTTCTTCAAGTGTTGTTTTACCTGCGAGTACACGGCTACAGCCATCTTGGCGAATACTAGGGCTACGCTTACGAATGTATTTTTCTACGCTTTGCTCACCTTTACCGTTGTGAATCATTTCGCGTATTGTTTCATCAACTACAAGTAACTCATGAATACCCGTACGACCACGGTAACCGTTAAAGTTACACTCTTCACACCCGACCGCTCGGTAAATTGTCGGTTGGCTTTCAAAAGAGGCGCCTAACAGCTGGCATTCATGCTCATCAGCCGTGTGACCTTCTTTACAGGTATTACATAACGTACGTACTAAGCGTTGCGACAACACACCGAGTAACGACGATGAAAGTAAGAATGGTTCAACACCCATATCTTCCATACGTGTAATTGCACCCGATGCGGTATTTGTATGCAGAGTAGACATAACAAGATGACCGGTAAGTGACGCTTGAACACCAATTTGCGCCGTTTCAAGATCGCGTATTTCACCCACCATTACTACATCAGGATCTTGACGTAATATTGCACGTAAACCACGCGCAAAGGTCATATCAACTTTAGCGTTAACCTGTGTTTGACCAATACCCGGAATCTCATACTCGATTGGATCTTCAACTGTCAGAATGTTGCGATCGCGTGAATTGATTTGACTCATACCAGCATACAACGTAGTACTTTTACCAGAACCCGTTGGCCCTGTGACTAAGATAATGCCATGCGGTTTACTGATTAAATCAGAAAACAATGCACGATTTTCTGCGGTCATACCTAAATCTTCTAGATTTAAACGTGCGTTATTTTTGTCAAGTAAACGCAGTACTACACGCTCACCAAAGCTTGATGGCATTGTAGATACACGTACATCAACTGCACGCCCAGCAATACGCAAACTAATACGGCCATCTTGAGGAATACGTTTTTCGGCTATATCAAGCTTGGCCATTACTTTAATACGCGATACAAGTAACGATGCGAGTTTACGGTTAGGCTTAAGGACTTCTTTAAGTACACCATCTACCCTAAAGCGAATAACAAGCTCTTGCTCGAAGGTTTCGATATGAATATCAGATGCCCCTTCCTTTATCGCTTCACTGAGCATGGCGTTAATAAGTTTGATGATTGGTGCATCATCATCACCGGCGAGCAAATCTTCTGTTTGTGGAAGTTCATCGGCGAGTGAGAACAAATCAACCTCATTCCCTATATCTTCCATCATTTGTTGCGTTTCAGAGCTATCACGTTGATAAGATGCTTCCAATAACAACTCAAACTTATCGTCAGCCAACTGCTCTAATGTAAAACCATTACCTGCAATACGGCGCACTTCTAAAAGTACTTCTACGTCAAGCTCACCACGATAATATACAATACGATTATCTTTATTTTTACTTAGCAATACACCTGCGCGCCTTGCATAAGAAAATGGTAAACGTTTAGCTGGTAACTCTATTAATACATCATCCGCTAATAGCGTATCCTGATGATGCGTATTAGGATGAACCACATCTTGGTTTATCTCTTGTATCGCATTAGTCATCTTTACGCTCTTGTGCATTTTGCTTACGTAAATGTTCTTCATACGTTGGTGGAAGTATTAATTCATTGTTCCACTCAGGCAGAATAGGCGTATCTGTCATTGGCATTAATTCAATGCCGTCTTCTTGTTGTTTAAATTGCTCGCCACGAATAAAGTTATATTTGTTGAAACTTAACTTATTCATGCTTACACCATCACGAATAATGGTTGGGCGAATAAATACAATAAGATTACGCTTACGACGTGTTGTATTGGTCGATCTAAACAAATGGCCTAAAATAGGGATATCGCCTAATAACGGCACCTTAGATACACTTTCTTGCACGTCTTCATCTATTAAGCCGCCAAGCACAACCATACCGCCATCATCAGCCATAACTGTTGTTTTAATTGAACGCTTATTTACTGAAATATCAACCGCAGTTGCACCACTGACGCTCGATACTTCTTGCTCTATCGTAAGCTGTACAGCAGAACCATCATTAATCTGCGGGGTAACAACGAGCTTAATACCTACTTCTTGACGCTCAACAGTTTGAAATGGGTTAGCATTATTACTGCCGGTTTGTGATCCAGTAATAATAGGTACTTCTTGACCGACTAAAATAGAGGCTTCTTCGTTATCCATTGTAGTAATAGACGGTGTAGCCAAAATATTCGAATTTGTATCGGTAGCTACTGCTTGAATGATTGCACCCCAGTCATTTTTAACAACACCCAGCGCTAGACCATTAATGCCACTAAGTAAGGAAGCTAATGGACCATAGTCACCTTCCGTCGTTTCTGTAAACGGCGTCACAGTACCAGACTCTGTTCCTATTATATTTTTAGTAACCGTTACATCTTGCGCTTGCTCCGCCGCAACAGCTAATGAACCAACAGGAACTGTAGTTCCGTTGTTAAATTGCAGCATACCGCCTTGCTCAGAAATCCATTGCAAACCTAAATTAACACCATCGCCTTCCATTACTTCAATAATAATGGCTTCAACTAATACTTGTGCACGACGAATATCAAGACGCTCAATGACCGACTCTAGTGATCGCATGGTGTCTGGCTGCGCGGTAATAATTAATGAATTTGAATCTGGGTGAGCTTCTATACTGCTTTCATTGCTGTTTCTGCTACGAGTTTTAGTTGTGCCGCCTTGCGCGTCATCAATAAGTGACTTACTCACACCTTGCAATACTTTTACTAAATCTTCAGCTTTAGCATAATTGAGGTAAAACACCTTGGTGTTACCTTGGCTTTCTAATTCACCATCTAAGCGTTTAATAAGTTCTATAGCACGCGTACGTGCTTGGCCTTCGCCACTTACAATAACGCTATTAGTTCGGCCATCGGCAACCACTTTAGGAATTAAAAATTCAGGAACACTGCCTTTACCACTGTCTTTATAAATGTTATCGACGACCGATACTACATCATCAGCAGTTGCATACTTAAGCTTTACTATATCTACACGCTTGTCACCCGCCTGATCAACAGAGCGAATAATCTCAACTAAGCGATTAACCGATGCTGCATGACCCGTTAGCATCATAACGTTAGCCGCATTAAAGTTGGCAACGTGGCCACCATCTTTTTGATCGCTAAATTGACGAACTAATGGACCTAGCTCTTGTACGCTTACGTTTTTAACGCGCACAACGCGTGTAATCATCATGTCGCCACTAGCTTCATTACCCTCTGTAATAAGTGGGACATTTGATTTTTTAGCGTCTGAACTTTTTTCAACCTTAATAATGCCATTGTCCATTTCAACAGCTGAGTAGCCATAAACTTCTAATACATTTAAAAAGAACTGATAATAAAGTGCTTCATCCATCAACTCATAACTGCGCACATTCACTTTGCCGCGTACATTTGGGTCAATAATCACTGTTTTATTAAGATTTTTACCAACAATGTTAATAAACTCGTTGATATCTGTGCCTTTAAAGTTAGCTGCATACTCAACAGCAGAAACAGACAAAGAAATACTTGCTGCTAAAAAAAGTGCTGCATACTTAGCTAACCCTTTTTTAATTTTTTTGAGGTGTAGCACCTGAACCATTATATTAAAACTCCAAAGCTAAGTTATTACAGGCTAAATTGCACATCTATTTGCTCGCCATCACGTTCTATAGTGATATTAGCATCTGTGCTATTGCGCAGCTCATTAATAGCTGACATTGCCTGTTTTAAATCTGTTAATTGATAGCCATTAATCGCAATAGCTAAATCGTTATTTTGTAATCCCATTTGCTTAAATAGCTCAGGTTCTTTTCCTGGACTTAAGCGATAACCTATAAGTACTCCATCACTCATCGCTTGTGAGACACGTATATAGTCAAATAATTTACCTGGTTCTTCGAGTAACTCTTCACGTGTTTCTATTAAGGTTTCTCTTACTTGTGGATCTGCGGTTGCATTTATTTTTTGATCCCTTGATGCTATTTGCATCTGTGGTCCCATTTCTGAATCGTCTCGGGCAGCAAGAACAGGCATTGATACTTTTTTTGTGAAATCTAGACCATCAAGCATTAATGTTTCAAAGCCACCACTTACGCTTAAAATCACACGATCTGGTAATATTTGTGCGACTTTCGCACGCGTGCCTTGTATAACTTCTTCCGCTAAGTAACTTATTTGTTTTCCTTGTGATTCTATAATAGCCACACCTGCTTTATCATCATGGCTTACCGCCACTATGCCTGTTAAATTTATACTTAAGCGCGTTTCAGGTGCATTGTTAATAACTTGTGATTGCCGCGTAGTATTATTATTTGTTGCAACTTTTTTACCAAATAAAAATTGCTCCACTATATGCTGCGTAGAGCGATTACCAGCGACACCCTTGGTTTGATTAGCGTAGTGCATTGGAGTAAGTGGAGATACAACCGGATTTGGCCACATAAGCCAAACCAATTTTGATAATAAAAAAGCAAGATAAACAACAACTAATAGAGTCACTAATGCACTTAATTTTGCATGTGGTAAACGAATTAAAAATTGTTTAAGTTGCTGTATTTGCTGTTCCATAAATAATATTCTTATTTTAATTTACTGCGTAAGCGCGTACCCATAGTACCCTTTCATATTTCATTCAACAAGCACGCTAATATTAAACTTTGTAAACAGAATGAGTTGACTCACTCTCTCAAGGCAAAACAGACTGCGATTATAATACCTTTAGCCTACAATGATTTCATGATAAATTTTAAGTTATAATACACTGGACTAAATGCCTTATGAGTAAAAAAAGTAACAGCCACGTAAGTTCAGACCATAAAGATGAGTTAAAAGTTCGATTAGATAAGTGGTTATGGGCCGCTCGCTTTTATAAGACTCGTGCGACTGCACGTGAAATGGTACAAGGCGGCAAAGTGCATTATAATGGACAGCGTACAAAAGCGAGTAAAATAGTAGAAGTTGGCGCAAACATAAAACTTGCACAAGGAGTAGATGAAAAGCTGATAACTATACTCTCAGTGCTTGAAAAACGCCAAAGCGCCCCCATTGCACAGACCATGTATCAAGAATCTGATGCCAGTATTGCTAAACGCGAACAGAACAGCATCGCACGCAAAAATAACAGCTTTTTTGCCCCCCATCCGGATAAAAAACCGGATAAAAAGCAAAGACGCGAACTTTTAAAAATGAAATCAAGTTAGGTATAGCCGCTCATGCAACAAGATTTACTTCACCGTTATTTATTCAACGAACTAGATGTTCGTGGCGAACTCGTACAAATCGAGAGTGCTTATAATGAAATGATTGCCGACCATAATTACCCAGATCCTGTTAAAGCATTACTTGGTGAGTTACTCGTTGCAACCTGTTTACTTACTGCTACCTTAAAGTTTGAAGGTGAAATTGCTGTACAGCTTCAAGGTGATGGCCCAGTTAAATATGCAGTTATAAATGGTGATGACAAACAAAACATGCGTGGTATTGCGCGCCTGCAAAGCGAAATTACGGGCACAACTGTAAAAGAGCTTATTGGCCAAGGCTATATGGTAATCACTATTACCCCTGAAAAAGGTGAACGCTACCAGGGTATAGTGCCGCTAGAGCATGATACTCTTAGTGAATGTATCGAAAGTTACTTTGAGCAGTCAGAGCAGCTAAAAACACGCCTTTGGTTTGCAACCGACACAACAGAAGGTAGCGCAAAAGCATGTGGTCTATTTTTACAAGTACTCCCAGTTGATAAACAAAAATCAATTGAAGACTTTGCACACCTAGAAGCATTAAGTAACACGATTAAAAATGAAGAGTTGTTACACTTAGATGCGAACACTGTTCTTACACGTCTTTATCACGAAGATAATCCTCGCGTATTTGAACCTCAAGCGATTAAATTCAAATGTGGTTGCAGTCGTGATAAAACAATTACTGCACTTGTTAATATTGGACAAGAAGAACTACTCAAAGATGTAGCTGAGAAAGGGACTGTTAACATTAACTGCCATTACTGTTTAAAAGAGTATGTTTTTAACGAACAAGACATAAAAAGCATTTTCAACTAAATGTTCAGCTTCATCTATATATAGTAATTAAAGCCGCAAAATATGCGGTTTTATATTATAAAAAGATGATACCGGTGTCATATTTTCTGCTAATTTCATGACACCGGTATCATTGAAATTATTCATGTTTTTTCTTAAATATATGTGTTTTTAGGGGCTTTGCGGGCTCGAATATCTTAAAACCTTCTGTTACTATAATTTCAGTTTAAGGGCACTGATAACCCCAGAGCTATCCGTTCAAACTCTCACACATAGTTAGGTATAAACATGACTACAGGCGCTACACGTTTTGTCGATTTAACCGCAGCTGAACTTGTCGAGCATGCGATCCGCCGTGGCGAAGGTACTTTAGCCGCAAATGGTGCTTTTGTTGCAATTACAGGAAAACGAACTGGCCGTTCACCAAAAGATCGTTTTATTGTACAAGAAGCGACAACTCAAGATGACATTCAATGGGGCAACGTTAACCGCCCATTTAATGCAGAAAAATTTGACGCATTATGGGCTCGCGTAGAAGCACATGTTCAAAGTAATGACCACTTCACCTCTCACCTAGAAGTTGGCGCTGACCCTGAGCATTATTTACCTGTAGTCGTAACTACAGAAACAGCGTGGCACCATATTTTTGCCAAAAACATGTTTATCGAACCACAAAACTATAACGCCTCAAACTTACCACAATGGCAAGTAATGAACGTTCCTTCGTTTGTATGTGAGCCGGAACGTGATGGCACAAATAGCGATGGCACCGTTATTATTAACTTTGCACAGCGTAAAGTATTACTAGCAGGTATGCGCTACGCCGGTGAAATGAAAAAATCGATGTTTTCTGTACAAAACTTCCTACTACCAGCAAAAGGTGTATTACCAATGCACTGTTCTGCTAACGTTGGTGAAGCAGGCGATACAGCATTATTCTTCGGTTTATCTGGTACGGGCAAAACAACTCTTTCAGCAGATCCTACTCGCTTTTTAATTGGTGATGACGAACACGGTTGGGCACCTGGAAGCGTGTTTAATATTGAAGGCGGTTGCTATGCTAAATGTATCGACCTGTCACAAAAGAACGAACCTGTGATTTGGAATGCAATTCGCTTTGGTACTATTTTAGAGAATGTAGTGCTAGATGAGAAGGGCGTTCCTGATTTTCACGATACAAGCCTTACTCAAAACAGCCGTGCAGCATACCCACTTGAACACGTTGAAAAACGTAAAGTAGAAAACCGCGCAGGCGAACCAAAAGCAGTTGTATTTTTAACCTGTGATGTAAGCGGTGTATTACCACCGGTATCTGTTCTTAGCGAAGAAGCGGCTGCTTTTCACTTCTTAAGTGGATACACAGCTAAAGTTGGCTCAACTGAGATTGGCTCTACTAGCGATATTGAATCAACATTCTCAACCTGTTTTGGTGCACCATTTTTCCCACGCCCTGCTGGTGTTTACGCTGAGCTTCTTATGAAGCGTGTACGCGAGTTTGGCGCTAAAGTGTACCTTGTGAATACAGGTTGGACTGGCGGCCCTTACGGTACAGGCAAGCGCTTTGATATTCCAACTACTCGCGCAGTAGTTGATGCTATTGTATCTGGTAAATTAACAGGCGTTGAAACTCAACATATTGATGTTTTAAACCTAGATGTGCCAGTTGCCGTTCCGGGTGTAGATACAAACTTACTTAACCCTATTAATACGTGGGAAGATAAAGCTAAATACAATGAATATGCAGCAAAACTTGCCGTAGACTTCACTGAGAACTTTGCTAAGTACGACGTATCAGATGATATAAAAAATGCAGGACCTAAAGCTTAAATAAACTTTAAGATTGTATTTTAACGCCAGCCTTGAGCTGGCGTTTTATTTTTTAAATATGCATTGTAAGAAGTGCGACAAAATGTCGCACTTTTCTTCTCTAAAACACTATAAAATACCTAATAATTATTGTTTAAGTACACTCACTTATTACGGCTACTTTATTCATGCTTCCAAAGCTTTCTTGGCAAAAGATATTTAGACGATTACACCTTTATTTAGGTTTATCAATAGGGTTTTTACTCACTGTTATTGCATTCTCTGGCTCAGTATTAATATATTACCCACAAATAGATTCACAACTGAACCTCACTAAAGTAAATATAAAGCATACAGACAAAGTCGACTGGGATTTGGCATACAAAAACTTAAAAACGGCTTTTCCAGATAAGTATGGGCCCTGGCGGCTTGAGGTAACAGATGACAATTCAATCATACCGGCTCGTTACTATAACCCTGTAGAAACACAAAATCGTGAATTTGCAACCTTAATGATTTGGCTCTCAAATGATAAATATAAAGTAATTCGAAAAGATTACTGGGGCGATTATTTTGTTACATGGTTATATAACCTGCACTTTTCATTACTCACAGGAAGTACCGGTATTATAATTGTGGGGTATATAGGCATTGCCACATTAATCCTTCTCATATCTGGGTTATTAGCGTGGTGGCCAAAAAAAGGTCAATGGATAAAATCGTTAAAATTTAAACGTCGCAGTTCTAAAATAGGCCTACTTTATGACTGGCATAAATTAATTGGTTTAAGCTTGTGCATCCCATTATTAGCTCTAACGATTACAGGGATTATGCTTGCTATTCCAAAGCAGACAGATCCTATATTAACCGCTTTAGTTAGCGATATAAACTCCCCTTCAAAAACACAAATACAACCGAGTAAACAATCTAATATTCCTTTATTGCAAGCGATACTAATAGCTAAAAAAGCATTACCGGGTGCGCGTTTAGCTTGGATTGAAACACCATCAAACTTAAATGCGATTTACAGATTTAGATTTCAAACTGTAAACGATCCTTCTTATCGCTTTCCACATAGCTATATAGAGGTTAATGCTCTTACAGGGAAGTTAGAGAGCATGTTTAATATAGATAAACAAAGTACGGCTAGTAAAATTAAAAACTGGATACACCCTCTACATGACGGCAGCATTGGCGGTAACATTTTAAAAGTCATTTGGATGTTGAGTGGCTTCGGATCTGCAGCATTGTTCTTTATTGGCATATATAGATGGTTAATTAGAACCAGGAGAGTATAAAATAAACTTTAGTTTAAGGAGTACACAAAACACTTTTTAGTAAGTCTTGTCGATAGTTTTTAATATAAAGTATATGGCCTTAGTTAATCTTAGGGTTAAAAATTAATAACGCTCAGTACATATGAAATTAAAGCAGCCCCTAACCGCTTATCTGGCTATAAAAAAATTAATGAATGCTGGTAGATAACGTGGCTAGTTTACACAGGCACTCCATAAGTACTATTAAATATCATGCCCTTTAGATTTAAGTTCATGTGTAAAACCTCTGTATCAATCTCTACCTAACTATTTTCATTCTCTTCAGTTAACCTACCCAAAGCGTATATAAAGGCTTAAAGGTCATGTTCAATACTTATAACAAGACCAGATAGTTAAAGCTTTTATATTAGGTAAGATGTTAAACCAATTGGTATTATTTACCCACAGTACAAATGCTACCACTCATTGTTGAGCGAAGGTTTTTTATGCTTTTTACGGGAGTCGCAACGCTCGCCCGACCTACGTGATGGGAGTTGATGTGAGAGAGTGTTAAGTGTGCACATTTCACTTTTCTGCAGACGTAAAAAAGCCCGACTATTTATAGTCGGGCTTTCTACAATGTGAAGCCGGTGCGCTACGCAGTAGGATGTCGTAGTGCCCACAGCGGTGGAGAGCCACAGTGAAATGCTACACTATCTTTATGTCGCGATATGAGTGTGTGTTAATTGCGCGTATTTCACTTTTCTGCAGACGTAAAAAAGCC